>JBFXDD010000009.1:0-101872 GCA_050181465.1 Planctomycetota bacterium
CTGCGTCGCTGAACTTGCGGCCGCGCGGCCTCAGCGCAACGCATGCACCGCGCGGGCACTCTCGTTGCCGGTGTCGTCCAGGCTCGAGACGGCCACCGCGCTGACCCCGAGCTTCTCGCGCTGCTCTCTGGTGACGAGCAGCCCCGGCTTCTTCGCCGCGACGACCTCGATCAGCAGCCACTCGTCTTCGCACAGCAGGTAGACCGGATGCGCGCGCGCATCCTCGACCTCGCTCCAGCGGATCTCGAGTGCGCCGTCGACTTCCTTGACCCGGATGGACGGTCGCGCCGGCGCGCTCGCATCCAGCCACGGCCATGCCGGCGGCAAGGCCGCGCGTTCATAGAGGCCCTCGCGCAAACGCTTTCGCACGGCGCCGACGTCGTCGCGCAGCGCCTTCATCGAGAAGTGCACGTTGCCCAGCGCTTTGCCCGAACGCCGGGTCAGTTCGATCTGTGCGAGGAGTTCCTCGGTCGACCAGCCCTTGCCTCCACCGGCGGCCTTCGAGGTGTAGTTGCCGATGAAGAGGTGCATGTTCGCCGGCGTGTTGTCGCACCACCACTTCTGCAAGACCGGGTAGCTCTGCGCGGTTTGCGCGATCGGCCAATAGAGCTGCGGCACGATGTAGTCGCACCAACCGTTGCGCAGCCACAGCGCGACGTCGGCATACAGGTCGTCGTATTGGTCGATACCGGCCTTGATCCCCTCGGGGATCCCGGGGCGCACGATGCCGAAAGGACTGATCCCGAAGCGCGCGTGCGGGCGAATCGTGTGGATCGTCTTGTGCATCGACTCGACCATGCGATCCACGTTGCTGCGTCGCCACGCCTTGCGATCGAGCTTGCCGCCGCCTTTCTGATAGCGCTGGTAGCTCGGCCCGTCGGGGAACTCCTTGCCCTGGATGGGGTACGGGTAGAAATAGTCGTCGATGTGGATCCCATCGAGCTCGTAGCGGCGCAACAGGTCGGCCACCACCTTGATCGTGTGATCGCGTGCCTCCGCGAAGCCTGGATCGAGCCAGAGTTCGTCGCCGTACGGGACCATGAAGGCGCGCGCGGGATGCGAGTCGACGACCTCGGACTTGGCGCCGCGATGTCGCGCGCGGAAGGGGTTGATCCAGGCGTGCAACTCCAGCCCGCGCGCGCGCGCTGCGGCGATCGCGTGCTCGAGGGGATCCCAGTTCTCGCCCGGTGCCTTGCCCTGCTCACCGCTCAGCCACTCGGCCCAGGGCTCGAGCTTCGACCGATAGAGCGCATCGCAGGCCGGCCGCACCTGGAACACGATCGCGTTGAGCCGCAACGACACCGCCGCGTCGAAGATCGCGTCGAGTTCCTCGCGTTGCTTCGCCAGCGGCAGTCCCGGGCGTGACGGCCAGTCGATATTGGCGACCGTCGCGACCCACGCCGCCCGGAACTCGCGCACCGGGGCCGGGATCTCGGGGAGATCCGCCGGGCGCTGGCCGCAACCGATGCCGAAGGCCAGGGAAGCGGCAAGAACGGTCCGTAGGAGCGCGCTCGTCATGGCGGCGGATTCGAAGGGTAGACGACCTCGGAATGCAAGCCCGTGTCGCGGGGACCGGGCCGACATCGCGGATGGTCCCCGGCGGTGCGGGCGGCGTAGAGTTCCGCGCCATGGTCGACCGCTCGAATGACGACGCGCAGAGTCCCGATCCTTTGCGGCGCTCGTTTCTCACCGGCGGACTCGTCGGCGGTGCCTGCGGGATCCTCGGCAGCAGTTCGGTCGGCGCGCTGCGCGGGCGCGCGGCATCCGAACGCGCGGGCGCGGTCACCGGTCGTCCGCAGGTGGAGTGGCGGCTCGCCTCGAGCTTTCCGCAGTCGCTCGACACGATCTACGGCGCTGCCGTGGTGTTGGCGGAGAAGGTCGCGGCGATGACCGACGGCGCATTCCGTATCCGTGTGCACCAGGCCGATGAACTCGTCCCGGCGCTGCAGGTGCTCGACGCGGTGCAGGCCGGGTCGGCGGAGATCGGTCAGACCGGAGGTTACTACTACATCGGCAAGTCGCCGGCCTTGGCATTCGACACCTGCGTGCCCTTCGGCCTCACGCCGCGGCAACAGAAGGCGTGGCTCTACGAGGCAGGCGGTCTGGACTTGGTTCGCTCGGTCTACGCCGACTTCGGTGTGATCTCGTTTCCCTGCGGCAACACCGGCACGCAGATGGGCGGCTGGTTTCGCAATCCGGTGGAGACCCTCGCCGACCTGCGTGGACTGCGCATGCGGATTCCCGGGCTCGGCGGTCGCGTGATGGATGCGCTCGGAGTGAGCGTGCAAAACTTGTCGGGTCGTGAGATCTATCCCGCGCTCGAGCGCGGCGTTCTCGATGCCGTCGAGTGGGTCGGACCGAGTGACGACGAGAAGCTCGGCTTCTGGCGTATCGCGCGGCACTACTACTATCCCGGCTGGTGGGAGCCTGGTCCCTCGTTGTCGTTCCTCGTCAATCTGACCGCGTGGAATGCGCTTCCCGCCGACTACCGTGCGATCTTCGAAGCCGCCGCGGAGCAGGCCTACGACGCGATGCAGCGCCGCTACGACGCGCGCAATCCGCCGGCGCTGCGGCGATTGATCGACCAAGGCGTGGAGTTGCGGCCCTTCTCGCCCGAGATCATGCGTGCCGCCCGCGACGCTGCCGAGTCCCTCCTCGACGCCGACGCCGGCAAGGACACCACCTACAAGAAGTTGCTCGACCACTGGCGCCGCTTCCGCGACGAGAGCAAGACCTGGTTCCGCACTGCGGAGTTGAGTTATGCGCAGTTCGCCTGGGGCGAGCGGTGACAGGAGCACGGCGGAAGCACGCATCCGCTCACCTACCGCTGCTGGCCGTCGAGAACTTCGTAGCAGCGCTTCTAGTCCATGCGATGCCTTCGACGGGATTCGTCTTGAGCAGTAAGACCTCCTTGCTCGTCACCCATTTGTCCAAACGCGGATATTGACACCATAATTCTGCAACAGGCCGTTGCCCGTAACGCACGCGACCTCCACCTTTACAACGACGCCCCTGTCCATGAGCGGGGCTACTTGAGCCGACACCCTTGCTGGCAAGAAGCCAAGCTGCCTGCCTTCTCCGTCGAGCACAGCGATTGCGTTGACGTCATGCGGGTTTGCTCGATCGCGCTTGAGTGTCACCGGTGCGGAGCCGGAAGTGTCCAATTGATCAGCAAGATCTTCGATTAGCGACTGCCTCTCGCTCCCGTCGTCGTTCGAAAAGGTGACACCCGCAATCTTGGTGTGAAAGTCGATCGCCTGCATCTAGACATCCTCATCTGTGAGGTGACTGGGCAACTCACGAAGGAAGCCGTCCCTGTCAGGGCCCTCGCGATCTCCAGCTCTGTGTTTTGCGTGATTAGATATAGTGAGCGAATGCCTCGCTCGCGTCATGCCGACGTAGAAAAGGCGACGCTCGGCCTCCATTTGAGTCGGCTCCGCTTCAGCATAGCGCAAGTTAGGGAGTATGTCGCCCTGGACGCCCATAATATACACGTGATCAAATTCCAATCCCTTTGATCGATGAAGCGTGAGCGCGCTGATGGCCTCCTCAAAGCTCTCATCCGCAACGCGAATCTCGTCGAGTTCGGATATGACGTCCATCCACGCATCTAGACCTGCCGCGTTCCCATGGCGTCTGGCGACTTCCAACGCGAGAAATACTGCAGCGCTCAGGTCGTCGCGCTCCCCCGTCTCGGGCGTTGGAGTCTTGAGTTCGAGTTGTGTCGCAAGCTCGAATAACACATCGGCAGGCTTATTCTCCAGCAGCCGACTCCGCGCCATGTCGATAGACGAAAGAAACGTCAGAACGGCCTGGATGGTTGGGTTGTCGTCGGTTGAAGATTGGGCCCAGGCTCGCAGGAGCCGTTCAATATCTTCTGGCGGAAGACCGCCGTCGTGCGCCTCCGCCAGTTCCCTGAAGACAGATTTCTTGATCCGGCGCCTACCGATGTTGACCGCCGCCTGAAAGAAGCGGTCGCCCGGTCCCTCGCCTACTGTCTTCATGAGGTTCAGCAAGTCCGCCCCAGCGTTGGACCTCAACACATTGGTTGCGTGCACGGGGACGCCCTGAGCCCGGGCCTCAAGGACGGCCGCTTGGATCATGTCGTTGTTCCTGGCGAGAACAGCGATACTGCGGGGGCGCTCGCCGCTCTGGATGAGGCGATTGATGTCGCAAATGATTCGCGACACTTCGTTGCACCGCTCTGCGAATCGGCGGATTCGAATGCGAGGACCATCGCGGCCTGGTGCGGCGGTCAACTTCTTGGGGATGCGGTCATGGTTGTGGTCGATCACAGCTCTTGCCGCTTCAACTAGAATCTTCGTCGATCTGTGGTTCCGCTGCAGAATTATAGACTTGGACTCTGGAAAGTGCTTTTCGAAGTCTCGTAGGTACTTGGGGTCGGCCCCACGCCAACCGTAGATGCACTGGTCGTCATCACCGACGAACGTCAGAACGCCGTGTCCCTCTGCAATCTTTCTGACGAGATGAAACTGTGTCGCGTCGAGATCCTGGCATTCATCCACGAAGACAGCTCTGTATCTGTTCTGCACCGCCGCCAGGTGCTGCGGAGACTTGGTCAGCAAGCGAAGCGCACCAATGCTTAGGTCGTCGAACGAGACCGCCCCAGCGGAGCGAACGATTTCATCAAACGCCTGACAAAGGCGGACCTCTGGCGTGCCATCATTTTCGATGAGACGGAATGGCGCAGTGTGCTTGAGCCGCGCAATGACCACCAGCGCCTGCTCGGGAAGTTTCAGAGGGAGAGGTATAGACGGATCAGCTTGAAGCCGGTTGAGAGCCTTGTCGAGGATCGCATTCCTACGATGGTCGTCCAAACCGATATCAAACGCCTCGGGCATGCCGGCCATCCGAGGATCCAGCCGAACGATCGAGAGTGCCAGGCCGTGGAGGGTCTTGATGGTTATGCCCTGAGCGCGGTCCGGCAGTCGCTTTCGTAGGCGCGAACGCATTTCTTGAGCCGCTTTGACGGTGAACGTGACAGCAAGAATCTGTCTGGGAGCGAACCAGCCCTGCGCGACGAAGTTTCGGATCCGCTCAGTGAGAGCGCGCGTCTTTCCCGACCCGGGCCCTGCGACGACCCGCAGGTAGCCGGGGGGCGACTCCACGGCATCTCGTTGCTCAGATGTGAGGCTTTCGGGTTCCGGGAGATCGAGGAACTCCGGTTGCCCGGCGCTGCTAGCCCGGTGTGCAAGTGCATCCAGTTCGCTCTGGGGCTTGCTAGCTGCATGGAGATGAAGTGACTCAAGGTGGTCTGTCCATGCGCTGCCCGTCTCAGTTGGCGAGGAATGGACGTTCGCTGTGAGCGGGTATGCAGACGGCCTTGCGTCCGAGTCTGCGTACGCCTGTCTTGCGACGTCCTCGATTCGAGCGCCTTGATCCCCTGCGCCGTGTTGCGCATCCAGCTGAATCGAGGGCGCCTCAGCGAGCTGTATGCGAGGGCGTTCAAGCTCTTGGGTCAACCGCGTATCTGGTTCGTCCGGATCGGGCGGTGGGATGAATCTACCAACATTGAGAGTGGGAGCGTGACCGAAGCTGCGGACATACCAAACGGCAAGAGTCCGTGCCTTTCGGAGGTACGCAAGTGCTGTTGCACGGTCTCCCAGGCCCTTGTGTACCGCCTTATTCCCTTTCTCGCGGAGGTCGTCGAACAGGTCCGCGACATCTCGCGGAAGTGCGCCGTGGCGATCGAGCCGTCGCAGGAGATCGTGCTGTTTTTCAGCTCGCTTGATAGGGACTCCTAGAACCGCAGCGGCTTCCTGGGCCAGCATCTCTCCAAACTGGCGCAGCCGCCACAGGGAAGCGGCAGGGTCGCGAGAAACATGCTGTTCCGCGAAGACCGCAGCTTCGATCAATTGAGTCTCGAGACCCCGCAGGAACCAAAAATTGGGGGACGCGGAGGCCAGTTGGTCTGCGGAGTTCTCACTCACGCTAGGAAGATACCAGACAGCGTGCCGCTTTGCCAGTGGGTGCTCTCAGTTGCGTGAGCGCTCCTCGTGTCGCTAGTCCTCATCAGCGCAAATGGCGCTGCGGCCTTCCGGGTCTGCGCCGCGAGCTGAAATGCGTCACGAAGTGGACGCACCACTCTCGGCTGCCACGGCGGAGCTCGACATCGATCAAGTTGTTCAGGGTAACTGAGTCTGGTCTCCGGGCAAATGGATTGGGTGAACCGCGACATCCGTATCGCTGCGTCGCGCTGAGGACGTCAGCAGCGCAGTGCGCGGGGCCGTTCCAAGCCTCGAAACAACGCAGAAGTCGAACGCCTGCAAGCCGTCAGCCTTAATATGACCTTGCCTCGGTCGTGTGGACGCGGCGATAAGCGAGCCCGAGTGTGCCGTCGGACTTCATTGTGGTCAAGTGCCGATCCTCGGCCTCCGATGCCCGTTCCAGGCGAGAGGGAATCGGGCTCTGCGGAGGTGCAACTTGCCGAGGGACAGCCGGCGCGACAGTGCGCCAACGGCCACATCCGGCCCCAGGGTAGACAGCTGCCCAGGGGCAAGGCTGATGGCTTCGTTGGAGACCGGGGCCATGCCTCAAGAACCAACTTCAGAGAACGGGGCGAGGCATCGATCTCTGATGTGAGTTCCGGAAAGTCTGGCGCCCTGATTCCGGAAAGTTTGGCGCCCTGTAGCCGAGCGTTCGTGCGGCCAGGACTTCTGCAGAAAGTTCGGACTCCGGCTGGCCCTGGCAGGCTGGGGGCAGGCGCCGGCGCGGTAGTCCGAGGGAGTGCTTGACGCCATGAAGCGATTGGAAATCCAGACCCTGCGAGGGGTCGGAATGTTGGTTGAGCTGGTTGCTGCACACACCGGGGCGAGTCCTCGGAGCGTGCAGCGTGTCGCCAAGGAGCCGCCGATCACCGATCCTGCGGCGGTGGACGACATGGCATCAAGACGCCTGGGGCGGCCGAGTCCGGTCGCGCAGTACGAGCCGACGATCACGGGTTGGCTGGCGGAGGATCCGAAGCTGCCGAGTAACCACGTGCTGGAGCGGCTGCGAGACCAGGGCTACGAGGGATCGAAGACGGCGGTCTACGACTTGGTTCGCCGCCTTCGACCGGCGGCTCCGCAGCACGGCGTGTCACGCTTTGAGGGGTTGCCTGCCGAGTTCAGCCAGCACGACTTCGGCGAGGTCATGGTGCGGTATCGATCCGGAGAGCGCGAGCGCATCCAGTTCTTCGCATCGGTGCTGAAGTTCTCACGACTGCGGCGAGTCGAGCTCGTCGCCAACCAGACGACGGAGAGCATCTGCCACGCACTGGTCGACGCGTTCACCAGCTTCGGCGGGCTGCCGCTGATCGCTGTCTTCGACAACCCGAAGACGATCGTGCTTCGGCGCGACGGGAATCGAGTCGTGTGGAATCCGACGTTCGCGCATTTCTGCGCCGAGTCCGGGATCGTGCCCAACGTGACGTGGCCCTACCGGCCGCAGGAGAAGGGTGCGGTGGAGAATCTCCCCGGCTTCGTGCAGAGCCGCAACCACCCTGACAAGAAGAAGTCGAACAAGGACTGGGAGTCGCCAACCGTTCCCGACGCGCGCATCACCAAGATGAAGGACGGTCGCACGCATCTCGGCCACGAGGCGCAGCACGCCATCGATGTCGACACGGAGATCGTTGTGGCGACGACGATCCACCACGCCGACCAGCCCGACTCCGAGGTCGTTAAGGAGGCGGTTGCGCAGACCACTGGCGTGATGTTCAGCGCCGACGGCGGCGAGCATTTTCACGAAGTGGTCGCGGACGAGGGCTAACACAAGGCCGAGGTGTTGGCGTGGCTGAGCGAACTCGTGATCAGGAGCTTCATCCCAGAGAAGCGCGCCAAGGCGCGTCGGAAGTGGGCCGACCGCCCGGTCGCCTGGCACGAGGCCTACGAGCTCGATCGCCGACGTGTCGCCGGCGCGCGTTCGTCCGACCTGCAACGGCTGCGAGGCAAGCAGGTCGAGCGAAGCTTCGCGCACACATGTCGGACGGGGCGTGCGAGACGCACTTGGTTGCGTGGTGTGCTCGACGCCGCCATGCGCTACCTGATCCGAGTCGCCGTTCACAACCTCGGCCGGATCATGCTCGCTTTGATCGGAGTAGAAGCTCCGCGAGGGCTACAGGGGCTTCCGAGAGCAGTTCGGGACCTCTTGGACCCGCAACTCGTCGTCTGGACGGCTATCTTCCGAATCCTTAGGTCGACGACGACGAAATGCGTTCCCGCTCCTCGATGGGTCGTGGTTTTCGGCCCCGCGGTCGGAAGCCTCGCTCGCGGCCGCGGACTCACCCTTTTCATCATCGGGCTGTTAGAAAAGCGCGAAGCGCGTTGCGATCGCTCTCGGCGGGCATGCTTGAGTGCCACCGACGAACGTGGAGCTTGCTGCATCGCACCCCCCCTACCGCGACTCGTCATCCCCCATCCGCGCCAGCAACGCCCGGTAGTCGTCGGGACCGGCTTCATAGTAGGTGCCGCAGTAGTCGCACTTGACCGCGAGGACTTCGCCGCGGTGGAGGAGATCGGCCAGATCATCACGACCGAGAGTGGCGATCGAGGCGACGACCCGCTCCTTCGAACACTGACAGCCGAACTCGACCACCGAATCGGCGAGCTGCGTGTGCACCTCGGCACCGACGAGCCGCGCCATGAGCTGCGCGGGATCGGCGTCGATGCGATCGAGCAGGTCTTCGAGACTGCCGAGCGCATCCACGCGCGCACGCATGCGCAAGAGCGGCGGCTCGCTGATCTCCGGCAACAACTGCACGACGTAACCACCCGCCGCTCGAACCCTCGCGTCGTCGGCATCCTCCAGCACCACCGCCAGACCGAGCATCGTCGTGACCTGCTCGGACTGCAGGAAGTAGCGACCGAGCGCATCGGTCAGGCCGCCGTCGTCACTGGTCTCGACGACACCCTGATGGCCATGACCGGCGCGGAGGATGCGATAGACCTCCAGCAGGCCACCGCTGCGCAAGACCGCACCCAGAACGGCGTCCTGCACCTGCGCAAGTCCACGCGTGCGGCCGTCGCGATGGGAGTCACCGATCACACGACCGCCGGCCGGATCGGCGTAGTGCACCTGAACCCGCTGCCCCGGCGCCATCGTCTCGCGCACGAGCACCGCGGCGAGCACCGCCTCGCCGAGGGCGTTCGCGGTCGCGCCGCGCACGCCCTGCGCATCGATCACCGCCTGCACCGTCTCGGTGGCTCGCAAGGTCATGACGCGAAACGCGCCGTCATCGGTCATCGCACGGAGAATGTGATCGGTCATGGAAGTCGAGGATGCAGATGCCCAGGTGTCACAATGCACACGTCACGATCGCCGGCCAGACGATCACCAGAATGAGCGCGATCACCTGGATCGCGATGAACGGGATCGCGCCGCGATAGATGGTGGTCGTCGCGATGGACGCCGGCGTGACACCCCGCAGGTAGAACAGCGAGAAACCGAACGGCGGCGTCAGGAAGCTCGTCTGCAGGTTCATCGCGAGCACCACGCCGAACCAGACGAGCTCCTGACCGGTGAATCCGGCTTCGTGCAGCGCCGGCACCAGCAGCGGCAACACGATGAATGCGATCTCGAAGAAGTCGATGAAGAAGCCCAGCAGGAACACCGCCAGGTTCGCCGCGATCACCAGACCCGCGCGGCCGAAGGGCAGATCGGTGAGCAGCCCCTCGATCCATTGATCGCCCCGCAAGCCGCGGAACACCATGGTGAACAGAGTGGCACCGATCAGGAGCATCATGACCATGCACGAGATGCGGATCGTGCTCTCGAGTGCCTCTCGAACGACGGTCATCCGAAGACGCCGCGCGAACGCCGCGAGCAGGGTCGCCCCCAGCGCACCGAGTGCACCGGCTTCCGTCGGCGTCGCGACTCCGGCGAAGATGCTGCCGAGCACGACGAGGATCAGGACCAACGGCGGCAACAACACCTTCACGACCTGCCCCAGAAGGCGACCGGCATCCGCCCGCTCGCTCGCCGGGATCGCCGGCGCTGCCGCGGGCGACCACCACGCGACCAACGCGATCCACACCGCATACAGCCCCGCGAGCAACAACCCTGGAATGAGCGAGCCGAGAAAGAGATCGCCGACGCTCACGCCGAGCTGATCGCCGAGCACCACCAGGACGATGCTCGGTGGAATGATCTGTCCCAAGGTTCCGGCAGCGCAGATCGTGCCGGTCGCCAATCGTGGGTCGTAGCCGTAGCGCAGCATGATCGGCAACGAGATCAGGCCCATCGCCACCACCGAGGCACCCACCACGCCGGTCGCCGCCGCGAGCAGGGTGCCGACGAACACCACCGCCAACGCCAGGCCTCCGCGGAGCGGACCGAACAACAGCCCGAGCGTGCGCAGCAAGTCCTCGGCGAGGCGACTCTTCTCGAGCATCGTCCCCATGAAGACGAAACTCGGGATCGCCAAGAGCACCTGGTTACCCATCACGCCGAAGACCCGCTCGGGGAACAGCGCGAGGTAATCGACTCGGAACCAGCCGCCGGCGACCCCGATCGCCGCGAACAACAGTGACACACCCCCCAGCGTGAACGCGACCGGGAAGCCGACGAAGATCAGCAGGAAGACCGCCACGAACATGAGCGGGCCGAGCGGATCACTCATCGCTCACCCCATCCGGCACCGAGCCGCGCAAGGCGGCCGCGCCGCGAATGCCGTTCGCCAGGCCCTGCAAGGCGATCCCGAGGAAAGCCAGCGGGAGGATCGCCTTGAGCGGCCAGCGCGGCAGTCCCGACGGATCCGGCGAACCTTCCCAGCGACCGATCGACTCGAGGGCGAAGGGAACCGCCATCACCGCACCGAACACACAGAACGGCACGACGAAGACGAAGGAACCGACCACGTCGACCCAGCGGCGGCCGCGCGCCGGCAGTCCCGCATACAGGACGTCGACCCGCACGTGATCCCCTCGCTTCAACGCGTGAGCGGACCCGAACAGGAACACCACCGCGAACGCATACCACTGCAACTCGAGCAGGGCGTTCGACACCGGCAGCACCTCGGCCCCCGGCTGGAAGTGGCGCGCCGTCGCATTCGAGTAGCGCGCCAGGGCGTTGTAGCTGCCGACCAGGATCATTCCCGCGAGCAGAATCGCGAGAGCCTTGGCGACCGCAGCGTTGCCGCGATCGATCCAGTTCGACAGTCGGAGCAGCGGCGACACCGGGCGGACGATAGCCGCGGCCAACCCAGGAACCAGTCGGGCCACGGCCGCGGCACGCTATCGTCGAGCCGTGACCGACTCCCGCCCCCTCGAGACCGCGATGATGGCGGTCCACGATCGACTCGAGGGCCTGTTCTTCCGTCACCAGAGTGCACTGCTCGACCGCGACCTAACTCTGGCGCGTGCCCTGCTCACGGAGTTCACCGCGCTGATCCTGACCCACGCCGACGACGAGGAGCGCTGGATCCTGCCCGCCTATGTCGAGGTCGGCGGCGACGCCACCGACAGTCCCGCCAGGCAGTTCCGGCTCGAACACGACAAGATCCGGAGCTTTCTCGCCGAGATCGGCGACCGTCTCGCCGCCGACCCCCCCGCCGACGATCTCGCCCGGCGCCGTGACATCCTGGCGATCCTCGATCGCGAGAGCTGGTTCAAGAGCCTCCTGGCTCACCACGACCTGCGCGAGCGGCGCGTGCTGTACCCGCGGCTGTCGCAGAGTCTGGAGTTCACCCGACAGACGGAGCTGCTGTCGCGATTGTCCTCACCACGGGCCTCGCCGTAGCCTCGCGCCATGCTCGCTCGACTCGCGGCTCTCGCGATCTGCCTTCTCGCCGTCCGTTCGCCCGTCCAGGCCCCGTATTGGCCAGCTCGTTTCGACGAGTGGAATCGCGTGACGCCACGCGAGGCGGGGTTCGATCCCGAGCGACTGAACGCTGCGATCCAATTCGCCGAGTCGCACTTCGATCCGCGAGGTGGCTTCGATCCGTCGCGCGAGCCGTACGGGGAGATCATCGGTCCGACCAAGGCACCGTCGGGAATGAACGGGCTCATCCTCATCGGCGGACGCATCGCCGCGGAGTGGGGTGACACCTTCGAAGTCGACATGACGTTCAGCGTCACCAAGACGTATCTCTCGACCGTCGCCGGATTGGCGGTGAGCGACGGCCTGGTGCGCTCAGTCGACGATCCGGTGCGATCCTACGTGCCCGACGGCGCCTTCGACGTCACGCACAATCGCGGCATCACCTGGCACCAACTCCTCAACCAGACCAGCGGCTTCGAAGGCACGCTGTGGGGCAAGCCCGACTGGGCCGATCGCTATGACGGCAAGCGTCGCGGCCCCGACAAGCCCGGCGAACACTGGCGCTACAACGACGTCCGCGTGAACGCGCTCGCGCTCGCATTGCTGCACGTCTACTGCGAGCCGCTGCCGGCCATCCTCCGCGACCGCATCATGGATCCGATCGGCTGCTCGCGGACATGGCGCTGGTACGGCTACGAGAACTCCTTCGTGACGATCGACGGGCAGTCCATGCAGTCGGTATCCGGCGGCGGCCATTGGGGCGGCGGCATGTTCATCAGCACCCGCGATCAAGCGCTGTTCGGTCTGCTCATGCTGCGCGGCGGCAAGCGCGGCGATGTGCAGCTCGTCCAACCGGAGTGGATCGCGCGGGCGCGAACGCCGACGCCGCAGAACCCGGTCTACGGCTACATGAACTGGTTCCTCAACGGCGAGCAGCACAAGCTGTATCCATCGGCCCCGGCCGGCGACGTGTTCTTCGTCGGTGCGGGAACCAATCTGGTCTGGCTCTCCTATGCGCGGGAAATGCTCGTGGTCGTGCGCTGGCTCGATCGCAAGCATGTGGATGCCTTCCTGGGCAAGGTGCTCGCCGCCTTCGAGTGACCGACCGTTCAGGTGTCGAGCAGGCGCGCGGCGACCGCGAGCGCGGTCTGGTTGCCGCGATCGCTCAGTCCGCTGCGTCGTAGGCTGACGCGCTCGTTGGCACCGGCGATCGCGTGTTCCTCGAGTCCGGCGCGAACCAACGGCTCGAAGAGGTCGAAGTGCGCGGTGCCGATCGTTCCGAGCACGATGACCTCGGGATCGAGGACGTCGGTCAACATCGCGCACAACCGACCGAGCTCGCGCCCCACGCGAGCGATCGTGCGCGACGCCGCGAGGTCGCCGCTGCGCGCGAGCTCACAGACGACCTCCGCATCGAACGTCGCATACTCACTCAGCGCCGTCGCCTCGCCGCGCTGCTGCGCACGCAGACGCTCGGCGACGGCGAGCTGCACGATCCCCGGACCACTCAAGAAACCCTCGACGCTGCCGGCGACGCCGAAGCCCACCGGACCGTCCTCGCACAATCGCAGGTGACCGATCTCGCCGGCGAGCGCTCGCGGTCCCTCGTAGACGCGGCCGTCGAGCCACAGGCCGGCGCCCATACCCGTGCTCATCGTGAGGAAGATCGCACTCGTCGCCCCCTTGGCCGCACCGAACCGCGCTTCTGCGAGCATGCTCGCGTTGGCGTCGTTCATGAAGTCGGCCGGTACATCGACGGAGTCGGCGAGCCACGCGCGCAGCGGAAACCCGTGCCAGCGCGGCATGTTGGGGACCGCCAGCAGACGGCCCTCGACGTAGCTCAACGGCCCGGGCACGGCGAGTCCGAGCGCGGCGATGGGGCGGCTCGAACGCGCGGCGAGACGACGCACACACTGCCACGCTCGGCCGAGCACGGCAGAAGGCTCGGTCGTCGGATCGTTCGAGAATCGCTCCGCGCCGAGCACCTGGGCGTCCAGAGACCCGATCGAGCAACCGATCTTGGTCCCCCCCACATCGATCCCGGCGAGGACCGGCCCGGTCGCCGTCGGCGGCGACGTCACGCGATGCCCTCGGCGAAGCCGCCACGCTCGTCGCCGTCCACCGGCCGCGAGCGCGGTGGGATCATCTCGTGGATCGCGACCTGGTTTCGGCCGCGGCGCTTGGCGAGATAGAGCATGCGATCGGCCGACTCGATGAGGGCTCGCCCGTCGAAACCCGGTGTCGGCACCACGCTGGCGGCACCGATGCTGACGGTCACGGCCGCGTGCACTCGCGCGGTGGGATGCGGGATCGCGAGCGCCAGCACCGCCGCGCGCATGCGTTCGGCGAGCGCGCGGGCGCCGACGACATCAGTGCGCGGCAACAGCACGACGAACTCCTCGCCGCCGTAGCGCGCACACATGTCGCCGGGCCGATGGAGTTGCTCGGCGATGGCGGTCGCAACCGCACGCAAGCACGCATCGCCCGCGGGATGACCGAGTTGATCGTTGTAGGCCTTGAAATCGTCCACGTCGATCATCGCGACAGCGATGGGCTGCCGCGTGCGCGCCGCGCGAGCCACCTCGATCGAGAGCAGCCGCTCGTACTCGCGACGATTCCACAGCCCGGTGAGAGGGTCGTTGCGCACGAGATCAAGGAGATCACGGTTCACGTTCGCCAGGAGCACTCGCTCGTCGCGAAGCTCGCGGATGTCCTCGCTCAGCACCAGGCGCAGGACCTCACCGTCGGCGGTGGCCACCGGGAACAGGTCGAGTCGCTCCCCCGCCATCGGGTGGCTCGGCGCATGCGCGTCGGCAACCGGATTGCCGAAGAGGATGCGCGAGGCACGGCGCACGAGCTTGCCTCGGGCCGCGGCGGCGAGCGCAACCTCGACGCGGAGGCGCCGACTCGGCGGCACGAGGTCGGCGAGGCGCCGGCCGCACAGCGCGCTGCGATCCCGAGCCCAGACCGCCTCGGCGCGGGGATTGACGTCGGTGATGACCCCCGCGAGATCGAGGATCACCACGCAGACCGGCGCCCGCGCCACGATCGCTTCGAGTCCCAAGAGGGTTGCGACCGCCGTCGCATGCGCAGCCTCGAGCTCGTCGACGCGACCTTGGAGCCGCTCCACGAGCGCCTCCAGTTCCGCAATCCTGACCCGCTCCGCCGATGACGAACTCATCGCCGCATTCTGGCGGGAACTCTCACGCGATCAACTCGACGATCGGCTCCGCACCCTCGACACCGACGAGCTTTCGATCCAGCCCGGCGTAGAAATACGCCAGCCGATTCGGGTCGAGCCCCATCAACTGCAGGATGGTCGCGTGCAGGCGCTTGACGTGGGTCGGATGCTCGACGGCTTCGTTGCCCAGTTCGTCCGTCGTGCCGTAACTGGTGCCGCCGCGAATGCCGCCGCCGGCGAGCCACATCGTGAAGCCGGCCGAGTTGTGATCGCGGCCGGTGCCCTGTGCGTACTCCGCAGTCGGCTGGCGTCCGAACTCGCCGCCCCACACGACGATCGTCTCGTCGAGCAACCCGCGCTGCTCGAGATCCTTCAGCAAGCCGGCGATCGGACGATCGGTCGCTCCCGCATGCTTCTCGTGGTTGTAGACGAGGTCGCCGTGCGCATCCCAGTTGTGGTCGTTGTGATTGCCGCCGGAATAGACCTGCACGAACCGCACACCACGCTCCACCATTCGGCGAGCGAGCAGACACTTGCGCCCGAAGTCTGCCGTGCGCTCGTCATCGAGACCGTAGAGCTCACGCGTCGCTTCGCTCTCGCCGCTCAGGTCTACCGCCTCCGGCGCGTGTTGCTGCATGCGGTAGGCGAGCTCGTAGCTGGCGATGCGCGCGCTGAGTTCGGTGTCCTCGACACGCGGGGCGAGATGTCGTTCGTTCATCTCGCGCAATGCGTCGAGCAGGCGTCGCTGCATCGGGCGCGTCGTGCCCTGCGGGGTGGCGAGATCCAGTATGGGCACACCCTTGGGTCGCAAGACGACGCCCTGGTAGGTCGCGGGCATGTAGCCGGAACTCCAGTTCTTCGCACCGGAGATCGGACCGCCGGTCTCGTCGAGCATGACCACGAATCCGGGCAGATTCGCGTTCTCCGAACCGAGCCCGTAGTTCACCCAACTGCCGAGGCAGGGCGCACCGCTGAGCAAGCTGCCCGAATTCATCATCAGCATCGCCGAACCGTGCAGCGGCGATTCGGCATACATCGAATGCACGAAGGCCATGCGGTCCACGCACTGGCCGAGATGTGGAAAGAGGTCAGAGACCCATTTGCCGCACTCGCCGTACTGCCGGAAGTTCCACTTCGGGCCGACGACTCGCCCCTGATTCTTGGTGCCGCCGCGCCCCTTGGTCGCGATGTCGATCGTCTTGCCGTCGAGCGGGTACAGCTTCGGCTTGTAGTCGAAGGTGTCGACGTGGCTGGGCCCGCCGTACATGAACAGAAAGATGCACGACTTGGCCCGCGGCGCGTGATGCGGCGGGCGCGGCCGCAGCGGGTTGGACTCGTCGCTCGGCTCGACGTGTCGGCGACCGAAGAAACCGTCACGACCGAGCAGGTCGATCAACGGCAACCCGGCGAAGCCGGCACCGGCCTGCCAGAGCAGTTCACGGCGCGTGCGACCGCAGAATCCTCGCATGGGAGAGTGCGTCATCGAAGTCAGTCGACGTAGACGAAGGCGTTGAGGTTCAGCATGGCGAGGCAACAGAGTTGCAGGGCCTGCTCGGCCGATGCCGCCTGCTGTTGGGTGAGGTCCTGGTAGAGCCGTTCGAGCGAATCGAGATCCGCGGCATCGGCCGGCTGCTGCGTGACGAGGCCCAGTCCGCGCCGGAACTGTCCGGCGCGATCGTCGGGGCGCTCACGTTGCAGGCGGGCGGCGAGTGCCGTCGCCGAATCGTTCACGAGCTCGCTGTTCAGCATCGTCAGCGCCTGAGTCGGCAGCGTGGTGACGAAGCGCACCGGACACGTGGCGTCGGTATCGGCGAGGTCGAAGGACTGGAGCATCGGCATGATCATCGAGCGCTTGACGTGCACGTAGATCGACCGCCGCGCGGCCTGTTCGGGCGTCGAACGGCCCCACGCATCGTCGGGGCGCGACGACGTCGCCAGCACTTCTGCCGGCATCTTGGGGTAGATGCCGGGTCCACCACGTTCGAGATTCAGCGTGCCGTCGACGGCGAGCATGGAGTCGCGGAGTTCCTCGGCCGTCAAGCGCCGACGCTCGAAGCGCCAGAACCGATCGTTGCGGGGATCCACTTCGAAGGCTCGCGGATCGAACTTCGAACTCATGCGGTACGCACTCGACGTCAGCACCAGACGATGAATCCGCTTGAGCGTCGTGCCGCCGGCGACGATCTCGCTCGCCAGCCAGTCGAGGAGCTCGGGATGCGTCGCTTCGTCGCCGAGATTGCCGAAGTCGTTCGAGCTGCGGACGATCCCGCGGCCGAAGTGATGCTGCCAGATCCGGTTGGCGAGAACCCGCCACGTGCGCGGATGATCCGGCTGCAGGAGCCAGCGCGCGAAGCTGAGGCGACGGCCGGAACTCTTGCCCGACGCCGGTGGAGCGAACTCGGCGTCGCCGCCGCCCAGCGCCGCCGGGTAGCCGCAAGTGACGGCATCGCCCTTCGCGTGCACGTTTCCGCGCAATCTCACGTAGCTCGGCTCGACCGCAGAGCTGTTCTCGCGTGCGCAGAGAACATCCACCACGTCGCGAGTCGGCCGGCGTAGCTGCGCGAGCGTGTCCAGTGCGGCGGCACAGCGATCGGCCTCCGGCTTGCCGACGTGCTCGGCCACGAGCACCTCGACCCCGGGGCGGAACGCGTCACCCTCGGCGAGCGCCAGCACCTCGCGAGCGGCCAGGACACGGTCGTAGATGCGCACGTCGTCGAGCGAGCCGACGAAGTCATGGCCGCCGGGTTGCAGGCGCCCGATCGACAGCTCGGCCGGAGCCGTGAGCGCCTGCTGACCACCGACCGCGTCCGCGACCGCGACCCCGTCGACGAACAACTCGATGCGGCCGCTGGCTCGCGCGCGGGTGAACGCGACGTGGTGCCATTCGCCGTCGGCGTGGCCGTCCGCCGAGTGGACGAAGGTCTCCGGATTGCCGACGCCGGCGGCGACCTGACCACCGATCAGCGAAACGCCGAAGTCGTCGGTGATCCCCGGTACCTCGCCGTCGACCAGGCCGCTGCCGCTGAACCAGCGCAGATCGGAGCCCGAGCCGTGACCGGGCCGTCTGGTGCGGAACCAGAAGGTGATCGTGAAGTCGTCCGCAATCGGGCGGGCGATGCGAAGAGGGTCGCCACCGCGGCCGAAGCGACGGGCGCGACCCACCTTGCCTTCGACGGCGAACTCGGGATCGGTCGAATCATCGGCCACTTCGAAGTCCAGCCGGGCCCGACAGCCGGCGAGGAGCTGTTCCCGCGCCGTGTCGACCGAGCCCGCCGGCGCCCGTGACTGCGCCTCTTCGACCAGCGTGCGGACCTCGCGGAGCGCGGCGTCGCGGCGTTCGCGAAACGCGCGCAACTCGTCTTCGAAGCGCGACGCGCCGAGATCGACGGGCACCCGCTGGACGTAGTTGGCCATCGTCGTCGCGTTGCCGCCGCCGACCTTGTACGGCGCCAGGCCTTCGAAGAACGCGAGCATGCGGTAGTAGTCGCGCGTCGAGATCGGATCCTTCTTGTGGTCGTGACAGCGTGCGCAACCCATCGAGACACCGAGGAACACGCGCGAAGTCGTGTCGACGACGCCGTCGAGATCGTCGTAGACCGCCTGCAGGGTGTCGGTCGGCTCGTCGTCCCAGATCCCCAGTCGGTAGTAGCCGGTGGCGACCATGCTGCCGAGCGTGGGCTGGTCGAGCTCATCGCCCGCGAGTTGCTCGGTGACGAACTGCGCATACGGCATGTCGCGGTTGAACGCATCGATCACCCAATCGCGGTAGCGCCAGGCACCGGGCTTGAGTCGGTCGCGCTCGAAGCTGTCGGTCTCGGCGAAGCGCACCAGGTCGAGCCAATGCCGTCCCCACTTCTCGCCGTAGTGAGGCGAGTCGAGCAGGCGATCGATGAGCCGCTCGTACTTGTCGGCGGCAGGATCGGCGACGTAGTCGGCGACCGCCTTGGGCGACGGCGGCAGCCCGTGGAGGTCGTAGGTCGCGCGCCGCATCAAGGTCGCATCGTCGGTCGCCGGATTCGGGCGAAGCCCGACGGCTTCGAGACCGGCGAGCACGAAGGCGTCGATCGGATTGCGAACCCAGTCGGTATCGGCGACCGTCGGCACCGCCGGCCGAATCAGGCGGCTGTACGACCATTCGTCACCACCGGGCCCGGCAGCAGCGAGCACGGCCGCGCAGCGCTCACGCGCGACTACGGCCAGGACCACCGAAGTCACGAGAACCGTGACGAGAACGCGCAGGGCCGGGCGCCGCGGGGACAGGGCAAGGGCGCGGGTGGGGACCGATCGAGAGGGCACGTCGCAGACGATAGCGCCGGGGCTTCGCCGTGGTGAGAGACGTACCCTCGCCGCGGCGATGCGTTGGCACCGGGACTTGCACGCGCCACGGCAGTCGCCGTCGCGGCGAACTCACATGCCCCGACCGAACGGGCCGATGATCACCCCATGAAGACTGCGTTCGTCACGCTGGGCATCGTCTTCGCCGCCGTCGCCGGGATGGTCGTCTACAAGGAAGCGAATCGCGACTCCACGGCGATCTCCGCCGCTCGCGGCGGCAGCACCGCAAAGGTCGCGACCATCTCCCACGGCGAGGACTTCTCGCCAGGAGACCACCTCGCCGCCGGCCAGATCACGCTGTTCGAGTTCGGCGCCGACTGGTGACCGGCTTGCGTCCAGCTCGGGCCTCAGTTGGAGGCCCTCACCCAACAGCTCAGTGACTTGCGCCTGCGCCGCATCGACGTTCCGGATTGGAACGCGCCGGTCGCAACCGCGCACCGCATCCAAAGCCTGCCGACGCTGTGGCTCTACGACGGCACGAGCCTGGTGAGCCGCGACACCCGCGAGGTGTTGCAGTGGCTGGCCAAGCGACGCACGAGCTGAGGACCGCGGCTCGCGCGCACGCTCAGAGGCCGCACTTCGCCCGCCGCACGCGGATCGCTTCGGCCACCGCGTCGAGGATCTGCGACGGCGCTCCGCCCTCGCGCCGCAGCTCTTCGATCCGCGCGAGTTGCACCGTCCCCGGCTCGTCGAGTCGCGCACGACAGTGCTCGCGCCAGCGTTCGTGGTCGGTGAGCCCGAGCGTCTCGGGATGGTTGCGTGCGCGCATGCGGAAGAGCAATTCTCCAAGCCGTTCGTCGTCGAAGGAGCTCTCGAAGCTGCGCCAACTCTGCGGCGGACTGTCATGGACCTCGTCGCAGATGTGGCGATCGGCGTCCTCGACGAATCCGTCGTAGAGCTTGACGTCGACATCGTCGCCGGGCTTGGGCTCTTCGTCGTAGAGTTCCGTCGCCTTGCGGACGAGCTCGCGCATGTTCGCCTTCGCGGTGGCGACATGACGTTCACACGCCGCCATGTCGAGTCCGATGCGCGCGATCGAGGCATCGTCCAGCACGGCGCGCGGCGCCATCACCGGGAAGCGACCGAGGTGGATCGCCTTCAACCCCACCCGCGGCAGATCGGGAGCACGCTCCGCCTGAGGCGTGAACAAGGCCACCCGCAGCTGCTCCACGTCGAGATCGAGGATGGTCTGCGGATCGTGGCGAAGATCGAGGCAGATCTGCAGGTTCCGCAGGCGCGGGTTCTCGACCACGTGCAACATCAGGCTGGTGCAGTACTGCGCCGCCGGGAATCGACGGCTGACGTGCACGAAGGGCTCGCTGCCGTAGTGATCAAGCCGCGCCCGCACTTCGCGCCGGAATCGGCACTCCAGCAGGTCGTTCCACAGCCGCGGCTGCGCAGCACGCAGCTTCCGGGCCAGCTCGATCGTCGCCCGAACATCTTCGGCGGCATCGTGGGCGGCGTAGACGATCCCGTTCGCCTTCGCGAGTTCCTCGAGCCGGAAGGTCGGAACGCCCGGCTCGAGCTCGGGCCACTCCATCCCTGCGGGCCGCAGCGCGCACGCGGCGCGCAGCATGTCGATGATGTCCATGCGCGAATTGCCGTTGCGCATCTCGCGCTCGTACACCGGCAGCAGATTGCGCCAGAGCAGGAACCGCGTGACCTCGTCGTCGAAGCGCACGCTGTTGAAGCCCGCCACGCAGGTCTGCTCGACCGACATCAGGGCGAGGATCTCGCGCGCCGCCTCGAGTTCGCGGACCCCGCCCTCGCGATCCGGGACGAGCCGGTTGTAGAGGCAAGCTTCGATCGTCGGAACGACGTCGTCGGCCAGTTGGATCTGGATCGCGACCGGGTCATCGATGGGCTCGAGGTCCAGAGTCGTGCGCGTGGCCGCGAAGACCATGGGCCGATCCCGACGTGGATCGGTGCCCGTGGTCTCGTAGTCGTGCCAGAGAATCGTTTCCTGCGGTCTGCTCATGAGGCGCATCACCCCGAGGGGCCCCGCAAGGGAAACGAAAAGTGCTGTCGCACGCAACGAGCGTCTGGAATCGCAGGCGGCCGATCGCGAACTTTCGCGCCGTGCTGCGGTCGACGGCCACGATTCTTCTGACTGCCGTCGCCGCTCTCGGCGCGGTCACGCGAACGGCGGATTGCCGGGCGCAGGAGCCGACGACGCTGTCGGAAGGGCTGCGCCCCGCGGTTCGGGTCGGGCATCTGCCGCCGGGCGAGTCGATTCGGCTCGACGGCTGGCTCACCGATCGCGCGTGGTCGACCGCCCCCGTGATCGGCAACCTGACCCAGGTCGAGCCGAACGAGGGCGACGCGCCGTTCCAGCACACCGAAGTGCGGGTGCTGCGCAGCGACGTCGCGCTCTACCTCGCCATCCGCTGTCGCGAAACGGAGCCCGGCGCCATCCGTGCGACGCAGCGAGCCCGCGACGCACGCCTCGATCCCGATGATCGCGTCGAGTGGTTCCTCGACACCTTTCACAGTCGCCGCAACGCCTACTGGTTCCAGATCGGCGCTGCGGGGTCGCGCGGCGATGCGCTGATCACCGACAACGGCGTCCGCTTCAACAAGAGCTGGGACTGCATCTGGGATGGTCATGCCCACGTGACCGACGACGGTTGGCAGGCGGAGGTGATGATCCCGTTCCAGAGCCTCGCATTCGCTCCCGACAGCGACGTGTGGGGCTTCAACCTGCGGCGTCTGCGCCGCGTGAACAACGAGGAAGACCAGTGGGCGAACGGCAAGCGTGCCTCGAGCTTCTTCCGCATCGGCGATGCCGGAACCCTGCTCGGCATGAGCGACTTGCGCGGCGGCATCGGCCTCGACGTGAAGCCCTTTGCGCTGGTGACGGGCGGCCACGATCGCGATGCGAACCCCGCGGACACCAGCGATGTCGATGCCGGCCTCGACCTCATCTGGCGGATGACTCCAGGCCTCACGCTGAGCGCGACCACTCTCACCGACTTCGCCGAGACCGAGGTCGACGATCGCCAGGTCAACCTCACCCGATTCCCGCTGTTCTTTCCGGAGAAGCGCGAGTTCTTCCTGGCCGATGCGTCGAGGTTCGACTTCGGACCTTCGGTCAACAGCAGCGTGTTCGTGCCGTTCTTCTCTCGTCGTATCGGCCGCGACGACAGCGGGAACACCATTCCGATCCTGCTCGGCGTCAAGCTCGCGGGTCAGGAAGGTCCGTGGGAGATCGGGATCCTCGATACGTGGCTCGATCGCGGTCCCGGCGACATCGACGAGAAGAACCTCGGCGTCGTTCGCATCAAGCGACAACTCGGCGAGCAAGGCTCGCTGGGAATGATCGCGACGACCGGGAATCCGACCGGGGCCGCGGACAACCAGGTGTTCGGCGCCGATTGGAATCATCGATTCCTGACCGGCGCCGGCAGCGACTTGCGGGTCTCGGCCTACGCCCTGTCCTCATTCACCTCCGGAACGGACGGCGACGGCTTCGCCGGCGGCATCGACTTCAACGGGCGAACGCGGGACTGGGACTACGACGTCGGCATGCGACACATCGCCAGCGACTTCGCGCCCGAACTCGGCTTCATCCGCCGCAGCGGCGTCGACCAAGCCTATGCCATCGTGAACTGGCGCCCACGACCGGGCGGCGACCTGATCCGGTTCTATCGCTTCGGAATCAACACGCGCGGCGACATACGCATCGGCGGCAGCGCGGACGATGTCGACTGGTCGGCCACACCGTTCGGCTTCGAGCTGCACAGCGGCGACGCGTTCCGCATCAGCACGACGCGGAGCTACGATCGGATCCTCGAGCCGTTCACGGTGTTCGGCGGGGTGACCATCGACCGCGGCGCATACTGGGTCAATACGATCGACTTCGACTTCACCTCGTCGGAGGCACGTCCGGTATCGCTCACGCTGCGTTACCGGCAGGGTGGCTTCTTCGACGGCGACGAGCGCGCCGTATCGGTCGGCTTCGACGTGCGCGCCGGCGCACTCTTGCAGCTCGGCGGCCGCATGGAATCGACCTCGGTCGAACTGCCGAACGCGAGCTTCACGTCGCGCTTGGCGCAGGCGAGAGTCGACCTGCACTTCTCGCCGAACGTGAGCTGGCGCAACCTGGTGCAGTACGACAACGACTCGCGCAATCTCAGCGTGCAGAGCCGCCTGCGCTGGACGATCACCCCCGGCTCGGATCTGTTCATGGTGCTCGGCACCGGCTGGTTGCGGACGGAGCGTGACTCCTTCCGCCCGGAAGGGGTCGAGGCGACCGCGAAACTGGTGTGGACCTTTCGCTTCTGAGGCAATTCCCATGGCACGCCTGTCTCTCGCCATCCCCGCTGGCCTGACCTTCACGACCCGCATCGAGGTGCGCGTGACGGACCTCAACTACGGCGCGCACTTGGGCAACGATGCGATGGTCTCCTTGATCCACGAAGCGCGTTGGCGCTTCCTGCGGGCGCACGGAATGTCGGAATCGGACTGCGACGGCAAGAGCCTCGTGCTGGGCGACCTTGCGGTGGTCTACCGCGCCGAGTGCTTCGCCGGCGACGAGCTCGACTTCACCGTCGGCATCACCGACCTCGCGCGCGTCGGGTGTGACATCGTCTATCGTGCGATCCGAGTCGCGGACGGCAAGTGCGTGGTCGAGGCGAAGACCGGCATCGTGTTTCTCGAGCCGACGACCCGCAGACCCGGCGCTGTGCCGCCGAAGATCGCGAGTTTGGCGATCTGAGCGATCGCTCGCGGTCGGCATCGACGCGTGCCCCGAGCAAGCGCGACTCGCGCCGATTCGAACCGGGCCCACCAGGGTGATCGGAATCGATCCCACCGCAATCACCTGGTTGGAGTCTCACGGGGGAGCGAGTCCGACTCAGCCGGTCGACTGCCCGTCAGCGAGAGGATCGCGTCGCTACGTCGGCTCCTACCTGGCAGCGTAGCTACGGCCAGGCTTCGGTCCATCACCGACGCAGCTCCTACCTGAGCATCGACCGACGTCGATCTCGCGGCGACGTTCACGAACCGTCGGGACGCCCAGCCGCGAACTGACCGAGATCGCAATGCTCGCGTTGGCTGCGTGGTCCTTCTAGCCTCAGCGGCATGCAGCCCACCTTCGCCCACCAGCCGATCTTCGAACTACCCCACCACGACAAGACGCCCTGGCGCAGTCTCGGCACCGACGGCGTGAGGACGGTGAGCTTCGGCGGCGAGGAGTTTCTCGCGGTGGAACCGCGCGTGCTGACGCGGATGTGTCACGAGGCCATCCGCGACGTCTCGCACCTGTTCCGCCCCGGACATCTCGCGCAACTGCGCGCCATCCTCGACGACCCGGAGGCCTCGCCGAACGACCGCTTCGTCGCACTCGAACTGCTCAAGAACGCCAACGTGTCGGCCGGCATGGTCTTGCCGAGTTGCCAGGACACCGGCACGGCGATCGTCATCGGATATCGAGGCGAGCGCGTGTTGGTGGCAGGCGACGACGAAGCCGCACTCGCGCGCGGCGTGTTCGACGCCTTCCAGCAGAGCAACCTGCGCTTCTCGCAGCTCGCGCCGCTCTCGATGTACGAGGAAAAGAACACCGAGACGAACCTCCCGGCTCAGATCGAGCTCTACGCGAAGAAGGGCGACAGCTACGACTTCTTGTTCATCACCAAGGGCGGCGGCTCGGCGAACAAGACCTTTCTCTACCAGGAGACCCGCGCGGTCCTGGAACCGACGAAGCTGCTGGCCTTCCTCGATGCGAAGTGTCGCACCCTCGGCACCGCGGCTTGTCCGCCGTACCATCTCGCGATCGTGATCGGGGGAACGTCGGCGGAGATGACGCTCAAGACCGTGAAGCTCGCGAGCTGCCGCTATCTGGACGACTTGCCGACGGCCGGCAATGAGCTCGGACGGGCATTCCGCGACCGCGACCTCGAAGCCAAGGTGCTGGAGGTGACCCGCCACAACGGCATCGGCGCGCAATTCGGCGGCAAGTACTTCTGTCACGACGTTCGTGTGATCCGGCTGCCGCGCCATGGCGCTTCGTGTCCGATCGGCATCGGTGTGTCGTGCTCCGCAGACCGCCAGCTCCTCGGCCGCATCACCGCCGACGGCGCGTTCCTCGAGCAACTCGAGACCGATCCCGCGCGCTTCCTCCCGGTGGTCGACGAATCGGCGATCGCCGGCACGGTCGTCCCGATCGACCTCAATCAACCGATGGCCGCGATCCGCGCCGAGCTGTCGCGGTACCCGATCAAGACACGCTTCTCACTGAGCGGTTCGATGATCGTGGCCCGCGACATCGCGCACGCGAAGCTCGCCGAGCGCATCGCACGCGGCGATGGACTCCCCGATTACGTGAAGAACCACGTCATCTACTACGCCGGACCGGCGAAGACTCCCGACGGCATGGCATCGGGATCGTTCGGACCGACCACCGCCGGTCGCATGGACAGCTACGTCGACTCGTTCATGCGACACGGCGGCAGCTTCGTGACGCTTGCGAAGGGTAATCGCAGCAAGGAAGTGACCGACGCGTGCAAACGCCACGGCGGCTTCTATCTCGGATCCATCGGCGGACCCGCGGCGATCCTCGCCAAGAACTGCATCAAGAAGGTCGAAGTCCTCGAGTATGCCGAACTCGGGATGGAGGCTATCTGGCGCATCGAAGTCGTCGACTTCCCGGCCTTCCTGATCGTCGACGACAAAGGCAACGACTTCTTCCAAGCCCGCTGATCCGGCTCGACCATCTGCCAAGCCTGGACATCCAATGAAATCTCTCACTCGTCTGCTCGCTCTCGCGCTCGCGAGTTCACTCATCGGTCTCTCGGCGTGCAAGGATTCCGAAGAGGCCGACGGAAGCACTCCGGCGTCGGCGGCCTCGAAGCCCGACGAGGAGTCGCCCGCTGCCGGGGAGCCTGCCGACAAACCCGCCGCCGATCCGCAGCGCGCGCAGAAGGCACGCGAAGTCGCGATGGCCTTCGGCAAGGCACTGCTCGGTGAGTTGACCGCGGCAATCGACGCACAGGGCCCCGTCGCCGCGATCGCCGTTTGCAACGAGCGCGCACCCGCGCTCGCCGCGGCGGCTGCCTCGAGCGAGTTCCGCGTGCGACGCATCGGAACGCGGGTCCGCAATCGCGCGACGAACACGCCGACCGAGGGCGAACGCGCCATCCTCACCAAGATGGAGTCGATGGAGCCCGACGCACTCCGAACCGCAGCGCTAGAAGAGTCGCCCAACGGCGTGCCCGCGGTGTACATGCCGATCCTGATCGCCTCGCCGATGTGCCTGATGTGTCACGGCGACAAGGCGACGCTCGCTGCAGATGTTCGCGCGAAACTCGCGTCGCTGTACCCCGAGGACGAGGCGACCGACTACGCGGTCGGCGACCTCCGCGGCGCGTTCGTCGTCGAACCGGCACGCTGACGCCGGTTCGCGGCGATCACTTGCGCAGATACAACCAGACGTTGCCGCTGGGGATCGGCTGCGGTTCGAGTTTGGCGAGCGCGGCGTCGATGGGATCTAGCAGTTCGATGATCGCCATCACCCGCTTCTGCGCGGCGGCCTCGCCTCCTCCGGAGACCTGCGAGAGCTCTTCCAGCTCCGCGAACAGCTTCCGCTGCTGCTCGCGCAACTCGTCGCGGCGTGCCAGCTGTTCGGCGGTGAGGTCCGGACCGCCGTCGATTCGCGTACGGAAGTCGCCGACCAGGAGATCCAGTTTGCCGTCCAGGTTCCAATCGACGACATGCGGCTTGAGGCGTGTGCCCGGCCGCTTCGGCTCGGCCTTGGCCAGAACCGGATCCTCCTCGCCGTGCGGAATCGGTTCGATCAAGTTCACCGCTTCCGCGAAGCGGAAGCCGGTGTCGGCGACGTTGCGATAGAAGCGCAGGCCGCCGTCACCACCGCCGACCAGCAAATCGATCTTGGCGTCGCCATCCCAGTCAGCCATGGTCGGCCCGGCGTCGGAGTGGACCTCGATGACCTCGTCACCGGCCTTCAACGCTTCGCGAGCGGTGCCGAAGCGTGGCGTCTTCGCGTCGCCTTCGTTTCGGATCAACACCACGCGACCGGCGATGTTGCCGACCAAGAGGTCGAAGTCGCCATCGGCATCCCAGTCAACGGCCCAGACCGCGGCAGCGAGACCGTCGAGATCCGGCTTGTTCTCATCCGGTTCCACCGAGGAATCACCGGCATGGATCGGTCGGTCCTCAACGTCCACGAGGCGGCGCGATATATACCGCCCCTCGCCTTCGTTTCGGAACCAGTAGATGTGTCCCGGCATGTAGGAGCCGCTCAGGACATCGCGGCGACCATCGGCATCGAGGTCCACCAACTGTGGACCGAACCCGACGCATCAACCCGAGGGGATCGTCGCGATGCCGCCATCGGAGCGGAACCAGTCCATCGCGCCGAGCCGGATCGCGCGATCCGTGCCTTCGTTGTGGTAGATGCGAAGCTTGCCTTCGCCGAACTGACCAACGAGCAGGTCGCGCTTGCCGTCACCATCCCAGTCGGCGACGAACGGTGCCGCATGTCCGACGTCGACGTCGATGAGGACGTCCTTCGCGAGCAAGCGCACCGGCGGCGACAACTCCTGCGCAGCGACGGTGGCGACGAGCAGGCCGCCGACTGCGACCGTGAGCAGTGACTTCATGGGTCCATAGGCTAAGGGCTCGGGACGCAACTCGACAAGGACCGGCAGCGCGGCCCTGGCGACCCTCAGCGGCGCGAGCGGCGGACCACATGCTCGTCGATGAGTTCGGCGAGCCGTCGCGGCCGATTCGTCGTGATCATGTCGATCCCCATCGCGGCGCAACCGATCAGGGAGCAATCGGCGTCCACCGTATAGACGCAGAGCAACTCCACCGCTCGGCGCAGCCGCGGCAGATCCTCGACACGCGACTCCTGGTGCGACTGATGGAAAATCGCCGCACCGAGTTTTGGCAGTCGTTCCAGATCGGCATCGGCGAGCGGTCGACCCGACAGCGCCCCGAGCAAGAGTCGCGGCTCCAGAGCGTGTACTTCGGCGAGCCAATCCCAATCGAAGGACTGCACGATCACCGACTCGACCCAGCCGCGGCGCCGCAGCAGCTCGACGAGGTCCTTCGCCCGGCCGGCCTTGTGCTCGATCATCGTGATCGCTCGCGGCTGGATCGCTTCCAGTGCCGCCTCGAGCGTCGGTATGCGGGTATCGGCGAATCGCGCATCCTTCCACCGGCCCGCATCGAGTGCTGCGATCTCGTCCCACGTGCGTTGCGCGATCGCGACGTCCTTGCCGCCGAAGACCGCCCGCGCGTCCGTGGTTCGATCCAGAGTCTTGTCGTGCAGACAGACCAACACGCCGTCCCTGGTCTGATGGAAGTCGAGTTCCACCACCTGCGCTCCCGCATCGAGCGCGGCGGTGAATGCCGGAAGCGTGTTCTCCGGCCAATCTGCAGAAGCGCCGCGATGCGCGACCACGACCGGCACTCGCTCGGCCTGCTGCTTGAGCTTCGCCAAGAGTGGCGACGATGCGGCGGTTCCGAACGGATCGCCACGCCCGACCAACAGGAGACACAGCGGGGCCTGCAGGGCCACGAGCAGCACGTGGCGGTAACGCCAGAGGATCATGCGCAGCATCGTAGCCCTCGGCGAAAAGCGCAGGTCAAGCGCGGGTCATTTGCCGAATGCGGGATGGTTGCGATTGCCGCCGGCCTCCAGCCAGGCGAACAGATCCAGGACTTCCTCCAGGGTGAGCAGATTGAGGAGTCCCTGCGGCATGGGTGAGACCGTCGACGCTTCGCGCGAGACGATATCGCTTCGCGCGATGATGCGACTCTGCCCGGAGACCGGCTCGATCACGACTTCGACCGAACTCTGGTCCTCGCGCGCGATCCTGCCGGCGACCGAAGTGCCGTCGCGGAGCTTCAGAGTCGTCGACTGGTATTGGTCGGAGATGTCGCGCGACGGCTCGAGAATGGTGGTGAGGAGATCGCGGCGAGAGAACCGGCTCGCCACCGCCGTCAGATCGGGACCGATGTCGCCCCCTGCCCCATCGAAGCGATGGCAGACTGCGCACAGCGCCTTCTGAAAGGCCAGAGCACCGCGGTCGTAGTCGCGGCGCTGATCGACCAGAGGGAAGTACGGTTCGAGATCGGCACGCGACCAAGCTCGGGCGGCGAGGGCCTCCGGATCCAACTTCCGCTCGACGCGCGGTGGGGCCTTCGCCTTCGCACGCAGCGCCTCGCGATCTGCCGCCGGCGCGTGCTCGAGCGCGTCGGTTTCGATCGACTCGACGTAGCCACGAAAGCTCATGCCGCCGGTGCCGACCTTGGCACGCCCCAACCACGTGAAGTAGTCGCCGCGCAGGTCGTCCGTCCATCCCTCGTGCACCACGCGCAGCGCGTACGCGAGATCCAGGGCAGGCGCGAGCTCGAGCTGTGCGAGGCGCGGAACGAGAGCACCGGGCAGGTCGGTCGCACCGAGCGCCGCGAGCAGTCGAGCGGCACCGCGGACGATCTCGAAGTCGGCATCCGCGAGCAGCGGACGCACGGTCGCGATCACCGCGGAGCCGACCGCGTCCGCGGCATCGCCGACTCCGCGCGCGAAGGCGACTTCGAACACGCGGAGGGCGTCGCGCCGCCATTGCGACGGCGCAGCGGCGAGGTCGTCACTGGCCAGTCGCCGGCACACCGCCACGCGATCGGCCGCGGTCCCGACGCGCACCAGCGCGAGCTGTGCCCGCAAGCGAAGGTCCGCCGAGGTCGCCGAATTCACGCGATCACGCCATTTGTCGACCGGCTGCGCTTCCAGCGCCACACGAGCTGCGTGGGCGAGGAATCGATCGCTCGAACCCAGGTGCGGCCAGGCACGGTCGACCGCACCCTCGCGCGGGCCGCCGTGATCCGCCTCGAGCACACGACGCTGCCGGTGCGGAGCCGATTCGACGAACTCGAGCGCCGCCGACGCACTGTCGTTCTCGATCGCGCGCACGCGATACAGCCCGGACTGTGTGCCGCGTCCGCCGGTGATGAACCACAGCGCCCCATCCGGCCCTGCCGCCATGTCGGCGACGTTGAGCGGCTTGCCCGTCACGAAGTTCTCGAAGCTGCCGCGATAGCTCGCGCCGTCGGGCGTCATGTGCACCGCCAGAATGCGACCGTAGGCCCAGTCCGCGACATAGAGCGCCCGCCGCATCTCCGCGGGATATCGCAGCTTGGTGCCGAACAACACACCGGTCGGCGAGGACAAGCCGACGTCGACCAAGGGCGGCAACGTGTCGGGGTAATGGGCGCGCTGCTTGCCGGCGCCGGTGCGCCAGCCGAAATCGGCGCCCGACACCACGTGGTAGACCCGCGTGGGGCGATACCAGGGCAAGCCGATGTCCCACTCCATGTCGGAGTCGAAGGTGAACAGCTCGCCGGCCGGCGAGAACGCAAAGTCGTACGCGTTGCGGAATCCGGCGGCGAACACCTCCATCTGCCCGCTCGTCGGATCGACGCGGAAGACCCGTCCACCGGGCACGCGAACACCCACCGCGTGACCGCGCGGGTCTTCGAGCCGCGGCAGCAGTTCGTCCTCGGCCTGCCAACGCAGCGGTGAACTCGCGGAGATCACCGACGCCTTCGGCATCGCCGACATGTTGCCGTTCATCAACCAGATCGCGCCGTCCGGCCCCACGGCGACGGCATGGCTGCCGTGCTCGCCGCCAGCTCCCAGGCGTGCGATCGCGGCGATGTCCTCGTAGTGGTCGTCGCCGTCGCCATCACGCAGGCGAAACAGCGCATAGCCGGCGGAGTCGTTGCCCTGCATCCACAGAGTCTCGCCGTCGAAGCAGAAGCCCATCGACCCGCGCGGTGTTTCGTCGAGCGGTTCGAACGCGACGCCGCCGTCGGGACCGATCACGATTCGCGCGAGTGGCCCGCGTTCGCGAGCGACGACCGCACGGCCCTTCGAATCGAAGTCGAGTGCGACCCACGACCCCTCACCAGGCTGCGCCGAGTGCACGAGCTCCGCGACGAATCCGTCCATCACTCGCAAGCTCTCGACACCGGTGGCAACCTTGGCCTGGAAGGGATCGCCCCAGACCAGTCCAGGTGCGGCAGTGAAACCGAACGACACCGCTCGCTGCGGTTCTGCGGCACGCTTCGCGTCGACCCACTCCCAGTCGAGATCGCTGACCACGACGTGCTTGCTCCCGTCCTCGAGCTGGAACTCGACATGGCAGGCGAACGCCGCCGGACCGCCCTCGTTCGTGCAGCTCGCGACGAGTTCATGCGTGCCGGCCGGGAGAGCCTCGCTCTTGCGCACGGTCGCGAGCGTCTGCCAATCGTTGGATCGCAGCAGTTGTTTGTCGCCGAGCCGCAGGTCGACGACGTTGTCGCAGGTGGCTCGCGCGACGAGTCCCTTCGCGCCGACCGGGAGATCGAAACGTCGACGCAGCACGATCGACTCATCGTCGAGAGGCTGCTGCCGTGACCAGATCCACTGCGCAACCCCGACATCGCCCGGCAACGGAGACGCCTCGGCGGCGAGTTCGGTGATGCGCACGTCGCGGTAACGCACCTCCATGGGCGGGCCGCTGTGGAGTTGCAGTGCGAAGATGCCGCGGAGACTCCGACGGCCTTCGTCGCGATCCTCGAGCATCGCCGTGACCTGACCATTGATCGCGAGCACGACCCGATTGCCGACGGCGCGCACGACGTAGTCGTTCCAATCACCACGTTTCACGAACGACTGCAGGCGCGCCGCGTCGCCCAACGCGACGACCTTGGTCTTGCCGCTCGCTTCGAACACGGCGGACTCGCCGCGCGGCACCATGATGCCGCGACCGCGCTCCTCGTAGATCATCCCCGTGTGGTTCGGGCCGTACTCCAGATCGGCCTGCGGACCGGCGACCACGAAGTCACCGACCTCGCGGCTGCGGAACTGGATGCCGGAATTGCCGCCGGTGATCTTGACGCGGAGTCGAAGCTCGAAGTCATCGTACTCACCGTCGAGGACGAGGAAGGTGTTGCGCGTGAGCGGTTGCTCCGCCGTCGAGCGTCCCACGATCTCGCCGTCGACCACCGACCAATAACGCGGGTCGCCACGCCAACCGTCGAGCGAACGGCCGTCGAAGAGCACCTTCGTCTGCGCCGTCAGAGAACCCGCCAGCGCCAGTGCGAGGCACGCCATCCATCGACACATCACTTGCCGCCCTCCTTCCGGACGACCGCGACCAGTCGGGTGAGGCGACCGGTGACGTTCCAATCCATCACGTACAGGTCGCCGTGTGAGTCGAACACTGCGCCGTGCGGCGAGAGAAAGACGCCGTCCTGCCAGTGCTCGGGCGCGACTTGATTGGTGGCCCGCCGAGAGACTTCCGGTTGGTCGCCGAGGTGTGCCACGAGTTCGTTGCGTTCATCGAGGATCGTCACGCGACCGGCGAGATCCGCGACCGCGAGATGCTTGCCGTCCGGATGGATGGTCGTGTCGCACGGCCGCCGGAAGATGCCGCTCACGATCGAGCGGAGGCCGCCCTCGAGATCGAAGATCTGCAGTCGACCGTTCTCGCGATCCGCGACGATGAGACGCGGCTCCTTGCCGCGCGTGTCCAACGTGATCCCGTGCGGCGTGCGCATGCGACCGGGCTCCGTGCCGTGGCCGCCGAAGGACCGCACGTAGCGCAACTCGGAATCGAACTGGTGCACGAAGCTCTTGCCGTAGCCGTCGGCGACGTAGATCGAACCGTTCGGCGCGACCGCGAGGTCGGTCGGACGGTATTCCTCTTTCTTCGTGTAGATGCCGGCGTCCTTGGGCCAATCGAGAATCGCGGTGACCGAGCCGTCCATGGTCAACCGTGCGACCTCATGGCGACCGAGGTGGGTGATCCACAAGACGGGCTCGCCCGAACCGTCGCGAGCGATGGTCATGCCGTGAGTGCCGTTCGCGAACTGCGGACCCAACACATCGAGTTGCGTGCCCGAGCGGTCGAACACGTTCAAGGCGCGCTCGGTGTCGGTGCTGAACCAGATACGCCCGTCTGGGTCGACGGCGAGATTGCCGTGCGTGCTGCCGGGCGGCGTGCCGTCCGGACGTAGACCGAACGACTGCCACTGCCAGACCAGGTCGCCGGCCTGCAGGGTCGGCGGTGCCGGGGGATCCTGCGCGCGGAGCGTGGGTGCGGCGGCATCGAAGAGGGCGACGAGGAGGGACGCGAGAACGATCGGCGTAAGGGGTCCGGCGAGCATCGGGCGCAAAGCCTACTGCGGAGATCGCCCACGGAACCTTTTTTGGGGGCGCGAAAGCACGCTCGGTCTCGACCGGCTCGAGCGATCTCAGCGATGCGAGTGGCCCGCGCTCGGGTCGATCCATGCGGCGAGGAGATGCTCGGCCTCGATCGCGACCTCGTCGTCGCCGGCGGACAGTTCGCGCAGCTCGGCCTGCGCGCGCGGTCCGTCCCCCCGCTCATAGCAAGCGCGGGCGAGCAGGAGTCGCTCCTGCCGTTCGAGGTTCGGCTCAGCCTGCAGGAGCGCCATGACCGCGGTCAGCCGTCGCTCCGCAAGCGCCACGCGCGCTCGAGTGACACGCGCGGTCGCATCGCCACCGTCATCGCTCGCGGCGCGGGCGCCGGCGACGTCACCCTCCTCGAGGCACGCGCGCACTCGCAAGTCGATCGCCGCGTGGTCAGCGCCCGTGACCGACTCCAGGCAGGTAAGGCAGCGCGCCGGAAAGCCGGCGGACAACTCGGCGGCGGCGCGCGCGATCGGGTCGTCGACTTCGAGGGATCGGTGCGCGCGACGCAACTCCCGTTCGACGAATGCAACGAACGCGCGCGGTGACGGCAGACCGCGCAACCGCGCCCTCACCGTCTCACCCTCGACGACGATCACCCCGACACCCGGCAGATCACGACGCAACGGAGCCGCGAGTTCCTCGAGCGACAAGAATCGAACCCCGGCACGGCGACAGAGTGCGCTCGCGCGCACATCGGCATCGAGTGCGCGGCGGGTCGCGACACTCGCCTCTCGTTGCGGCGACAGCACGACCAGCACCGTCGGACTTGTCGACGCATCTGCACGGCGAGAGACCTCTCGCTCAGCGCCACCACACCCGCTCAGCGCGGCGACCGCGGCCACCAGAGCGCAGGCGACCGACAGCTCAGCGATCTTGCTTGGCACCGCCCGTCTCGACCCGCTCGGAGGCCGCTGCGCCGACTCCGACTTCCGAGAAGAGGGCGTCGAGCGACCAGATCCCGGTCTCCGTCCATTCGCCGGCACCCTTCTCGGACGACTTCGACCGCTTGACCCGGAACGCGATCTTGCGCTCCGCGAGATCGACGACGACCTGGTGCAGCGTCATCGCCACTTCCGACTTGCGGATCAGCTTCTGCATCGTCGCAAGGTCGATCGGGTCGCGGTCGCCGTCGGCCCCCTTCGCGAGCGCGTCGTAGCGCCAGCACACGGCGGGTTCCTCGCGCTCACGGTGATGGTTGCTGCAAGCAATCGAGCGATCTTCGGCGACGGGTCGACGGACCGTGACCCCATCCTCCGTGAAGTCGTCCGGTGCGATCTCGAAGACCGCGGCGCCGCCCTCACGACCGGCGCTACCCGCGAACGCGAACATCAAGTTGCCGCCCATTCCGTATCGATGCGAAACCAATGCAGCCTGTGCGAGCGCGATCGTGTCGTCGCCCGGCACAAGGGTCTCGAGCACATCGCGGAGTGCGGCCGTGCGCGGAACGCAGCGCTCGTGACCGATCCGCTTCTTCGGAACATCGTGGATCGCGAGGAACACGCCCGCGGCTGACACTCCGGTGACCGTCCCGGGCAGTCCGGGCCATCCCAGCGTCACCGTCGCCTGCCGGCCATCGGTTGGGCCTCGCACGATCACGTGCGCGTGCTGGAGGAGCTTGGGCGTAGCGAAGTAGTCGAGATTTCGACCTACCAGCGGTCCGCGGCTCTTCGCAGCCTCGCCGAACACGGCGACCGACGAGCACATCAACCCGATGACGTCGGGCAACGTCGCCGCACCCAAGAGGTCGGTCGCATCCAGATCGCGGTCGAGATCCGCGATGTGCAGATGCTTCGCGTCGCGTGCACGCATGCCCTCGACCACGGCAGCCGCCCAGGTCGTGAGCGACGGCGGGAAGGACGTGCTGCGCAGGATCTGCGGCCGCAGCGCGACGTCCCACGCCTTCGGATTCGGCATGAACGAGTTCTTCAGCGCGAAGTCACTGAACAGCTCGGCGATCTGCGGCGCGCACAGGTAGCCTTCCGCGAAGCCTTGCTCGCCGACATCGCCGTGCACGAAGACGATCCCGAGTCCGTCGACGACCCTGGTGTGCCCCTTCACCGCCGGTGCCGTCGCGACCTGCGCAGCGAGCGGCATCGAGAAGAGCGCGACGGCGGCCGTCAGGAGTGCGATCTGAGTGCGAGGAGTTCGAGTCATGAGACCGGACGGGAGGACCATGCGATCGAGCGTGGTTCCTGGGGCGATGCGAGCGGGGGAAACAGCAGCGTCAGAGCCGCCCCTTCATCATGCCATGCCAATACAGCTTGGGAAGCAGGTAGCGCTTCAGCCAGTACATACTGCGCCGCTCGATCGACTGGTCGAAGGGGAACGTCTCCTTGGATGCGAGGTCGTAGTCGAACTCGGCCAGGATCACCTTGCCTCGTGCTGTGATCAGTGGACAGGAGGTGTAGCCGTCATACTTCGCGAGCAACTGCGACCCCGCGCGAGCCGCCAGCAGGTTCGCCACGAGCACCGGCGCCTGCTTGCGGATCCCGGCGCCGGTCTTCGGCGTGGGCAGATTGCTCGAATCGCCCAACGCGAACACGTTCGGGTGTCGCACGTGCTGCAACGTGTGTCGATCGACGTCGACGAAACCGCCGCCGTCGGCCAATCCACTCGCAGCGATCGACGCCGGGGCACGCATCGGCGGCACGACATGGAGCATGTCGTACTCCGCGACCTGATCCGGACCGCCGCTGAGGTCGCGGAATGTCGCGCGGCGACTCGAAGCATGGACCGCCGTCAGGTCGCGCTGCACGTTGACTTCGCAGCCGTAGCGCGCGACCACGCGCTCCAGCGCCGGTAGGTAGCGTGCGACAGGGAAGAGCTTGGGCTGCGCCGTGAAGAATCGAATCCTGCACTTGTCGAGGATGCCCGCACGACGCCAGTGGTCTGCGGCGAGATACATGATCTTCTGCGGCGCGCCACCACACTTGACCGGGCCGGAAGGATGCGTGAACAAGGCCGTTCCGCCGCGGAAGTCGCGGATGTTGCTCCAGACCGACTCCACCAGATCGTACGAGTACACGCTGCAGGTGCCGAGCGTGCCGATCGTGTTCTCGAGACCCGCGACTCGCGTCCAGTCGAGCTGAATCCCGAGCGCGACGACGAGCCAGCGATACTCGATCTCGTCACCGCTGGCCGTGTGGACCTTTCCCGCCGTGGGATCGATCCTCGCAACCGCATCATGGACCCAGCCGACTCCGCTCGGGACGAGCTTCGCCGTCGCCTTGCGAGTGATCTCGCGGCGGCACACTCCCGCCCCGGCCAAGGTCCACAGCGGCTGGTAGTCGTGGGTGGTCGAAGGCTCGATGACGGCGATGCGTCCCGGCCCCACGGACTTGGCAAGGCGCGCTGCGACGCTGATGCCGCCGGTGCCGCCCCCAAGGATCAGGAACTCGTAGCTCTGGCGCGTCATGCCTCGTCGGACGCCAGACAGTATCCGGTCGGTATGCTCCTCGCGCTCATGAAGCTCCCCGACTTCCGCAACCTCGCCTACGGCGCCGCTCCCCGACCCGTAGCGAACGCGGCTGCGAGCCGTCCCGCGAAGCCCTCGCGACTCGACACCCTGCCGGGTCGCGACGACTTCTGCCGCGGTCCGTACCCCACGATGTACGTGCAGCGGCCGTGGACCATCCGGCAGTACGCGGGCTTCTCGACCGCCGAAGAATCGAACGCGTTCTATCGCCGCAACTTGGCGATGGGACAACAGGGCCTGTCGGTGGCCTTCGACTTGCCGACACACCGCGGCTACGACAGCGATCATCCCCGCGTGCGCGGCGATGTCGGGATGGCCGGCGTCGCGATCGACTCGATCCTCGACATGCGCATCTTGTTCGATGCGATCCCGCTCGATCGAGTGTCGGTATCGATGACGATGAACGGCGCGGTATTGCCGATCCTCGCGCTGTTCATCGTGGCCGGTGAAGAGCAGGGAGTTCCCGCGGCGAAGCTCAGCGGAACCATTCAGAACGACATCCTGAAGGAGTTCATGGTGCGGAACACCTTCATCTATCCACCGACGCCGTCGATGCGGATCGTCGGGGACATTTTCGCCTGGAGCGCGCGCAACATGCCGCGCTTCAACTGCATCTCGGTCTCCGGCTATCACATGCAGGAAGCGGGCGCACCGGCCGAGTTGGAGCTGGCTTACACGCTCGCCGACGGAATCGAGTACCTCCGCGCCGGAATCGCCGCCGGATTGAAGATCGACGAATTCGCGCCGCGCATCTCCTTCTTCTTCGGCATCGGGATGGACCTGTTCACCGAAGCGGCGAAGCTGCGCGCCGCTCGCGTGCTGTGGAGCGAGATCGTCGCCGGATTCGGGGCGACGGACCCAAAGAGCCTCGCGCTGCGGACCCATTGTCAGACGTCCGGATGGTCGCTCACGGCACAGTCGCCGTGGAACAACGTCGCACGCACCACCATCGAAGCACTGGCTGCGGTACTCGGCGGCACGCAGAGCCTGCACACGAACGCCTTCGACGAAGCACTCGCGCTGCCGAGCGCGGCGTCGGCACGTATCGCTCGCAATACGCAACTCGTGCTCCAGGACGAGACCGAGATCACTCGCCTCATCGACCCGCTCGGCGGCAGCCACCACGTCGAAGCACTCACCGACGGACTCATCGCACGCGCTCGTGAACTGATCACCGAAGTAGAATCCGCCGGCGGTATGGCCAAGGCCATCGATGCCGGCATCCCGAAGCTGCGCATCGAAGCGGCAGCGGCACAACGCCAGGCGCGGATCGACTCAGGGAGCGATGTGATCGTGGGCGTCAACCGTTATCAGGTCGATACCGAGGAGCCCGTCGAGGTCTTGTCGATCGACGACAAGACCGTGCGCGCCCAACAGGTCGCGCGCTTGGAGAAGCTGAAGAGTGAACGTGACGGCCGCCGCGTCGACGCAGCGCTCGCTGCGCTCGAGGCTGGCGCACGAAGTGCTGCGAACTTGCTCGAACTCGCCATCGAGGCGGCGCGAGTCGGGGCCACCGTCGGCGAGATCAGCTTCGCACTCGAGAAAGTGTTCGGTCGCTACGAAGCGAGCGTGCGCACCGTCAGCGGGGTGTACGCTGCCGCGAGCATGGACCAAGACGCGATCGCCGGACTGCGCCGCCGTACCGAGGAGTTCCTCGCGCGCGAGGGGCGACGACCGCGAATCCTGGTCGCGAAGATGGGACAGGACGGCCACGATCGCGGCGCGAAGGTAGTCGCGACCGCGTTCGCGGACTTCGGCTTCGATGTCGATGTCGGGCCCCTGTTCCAGACGCCCAGTGAAGTCGCCCGACAGGCCGTCGAGAACGACGTTCACGTCGTCGGAGTGAGCACGCTGGCCGGCGGTCACAAGAGTTTGGTCCCCGAGCTCGTTGCAGAGTTGCGCGCCGCCGGTGCCGGGCACGTGCTCGTCGTCGCCGGCGGAGTCATCCCGGCGCAGGACCATCAAGCACTGCTCGCGGCCGGGTGCGCCTTGATCTTCGGCCCCGGAACACCGATTCAGTGGGCCGCCGGCCAACTTCTCGACCGACTCCTGGCCGGGGCTCGCGAATCGTGATGCGAATTCTCTCGACCACCTTCCTCCTGACCGCGTTCGCCGTCGCCCAGGGGCCGACTTGGAATCTTCCTGCCGACCACTCGCTGCGTTACGAGCGCACGCGCACCATCACGACTCGAGGCCTCGATCCTGAACCGCAACCCGGCGATCCCAAACCGCCACCCTTCGGCATTCCCGGTGAGTTCGGACGCGGCGTGTTGCTGCCCACCGATCTCGACGCACGGCGCCGGTCGGTCGAGCGCGAACCCTTCGACTTGAGTGAGTTGCCGTGGGTCGTCGCGTTCGACCTGACGAGCTTCCGGGCCGGACGCTCGACGCGGGAATTTGCCTCGGTGCGACCCTTCGGCAGGCTTGCCGTCGCAGTCGACGGTCTGGCGCCGTCCGCAACGAATCGACAGCGGCTGACGTGTCGCATCCTGCAGCGTCCCGTCGATGCCGCGAAGATGGATGGCCCCGCGCGCGATCGCAATGCGCGACTCGAGCGCTTTCGAAACGTGCACTCTCACGGGTTCGACGGGAACCTGACGATCGAGCGGGTCTTCGACGCCGAACGAGGGTTGATCACCGAGTTCGCCGCCCGGCTCGACGCCGAGATCGTGCCGCGCGAGCACCCCAAGTACAAGCGCATCGCGGTCACGATCGAAGAGAGCTGGACGCTGAGCGAGGAGTTCATCGCCGACTCGCCGGCCTTCAACGAGCGCGTCGGCGCGGCGATCCTGGCCGGACGTCAACGGATCGCGAAGGTCCTCGCCGAGAAGCTGACGAAGCTCGGGGAGCGACCGACCGATGAGCAGTTGCACGTCGATCGCGAGATCGGGGAGATCGCGCTGATGACGCTCACGCTCGTGAAGTGTCGACACCCGCGGACCGATCCGCTCCTTCGCGACGCGTTGCGCGCGCTGCGCGACGGACGCTTGCGCGACACCTATTCACTCGCCGTCGGGCTGATGGCGACCGAGTCGTTCTACGCCGAGCCCAACGAACGTGACCACTTGCTCCAAGGATTGATCGACCGACCACAACCGCGCAAGCCGTCGGATGACGATCTGGCCGCGATGAAGACGTGGGTGGAGCGCTTGCTCGACAACCGCGACGCCGACTCCGACCGTAGCAAAGTCGCACGATGGGCCTACAAGCCCTCGCCGGGGTGGGACAACTCCACCACGCAGTTCGCGATCCTCGGCCTGTGGTCGGCGCAGCTCTGCGGCATCGCGATCGACAAGGACATCTGGCTGACCGCGGCACAACACTGGTTCGAGACCCGCTGTCCGAGCAAGGAGCGAACGACGCTCGCACCGCTCTCCTATCGACAACTCGAACGCGGCAGCACGAAGGGGACGTCGACGCCGGTGATCACGCGAGGATGGTCCTATCACGGCTCGGGCGGAGAGCCGTACGGAAGCATGACGGCCGCCGGCGTTGCGAGCCTCACGCTCATCACCGCAGCACTGCGGGACCAAGGTCTCGAGCGATCGCCGGTGATCGGCGAGTGCAGGAGCGCGATCCGCGAAGGACAGGCCTGGCTGGCCGCGCACTTCGACGTGCGCAGCAATCCCGGCCGCCCCTTCGACTACGACTTCTGGCGCAACTACTGGCTGTACGGCCTCGAGCGCGCGTGCGAACTCGGCCAGGTCGCCCGCCTGGGTGAGCGTGACTGGTACTTCGAAGGCGCCTCGCTCCTCCTGGCCATGCACGGAGCGAACGGCGACTTCGAGCCCGGTGACGACGTCGACGACTGCTTCGCCTTGCTGTTCCTCGAGAAGGCGGCCGTGCCGGTGTCCACCGGGCGCTGATCGGCACGATCGGTCAGTGCGTGACCGTCGGCTCCATGCCCTTGGCTTGCTGGATCCAATCCGCGACTTCCTTCTCGGAAGGGTTGGCCTTGCAGAGCTTCTTCTCGTTGTTCACCTCGGCCATCTTGGCGGCGAGGTTGTCGGCGCGACGCGTGCGAAGCTCCTTGACGGTGTCGACTCCGGCGCACTCGAGCAGTTCAGCGAACTGCGTGGCGACGCCCTTGATCCGCATGAGGTCGGCCATATTGGCCCACTTCAGGAGATGGGTCTCGCTGATGCCGGTCTCGGCCGCCACTTTCTGGCGCCCCTTCTTGTCGCAGCACAGTTTCAGGAAGTGCTCGACCTTCGTGATGCCGACCTTGCCGAGCTTCTCGGCGTACGCGGGACCGATACCTTCGATTTCGTCGATCTTGTAGGACATGGCGAAACTTTCAGAGACGCCGTTCGGCGTCGTGGGGACGAGGGGAGAACGTGAAGCCGGACACTCCGACCTCACTTGTAGGTCTTGCCGTCGTGACGGATCCAGCCGTCGGGATGACGACGAGCCGGGTCGTGGTGAGTCCAATGGAGGACGCCACCCTCTTCGTTGTACTCGTACTCGCCCGCGATCGAAACGCGATCGCCTTCTTTGAGCGGGACACGCGGCGCGAGATCGATGTTGTGAGCGACGAGCACCGTGTGGTCACTGCCGTCCAACTGGAAGATGAAGCGTTGATGGCGCGAGCCCTCTTCGTCGTCGCGCAGGGTCCGGGCCACTCGCCCCTCGACGGTCACCTGCACGTCGGATCGTCCGCGGCGGAACGCGTCGAGTACGCGCCGTGTGCCGGTTGGAATCGTGCCTGCCGTCGGCGGTTGAGTCTCGGTCGCCGGCGGCTGCTGCGCCGGTGGCTGTTGCGCGGGTGGCTGCTTTGACGGCGGTGGCTGCTGAGCTGGTGGTTTCTCCGCGGGTGGCTTCTGCGTTGGCGGCTTCGGCTTCGCATCCTCCGGCACCGACGACTTACCCGTCGGCGGCGCAGCCTGCTTCTTCGGCGTGGCACCGCCGGCTTCGCCCGCGCCGCCCCCACTCGTCTCCGTCACCGACCGCTTCGTGTCCAACTCGATCCCCAGCTTGGCGAGCCAGCCTTGTCGCTCGGCAAACCAAAGTCCGGCGACGACCACGACGGCGACTACGGTCGATAACAGCTTGCCCTTTCCGGCAGCCTTGCCGGACGCGGTGGAAGACGACATCGCAGGAAACCTAAGCGCCAAGCGGGGGCACAGGTCAACCTCGAGATCGCGAAGGCATCGCGTTCGGCCGGCACGGCCTTGCTCGGTGTCCTGGTCCGAGCTGCCTTCCGCGTTGCTCCCGATTTCCGGGCTGTGAGCTTGCCGACCCGGGGTCGCCGGCTCCAATCGGTCGCGTGAACCCGTCACTCAGCCTGCTCGCGCTCCTCCCCCTCGCACTCGGCGGATGCCGCATCGCCGACATCGCCCGAACGTCGCGGGCCGTTTCGGCTGACGCGTCCGCGCCGCGGGTGCTGTGCGTCGTCGCTCACCCCGACGACGAGACTGCTTTCGCCGGGACCATCTTCAAGATCAGCGCACACCTGGGCGGAACCTGTGACCTGGTCGTGATCACCAACGGCGAGGCGGGCTACAAGTACTCCACGCTCGCCGAGGACATCTACGGTCTGGAGTTGACGGACGAGCGAGTAGGACGCGCGAACTTGCCGCGCATCCGCAAGGCCGAGATGCGCGCGGCCGGTGCGATCCTGCGTGTCCACGAGATCGACTTCCTCGATCAACTCGATCACCGCTACACGCAGGACGAAGGCGAGGTGCTGGGTCGCGGAGCGCGCGTGTGGGACCTGACTCGCGTGCGCGCCCACCTCGACGCCAGGCTTGCGAGCGGCAACTACGACTTCGTCTTCGTGCACCTACCGACGCCCGAGACGCACGGCCATCACAAGGCGGCAACGCTCTTGGCCCTCGAGGCGATCTCTCGCATGCCGCCCGAGCGAGCGCCCGTTGCGCTGGCCGCGTTCCACCAGAGCAAGACCGAAGCACGCAACCTTCCGTTCGCCATCGACGGGCATGCGTTGAGCGAACAGCACAGCGACCTTGGCCCCTGGTCGTTCGACCGCACGCAGACCTTCGGTCATCAGAACAAGCTCGACTACCGCATCGTCACGTCATGGGCAGTCGCGGAACACAAGTCGCAAGGCAGCTACCAAGGCTTGCTCGGCCGCGGCGAACTCGAGAGCTTCCGCATGTTTCGAATCACTCCACGCGAACGCTCCAATCACGTCGAGCAACTGTTCGCTCGCCTTGCAGAGCCGCAGTTCCCGCCGCTCGAGTACGACGCCGAGGGCCGGCGTCTGAAGGGCACGAACTGATGCTCCGCAGGCAGCTCGGGCCGGAGAGTCCGCGCTCGAGCGATTGGTTCACTGCACCAAGCTGACCCTCACCGCGTTGGACATGATGGTCGGCAACGAGGATCGGAAGTCGAGCACCGCACAGGCGAAGTCGAGGTCGAGGCCGGGAGGCAGCACGCCGCCCGGGATGGTCATCGAGAGCGCGACCGTTCCACTTGCGGGGAGGTTGCCGAGCGAACGCGGCAGCGCCGTGGAGTTGGCGACCTGAATGGTGGCCAACATGAACGAGTCGGGATTGAGCGGCAGAACCTTGCCGAGGTACTGGAGCCCCGGCGCGGTACCGCTCGCCGAACCGAGGAGGATGTAGGCGTTCCCGGCCTGCGCCGCGCCGGTCAACAGATCGAAGGCCATCGTGCCGCCGTTCGTCGCGGACAGGGTCGACTGTCGGGCGAACATGGTTCGCTCCGTGTAGTGCGCATGGAACACGATCGACCCTTGGCCGGGCATGGTCTGACTCCACACGATCTGGCCCGCGGGTGTCACCTCGAATACCCACTGCTGCGCGCCGCTGCAGATCAGCGTGTTGCCGTTCGGCAGTCGCTCGGCACCGGAGATGAAGCCCGAGAAGAAGGTCGGTGCGCTGTAGGACCAGACCGGCGCGGTCGGTCCGAATCGACCGTTCGGTCCCACGACGAAGTTGCCGACCGGATCGGTCGGGAGCGCGATCTCCACGACCGCCGAGCGGTTCGTCGCCGCGTTGTTGTTGAAGATCGTGATGTTTCCAGCGCCGGGATAGCCGGTGGGAATGAAGCGAGGGTCGTGCTGCAGGCCGAGTTGCCGATCTGCCGGCGTTCCGGCGCGATAAGCCTCGGGATTGCCCCAGCGGTAGAGAATGTCGCCGCCGCGGCCCCACCGGCCGCCGGTGTGGCCGGCAGCTTCCGCGGTCGTGGTGCTGTGATCGATGATCCAGATCTCGTTCTGCTGCCGCGAGCTGAACACGATCCAGTCGTGGATCGGGTCGTAATCGATGCCGTTGCCGTGATTGAAGTCGACGTCGTCGGCAGGCGTCGGCGGGTAGTTGATGTCGGCGAGTTCGGGATGCGCGCCGACGCTGCCGAAGTTGCCCTGCGCTTGGTCGAAGTCCTGAATCAGGTGATCCCACACGTGCCACTCCCAGACGATCTGCCCTGAGTTCGGGCCGGTCGGCTGAACCTCGGCGATGTAGTCGGGACGGAACACGCCGTTTGGCAACAGGGACGGATCACGACCCGCGGCGATCGCCTCCGCTGCGGTCTTCGTCTCCCACGCAATCAGTAGCACGTTGCCGGTGGGCATCACCTCGATGTCGTGATGCTGCGTGAAGCCGGGCCCCGTGTGGATGTACCGCCAGTCCTCCACACCGTCGAATCGGATGCGTTGGATGGCGCCGCCGGCACCCGGGATGTTGATCGTCGCGAAGAAATTGATCGCTCGATAGAGCTTGCCGTCGGGCCCGAGGTCGACCCCGGTTCCGGGTCGCTCGGGCGACGGCCACGTGTGGATCGTGTTGCCGAGCGAATCGAACAGGAACGTATCGGTCGAGCTGAGCGCGCCGAAGTAGCGATGGCCGGGCGCTGGAGCACCTTGAGCCAGAGCCGTGGCGGCGAGAGCGAGCGGGAGGGCCGCGCGAAGTGCGAGCATGTTCGGTGTGGAACGCTGGGTGTGGGGCACGCCGATCGGGCGGATGAGCGCGAAGCAGCGGGGAGGAGGATAGCGGAGCGACGGAATCTCGGCCGATCCTCGCCGGCACGCTGGGACGCGGTGTCCAGGATCGAGAGCCGCGAGGGGAACGGTCCGTTGCGCCCCGGCGAAGGTCGAGTTACAAGGCCGTGGCGATGACGCGCCCGAATCTCCGCCACTGCCGCACCTGGCTCGCGCTGCTCGCGTGCACGGTATGGCTGTTCGTGCCGAGTCTTGGCGCCACGCTCTGCTTCGCCAATCCCGGCGACATCGCGATGGGGATCGGAACCGGGATCGGCTGCCCGGCCGACGACTCGTCGCCGACCCCCGATCCGCTCGACGACTTCGATTGCGACGATCTCGAGATCGACGGCGTACGGGATCTTCAGGTGCATGCACCCGCGCAGCCGGATCTGGACACGATCGGCGTCGCGCTGGTCCGTGATCTGCTCGAGTGTGGATTCGTCGATTCGCGGCGACTCCCGGCCGCACGAGCGTTGTCGCCGCCCGAGCGCTATGCGCGGGCAGGCCACCGCATCGCCCTCGCGCGGGCGTGGGCGGTGCGTAGCACCGTCGTGCTCTCGATCTGAGGCGGCCACATCGCCCCACGGTCTCACCGACCGGCGATGTCCGCACTTCGATCCAGAGCACTCGCGTGATTCCAACCCACGAACCGTCGCAGCGACGATCCCCCACCCGCCTCGCCGTGCCCTTGGCAGCACTCGCCATCGTCGGCGGATGCACGCACTACACCGCACAGCCGCTGCCGGGATTCGAGATCTTCGGTGACATCGACCAGGCCCGCGCACACGCCGCGAACGCGACCGCACCGGTCACGCTGCAGGAGCTGCGAACGCGTCTCCATGCCGAATCACCGAAGATCGCAATCGCCCGGGCACGGCATGCGACTGCTGCTGCCCGCGCCGAGATCCAGGAACCATGGCCGGACCCGTCGATCTCGATCGGACCGCAGCTCGCCACCAGTCGTGACGGCGGCAACTCGCTGCCGTCGCTGCTGGCGAGTCTGAACCTGCGGATTCCCCTCGGCGACCGACTTGCGGCAGCGACCGAGCTGGATCGTGTGATCGCCGGACAGCGAGAGATCGAGGCGGCGCTCGTCGTTCGCGAGGAAGAGCTCGCGATGCGGCGAGAAGCCCTCGTCGTGCGCCAGGCCGCCGCCGGTACCGCACTTCGCGACGCCATGCTGGCGACCGCCGAGCGGGCGATCGAGGTCGGACGGCGAGCGATCGAGGTCGGCTCGATGACCGCCGGCGGTTTCGCCGCGCTGCGGCGGCTCCTCGCCGAACAGCACTTCGAGCGGGCCACCATGAACGCCGCTCTCGCGACCGCACGGTGTGATCTCGCCGCACGACTCGGTTGCAACGCCGACGCCTTCGGCTCGATCGCGATCGAGCCGACGACTCCGACTTCACTGCCTGGCCGCGACGCCTTGATCGTCCGTCTCGCCGCGAGTCGACCGGCCTTGTTGCGCAAGCGCGCCGAGTACGCCGTCGCGGAGGCGAACCTTCGCCTCGAGATCGCACAGCAGTGGCCCGACCTCACTCTCACTCCGGGATTCAACGACGAGCCGGGCGAAGATCGCAACGTGTTCGCGCTCGGACTCGGCATCACCTTGCCGCTCTTCGACGGCAACCAGAAGAACATCGCCGAGTCCCACGCCCGGCGCGATCAGGTGCGAGAGGAATACCTGGCCGAAGTGCGCATGGCGCTCGCCGATCTCGATCGCAGTCTCGTCGCTGCAACGAACGCAGAGCGCAACCTCCTGATCGCTCGTGAGCAGTTGGTGCCGGCCGCGGAATCCGCGTTCGACGCCGCCCGGCTGGGACTCGAAGCCGGTGCGACAACCGCACTCGACGTGATCGACGCACTGCGCGGACAGATGCGCGCACACGCTGCCGTGTTGGACGCCGAGACCGCATGGCTGACCGCCGTGTCGTCTCTGGAGTTCGCGATCGGCGACGCGATCCTCGAACTCGAATCCGACTCCAAGTCCGAGCCCGACGACTCGACGACATCAGACCAAGAAACAGGCCACTGAACCGATGCCACGCAAGATTCGCTGGGAGCTCCCCCTCGTCGCGGTGATCGCCGCCGTGCTCGGTATCGCGGCCGGCCACTGGCTGTCGCATGCCGACGACCACACGCTTGGCCATAAGGACTCGTCAGCCGCGACCGCACCCCCCGCCGACGAGCACGCGGAACCGAGCTTCTCCCCGGCGACCATCGCGAGCCTCGGCATCGAGTCGGCACCGGCCGTGCTGGGCACGTTCACCGTCGAGCGAAGCCTCGCCGCCATGGTCGTCGACCGACCGACGACAGCGCGCGTGATCACCGCTCCGCTCGGTGGGGTCATCGTAGGAATCGATGTCAGCGAAGGGGAGCGCGTCGCACCGGGCAGCACGTTGTTGCGCGTCCTGCGGGATCCGATCCCACGGCCGTCGCTCGATGTCACGCGCCCGCACGTCTTTCCCGATCACGACGAGATCCACGCGACCTTCGGCGAGCTGCGCACCGCGATGGTGAGCATCGCGAACGCCGAGACGGAGCTCCTCCGCATCGAGCGACTCGACTCCGACGAGAGTGCCGTTCCCGTCATACCTCGTCAGCGCGCGATCGACTTGCGCTACGAGATCGGTCACGCCCGCGCTCTGGCCGAACACGCCGAACACGAACTGCTTCGACACGGATTCACTGCCGAGCAGATCACCGCCGTCCTGGAACACCGCGAGATCCGACTCTTCGATGCCGATCACGCGCGGCGCTGCCTGATTCACGCCGGTCTGTGGAGTGAGAGTGCGTCGCGTGCACTCGCCGCATTGCCCGAGGGGATTCGCGCACAACCGATCACCGTGGGCATGGTGGCGGAACTCGAAGCGCGCGGCATCTCGCTCGAGCCCCTCGCTGCATGGCTCCGGGAGGATCCGATCGCCGCGGAGCGCTTCCACGACGTCGCGGCACTGCTGTTGTGCGGCTCGACTCTCGGTCAGATTCGTGCCATCGCAGCACAGAACGGTCTCGCTGAACGCATCGACGTACCGGTTCCTTCGAACGGCCGCGACTTCCAGGTCGCCGATCTCCTCGTGCGGATCGGTGAGCACGTCGAGCCGGGCGCGGCGATCGCGTCGATACGCGATGATTCGATCCTCCTGTTGGAGGTTCGTCCGCTCGGCGCCGAGATCCAGGAACTCGAGGCAGCGATCGCATCGAGAACCACATGCCGGGCAACCTCGCTGCTTCCCGGCGCGGCCCCGCAACTCGACGAGCTGATCGTCGCCGGCATTCGGAGCGACGGGTCAGGCACGGTCGCCTGGTGTGAGGTCCGAAATCCCCCACTCATCGGATCGAGTTCGACACCGACGACCACGCACGCGCTGCTGCCCGGCATGCGATACGCCTTCCGCATCCCGACCAGCCGAATCGACGAGGTCTTCCTCGTGCCGCGCGATGCGCTGGCGACGCTCGCCGGAGCGCGCGTGGTCTTCCTCGCGGAGGCCGATGGTCACTTCCACCCGCAACCGGTCCGAGTCCTCGCCGAGGACGGGGAGCGACTCGCCGTCCTCGGCGCGGATCCGGCGACGAACGAACTCACGACGGACTCGGCGATCGTCGTCCGCGGCGCCTATGCGCTCGCGATGGCGATGGGAAACGCACCACTCGAACACTCCCACGATCACTGAGCCATGCTGGACCTCGTCATCCGTGGCGCTCTGCGCAATCGACTGATCGTGGCGATCACATCGATCACGCTCGCGGTGTTCGGAACGATCGCCGCGTTGCGAATGCCCATCGACGTGCTGCCGGCACTCGATCGCCCGGTCGTGACACTGCTCGCGGAGGTGCCGGGCATGGCCGTCGAAGAGATCGAACAGCTCGTCGCTCGACCGCTGGAGCAGGCGGTCAACGGTGCGCCGGGAGTCGAGCGTGTGCGCTCGATCAGCGGCGGCGGCGTCGCGGTCGTGCACGTGGAGTTCGACTGGGACATCGATGCGTTCCGCGCACGACAGATCGTGGGCGAGAAGCTCGCGCTCGTGTCTCTGCCGGCTACCGCGGAAGTAGCCATGAGCCCGATGGCGAGTCTGCTGGGCCAGATTCTCGTGGTCGGATTCGTTCCCGGAGAGAGCGGCATCGATCGCTCCGAGTTGCGTCGCGTCGTCGAGCGGGACGTTCGCCCGCGAATCCTCTCGCTGCGCGGCGTGGCCCAGGTCGTCGTCAACGGCGCACGTCCGACCGAGCTCCTGGTCACCGCCGACGCCGAGCGCATGCGCGCGTACGAGGTGACGCTTCTCGAACTCGAGGCGGCGATCGCGCGCGCCAATGTCAGCGTGATCGGCAGCGTGATGCCGCAGGGCGCGACCGCTCCCCTGGTCAGCGTCGCCGGGCGGGTCCGCGAAGAGGCCCAGTTGCGGCAGGCGGTGGTTCGCGATCATCCGTCGCGACCGATCCGAATCGGCGATGTCGCCGACGTCGAGTTCGGTCCGGCAAGTCTCGCAACCGGCGATGCCGGTATCGACGGCCGCCCCGGCGTGCTGATGGTGGTGACCAAGCAGCCCCAGGCCGATACCCGCGCGCTCACCGAACGGATCCAGCGTGAGCTCGCGAGCGTGCGTACCTCGCTGCCCGCAGAGGTCGTCGTGCTCGACAGCCTGTTCCGACAGGCCGACTTCATCGATCGCGCTCTCGAGAACGTCGTCGCGGCGGTTCGCGACGGCGGCCTGCTCGTGGTCGTCGTGCTCTTCCTGTTCCTGCTGAACCTGCGCACCACGGCCATCACGCTGACGGCGATCCCGCTGTCGCTCGCATGCACTGCGGTCGTCTTCCACGCCTTCGGGCTCGGCATCGACACGATGACGCTCGGCGGCATCGCGGTCGCGATCGGTACGGTGGTCGACGACGCGATCGTGGACGTCGAGAACGTCTACCGTCGATTGCGCGAGAATCGACACGCCGGATCCCCGCGAACCGCCTTCGAGGTCGTCTATCTGGCCTCGAAGGAGATCCGGAAGCCGGTGACCTACGGCACCTTGCTCGTGACCGTCGTCTATCTCCCGTTGTTCTTCCTGAGCGGGATCGAAGGCCGACTGTTCGCTCCGATCGGAATCGCCTACATCGTCAGCGTGCTCGCCTCGCTCGTCGTGGCGATGACGCTGACGCCCGTGCTGTGCCACTGGTTGCTCGGCGGCAAAGAGCTGCGCGGTCACGATCGCGAGAGTGCGCTCGTGCGCGGACTGCACGGCATCGCGACGCGCGTCGCCGAGTTCGGCATCCGTCGTGCGAGTGCGGTGCTGGCGGTCCTGCTCGCACTGTTCGTGTGCGCGCTCTACGCAGCATCGACCCGCGGCAAGACCTTCCTTCCGGCGTTCCAGGAAGGTGCTCTGCAGGTGAATCTGTCCCTGCCGCCCGACGCCAGCCTCGCCACCTCCGACAGTTTCGGCGCACGGTTGGAGCGCACGCTCATGGCAGTCGACGGTGTCGCCCATGTCGCGCGGCGATCCGGCCGCGGCGAGGGGGACGCCCACATCGATCCGATCACCGACTCCGAGTGCATCGTCGTGCTCGATCCGGCCACTGCGCGCTCGCGCGAGGCGATCCTCGAGGACGTGCGAGGGCGGCTCGCCGACGAGTTCCGCGGACTACCCACCGAGACCGAGCAGCCGCTGGCGCATCTGTTGAGCCACCTGCTGTCGGGGGTCAACGCGCAGGTGGCGATCAAGATCTCCGGCAGCGACCTCGCGACGCTGCGCGAGCTGGCACGGCGAGTCGAGCACGCGATCGAACCGATCGACGGCATCCGCGATCTGGTGACCGAGCGGATCGTCGAAGTTCCGCAGGTTCGCGTCGAGCCGCGACGCGATGCACTGGCGAGTTCGGGAGTGGACGTGACCGCGCTCGCCCGAACCGTCAGCCTCGCCCTCGGCGGCGAGATGATCTCTTCACTGGTGCGCGACAACCTCGCATACCCCATTCGACTGCAGATGGCCCCGCAGCACCGCAGCGACCTGCGCGCACTCGGGAGCCTGCTCGTGCCGACGCTCGAAGGTCAGCCGATGCGAATGGGCGACCTGGCCGACGTCGGCCTGGTGCTGACACCGAACGAGATCCGGCGTGAGAACGCGATGCGCCGGATCGTCGTGAAGCACAACGTGGCCGACCGCGCGCTCAGCGAAGTGGTCGCCGACGTCGAGCGCGCGCTCGAGCCCATCCGGGACAACCTGAAGGATCAGCCGGGCTACGCCATCACACTCGGCGGACAGTTCGAAGCGCAAGCAGCGGCCAGCCGGACGATCTTGTCGCTGGGTCTGGTGGCGTTGGGTGCGATGCTGTTCATCCTGTATCTGCACTTCCGATCGATGCGCCTGGCGTGGTTGGTGTTGCTCACGCGGCCGATCGCCTTCCTCGGCGGAATCGGCGCCTTGCTGGCGACGGGACAATCACTCTCGATCGCCGCACTGGTCGGCTTCATCGCGCTGCTGGGAATGGCGGTCCGCAACGCGATCCTGCTGGTGGACCACGCGACCTGGCTCGCCCGCGAGGAGAGCGCCGCGATCACGCCGCAGACGATCGTCCGCGCCACACGCGAGCGCATCGTGCCGGTCATGATGACCGCACTCACCAGCGGCATCGGGCTCCTCCCGCTGGCGATCGGCGCCGAGGAGCCGGGTCGCGAACTGCTGTACCCGGTCGCGACCGTGGTCATCGGCGGCCTCGTGACCAACACCCTCTTGGACTTCGTGCTCATGCCCGGTCTGCTCTGGCACCTCGCCGCCGACCAACTCGCCGCGCCTAGCCCGGAAGCCACATGACGCAGCCCGCCCCGCACCCGTTGCCGAAGGCCGCCCTATTGTGGCTGTTCCTGGCCTTCGGCGGGGTGTTCGGGTTGACGGCACACGGCTACCTGGAGAACACCGACGCCGAGATCACCATGCATGCCGCGCGCGCTTGGTGGTTGCGCGGCAGCCCCGCCCTGGTCGGCGCCGGCCGCGAACACCTGCTGGCGGCCGAGGAGACGACCTGGCCCGCGGAGCAAGCCATCGTCGGGTTGATCGAAGACCCCAAGCTGCCGCGTTACGGCCGCACGGGGATCGATCAGAAGGCCTACATCTGGTTCCCGATCGGGCATCAAGCCCTCTTCGTTCCGGCGGTCGCGATCGCCGGCGTGATCGACTCCCTCTGGCCGGACGGCGAGCAACGCTTTCGCGCCGCCAAGAACGATCCGGTCTTCGGCCAGTTCTTCTGGTCGCGCTTCGTCGCGAGCTTCGTCTCCCCGCTCGCTGCCGCCGGAACTGCGATCGCCTTCCTGATCCTGGCGCTGAGCTTGGGCGCACGACCGCGCGATGCTCTCTTCGCCACGCTCGTGACTTGCTTGTGCACGCAGTTCTGGCCGGGGAGCCGCGAGACCCTGTCGGACATGCCCGGCACTTTCTTCCTCGCGGCCGCGGCGGCAACGATCGCGCGCTACGGGATCGCGCTCACGCCATCGACGCTGTTCCTCGGCGGACTGCTGGGCGGGCTCGGCGTCTTGGTGCGCTATCCGCAGGCCCTGCCCTTGTGCGGACTGGGCGCGTGGGCGCTCTGGTTGACGTGGCGCGTGCGGCGAGTCTTCGACTTCGCCTGGTTCGTGGTCGGCGGCGTGCCCGCGCTCGCGTTGCTCGTGTATGCGAACGTCGCACGCTTCGGCGATCCCGGCGAGACCGGCTACAGCGGTGGCGTCGGATTCCTCAGCTACCCACTGCACATGGGGCTGCCGCTGATCCTGATGGCATTCGGCAAAGGGATCCTGTGGTTCTCCCCACCGCTGTGGACGGCCTTCGCTCAGTTCCGCAAGGCCGCGGTGCGCAACGTCGCCGCGAGCTGGTTCGCGTTGCTCACTCTGGTCGCGCCGCTGCCGCTCTACGGAACTCTGCACTACTGGGCGGCCGGACAATGCTGGGGGATCCGCTACCTCACCGGAGTGCTCGCGATCTTCGTCCTCGTCGCGCTCGCGATCGGCAGGCCATGGCGTTCCAGTCCACGCGCCTTCGCCGCGATCGCGCTGGCAGGGTTCGTGATCAACCTTGGTGGAATGTTGACTCCCTATGTCGGGCATCAACAGCTCGCGTACGTAGCCGCTCGCCAGGAATGGGGACCGGTGCAGGGCGTCGACAACAACGTCAACTTCGAGCCGCGCTACAGTCCGCTGCACGGTCACTGGACCTATGCCTGGCTGGCGGCGACGAATCGACTGGAGAGCGGTCGCTCCGCGGACACCACCGAGCCCCTGTTCGGTGTCCGCGTCGAAGGCAAGGTCCCGGCACCCGCTCCGGAGAATCGCGACTTCCGCCATGTCTGGTGGCGTTACGTGGAGTTCCTTTGGCCGCACTTCCCCGGCTGGATCGCAGCGAGTCTCGGCGCGATCCTCACGGCGCTCGCCTTCCTGTTCGGCGTTCGAGCCCTTTCTCGCGAAGGAAACCTGTCGCGCGATCGCGGATTGACAGCGCACGACGAGTCCATCGATCCTCTCGAGTCATGACGTCGCCTTCCATGGACCCGGCTCGGCTCGCCGAAGTGGTGCGAACCGGGGACCGCGCAGCACTCGCCCGCGCCATCACGCTCGTCGAGAGTTCGCGCAGCGACGATCGCGCGCGCGCGCACACACTCCTGGAGGCGGTGCAGCCGCACTCGGGGGGCGCCTTGCGTGTCGGTATCAGCGGTGCGCCCGGAGTCGGCAAGAGTTCACTGCTCGAAGCTCTGGGCGCGCAACTTTGCGATCAGGGCAAGCGCGTCGCCGTGCTCGCGATCGACCCCAGCAGCTCGCGATCCGGCGGGAGCATTCTGGGCGACAAGACCCGCATGGAGCGACTCTCACGGCACGAGCGCGCGTTCGTGAGGCCGACGGCAGGCGGCACGAGTTCGGGCGGTGTCGCTTCGAGCACGCGAGAGGCGATGATGCTCTGTGAGGCGGCGGGGTTCGACGTCGTCTTCGTGGAGACCATCGGTGTCGGGCAGAGCGAGCACGCGGTCGCCGACCTGGTCGACTTCCTCTTGCTCCTGTGCATCAGCGGTGCTGGCGACGACTTGCAAGGCATCAAGCGGGGCATCTTGGAACTCGCTGACGGCGTCGCCTTCACGAAGGCCGACGGCGAGAACATCGCTCGTGCGCGACTCGCAGCGAGTGAACTTCACGATGCGCTGCACATCCTGCGCCAGGACGCGATGCCCGTCGTCACCACCTGCTCAGCCCGGTCCGGGGACGGCCTGGCGGAGTTGTGGCTGGCGATCGAAGCCGCGATAGGCGCTGCGCGTAGCGATGGTTCGCTCGCCGCCCGTCGGTCTCGCCAGGATCGCGCGTGGTTCGATCGCGCCCTCGAACAGGCCTTGATCGAACGAATGTTGTCGGAACCGGGGATACGGCAGCGCGTGGCGGAACTCCGCTCGGCCGTATCGGAGGGTCGCCAGAGCCCCACACTCGCGGCTCGCCGCGCGTTGGATGGAGTCGAACTCCGACTGACCTGAGCGCGAACCCTTGCGCGGGCCCTGGCAAGATCGGCAACATCGGGCGATCCTCTTTTCCCTGAGCCTCAGCGAAGGTGGTGCACGTAGTGCCGCCGCCCCGACGGTTCGCCCCACCTCTACGACTCACTCCGGATGCCCGTTCGACCTTCCGTTCCAACTGCATTCCCGTCGGTGCTTCTTCTCCTCGGCTCGCTCGGATTGGCGGCCCAAGCTCCGATCGACACCTTGCCGAGCGGATTCATGAACCGAGAGGGCGATGCCCGGCATTGGGTGCCGGTGCAGTTCGCGCCGTCGCGTGCGCAGACGACCTTCGATCCGAGCGTGGTCGCGCTGTCGAGCAGTTCCTTGTCGCGCCTCTATCTGCGCCCGGACGTCGAACATTCGAGCCAACCGATGCTCAGTCACTCGGTGCAACTCTCGATTCACATGGCGAGCATCGGACTCCCCAGCGCGAGTCAGGTGATCGAGTCGAGCTACGCTGCGAATCGGGGGAGCGATCGACGCCGAGTGCTCGACAACGTGACGGTGAACATCCCCGCGTTCACCCCGGGCGGCACCGGTCCCGGACCATGGAACATCTCGATTCCGATCCTGCCCTTTCCCTATCAAGCCGGAAACGGACTGCAGATCGAGTGGGACGTGAGCGCTCCCGCGAACGGCGCGACCTCCTGGAATTGGTTCGCCGACGCGGAGCGATTCGATCCCGTGCCGTCGTACGGCTTCTTCCGCCGCACGAATGAGCGCGATGCCTGTCCATCCGTCGGCACGACCTACGCCGGTCAGGTCGGCGGTCCGGGGGAGCTGATGGAGATCTGGTTCAACTCGCTGGCGGCCCCGGGGATCCCAGCGGTCACCTTCCTTGGCGCGTCCGATCAGACTTGGAACGGTCAGAGCTTGCCGATCGATCTGGCGTCGATCGGGATTCCCGGCTGCAAGGTCTGGACGGACCTCACGGCCGGCATCTTCACGCAGGTCGACGCAACGGGCGGCACCGGTCGCGTGGGAACGACCCTGCCGATCGCCCGCGAGACCGCGCTCGCAGGCTTGCGCCTCTACTCGCAAACCTTCGTGTTCGACACCAGCTTCCAGAACGGTCTGCGCGCGTCCGATCTCGGCGTGATCCAGATCGGCAACAACGTGCCGCGCCGCCTCGGCAAACACCTCTACACCTACTCGATCCCCTTCAGCGATCGGCCCGAGTTCGCGATGGATCTTGCGCCTATCGTGGGCGTGCGGTGAGAGCGGCGGTTCGGCGAGCGAGGTAGCCGAGACGAACTCGGTGTCGCTGCGCAGCCGCACGAGTCCCTGACCGACCTCGCGGTCGAGCCCGACTTCACCCCTTCCGCACGAAGGCAGGGACCCGCGCCGGGAAGCTCAGCTTCGGGTCGGGATGCCCACTCGTCAGGAGGAGATCGGCCAGCATGAGGACGGCGCTACCGCGGTAGACCTCCGCGTCGTTCACCGTCACCACGATCGGCTGCTTGGGATCGAGCACGCGCGGATCGACCAGGATCCAGAGGCCGTCGGTGGCGGCCTCGGTAGTGATCCGCACGGTGTTGGCGGCGCGATCGAGGTCGGCGACGATCAGCGCATTCGACTTCGGCTGTTCCCAATACAACCAATAGAACTGCCGCTTCCAGCTAAGGGTAGGTTGCCACACGATCCGCTCAGGGATCGTGATCCGAGACCGCTTGGCGATCTTCTCCAACTGAGCGACGTGACCGCCGGGCGGTGCACCGTGGCCGCGACCGTCGACTTCCCAGTAGTCGTGTTCGAACGCGCCCCACTGCTCGCGCGCGGCGATCAACTTCTTCACCGCGATCTGATTGGGTTCGGGCGGCACTTGGACGTCATCGGTGCTCTGGTAGACCGCGACGAAGACGTTGCGCAGGTTGGGGATCACGCCCTCCGCAATGTCGACGATCTTCGGGCCGTCGTCGGTCCGCTCCATGATCGGCGTAGGCGCACCCGCCGCAGGTGCGACCGCCGCGACACGATCGGCATGGTGCGCGCCGAGCGTCCAACTGCCGTAGCCACCCATCGAATGGCCGGCGAAAAACACGTGGTCAGGATCGATCGGCCACGTTCGCAGGGCCGCGTCGACGAGATCCAAGACGAACTCCTCGGTGCCGGAATCGGTCCACCCGTGTTCGGTCCGCTCGAGCACCTCGGGCGCGATGACGACCCAATCGAATTGACTCGCAGCAGCCTGATAAGCGGAGAATGCGCCGCCGGCATCCCCGGAGCCCTTACCGCCGCCATGCATGGCGATCAGCAAGCCCTTGGGTTTGCGCGAATCACCGGCCACGAGGTAGCGCCCCTTGCGCGCGGCGCGATCTTCTTCGTCGCCGAAGAACCAGTGCTCCCCGGAGCGCGAGAGCGTGCGGCCCTTCTTCCAGACCTTCGCGATCTTCTTGCTCCAATCGGCGACCTCTCGATCGCTGCGCAAAGCCGGCATCGTGCGCAACCGATCGAGGATCGCGGTGCGCCGCTCCAGCTCTCGCGGATTCCTCCCGTCGAGCAGCAAGTACTCGGCGACCATTCGCTCTGCATCCTTCGCGCTGACTGTGTTCTGCGCGGCGGCAACTGCGAAGGAGACCGCCAGTGCGAGTGCGCAGGCGCCGAACTGCGAAGACCAGCCGAGCGGACGGCGGCGATGAGTCATCTCGTCACCTGGACCCGAAGACCAAGGCCAGGATGCCGAGCACGCCGGAAACCACGGCGATGATCACCATCTTCCGAGATACCGGCTGCGAGACGGCCTGACTCGGGAGCGGCGGTTCGAGGTCGGTCGCTTGGTAGTCGATCTCCTCGGAAGTCTTCCAACCGGTGCGCGCATCACTTCCGCACTCGCGGCACGAAGTTCGACCACCGCGGACCACTGCCCCGCACTGCGGGCATTCGAAATCGGGTTCTGGCATGGGAAAGGGGTCGGAGTGTAGCGGATGACCGTGAGAGGCTCACCCCCCGTCCGAACCGGATCAGCAGCGTAGCTGTAGCTACGCTGCCAGGGAGGAGCCGACGTAGCGACGACGCCGGGCGCGACTTGCGGCGATCGCAGCAGACGGTCACGAAGAGTCCGGGCTGGTCAGCGCCGGTCTCGCGAACGCTGCGCGGTCAGTCTGCGCAGCAGATCCTGCACCAGGTCCGGATGTTCGCCGGCGACGTCGTGCGTCTCCGCGGGATCCATATCGAGGTCGAAGAGCAACCAGCCCAGGGAATCGCTCGGCTCGCCTTTCCCGTAGCGCACCAGCTTCCAGCGGCCCAGCCGAAGCGCGAAGCGATTCGGCGGGCTACCCCAGACCTCGTAGATCTCCCGCTCGGCAAGCTCGACACCCCGCAACATCACACCACTGAGATCCACGCCGTCGAGATCGGCCGGGGGATTCGATCCGGTGATGCGGCTCACGGTCGGAAGCCAATCGACGACATGGGTCGGCCCACTCGCGATGCCCGGTTCGACGTGACCAGGCCAGACGCAGAACGCCGGCACCCGGACGCCGCCCTCGTAGACGTCGGTCTTGAGACCACGGAACGGGTGCGGTTGGCTGAACTCACGCAGACGAAGATCGTCGGGATAGGCGCCTCCCGGCCAACTCACCTGAGGTCCGTTGTCGGAGGTGAAGATGATCAGAGTGTCGTCGCGGAGCCCCGACCGATCGAGTGCCGTGACGATTCGACCGATCGCGTCGTCGAGATGGTGCACCGCGGCCAGCAGCAGCCGCTTGTTCGGATCACGCTCCCGCTGAATTCGGCCCTCGGGATCATGAAACCACGGGATCTCGTCTTCATGGAGCCACCGACCCGGGCGATCCGGATCGAGCTGGGTTGGGTCGGTCGTGAACCCGCCGCGCTCATCGAGTGGGGTATGCACCGCGTGGAAACCGACGTAGAGAAAGAACGGTCGCTCCCCCGCCGCTTCGATCACCCGCACGGCCTCGCGCGCGCAGAGATCGGTCGTGTGCACGCCGTTCTCGGCACCGGGGATGAACTCGCCGTTTCGGTGCCAGGTCGTCTCGAACGGTCCGCTTCGATATCGATGGTCGTACATGCCGACCGCTCCACCGAGCGAACCGTACGACTGATCGAACCCGTATTGGTTCGGGCCGTCCTTCGGCGTGGAGCCAAGATGCCACTTGCCGACCAGGTGCGTCGAGTAACCGCGCTCGCGTAGGACCGAAGCCATCGTCGCGGTGCCGGGCGGCAGCGCCCGCGTGTTGTTCGCGACCAGCGCGTGATTGCCGAAGCGGCCGGGATAGCGACCGGTGAGCAGTGCAACACGAGTCGGCGTGCATTGCGGCATCGCATAGTGGTGCGAGAAGCGGAGACCGCCGGCAGCCAGGGCATCGAGATTCGGCGAGTACACCGCAGGATTGTGAAAGCCGATGTCGGCGAAGCCCTGATCGTCGCTCACGATCACGACCACGTTCGGAGCCCGCGACTCTTCGGCCGGCACGATCGCCCGCGAGGTTCGATCGCCGACTTCGAAGTGACCAAGGACATCTCCACCATCCGGGACAGCGACCTGCCAAACCGCACCCGGGCGAGTCTGCTGCCTCTGCGTCGCACCGGGTGCCACGATCCCGTAGGAGCGTCGATCACCCTCGCGGGTCATCCAGAACAACTCGACCGGCTCGCGTCGACGATTCACGAACACGACGTCGAAGGGATCGCCGTCGGGGCGCGAGGCCGGCGTGCGTCGTCCTTCTTGGGCTCGAACCCACGCCAGCTCCGGCATTGCCTCCAGACTCGGCTGCTGCTTCGGAGCGAAGTCCGTGGGTCTGAGCTTGCGCAACTCAGCGAGCTTTGCGGCGTGCTGCTCCAGCGGTGCGAGGTTGTGCCATTCGTACGGGTCCTCCTCGATGTGGTACAGCTCCTCGTCGCCGTTGGCGTAGTGGATGTAGCGCCAACCGCGCGCACTGAGCCCATAGCTGCCTGGTTCCGCGAGGTGCGTGATCGCGACATGCGGCCAAGCGGCATTCGCATCACTCAGCAGCGGCACGAGACTCGGGCCGTCCACCGAATCGCCGATCTCGATCCCGGCGAGTTCGCTCGTCGTGCGGTAGAGACTCAGCAAGTCGACGGGTTGGTCGCAGACCGATCCCGCCCGCGTTCCTTCGGGCAAAGCCGTGGACGACTCGTTCGGCACACGCATCATGAGCGGAACCCGCGTCACGGCACGCCATGCGGTGTACTTCTGCCAATGCTCCTTCTCGCCGAGGTGCCAACCGTGATCGCTCCACAACACGACGATCGTGTTCGCTGCGTTGGGACCGTGATCGAGAGCGTCGAGGACCCGCCCCAACATGGCGTCGGCAAAGTGGATCGATGCCAGGTAGGCCTGGATCGCCGCCTTCCATTGGCCGTGCGCGCGGATGTGCGCGAAGTATCGATTGGGCCCCCGCGCTTTGCCCGCGGGCGGTAAGTCGTCGAGATCGTCCTCGCGATAACCGGGTGGGAGCTGGATCCCATCCAAGGGGAAGGGCTCGAAGTACTTCGCCGGCACGAACCATGGTTCGTGCGGGCGATAGATCCCGCATGCCAAGAAGAAAGGCTGCTCGTGACGGCGCGCGAGCTGTTCGCCGACCCACTTCGTCACCAGCCAGTCACCGCCGAACTCCTCGTCCGTCGCCTGGAGCGCGGCCCAGTCGGTCTCGACGTACTGCCACGGGCCGCCACGCGGCAGACTGACCGGACGGTTCGCCGGATCCAGCGTGCGCGGGAAAGGATTCTCCTTCTCTTTGGGCGGGAAGTACTCATCCCACGAGTGCGCGTCGATGAAGTAGTGCAGCAGCTTGCCGGATCCCGCGGCGCGGTAGCCGTGGTTGCGAAAATGCTGCGGGAGCAGCACCGCATCCGGCAACACCTCGCGCATCTTCTGACGATTGTCGTAGAGCCCCGAACGGTGCGGTGAGAGGCCGGTCATCACGGCAGTGCGCGACGGATTGCATGCTGCACCCGCACAGTGCGCGTTGGTGAAGAGCACACCACTCGCCGCAAGTCGATCGAGGTTCGGCGTAAGCGTCTGCGGATGGCCGCCGAGGCAACCGATCCAATCGTTCAAGTCGTCGATCGCGATGAACAGGACGTTCGGTGCGCTCTGTGCCGGCCCGGAGCCCGCACTGAGCAGCATCAGGATCGTCGCGAGAACTCCGGCGTGTGAGATCGAGGGCACGAAGACGTGATAACACGAAGCCGGCACGAGCGCGCCAGCCGGCCCGGACGATTCGTGAACGTCGCGGCGAGTCCGGGCTGGAACCGGCGTTCCAGGTCGCGAAACATGGACGCACGCGCTCCGGCCTCGACTCTGGTCACTCCGACATCAACTGGTCTCATGGAGTTGGGAGGGGCCGGCGGGAACCGCGTGCTCCAGAGCCTCGGTCCACGGCTCGTCGGTCTCGTCGCGGAGCAGCTTCTTGCCGTCGGCCATCTTCGCGAAGATGTAGTACAGACCGGGGATCAGCACGACGCCGATCACCGTGCCGAACAACATGCCGCCGACGCCCGCGGTGCCGATCGTCCGGTTGGCGATCGCGCCGACTCCCGACGCAGAGACCAAGGGAAGGAGGCCGGCAACGAATGCGAAGGAGGTCATTTGGATCGGCCGGAACCGCATCCTGCCACCTTCGACCGCAGCCTCGGCAAGGGATCGACCCTCGCGACGCCGTTGCACGGCGAACTCGACGATCAGGATCGCATTCTTTCCCAGCAAGCCGACCAGCATGATCAGCCCGAGCTGCGCCCACACGTCGTTCGCCAGGCCGACAGCTTGCAGGAACAGGAAAGCGCCGAAGACACCGACCGGCACCGAGAGGATCACTGCGAGCGGGATCAAGAAGCTCTCGTACTGACCGACCAGCAACAGATACACGAACGCAATCACGACGAAGAAGATGTAGAGCGACGCGTTGCCCTGCTTCGACTCGTCCCAGGACAGCCCTTCCCAACCGAGCCCGTAGCCGCTCGGCAGCGTCGCATCCGCAACCTCCAGGATCGCCTTGATCGCCGCACCGCTCGAGAATCCGTGCGCCGGAACGCCTTGGATCGCGGCAGATGGATAGAGGTTGTAGCGGGTGATCTCGTTGAGTCCCTGCCCCTTCTTGATGTGCATGAACGAGCTATAGGGCACCATCTCTCCGCCCTCGTTCTTCACGAACAGTTCGTCGAGGTCCTTCGGCATGCGCCGGAACTCGGGCCACGACTGCACGTACACCTTGTAGAACTGATTGAAGAGGATGAAGCCCTGTTCATACGTGCTGCCGATCAGGATGTTGAGATTGTCGAGCGCTTGCTTGACCGACACTCCCTTCTGCATCGCCAGGTCGTTGTCGACGACGAGTTCGTACTGCGGGTAGTCGGCGGCATAGAATGTGAAGAGATTGCGGACTTCGGGGCGCTCCGCGAGAGCGGCCATGAACTTCGTCGTCACCTCTCCGAGTCGCTGGTAGTCGGCGACGCTCGACTGGGTCTTGTCCAGCAGTCGGACCGAGAAGCCGCCGGCGGCACCGAAGCCAGGAATCGCCGGTGGCTCGAAGAACTCGAGTTTGACGTCGGTGAGTCGGCGGCACCGCGCTTCGAGCTGCCCGATGATCTCGACGGCGGATGCCTTGCGCTCGGTCCAAGGCTCGAGGTTGATGATGGCGGTGCCCGCATTCGATCCGCGTCCCTCCGTCAGGATCTCGTAGCCCGCAACCGAGGTGACCGAAGCAACCCCCGGGATCTCCTTGGCGATCGATTCCAGCTCCAAGGACTTCGCATTGGTGTACTCCAAGGTCGACCCCGGCGGAGTCTGCAACACTGCGTAGATGATCCCCTGGTCCTCACCGGGAATGAAACCGCTGGCCATGTTGGTGTTGACACCAACCGTCCCGAACACGAATGCACCGGTGGCCCCGAGCGTCAAGATGCGACGCGCGACGATCGGCCGCAGCGTCCCCGTGTACAGGTTGGTGATACCGTCGATCGCACGACTGAACATTGGCTGCACGAACGGAGCGAGCACCACCAACAGACCGACAGGACCCCAGAGCTCGTACGAGAGGTAGGTGAGCCCCAGGAGAAGGGGGAGCCCGACGAGCGCGAGTGCTGCCATTCGCCGGATTCGTGCACGTCCCGCCGCCTTCGCAACGGACAATCCGGCGGCATCGCCGACGACGGCACCCCCGTGCGGTTTCAGAATCATCGCGCACAGCACGGGAGTGAGCGTCAGAGCGACGACACCGGACAGAATGATCGACACGGCCATCGTCACGCCGAACTGCCGGTAGAACACGCCCACCGGACCCGGCACAAACGTGACCGGCACGAACACGGACGTCATCACCAGAGTGATGGCGACGATTGCGCCGCTGATCTCATGCAGCACCTCCTGAGTGGCCCGATACGGCGACAGGTGCTTCTGAGCCATCTTCGCGTGCACCGCTTCGACCACGACGATTGCGTTGTCGACGACGATGCCGATGGCCAGCACGATGGCGAACAAGGTGATGAGGTTGATCGAGAACCCCATCAGGCTCAGCACGAAGAAGGTGCCGACGAGAGACACCGGCACGGCCAACGCTGGAATCAACGTGGAGCGCAGATCGCCGAGGAACAGGAAGACAACCAGCGAGACCAGGATGAAGGCCTCGAGCAACGTGTGCAGCACCTGATCGATCGACGCGTCGACGAACTTCGAGACGTCGTAGGCGATCTCGTAGTCCATCCCCGGAGGGAACGACGGACGCAGCTCTTCGAGCGTCCGTTTGACCTCCGCGATGACCTCCGCCGCGTTGGAACCCGGCGCCTGCTTGAGAACCACCGACGCTGCCGGGTGTCCGTCGACATCCGAGTAGATGTCGAAGAACTCCGAGCCGAGTTCGATGCCGTCGTGACCGTGGCGCTGGGACTCCTGATGCTCGGCCCGATGCGTCTCTCCGTCCGCCGAGGCCGATTCGGATGACCCGTCGTCACTCCCGCCGGCGATGTGATCCTTCGGCGGAACGCAGACATCGCGGAGGCGCAGAATCTCCCCGTTCGGCTTCGCCCTCAGCACGATGTTGCCGTACTGCTCGGGCTTGTTGTACCGCCCGATGTAGGTCAACACGTACTCCTTCGACTGCGACGTCATGCCGGTGGCCTGACCGAGTCGGCCGGGCGAGCCGATGATGCTCTGCTCCGCCAGGGCCTCCATGATATCTTCGACCGAGATGTTGTAGGCGCGCATGCGTTCGGGATTCAGCCACACGCGCATCGCGAAGCTGCGATTGCCGAGGTTCGTCGGGATGCCCATGCCCGGAATGCGCTTGAGCACCGGCATGACATAGACGTTCGAATAGTTGAATAGGTCCTTCTGGTCGGTGTTCGGGTCGGTGCTGTACAGGTTGAGATACATCAACATGCTCGGCACGACCTGACTGACGAGGATGCCCTCGCGGACCACGAGGGGCGGCAGTCGGCTCAGAACGATGTTGACCCGGTTCTGAACGTTGACGACGTTGATGTTCGGATCGGTCCCCGGCTCGAAGTACACGCGAATGGTTGCCTCGCCCGCGCTCGTGGCGTCGGACACCATGTAGCGCATGTTCTGGACGCCGTTGATCGACTGCTCGAGTGGGATGATCACGGAGTCGATCAGCACGTTGGCGCTCGCGCCGGGATACGCGATCGACACGTAGACTGTGGGCGGAGCTACGTCAGGGAACTGCGCAATGGGCAGCGTGGCGATTCCCAATGCACCGAGAAACAGGATGAGGATTGCCGAGACCAGCGCGAGAGCCGGTCGTGTGAGAATCTTGGTGAACATGGTTCGCTCGGGACGCTGGAGCTACGCCTGATGGGTTCTGGACTCGCTCATTCGGCACGGTGCTTGAGGGTCTTTCGAACCTCTTTGGGATCACGGAACTCGAACTCGACGTGATGACCGTCATGCACCTGCCGTACGCCGTCGAGAACGATCTTGTCGGTCGGATTCAGATCGCCGGCGACGACGAACACATCGTCGAGCTCGTGCTCGACCGTGATGCGACGCTGGTGCGCGATGCCGTCGTCGCCGATGACGAAGACGTAGTGCTTGTCGAGAACCTCGAAGGTCGCTCGCTGCGGAATGACCATCGCCTTCGGCAAGGTGCGGTGCAGCAGCAGAGTGCCGGTCTGACCGTGGCGAAGCAGCCGGTTCGGGTTCGGGAAGTCCGCTCGAAAGAGGATCGTCCCGGTCTCGTGGTCGAAGGTGGACTCGACGGTGATGGTCTCCGCCGCGGGCTGATCGAAGAGCTTCCCGTTCGCGAGCTTCAGTTCGATCCGTGAGTTCGCGAGTCTCAGGTGCTGCGGCGCCGTCACCGCCGCAGCGTCTTGCCCGGCCTTGAACTCGAGGTAGTCCGACTCGGGGACATTGAAGTACACCCACATCACTTCGTTGTCGGAGACCGTGGTGAGCATGTCGCCTTCCTCGATCAGGCTGCCCTGCTGCTCGAACTGGCGATCGATGATCCCGTCGAACGGTGCCTTGATGTCGGTGAACGACATCTCGGCGGTGGCAAGGTCGACCCTCGCCTTGGCGCGTTCGAGTTCGGCGCGTGCGAGTGCGACTTCCTGGTCCGAGACCACGTTGTCGCGGAACAACTGCTCGGTGTTGCGGAGCTTGATCTCGGCACTCTGAAGCTCTGCTTGGTCGGCATGCAGACGCGCCGCGTAGACCACCGGCATCAGCTTGAACAGCGGCTGATCCTTCTTGACCGCCTGCCCCTCCTCCACGAGGACTTGTTCCAGATAGCCTCGCTCCAGGGCTCGCAACTCGATGTGACGCCGCGAGTGGATCTGGCACACGAATTTCTCCGTGACCACCATGTCCTGCGTCAGTGGACTGGTCGCGAGGATGACGTGCTCAGCCTCGTGCTCCTCCTTCGACTCGTGATCGTGCTTGGGCTTGCACCCGACCAGTGAGAGAACGAAGCAGGCGAGGATCGCGATCTGAGTCGAGACGGAGTTCATGGGTACCGGGGGCGCTGGATGTGGTCGGAGGGCCTGGAAGCAGGCGAGGATCGGGCGGGCGTTGAGAACAAAGGCGTGGTCGTATCGCTGTGCGGAGTTGGCGGACCCGACCTCGCCGTTCGGATGACACGAGTTCGATGGAGACGTCCTCATGGAACTCGCTCCTCGTTCTTCCGATCGCCCGGTCGCGTCTCCGCTTCCGGAGCGTCCGGCCGCCGCCACCCTCCGCCGAGTGCCTGATACATGTTGACCACCGCGGCGAGCTGCTGCTTCCTCGTCTCGATCAGCTCGAGTTGCGATTCGAGCGCGTCCCGTCGCGTCATCAGCACCTCCATGTAGTCGGCGCGAGCGGACGCGAAGAGCTTGTTCGAGACTTCGACCGCTTGGCCGAGGAGATCGACCTGCTGCGCCTTCAGGGCGTACTTGCCGCCGAGATTCGCGATCAGCGCGATCTGGTTGGCCGTCTCTGCAAACGCCGATCGCAGCGTCTGCTCGAAGTGCAAGACTGCCTGCATCCGCTGTGCGTTTGCCGTGTACCAACCCGCAGTGATCGCCTTGCGGTTGAAGAGCGGTGCACCGATGCCGGCAGCGACGCCGTAGAAGACCGACTCCGGCCACGTCGATAACCGCGACAACGCGAATGCCTCGACGCCGGCACCGGCCTCGATGTCCAGCGACGGGTAGTAGCGTGCGCGTGCCGCGGAGACGTCGAAGTCCAGCGCAGCGAGTTGCAGCTCTGCCTCGCGCAAGTCAGGACGATTGGCCAGGAGGTGCGAAGGCAATCCGGTCGAGACCGCGGTCGGCTCAAGTTCGAGAAAGGTCGTCGAACTCCGACTGATCGGCTGCGGAAAGCGGCCGACGAGCAGATTGATCCGGTTCTCGACCTCGACGATCTGCTGCCGGACCTCGAACACTCGGCTCTTGTTGTGAAGCACCTCGGCCTCGAACCGCTGCACCGCCAGTTCGGTCACGCGCGCCGCGATCTTCTGAGCACGCACGACCTCCAGCGCCTCGTTCTGAATCGAGATGTTCCGATCGAGAACCGCGAGCTGGTTGTCGAGAGCCATCAGCTCGTAGTAGGAACGCGCGATCTCCGCCACGAGGCGTGTCACGACGTAGTTTCGTCCTTCGACCGTCGCGGAGGTCCGCAGCACGGCAGCCTTCGTCGCATCGCGCAGCCTTCCCCAGATGTCCACTTCCCAGGATGCGAAGAAGCCGAGGCGATAGTTCGGCAGGTCTTCCGGTACGAGACGCCCCGGCGTGATCTCGTCGCTCGCGTCGCTCGCACCTTGACTCGTGAAGCGGCCCACCCGCTCCAGACCGACCTGTGCACCCACGCCGACCTTGGGTTGGTACTCGCCGGTGCGCGCCATGACCTCGGCATTCGCGATCGCGACCTCCATCTCGAGGATGTTGAGTTCCTGATTGTTGGTCAGCGCCTGGTCGACCAACGCGATCAGGTTCGCGTCCTGAAAGAAGCGCTCGACGGGGAGCGAAGCCGCACTCTCGAGCGTGGGCGAGTCCGTGCCGAACCGCTCGGGAACCGATGCATCTGCGTCCCGAGTCGGAATCCCAGCCAACATGGGAACGCAGCTCACCGGGGTGAGACCGAGCGCCAAGACGAGGAGCCAACGCTTTTGGTTGCAGCGGGGCATCGCGACGGAGCGCGGCGATGACAGCGCTCTCGGTGCAGCTACCGAGCGATTCGGGATGCCGAGATGTCGTGCGACGTCGAACATGGCAGGGTCACAAGCAGCAAGCTGGAGCGCCGCGAACGTGCGGACGCGCCGATGCATCGAGGGGGAGGGTCGGGAGCCGAGAGGGAGACAGGTGCGAACCAGAGCAATCGGTGGCAATGGCCTTCGCGACCAGCACTCGCGCGCGTGCGTCGGGTCACAGCGGAGACCGTCCTCTCGCAAACCCTCGACGACCTCGACTAGGTTTGCGGACGATCCGCCCAGTCACCTGAGACTGAGCTCGCAGCGGCGACGCGGACCGATCGGCGATGGTCTCTGCGCTTCATCCCAGAGTTGTCGCGCCCTGTTCATCCTCGACCGTCGGTCGGCTCGCCATGGCGAGCCGCCGGGATCAGGAGTGCGCGAGTCCCTGCTGAGAGCGAGGCGCCGACGGAACCGTCGAGTCAGCGACGAGGCATGTCAGCGGCGAGGCCGCACTCGCGCGGGAGGCGCTCTCGCCGCGAATCCGGACGAACCATCGTTATTCCCGTCCGAGTCGACAGCCGGCTTGCAGGCGCAACCGGTGTCATCCAGGCTGCGATCGTGCGCGACACAGGTCGGGAGCATTCCCGAGCCCTCTTCCTCCGAGGGCTCGACTTCGCATGCCTCGTCGCCGAGCTCGGCCGTAGTAGCGACGTCGATCGAGGAGGGGGCGCTCGGCGCACGTGACTCGTCGCACGAGGTCACGTCGACCACGCGCGGCACCGACGTCTCCGGTGATGCTGGCTTGTGAACGAAATCGCCGGAGCCCGTCCCGAGCACCACCAAGGTGGCCCCGAGCAGGCCGACGATCCATGTCACAAGAGACTGGCGGGGACGCACGGTGTGAGATGAGCTGCAGCGAAGCGGCGGTGCAGGACGCTAAGCGGCAACCGAAGGCTTGTCCATCGGTCGCCGTCGAGTCGCCCTGGCTTCATGTCGGTCGCGTCGGAAACGGGCCTACCACGGCGAAACTCCCGGTTCCTTCGCGATGCCCCCCCGGGAGACCGCGGTCGAGAGGCTTCTGCAACGGCACACCCGAGCGCGGAGGGACGAGCAACCGCCGCCGGGAAGACGTCGCTCGTATCGGGTGGCCGACGCTCGCCGACCGCATCGCCGCACGAGGAACACCAGGAATCGGACGCTTGGCCCGGCCGGCAGTCGATGATGCGATTTGCACTCTGATCGGCATCCGAGTTGCGAATCAAGACCCCTCGCTTCAGAACTCGTTCCCCAACAGAATTCGCACGATGATCCCAAGCCCACGTCTTCGTCATGCCATGGCCGGCATTGGCCTCTCGCTCGGTCTTTCGCTTGGCCTGTCGGTCGGCATCGCGGCCCAGAACACGATCGTCGTCGATGCCGCCAACGGCCCCGGATCGTCGTTCACCGACATCCAGCCGGCCATCCAAGCGGCAAGTGACGGCGATCGCATCCTGGTGCGCGCCGGCATCTATGGCGGGTTTGCGATCGACGGCAAGGGCCTGGCGATTCTCGGCGAGCCCGGAGTGTTCATCCAGCGCCTGGCGCTGGTCGAGATCCGCAACACGACGGCGCAGCAGCCGATCGCGCTGGCAGACCTGAACATCGACATACCGTACTTCTTCTTCACGCACACGGTCGAGAACTGCGACGGGCGCGTCACGATCGAGCGCACTCGATTGGGAGGCTTCTCGACGCCGTTCCGCTTCCTCGACTGTGCGGACGTTCGAATCACAGCGACGAGGGCCGACGGCGGCTTGCTGTTCCGGAACTCCCGCGCGACCATCACGGACTCGGTCCTGATGGTCGGCCCAGGATTGACGAGTCCCCACGACGCACTCGTCCTGGAGGCAAGCCAGGTTCAGGTCTCCCGCTCCAACGTCTTAGGCCAGTCGCTGGGCTTCCGTGCTGTGGTGTCCGCGGCCATCGCGCTCGACGCCAACTCGACCGTGTTCCTGACGGGTGACGGCAGCAATACCGTCGCCGCGGGGATCGGGTTGCCCAAGCCGGCGATCCTCGGCGCCGGCCGCGTCGAGCGAGATCCGCGAGTTCCGGTGATCGGATCGAACGGAGCACCCGCGGTGGTCGCCGGCCAGGACATCCTCCGCCACATCCCCTCGCTCTCGGCGACCCGCGCGCCCATCGGCGGCTTGGTCGAGGTCGATCTCGCCGGCCTGCCCGGTGCCGCCTTCGGGCTCGTGCTCGGAGTGCCGGGCACGCCCACGCCACTGCCCGGTCTAGCGGGCACCGTGGACCTCGGTGTCGTGCTGATTGCAACCAGCGGCGTGATGGGCAACGGAACGTTCCACCTCTCCCTGCCGCCGGCCCTCGGCCTCACTCCCGGCACCGAGCTGACCTGGCAAGCGATCGCGAGCGACGGAATCGGCGGCTTCGCGCTGTCGAACTCTGCCACCTACGTCAGGTCGCGCTGACGACCACGCGCGGCGATCGACCGCGCGTCACGTTGCTTGACTTCGATCGGACGCGATCGCCAGCACTTGCCAGCCGTTCGCGATCGCGCAACGACAGAGAATCACCAGGCCACGGATCTCGCCGGCCAGTCGAGGCGAGACCGAGGTCTCGCCATGGCGCAGCGCCACGGCGCGATACAGCGCGGGCAAAGCGAGATCGTCGAATCGCGCGAGTGCCGCGACCGCCTCGGCACGCAGTGCGGTAACCCGGTAGCAGCCAAGCGTCCGCTCGCTCGCAAACGTTGAAGTCGAAGTGCCGCCCCGCGCGAACTCGACCGCAGCATCAATCCTCTCCGCAGCACCGTCGCCGACGAGTTCGACGAACGGCAGGACGTCGCGCAGATCCTCTTCCCGGCCGCAGTTCTCGATCGCCGCGCCGAGGTCTGCAGCGAACCCGGCAGCCAGGGCCACAACGTCGATCACCCGGAGAATGCGCGGGCAAGTTCCGCGCGGATCGCTGCCGCGCCGCCATCGAGCACTTCCAGCGTCTTCGCGTCGCGGTAGTGCCGCTCGACGTGGTACTCGACCGTGTAGCCGTAGCCGCCGTGAATCTGGATCCCCTCGTCCGCGGCGATCACCGCCGCCTCGATCGCCGACAGTCGCGCATGCTTCGCGGCTTCCGCGGCATCCTGCCCGAGATCGAACAATCGCGCCGCGTGGAACACCAAGTGGCGCGCGGCTTCGGCTCGACGTCGGCACTCCACGAGCTTGTTGGCGACGGCCTCCTGCTTTGCCAGCGGCTTGCCGAAGGCGATGCGCTCCTTGGCATGGCGCATCGTGTGGTCAATGGACGCAAGTGCGCTGCCGGTCGCGATCGCCGCGGCGCCCAGATGAGTCACGACGCGTGCAGTCGCCAACAGCTCGGACGCCCGCGCGCCGCGCGCCACGCATTCGTCGGCCGTGACGATCACGCCGTCGAAGTCGACTGTGGCCGGCGCGCAAGCGCGGTAGCCGAGCGAGTGCGACGGCGAGACCGCGACGCGATCGCTCGGCAACACGAACAGGGAATCCTGGCCGTCGAGCTTCGCGGCTACGACGAACAGCCCCGCCTGCCCGGCAGCCGTGACCACTGCGGTGCGTCCGCGTAACTCGAAGCCGGCACCCTTGCTCGTCGCGGCCACACCGTGCTCGGGGCCGACGAAGGCCGCGACGGTCTCGCCGCCCAGGATCGAGGCGATCGCCGATGCAGCACCGGCTTCGCCCGCGAGCGCGAAGGCGCACGACGCGCCCTGCCCCAACAACAGGCGCGCACTCGAGCCGCAAGCACGACCGAGTTCCTCCAGGGCCACCACGAGAGCGATCACGCCGAGGCCGACGCCGCCCTGATCTTCGCCGACGGCGGCGCCGAGGAGTCCGAGTTCCAGAAGGCCCTCGAAGCTCTTCTGTACGAACTCCGCGTGTTCATCACAGTGCAAAGCGTTCGGTGCAGCGACGTCGGCGACCAGCTTCCGCACGGTCTCCTGGATCATCGCCTGCTCTTCGCTCAGTTCGAGATTGTGCATGACCATGGTTGATTGCTTGTCAGCGCGCGCCAGGCCACCAATACAGCAGTCGAGGGCCGGTGGCGGCACCGAGGAGTTTCGTGATTGCAGCGTCGGCGCCACTCTGGGCAGCCTCGCTTCGGAACAACAGGTCGCCGAGGCTCGGGCGCCGGCGGCGTTCGACGAAGGACGCCGAATCGACCTTCGCCAGCTTGCTCAGACGTTGCCACGCTTCGGCGTCGGTCTCGATGGCGTCGACGAGTCCGGCCGCGAGTGCCTGCTTCGCTGAGTAGATGCGACCGTCCGCGAGACGCACGACGTCTTCGCGATTCAGGTCTGGGCGACCTTCCACGACGATGTCGACGAAGCGGTCGTACATCTCGTCGACGATCGAACGCAGGATGCCCCGCTCCTCATCGGTCATCGGCCGAAACTGCGACATGATGTCCTTGTGCGGGGTGCGCTCCGACACGATCACTTCCTGGCGCACCCCCAACTTCGCGGCAGCTTCACCGAACTGCAGACTGGAGAGGATCACGCCGATGCTCCCGGTGATCGTGGTCGGCCGCGCGACGATCTCATCCGCAGCAGCGGCGATGTAGTAGCCGCCCGAAGCGGCGATATCGCCGAGCAGGGCGACCACCGGCTTCTTGTGCTCCCGCTTGAAGTCGAGAACTGCCTGCCACACGAGGTCCGAATCGGTCACTCCGCCCCCGGGCGAGTTGATCGCCAGAAGCACGCCTTTCACGCGATCGTCGCGACCCGCGAGTTCGAGTGCGCCGGTGACCATCGACACCGTCCCACCGCTCGCACCCATGAGCGGAGACCCGGCTTCGGAGATCGCGCCGTCGATCGGAATCCGCAGCAAACGATCCTTCCCGCCGTCGACCCCACCGACGGAGACCAGCTCCCACGCGCTGTCGTCCCAAGGTGTCGTGGTGAGCCCGGCGGTCGCCGACCCGAACGCACTGACGACCAACATCACCAGGTTCAGGCCGACGGAGATGAGCAGCAGGAAGCCGAAGAAGATCGCCAGATAGAACGAGACCGGCCGCCCGGCGGCGGCCGGCGGCACCGCCTCATAGGGGTCGTAGGCGTCGTTCTTGGTCTCGTCGTTCATGTCGGTTCGCATTTGCGTGGTCGGCCGAGTTCCCGAGATCAGGCCAACACGCCGCGCGCAATGACCAAGCGCTGGATGTCGGTCGCACCCTCGTAGATCTCGGTGATGCGCGCGTCCCGCAGGATTCGCTCGGCGTCACCCGACAGCGAACTCTCGCCGAGGATCGACACTGCCGAGCGGGCTGCGCGATTGGCGAGCTGGCTGGACTTCAACTTCGCCATGGCCGCTTGTGGCCCGCACGGAACGCCGCGGTCGCGGAGCACCGCCGCTCGCCAAGTCAGGAACCGACACGCATCGAGGTCGGCAGCGATGTCCGCGAGCTCCCACTGATCCGGCTGCGAAGCCGTCGGTCGCCCCTTGGCATCCACTTGGCCTCGCAGATGCTCGCGAATCAGATCGATCGCCGCCGCGGTGATCCCCAGTGACTGCGAAGCGATCCCGAGTCGGCCGCCGTCCAGCGTGTCGAGCGCGATGGTGAAACCCTGTCCGAGTTGACCGATCAGATTCGCCTTGGGCACCTTCACGCCTTCCAGGACGATTTCGACGGTAGGCGACGCGCGAATCCCGAGCTTGCGTTCCTTCTTGCCGATACCGACGCCCGGGAACCCGCGCTCGACGAGGAACGCACTGATGCCCTTCACGCGATCCTCTCCGGTGCGCGCGAACACGATGAACAGGTCCGCTTCGCTACCGGTGGTGATCCAGAGCTTGGGCCCATCGAGCACGAAGTGATCACCGGCGTCGCGCGCAGCGCACACGAGCGCGGCAGCATCGGAACCGGAGCCGGCCTCGGACAGGCAATAGGCACCGAGCCACTCGCCGGTCACGAGTCGTGGGAAGTACTTCGATTTCTGTTCATGCGAACCCCACTTGCCGAGCAGTGAGCACATCAACGAGTTGTGCACCGAGACGGTCACGCCGGTCGACGCGCAGCAGCGATTCAGCTCTTCGAGCATCACGCAGCTCGCGACGTTCCCCAGGTCGTCCCCGCCGTAGGCGCGCGGCGAAGTCACGCGGAGCAGCCCGAGCGCGGCAGCCTTCGCGACCGCGTCGCGCGGAAAGGTGCCCTCGCGATCCCAGCGCGCCGCGTTCGGTGCCAGCTCTCGTTCCGCGAACTCGCGGCACTTCGCGCGAAACGCGCCGAGTTCGGCGGTGAGTTCGAAATCGGGGACTTGCGTGCTGCTCATCGGCGAAAGTTCACTTGGTGTATTCGTAGAACCCGCGGCCCGTCTTCCGACCGAGATGACCGGCTGCGACCATGCGGCGAAGTAGCGGGCAAGCGCGATACTTGTCGTCGCCCAGCCCATCCTTCAACACGTCGAGGATGTTGACGCACACGTCGAGCCCGATGAAGTCGGCCAACGTCAGCGGCCCCATCGGATGATTCATTCCGAGCTTCATGATCTCGTCGATTCCTTCGCGGGTCGCGACCCCCTCCATGAGGCAGAACGCCGCCTCGTTGATCATCGGCATCAACACGCGATTGCTGATGAAGCCAGGATAGTCCTGGGCAGCAACGGGAATCTTGTCCAAGCCCCTTGCGATGCGAAGGACCGCGTCGGTCGTCGACGAGCTGGTGTCGTTGCCGCAGATCACTTCGACGAGCTTCATGAGCGGAACCGGGTTCATGAAGTGCATGCCGATCACCTGCGACGGCCGCTTCGTCCCGGCAGCGAGCTTGGTGATGGAGATCGACGACGTGTTGCTCGCGAGAATGGCGTCCTTGGGCGCGGCGCCGTCGGCGCGACGGAAGATGTCGAGCTTGACTTCGAGATTCTCGAATACCGCCTCGACCATCAGATCGCTCTCGCCGACCGCGCTCTCGATCTTCGTCGAAGTCTTCACGCGCCCGAGGATCGCGGCCTTCTGTTCCTCGGTCATCGTCGCCTTCTTGACGAAGCGATCGAGGCTCTTGCCGATCGCATCGACACCGCGCTGCACCGCCGCGTCGGACACGTCGCAGAGCACCGTCGACACGCCGAAGGTGGCGAAGACCTGGGCAATGCCGTTGCCCATCGTGCCGGCGCCGATCACGGTGACTTGGCGCGGCATAGCGGAGGATTCCATGCTCATTCGATTTCGATGCTGAGAGCGACGGCGTTGCCGCCGCCGAGACAAAGCCCGGCGAGGCCGCGGCGAAGGCCACGGTCGCGCAAGGCGTAGAGGAGGGTGGTCAGAATGCGCGCACCGGAGCAGCCGATCGGATGGCCGAGTGCGACGGCACCACCGTTGACGTTTACCTTCGCCGGGTCGAGTTCGAGCACGCGCGCAAGGGCGACGGACTGCACCGCAAACGCCTCATTCAGCTCGACCAGATCGAAGTCCTGCGGCTTCATCTTGGTGAGCGCGCAGACCTTCTTCACCGCGATCTCGGGGGCCATCATGACCCACTCGGGAGCCATGCCGCCGGTCGCGTAGCCGGTGATCCTCGCCAAGGGGGCGACGCCGCGCGTGCGCGCTTCGTCGGAGTCCATGACCACGAGGGCGGCCGCGCCGTCGTTGATCGTCGAGGCGTTGCCGGCGGTGACCGTTCCACCTTGCGGCTTGAATGCCGGCTTTAGCTTGGCGAGACCCTCGGCCGAGGCATCGGCGCGCGGCCCCTCGTCCTTGGCGAACGCCGTCGTCTCACCCTTGCGGCCCTGGATGCTCACCGGGAAGCGCTCGGCGTCGAAGCGACCGGCCGCTTCCGCAGCGACCGCGCGTTGCTGGCTCTGGAGCGACCACGCATCCTGCTCTTCGCGGCGGATCTCGTATTTCTCCGCGACCAGCTCCGCAGTCATCCCCATGTGGAAGTCGCGGTAGACGTCCCACAGGCCGTCCTGGATCATCCCGTCGATCAGCTTGCCGTGGCCGAGCCGCTGCCCGCCGCGTGCCTGCGGCAGGTAGTACGGGACGTTGGTCATCGACTCCATGCCGCCGGCAACCGCGACCTTGAGGTCGCCGGCCTTGATCGCCTGGGCTGCGAGCATCACCGCCTTGAGGCCCGAACCGCAGACCTTGTTGATGGTGAGCGCGCCGACCGAATCGGGGATGCCGGCCCCACGCAAGGCCTGCCGAGCGGGCGCCTGACCGACCCCGGCGGTGAGCACGTTGCCGAGAATCACCTCGTCGACCGCATCGGGGGGCAACTGCGCGCGGCGGAGCGCCTCGGCGACGGCGAGGGCGCCGAGCTGCGGCGCGGTGAACGAGGACAAGCTGCCCTGGAACCGCCCGATCGGGGTTCGGCAAGCAGCGACGATGACCGGGTAGCCCATGGTTCCGGAGGGGAATCCCGCGACGGACCGAGTCTTTCGGCCGCCTGCGGAGCGGATCCCACCGGCGATGGTGCCGACGGGGTCGGCATTCTGGGACAAGCGCGCGGGGCGAGTCAACGCGAGGACGCGACTCGAATCGAGCGCAAGACCCCGGCCTGGCGACCGCGCTCGGCGAGGTTGGTGCCGGAACCTCCGCGGCGCACCATCGATGCGCGCCGCCATGCCCCGGAGTCAACGCGAACTCAGGGCTGGATGATCAGCACGCTGGCGTTGGTGAGCGCCTGCCGCGAAATGTCCCCGGCGAGGATCTGGAAGGCGAGGGACCCGACGAGTGCCGGCTGATTCGGGATGGTCAGCGGAAGCGAGACGCCGGCCTGCGAGTCGGCGACCAACTGCGCGGCGACGACGAGGAGAGCCGGATTGACCTCGAGCCGACCGAAGGGCGGCAAGGGGATCGGCTGCGGCGAGAGCGCGTCCGACAGCAGCAGGACCGCGACGTCACCCGGCCGCCAGGCCCGCACGCTGAGCGTCGTCACCTGGCCGATGCGCACCGGGTTGGGGGTGAAGCCCATCTCCGCACCGGTCTGGAACGCCGCGCCGCGCGGTCGCACCGCCGGCACCGTCACCGTCGAGTCGTAGACCTCGAGCGATTCGTTCGGATCGAGCGCGTCCCCGTCCCCGTTGAGGTCGAGAAGCCGGGTGATGCGATCCGGCGTCTGGTCCTCGCAGAGATAGACCGAACCGTCGGAGTGAACGATCACGTCCCACCAGGTCGACGCCGCAGTCTGATAGAAGAGGCGCTCCTCGGCGAAATCGATCACGCCGCTGTTGTCGAGGTCACGGCCGACCCACACCTGCTCGTTGCCGTGATCGGTCACGTAGACGTTGCCGATCCGATCGACGGCGAGCCCCCAATAGAACGCGTTGGCAGCGCCAGTCGGCGACCAGTAGAGGCGCACCTCGCCGGGATCGTTCGCATCGCCGTCGTTGTTCAGATCGATGATCTGATACACGCCTTTCTGCAGCACGCCGGTGGAGCTGACATCGGTGTAATAGAGATTGAGGTCGTGCCCGACGACGACCTTGGTCGGGACGGAATCGCCGAGCGGCGTCTGCCCGACCGGGATTCGGCAGTAGCTGTCAGCTTCGCCGAAGTCGTTGGCGTCGAAATCGCCGTTCAGGTCGCGCAAGCGCACGATCTCATCGAACCCACCGCCGGAGATGCTCGCATTGACGACGAAGAGGTTGCCGAAGAGATCGACGGTGACCGATTGCATCGACAGCGCGACGACACCGGACCCGTTGTTGACGCCATCGAAGAAGACCACCGCCTCCGTCGGACCGAGTGCATCGCCGTTGCCGTCGGTGTCGAGCAGAAGTGTGACCTGATCGGTGGTGGAATCCGTCACGTAGACCTCTCCCTTCGGCCCGACTCCCACACTGGTGGGATTCGTGAGGATCACCGGACCGGTGAGGTCGTCGTAATAGACGTTCACTTCGCCGGACGACGCGTAGAGCCCGTCTTGATCGCGATCGCTGAGTCGCCACACGCCGTCGAACGTCGAATCGACGACGAACAGGTCGAGCACGCGAGACTGCGGAACCAGTTGGAGGTGTTGCGCGGCGAGTGGAACGGACGTCGCCGCGACGATGCTCGCGAGGACGAAGGAAGACCTGGACTGCATCCGGGCGACGGTAGCCCTCGGCACGAAGTCCGCAACCCGCTCAGCGACGAGCACCCTGGCCCCGCAGCCACGCGCGCAGCTTCTCCGCGTCCGCGTGCCTGCCCCCCGCCGCGCGATACTCGTCCAGCGCGGCGAGCGCGGCTTCATGTCGACCGAACTCGGCAAGAAGTCGAGCGCGATCCAGGGGCGAATCTCCGTACGGCTCACAGAGTTCGACCAGACCGAAGGCGCGCAGGGTTCCGGGACCGTCGCGGTTGCTCCGCCTCATCTCGACCAGCTCCCGGAGCCGGATCACCAACTGCGGGACCGCGGCTTTCGCCTCGTCGAGCAGTGATCGAGCGCCGACCCGATCGCCCTGCTCGAGCCGGCCCTCGGCGGCGAGAGCGGCGGTGCGTGCCAAGTCGTCGCGGCGGTCCGCCGAATCGGGATCGCGCAAGAGGGCGGAGCGAAGGGCCGGGAGTGCCGCATCAGCTCGATCGGCGGCGGCGAGTGCGAGACCGTGCCGCGTCCAGGCATCCGCGGAGTCCGGCAACGCCGACGACAAGGCCGCCGCGACCGCGACCTTGTCGAAGTCGCGTGATTGCGACCACCACAAGCCTGCGACGGGAATCACGAGCAGGCTCCACAGCGCGAGATGGCGCAGGGCCGGGATCGACCTCGCGACCGCACCTCCCGCACCCTCGAGACCGAGTGCGGCGCGCGTGTCGGTCTCACGCACTTTCCAGAGGAAGCCGTCGAAGTAGAAGTGCAGCAACTGCGAAGCCAGGATGAACCCGGCGAGCACATCGCGCAGATTCTCCTCGCCCACTCGCTCGGCGAGCGGCCCAAGTGCACCGTAGCCGAGGACCAGTCCGAGGTAGAGGGCTGCGCTCACGAAGCCGCCGCGAAAGAGCCAACGCGTGAAGGCGCCGCTGTCGGCGACGGAGTTCGCGCCGCTGTCGGCGCGACGACGGTTGTACGCCCACACGATCGCGAGGTATTGGACGTCGTGACAGATCTCGAAGAGGGCCAGTCCGAAGATCAAACTCGGCACGGCATTGGTGGCCACCCACCAGAGCGCCAAGGTCGTGACCAACGAGATCTGCTTCACCGCGCTGTGCGGACGTCCGGCGCGCGCCGCCATCGCCGCGTGAGCGACCCAAGCGACCGAAGCCCCCCCCATCGCCACGACCGCCGCCGTGCGCAAGCCCTCCACCGCCGCATGACTCGGCGCGGGGATCCCGGCCTGCGCGAAGAGATCGAGGACCTGGTAGCCGCGGAAGGGCGAGATCAGTACCGCGCCGAGGAACCATGTCGCGCACAGCAGAAAGTCGAGCCGGGCCGTCCGCCGATCGACGGCGCCGATCTTCGAGTCGTAGATGCGCGCAAAGCCGTACGCCTGCATGAAGCCGTGCCAGATACCCCAGCCGAGCGCAACGATCGTGATTCCGACCAGGCCATGCGACCGCGACCACGCGCACACGAAGGCGAGAAACAGCGGAGCGAGTAGGAATCGCGTGCGGAAGCGGCGGAACAGCGCCCGATCGCCGTAAGCACGAAGCATCCCCGGCAGGTGATGGCCGAGGGCGCCGAAGGCCATGATGCTGGCGTAGACCACCCGATCGCCGCTCGACTCCCGCCAGGCGAAGAGCAGCGGCACCGCGAACAGCGGAGTCAGCACGACGAACGCGAGATCCCAACGGATCGAGCGGATCCAGAGCGAGGTCGGTCTCGGGCTGGCGACGGCGGTCACTGGGGAAGGGTACCTCGTCGGACGAGGCTCGACAAAGCCGGGAACGAACCGACCGCCGCTCGGTATCGCCGGCCCCTATCATCCACCGGCACTTCGCGACTACGCTGCGGAGTCTCTCGATCATCTCATGATGCGATTCCTGTCCGCACTGCTCGCGGCTTGGTGCCTTGTCGGCGGAGTCCTCGCCCAAGATTCCGAGTCGGTCACCATCGACGCCCGGTTCGTTCCCGAGGCCGCCGCCCCCGGCGACGAAGTCGTCCTCGAAGTGATCGTGAATGTCGCCGAAGGCTGGCACGTCTACGGCAGTCGCGAGACCGTCAGCAAGCCGCTCGAAGTGCTGTTCGACGACACCGGGGCGTTGCGCGTCGTCGGCAAGACCCTGGTACCGCCGGGCACGCAGCACGATCGCGACGGCCTCACCAGCTACGAGTTGACCGGCAAGATCACCTTGCGCCAACGGATGAAGGTGCCGGCGACCACCAGTGGGGCGCAGAGTGTGCTCGGCCGCGTGGTCGTCAACGCGTGCGACGAGAACCACTGCGATCCCGAAGTCGAGATGCCGTTCTTGGCCAAGCTCGCGATCGGCACTGGGCCAGCCGAAGATGGGCAAGCCGTCGGAGAGCCGGCACAGTCGACGACGCCTGCTCCGGTCGTGTCGGGACAGGATCCTGGTTTCGGAGCCGCGTTCGGAGCCGACGAGACCCGCGTGCGCGCGACCGCGCGCTTCGAACCGGCGACGGCCACTGCGGGGAGCAAGGTCGACTTGATCGTGAGTGTCGAGGTCGTCGAGGGGTGGCACGTCTACGGCTCGGCGGAGACCGGCAGCCCGCCGACCCGACTGGAACTGTTGGACACCGGCGAACTGCGACCGGAAGGCGATGCGAAGGTGCCGCCGGGGATCGAGCACGCGACCGAGTTCATCACCACGTACGACCTCCACGGGCGATTCGAGATCGTGCAGTCGCTCGACATCCCGCCGAACGCCGGCGGTGTGCAGACCGTCAAGGCCAAGGTCCACTATCAAGCCTGCGATGCGACCTCGTGCGAACGCCCGACATCTGTCGAGGTAACCGCCATCTTGAACTTGGGCGGCAGCGGCAAAGCGAGTTCGATCGCGCCCATCACCTTCGATGTCCACGTCGAACCCGGCGATCCCCGACCGGGTGAAGCCGTCGACGTCGTCATCCGCGCGCGGCTCATCGACGGCGTGAACGTGTACGGCAACCGCGACGGCGAGCCGATTCGACTCTCGGTCACCGATCCACGCTTCGGCCCGATCGGCTCCAACCGACTCCCCGACGGTCAACCACGCACGCTAGAAGACAAGTCCCGCTTCGTGTTGAGCGGCGACTTCGAGATCCGTCAGGCCTATCGAGTACCCGCCGACCTCGCGGCAGGGTCGATCAACCTGCCGATCCAGTTGCGTTACGAACTCGTCGACGCCGACGGCCGGTTGCCGCGGTCGTCGGATCTGACCGCGAGTCTCGCGGTGACCGCCGGCGAAGTTCGCCAGGAATACAACGGCGTGCGGTTCGAGATCGAGGGACTTGGGGGCCTGAGCGGCATCCTGCTGCTGGCCTTCTTCGCCGGACTGTTCGCACTGCTGATGCCGTGCACCTACCCGATGATTCCGATCACGATCTCCTTCTTCACGAAGCAGGCGACCGTGCGCGGCGGAACGGCGACCACACTCGCACTCACCTACGGGATCGGCATCGTGCTGATCTTCATCCTGATCGGCGTGTTGTTCGGGCCGGTGATCGTGCCGTTCGCGACGCACTGGCTCACGAACGCGATCATCGCGGCGATCTTCTTCGTGTTTGCGCTGTCGCTGTTCGGGCTCATCAACCTGCAGCCGCCGCAATTCCTCATGCAACTCGCGGGGAACGCATCGACTCGCGGCGGCTACGGCGGCGTGTTCCTGATGGGTGCCACGCTGGTGATCTCGTCGTTCACCTGCACGGTACCCTTCGTCGGCGCTCTGCTCGGAATCGCCGCGCGCGGCGGCACGCTCTACATGCTGGCCGGCATGGCGGTGTTCGGGCTGACCATGGCAGTGCCCTTCGTCTTCTTGTCGCTGATCCCGAGCCGACTCCGGCGGATGCCCAAGGCCGGTGAGTGGATGAACTCACTGAAGGTCTTCCTCGGCTTCGTCGAGCTCGCTGCGGCGACCAAGTTCCTCAGCAATGTCGATCTCGCGATCAACGCGAGCCCGGTGTGGTTGCCGAGGTCCCTGTTCCTTTGGATCTGGACGGCAGTCTTCGTCGCCGCCGCGGTCTACTTGCTGCTGCCGCTGGTTCGCCGGGTCGTTGCACCCGCGCCAATGCGGCTGTTGGGCATCGCCCTAAGCCTCGCGTTCGCCGGCTGGTGTGGTTACGGCGCCACGGGAGCGGCACTCGATCCGGTCATGACCGCGATCGCGCCGCCGAGCGATCTCGGCAAGCACGTCAAGATCAAGGACGACTACGAGCTCGCGATCCAGACCGCGAAGTCACAACAGAAGCTCCTGTTCGTGAACTTCACCGGCTTCACTTGAGTGAACTGCCGAGTCATGGAAGAGCGAATCTTCCCCGAGGGCGCGGTCGCGTCTCTCCTCGAACAAAACTTCGTCGAAGCCCGCATTCACTCCGATCATGGTGAGAAGGGCTACCAGAACCGACAGCTCCAACAGAAGCTCGTCGGTTACCCGGCGAACCCCTACTACGTGGTGCTCGACGCCAACACCGGTCTGAAGCTCGGCCAGCACGAGCTACAGGGCGCCCAGAGCGAATGGGCTGCCGGCTTCGAGGCCTTCTTGCGCTCGATGCTCGCGCAGTCGCGGTGAGCGCAGAGAACTTCACTTGGCAGGACGCGCGTACGCATCTGCGTGCGTGCGTCGACGAGTTCGGCCCCTCCTCCGCTGTGAACGGCGTATTCACTCTCGCCGGGAAACGTTGGATTCCGCCGGCAGTCTTGCCGCGGCCGCTCGACGGCGAGCCATGCCATACATGGATCAACCGACTACCGGAGACGATCGGCGTCCAGGCGGTGCTGCTGCTCCGAGCCGGCAGCGCTGCGATGGGCGTGTTCGCCGACACGGAATGCCTCGCCCACCGCTGCCGCCGCCGCTACGTCGTGCGCGGCAACGGCAAGGCGCAGACCACCTGGATCCGAACGCGAGGAAAGTCACGCTACGGATCGCGACTGCGGCTGCAGAACGCCGATCGTCTCCTCGATGACGTCGCGACCACCACATCCGAGTGGGCCGGCTGGTTGGCGACCGCGACGGCAATCCATTGGTCCTGCCCGGAACGCCAATGGGCCGCGCTGCACGAACACGAGCCGAGTCTGAGCACGCTGCGCACGGACGCCCGCGCGCGCAAAATCGCCTTCCACGTTCACGAACCTCGCTTCGAGGAGCTACGCCGCGTGTGGTGGCGCCTCAGACACGGGCACTTCGAACCTTCGAGTCCCGGTCACGACGACGGCGGCTGATTGCGCTGCTCCAGCCGCATGACTCGCAGTTCGATCTCTCGGATCGGCTCTCGATCGGAGTGCGCCATCCGCCACCGAAAGACCAGTGCCAAGATCGCCGACACGATCCCGACTCCGGCGAGCGTCGCCACGAAGTGCGGAATCGCGATCGTGATCAAGTTCCCGGAGAACAGCCCCAGACACTGAAAGCCGTCGAGGATTGCGTACGCGATGAGCCCGGTGATGGACGCGGCCGCGAGCACGATGAGCAGACTCTTCATGGATCGGCGGTCCACAATAGCACGAGGCCGAAGGTGGGAAAGCGATCGTCCTCAGTGGCGACTCGCGACGGGTGAACTCCTATGCTCGACAGCAACTCGCGTCGTGCGCCTCCGACGCGGGCCGCAGTCCCTAGCATCATGTCGACGACGACACATCCCGACGCGTTCTCTCGTCCACTCTACGAACTCCCGCAATACGACCGAATCACGCCGGACCAAGTCGAGCCCGCAATCCGCGCCATGCTCGCCGAACTGCGGAAAGGTCTCGCTGCACTCGAGGCGAGCGCTCGACCGAGCTGGGAAGGACTGGTCGAACCGCTCGAGCGACTCGTCGAACCACTGCGGGTGCGATGGGCAGCGGTCTCGCATCTGATGGGTGTTCGCAACTCACCCGAACTCCGCAAAGCCCACGAGGCCGTGCAGTCCGAAGTCGTGGAGACGTTTACCGCACTGGGTCAAAGCCGCGCCATCCACGACGCGGCGCGCGCGCTGCGCGATTCGGACGCATGGGGCGAACTGACCTCCGCGCAACAGCGGATCGTCGCAAAGATGATCTTGGACGCCGAATTGTCAGGCGTCGCACTCGACGGCGAAGCCAAGGATCGATTCGGTGCAATCGAGCGGCAGCTCGCCGAGCTGAGCACGTCGTTCAGCAACCATGTCCTCGACGCGACGAAGGCCTTTCATCTCGACATCGTCGATCCGGCGCAGACCGCCGGTCTCCCACCGAGCCTCCTGCAGTTGACCGCGCGAGCCGCTCGCGACGCCGGACACACACAAGCCACCGCAGAAGCAGGACCGTGGCGAATCACGCTCGACGCGACGATCTCCGGCCCCTTCCTTCAGCACGCCAAGACTCGCGACCTCCGCGAGCGGGTGTTTCGCGCATGGATCCGTCGCGCCAGCGAAGGAGAGTTCGACAATGCGCCCCTCATCGAGCGCATCCTCGCACTACGCGCGGAGAAGGCCAACCTGCTCGGTTACCCGGACTACGCGGCAATGAGCCTCGCCAGCAAGATGGCCAAGGATCCGAGCGAAGTGCTCGAGCTGCTGGAGTCTCTGCGTGAACGAGCGTTGCCGGCCGCCCAGCGCGACTTCGCCGAACTGAAGGAGCGCGCTGCTCGCGACGGCCTCACCGAATTGAAGCACTGGGACCTCGGCTTCTATGCCGAGCGACTGCGCGAAGAGCGCTTCGACTTCCGCGAAGAGGACTTGCGTCCGTACTTCCCGCTTCCGCGAGTGCTCGACGGCATGTTCGCGCTGGCGGAGCGATTGTTCGGCGTGAAGGTAATCGCAGCCGACGGCGAAGCTCCGGTATGGCATGCGGACGTCCGCTTCTTCCGCATCCACGATCTCGACGGCGCGCCGCGGGCCGCGTTCTATCTCGACCCATATTCTCGACCGGCGGAGAAGCGCGGCGGGGCCTGGATGGATGACTGCCTGATCCGGAGCCGGCTGTTCGCGCCGCCCGGCGCAGCAGTACGCCTTCCGGTCGCGCATCTGGTGTGCAACGGCACGCCGCCGGTCGACGACCGCCCTTCGCTGATGACCTTCCGCGAGGTGGAGACGCTCTTCCACGAGTTCGGTCACGGCCTGCAGCACATGCTGACCACGGTGGACTTCGAATCGGCAGCAGGGATCAACGGTGTCGAATGGGACGCCGTAGAGCTCCCGAGCCAGTTCATGGAGAACTGGTGCTATCACGAACCCACCATGTTCGGTGATGGGTCTCGCGCCGGCCTGTCCGGTCATTGGCAGACCGGCGAACCGCTCCCGCGCGAACTGTTCGAGAAGATCCGCGCCGCGCGCACCTATCGCGCCGGCAGCGACACGCTCCGGCAACTGCTCTACGGCTTCACCGACCTCGCCCTCCACCACGGCTATTCGCCCGCCCGCGACGGCAGTGCATTCGACGTCATGCGTCGCATCGCCGAGAAGTGCGCCGTCATGCGACCGCTGCCGGAGGACCGATTCCTTTGTTCCTTCTCGCACATCTTCGCCGGCGGCTATGCCGCTGGGTACTACAGCTACAAGTGGGCAGAAGTGCTCAGCGCCGACGCCTTCGCAGCCTTCGAAGAAGCCGGACTCGATGATCCCGCTGCGGTGGCCGCGACCGGCCGTCGGTTCCGCGACACGGTGTTGTCGCTCGGCGGAAGCAGACATCCGCTCGAGGTCTTCCTCGCGTTTCGCGGTCGCAAGCCGTCGACCGCCGCGCTGCTTCGCCACACCGGTTTGGCTGACCCGGGCTACTCCTGAACGTCGTCGCGAGATCGACGCAGATCGATTCTCGGCAAGGAGATGCGTCATGCGACGACCGAAGCGTGGCCGTAGCTACGCTGCCAAGGAGAAGCCGAGTAACGACGTGGACGGGCGCGAGTTGCGGCGATCGCAACAGGCCGTTCCTGAGTAGTCCTGGCTAGCTGAGATCCGCGCGCGTCACCGCCCGGCCTCGCCGTGCCAATCGGCAGTGAGATCCATCCACAGCGCGAGGCCGGCGAACCGACCGAATCGGCGGTACTCGCGCTCGAACCAAGAGTCCGCCGGGGGCTTCGCTCGCCCGAGGAGATCCCGCATGCGCGCGCGGACCCAGGAGTCGAGCGCGAGCTTCTCGAAGTGGCCGAGACCGCGGAGCGCGTGCCCGACCGCGTACGGACCAAAGCCGGGCAGCGCGAGCAATCGTCGCTCGAGTTCCGCTGCTTCGAGGTCGGGATCCTCGAACTCCTCGGCTCGCAAGCGACCCGATTGGAATGCGTGCGCCAAGGCGACCACCGAACGGGCGCGGTAGCCGGCGCGTACGGTCTCACGCCAGAATGATTCGTCCTCGACCGCGCAGCGAACGGCCGAAGGGAACGTGCGACGGCCCGACGGTGCGCACGGCCCGATCGCATCGATCGTTCGCTGACACATGAGCTTCGTCGCAGACCAGGAGCAGTTGGTCGTGAACAAGAGCCGGAGGAGGTCTTCGAACAAGGTGGCGCTCTGCATGAGGTGGCCGGCTGCTCGGGTCGGCACCCACGCCAGACGTTCATGGCGCGAACACTCGCGCCAGAACTCGCTCAGATCGACATCGAGTCGAAGCATGCGTCGCAGTGCCCGCCGGAGCTGCGCGAGGCTCGCACGGCTGAGTCGCCGCACCGATTCGATCTCGACCGCCACACCCTGCTCGTGTGGCCGCACAACGACATCGACTGCACGCTCGTCGTCGAGCGCGAGAACCGTTCGAAGCGCGGCATCGGACTCACTCCATGCGTGGGGCGCAAGGTCGACCCAGCCATGCCCGAACAGGGTGGTGCGCAGGTCGTAGCGCCCGGTCGCGGCTTCTAGGATGCGTGTCGTCACCATGGCGCCGCGACGCTATCCGCTGCGTCGGCGACGAACACACTGGCCGTTCTCCTCGGTCCTCTCGATACTCCGGTGATGACCGTGTCCGCCGCCCTCGACCCACCCTGCGGCAGCTACTCCGTGTGCGCCGGCTGTTCGGCACTGCAGTTCCCGAGGGCGGCGAGATTGCAGCGCGCGAGCGAGCGCATGCGTGGCTTGCTGAAGTCGCTGGGCTACGGCGAGCTCGCGGATGGCTGCGAGGTGTCGAGTATCGAGGTTGCGCACGATCGGCGCGCACGGCTCGTGTTGCGCGTTCGCGGCGAGGGCGAATCGTTGCTGGCCGGTTTCCCTGGCCGCAAGCAGCCGCTCGTTCAGTTCGCGGAGTGCCCGACCTCTTCTCCGCTTGCCGAACGCGTCGCCACAGCGGCGATCGCGACACTGGCCGAGCTCGGCACGCCGGGGATCGAAGCCGTCGCCATCCACGTCGGTCAGGACGAGGCCCGGGCACTGCTCACGCTCGTCTCGCCGTCAGCGCGCGTGGCACGAGCCCAGGACCTAGCCCGCCGACTCGCCGATCTCGGCGTGACCAGCGTGGCTGCGAACCAGAGTGAACCCGGTCGACGACTGTTCGGACGGCGCAACGTCCCGCTCGCGGGGGCCTTCCCTTTCGTCGATAGCGTCGCGCATCGCCGGTTCCGCCTGCACGCGACCACGCCGTTCTGGCCGTCGCACGGCAGCGGGGAACGCGTGCTCTCGGATGCCGCGGATCTCATCGGCAAGGGCTCGACCAAGGCACTCGTGTTGCGTGCCGGCAACGGCCTGACCGCCGGACTTCTCGCCGAACTCGGCTATGTCGTGACCGCACTCGAGGACCGCCCCGAGATCGCCAACGAGGCGGAGGGAACCGTGCGCGATCTCGGCCATGAGGTCGCATTCCTCGGTGACGGCAACCGAAAGGCGCTCGAATCGCTCTCTGGCTCTCGGACGCAACTCGCGCTCCTGGAGTCGCCACGGAGCGGATTCGACGTGGAGCTCATTGCCCCCTTGGTGCGCCTGGTCGCCCCGCCGAGAATCGTCGTGGTCGCAAGCGGGCAGCAAGCGCTGGAGAACGATCTCCGTTCGCTCACGGAGTTCGGCTATCGGCTCGATGGGTTTCGCGCGCACCTCGCCGATCCTTTCCTCGGCGAGGTGTGCGCGGTCGCGCGATTCGTACGGTGACCGCCGCGGCGGTGGCCGCGATCAGCCGCGAGTGCCGAGCAGCGTCAACAGGTGCTGCGCCCGGGCCGCAGCCTTCGTGTCGGCGTGCTTGTCGAGGAACTTCTTGACCGCCTTCGCGGGCACGGCTTCCGCGCCCTTCTCGAGCAGGAGTCGCTCCAGCTTCAGGATCGACTTCTCGGCGTCGAGTTCGGTCTCGAGCTCTTCTGAATCGAGTCGCTGACGCAACTCCGCGGCGCTCTGCTCGAGTGCTTCATCGCCCTTGGCGCCCTTCTCGAGGTTGCGGAGGAGATCCGACGCGTGGGCGTAGCGACCTTGCTCCATGAGCCGGTGAATCCGCGCCACTGCCGCGTCTCCCGCCGCGCGCGCCGCAGCGGCTTCCGCGGAGGCAGCCTCGGCGTGTTCACCACCGCCCTCGGCGAGTCTCGTCGCCTCGGCAATGGCGTCCGCGAACTTGCCCTGCACACGATCCCGCCACACGGGGCGCAGTTCCTTGGCAAGCGAGGGCGGCCCCTTCTTGCGCAGCGCGATCTGCGCAGCGATCGCCGTCTTGAAGTCCTTCGCCATCGCGAGCGGATTGCCTTCGAGGATCACTCGCCCGTCCACATCCAGGAGTGCGGCATGCGGAATGCCGCGTCCGTGCGTGGCGAACGGCCGTTGGGTGGTCCACATTGCGGCATTGCCGAGCCAGCCGCGCTCGAGCGCGAACTTCTCGACCTCCGCCATCGAGTGACCTTGGGCTTCCACCAGCAACACTTGGAAGTCGCCACCGAACTCAGCCTGCTCTTTGAGGGACATCGGCACGGATGCCCCGACACACGGGCCTCAATTGATGCCCCAGAGCTCGACGAGCACCGGCTTTCCGCGCAGCTCGGCAAGCTGCTCGATGCCGGCGAACCCGAGTCCGGAGGAGTCGAAGCGGAAGTCCTTGGGGGCGTCGTTGTCCTGCGCAGGCAGGACCGAGGCAAGAACGAGCGAGAGCGGGAGTACGAATCGGTTCATGGCAACTGGGCGAGAGATCCTAACGGACATCGACGGCCGCGCCGGAAGCGGCTGAGCCCAGGGAGTCGCAGGATTGTCCCGCGTGCCTCGGTGCCAATTTCGACGGGGAGCCTTTCCCGAGCCGGGTCCGGGCAGCGGACACGGCACGTACGGACGGTGAACACTCCGTGCCGAGACGACGCAGGCATGGAGTTTGACGCCGTTGGCGACGATGGCATCGCTCCCGGCAGTCCGCTCGCTCTCGATTCCCCGCTCCCTGACCCGCCCGGTGCCCATCGTGATGCTGCTCGCGGTCGGTCTCCTCTCCGCCTCGATCGCCGCACAGGTCACGTGGACCAACGTGAGGCGTCCAGCTCCGCCCGCGCGGACCGACCATGCGATGGCCTACGACCTCACGCGCGCACGAGTGGTCGTGTTCGGCGGCCGGGACACCAGCGGGTTCGATCTCGACGACACCTGGGAGTGGGACGGCACCGGTTGGGATCGCAGAGCGCCCTTGGTCCGCCCGACGCGCCGCGAGGGCGCCGCGATGTGCTTCGACGCGACGCGCGGGAGCATCCTGATGTTCGGCGGCAACACCGGGGCCTTCGACTCGAACGAGACCTGGGAGTGGCGCGGATCGAACTGGGCTCGGCTCTCGCCTGCCAGCGTTCCGCCGGGACGCAGCGAACACCAGCTCGTCTACGACCTGGGTCGCGGCCGAGTCGTGATGTTCGGCGGCAGCAGCGCGGGAGTCATGCGCAACGACACCTGGGAATGGGACGGCACCGATTGGTCCCTCATCCAGACAGCGGCCGCGCCGAGCGCGCGGGCCAGATACGCGGCCGCGTGGGACCTCAACGGCGGCGGAATCATCCTGCACGGTGGAACTGCCGGTGCCGGCGAAACGTGGCGATTCGACGGCACGAACTGGACGCTACTCAGCCCGACCAGGTCGCCGTTCCCCACCGCGAACCATCGGATGACCACCGATCTCGCTCGAGGTCGCGTCCTACTCTTCGGCGGCACCTCGGGATCGTGGTTCGCGCTGACCGATACGTGGAGCTGGGACGGTTCGAACTGGACCCAGATCAGCAGCGGCACGGTCACCGGAAGTTACTGGGGCGGCTTCGCTGCGGACCTGGCGCGGAACAACGTCATCGCCTTCGGCGGCAGCGCCAACATCCAAGTGCACGGGGAGACCTGGGTGCTGGATGACAGCGCCTGGTCGCAGCCTTCGGCGTCCGCAACCCCCACTCCACGGGGACATGCCGCCGCGGCCTTTGATTCGACCCGTGGCCGAGTCGTCCTCTTCGGCGGCGAAGACGGCTCGATGTTCAACGACACCTGGGAATGGAACGGCTCGCAGTGGTTGCGGCAATCGCCGCTCGGCCAACCCGGAGTTCGTTACGGAGCCGGGATGGCATTCGATTCGGCGAGTCATCGCACGATCCTCTTCGGCGGCAACTCCAACTTCGGGCAGTGGTACGGCGACACCTGGTCGTGGGACGGAGCCAATTGGACGCAGTTGCCGATGACCACCTCGCCACCCGCGGGCTACCACCACTCGATGGTGTACGACAGCTCACGCGATGCCATCGTCCTCTTCGGCGGCCACACCAATGCCGGGATGCGCGGCGACACCTGGGAGTTGCGCGGCGGCAGTTGGCGGCGGGTCGCGGTCAGTTCGTCGCCGACACCGCGCATCGGCGCAGCGATGGTGTACGACCCGATCCGCCGGCACGTCGTCGTCTTCGGCGGTGTCGACACCAACAGTTCCTTTCTCGGCGACACCTGGACGTACGACGGTGCGAACTGGACCAGACAGACGCTGAGCCCATCGCCTTCCGCGCGCTACGACTCGGCGATGACCTTCGACGTGACCCGCGGCGTGTGCGTTCTCTTCGGCGGGTTCGGCAACGGCGGCGCATTGGCCGACTCCTGGGAGTTCGACGGCACGCGATGGACTTCGCGAACCACGACCACGCGCCCCGCCGCTCGCAGTGAGCACTCCCTGGTGTTCGACGGCACCAACAACCGAGTCCTGCTGTTCGGCGGCGCCGACGGTAGCGGCACCTACCAATCGGATTCGTGGCACTACGCGGCGGCAAACCCCGCGCTCGTGATCAGCTATCAGATCGGCTGTGCGGGCACCGCGGCAACACCTCGACTGGATGCGACTGCCAACGGCCTGCCCTGGCTCGGCGGCCGGCTCGAACTCCAACTCACCCACAGTGGTGGTGTCGGTCCCGCGGTGCTGATCTACGGCCTGTCGCGCTCGACTTGGGGAGCGAGCCGACTCCCGCTCGATCTCGGCGCGTTCGGCATGCCGGGCTGTCGCCTCGCGACCTCGATCGATGCGAGCGCGACGCTCACGATGACGCAAGGGATCGGCAGCTTCGGACTCTCGGTTCCCAACCAGACCGCATTGCTCGGTGCCAGCGTCTATGTGCAAGGACTTGCGGTAGATCCGGGCGCGAACGCCTTGGGAGCCGTGCTGAGCAACGCAGTGGAGGCGGTGTTCGGCGCGCGCTGACCGCCGAATCGCGGTCCGCTTCGGCGACCGGCCGGCGGTCGTAGGCGTTCGCTGCCGTCTCGTTCGCGGCCTTGCCCTCGAAGCGACGAAGCCGGAAGCTCGACCGCTGTCGCCGCACGGCGTCCAAAGAACATGCCCATTTCGCGCAAGAAGCGCATCGCCATCGTCTCCACCGGCGGCACGATCGAGAAGACCTACGACGAACTCCACGGCGTCCTCGAGAACAGGGTCAGCAACCTCGACGTTCTGCTCGCCTCACTCCGCTTGTACGGCGTCGAGCTGATCCGCGTTCCGCTGATGAACAAGGACAGCCTGGAGATGTCGGAGGACGATCACGACCTGATCGCCGACACGGTTGGGTCGATGTGTCACGGTCACGACGGAACGATCGTCGTCCACGGCACCGATCGGTTGGCGAAGACCGGCGACCGGATCGTCGAACGCATCGGCACGCCGCGCGTGCCGGTCGTGCTCACGGGCGCCATGCAGCCGTTCGTGATGCGAACCACCGACGCCGCGCAGAACATCACCGAGGCGCTGCTGGCGGTGCAGGTCGTGGAGCCTGGCGTCTACGTCGCGATGCACAACCGGGTCTTGCGCTTCCCCGGCGTGGTCAAGGATCGGGAACGGCAGACCTTCGTTCGACTGGAGGAACTGGCGTGATGCGCGACCCGGAGCCGCCTCACTCCGGGTCGTAGGCCAGGTTCGGTGCGAGCCATCGCTCCACTTCACGGAACTGCATGCCCTTGCGCCGCGCATAGCTCTCCACCTGATCGCGATCGATCCGACCGACTGTGAAGTAGCGAGCGGACGGATGCGCAACGTAGATGCCGCTCACGCTCGCCGCGGGAGTCATGGCGAAGTGCTCGGTCAGCTCGATCCCGACCTCGTTGGCACGCAGGAGTTCGAACAGCTTGGGCTTCTCGCTGTGGTCGGGGCACGCCGGATAGCCGAAGGCCGGCCGAATGCTCCGGTACTCCTCGCGGATGAGGGCCTCGTTGTCGAGGTCGATCGGATCGGGGAAGCCCAGCTCCGACCTCACGACTCGATGGAGTCGTTCCGCGAACGCCTCCGCGAGGCGGTCCGCAATCGCCTTCACCATGATCGACGAGTAGTCGTCGTGCTGCTTGACGAAGGAACTCGCCATCTCTTCGGCACCGATACCGGCGGTGACGGCGAAAGCCCCGACGTGATCGACTCGACCGCTCTCGACGGGCGCCACGAAATCGGCGAGAGAAAGCGTCGGACGCTCGGCATCGGGCGTTCGCTGTTGCCGAAGCATCGGGAAGCGCACCAGGACCTCGGTGCGCGACTCGTCGCTCCAGAGCACGATGTCATCACCCTCGGAGTTGGCCGGCCAGAAGCCGTACACACCGCGCGCGCGAAGGCTGCGATCGGTGAGGATCTGCGCCAACATCGCCTGCGCGTTGTCGTAGAGTTCTCGCGCGGCAGCCCCCTGTTCGGGGTGTGAGAACACCTTCGGCGCTCGGCCCTTGATACCCCACGCGGAGAAGAAGAAGGTCCAGTCGATGTAATCGATGAGATCGGCCAACGGCTGATCGTCGATCACTCGTCGGCCGAGGAACGCAGGAGTCGCTGCGGTCGCGGGGGCGAACTCGAGACGGGTACGACGCTCATAGGCGCGCGAGTAAGGAATCAGCGGCTCCTCCACGCGGCGACGATGGAGGTCACGAAGCTCCTCTTGGAGCTTTCGATTCTCCGCGTCGAGCGTGAGTTTGCGCTCGGAGTCCATCAGGCTGCCGACGACCTGCGCGACGCGCGATGCATCCTTGACGTAAAGCGTGGGCTGCCCGAACGCAGGAGCGATCTTCACCGCAGTGTGCTGCTTGCTGGTCGTCGCACCGCCGATCAGCAGCGGCTGCTTCATGCCGCGGCGCTGCATCTCCTTGGCGACATGCACCATCTCGTCGAGCGAAGGCGTGATGAGCCCACTGAGACCGATCACGTCCGCCCCGCACTCTTCGGCAGTGTCGAGGATCTTCTCGGTCGGCACCATCACGCCGAGATCGACGACCTCGTAGCCGTTGCATCCCAGCACGACGCCGACGATGTTCTTGCCGATGTCATGAACGTCGCCCTTGACGGTCGCGAGCACGACGCGACCCTGTGAGCCGATTCCGCCGCTGCCGCTGGTCTCCATGTGGGGAGTCAGAACCGCAACGGCTCGCTTCATTGCCCGCGCACTCTTCACGACCTGCGGCAAGAACATCTTCCCGACCCCGAACAGGTCGCCGACGATCCGCATGCCGTTCATCAGCGGGCCTTCGATGACGTCGAGCGGCCGCGGATACTTCAACCGAGCCTCTTCGGTGTCCTCCTCGATGTGATCGACGATTCCGTGGACGAGCGCGTGTGCGAGGCGATCCTCGACGCTCTTCCAGCGCCAGCTATCGTCGACCTCACGTTTCTTGCCGCTCGTCTGCAATGTGCCGGCGTAGGCGAGGAGTCTCTCGGTCGCGTCGGGTCGGCGATCGAGAATCACGTCCTCGACCAAGTCGCGCAGCGCGATGGGAACATCGTCGTACACGCCGAGCATGCCGGCATTGACGATTCCCATGTCCATTCCGGCACGGATCGCGTGATAGAGGAACACCGTGTGCATGGCCTCTCGCACGAGATCGTTGCCGCGAAAGGCGAACGAGAGGTTGCTGACTCCGCCGGAGATCCGCGCCTTCGGACACGCGGCCTTGATCGCCCGCGTCGCTTCGATGAATGCGAGGCCGAACCGCGCGTGCTCTTCGATCCCCGTGGCGATCGCGAGGATGTTCGGGTCGAAGATGATGTCTTGTGGTGGGAAGTCGAGTCGCTCGGTCAGGAGGCCGTAGGCCCGACGACAGATCTCGACCTTGCGTTCGAAGGTCTCGGCTTGGCCTTTCTCGTCGAACGCCATCACCACCAGTCCAGCGCCGTGATCGCGGACGATCTTGGCTTTGGCCAAGAAGTCGGACTCGCCTTCCTTCAACGAGAGCGAATTCACCACCGCCTTGCCTTGCACACACTCGAGTCCCGCCTCGAGCACCGACCACTTCGAACTGTCGATCATGATCGGGATGCGCGCGACTTCCGGCTCCGTGGCGATGAGATCCAAGAAGGACCGCATCGCCTGCTCGGAATCCAGCAACCCCTCGTCCATGTTGACATCGAGGATGTTCGCACCGTTTCGAACTTGCTCCAGCGCGACGCTCAGCGCCGACTGGTAGTCGTTCGCGAGGATGAGCTTGGCAAACTTCTTGGAACCGGTGACGTTCGTCCGCTCGCCGACCATGATGAAGGTCGAATCGGGACGGAGGACGAGACGCTCCAACCCGGAGAACGCGGTCATGCCGTCGTCGACGACTCGTACGCGCGGCTTGGAACCCGGCAATGCCTTGGCGACTGCGGCGATGTGTTCGGGTGTCGTGCCGCAGCAACCGCCGATCATGTTGACGAAGCCGGCGTCGACGAACTCGCGGAGCAACTGGGCCGTGGTTTCGGGAGCCTCGTCGTATTCGCCGAATGCGTTCGGCAGGCCCGCGTTCGGATAGCAACTGACCCAGCACGTCGCGAGTGACGCGAGTTCTTCGAGGTACGGCCGCATCTCGGCGGCGCCGAGTGCGCAGTTGATGCCGATGGACAGCGGTCGTGCGTGCGCGATCGATGTCCAGAATGCAGCGATCGTCTGGCCGGACAGGGTGCGGCCGCTCCGGTCGGTGATCGTCACCGAGATCATCAGCGGAATCTCACGACCGATGCGATCGCAGACATCGCGCCACGCCAGGATTCCGGCCTTCGCGTTCAGCGTGTCGAAGATCGTCTCCAGCAGGACGAAGTCCACTCCGCCTTCGACCAGCGCCTCGATCTGCTCGCGGTACGCAGCCCGGAGCGCGGGAAAGCGGATCGCGCGAAACATCGGGTCATTCACGTCCGGCGAGATCGACAACGTTCGATTGGTCGGACCGACCGCGCCAGCGACGAAACGGGGGCGCGATGGGTCGCGCGCCGTCGCACGATCCGCGCACTCTCGGGCAAGCCTCGCGGACTCCAAGTTCAGTTCGTGGACGATGTGCTCGAGGCCGTAGTCCGCCTGCGAGATGGTCGTTCCGCTGAACGTGTTGGTCTCGATGATGTCGGCACCGGCATCGAGATAGGCGTCGTGGATGGCCGCGATGATGTCCGGCCGGGTGAGCGACAGGAGATCGTTGTTGCCGCGCAAGTCGCGGGGATGAGCCGCGAATCGCTGACCGCGGAAGTCAGCCTCGGTCAGGCGATGACGCTGGATCACCGTGCCCATCGCACCGTCGAGAACCAGAACTCGCTGAGCCAGCAGTTGCTCCACTCGCTCCTTCGCGGTGGTCGAGAACGAGCGCGGGCGCCCGTGCGAGATATCGATCGTGGTCATGTCCGGGGTGATTCCGAGTCGCGAGGTCCCGCCGCGCGGGATGCCGACGCAATGAAGGTGGCGGGGAGATCGGGCGCGGCGCGATCGGCGCCGTGAACTTCGAGGTCGACGTCGATCAAGCCGGCAGCGGTGAGCCATCCGCGAATGCGCTCGGGCTCGAAGCCTTCCCACAGCATGCCGAGATCGCGACGCATCCACTCGCGGTCGTGATGACGTCCGTCGGCATCCTCGACGAAGTCCACCACGACGACGCGTCCGCCGGGCCGCACGACGCGAGCCATCTCGACGATCGCATCTCTCGGCGACGGGACGTAGTGCAGCACCATGTGCGCGAGTGCAGCGTCGACTTCACCGTCGGCGAGCGGCAGCGCCGTGGCTTCGCCCTCTCGAAGCTCGACGTGCGATCGCTCACCGACGCCAAGCTTGGTGCTGGCCGCTGCGAGCATCCTCGGCGAAGAATCGATCGCGACGACGTCGACGCCGGCGCGAGCGAGTTCCAGCGCGAGGATTCCGGTCCCGGTCCCGATGTCGGCAACGCGCAGACCGCGCGGGATCAGCCGTCCGATCGCGCGCGCGCGCTGGAGGTCGTCGTGGAAGACGCTGCGCAGTCGATCCCAGCCGGGACCGATCTCGTCGAACCACCGGCGGCTGGCCAGTGCGCGTTCCTCGAGCAAGCGGTCGAGTGCCTGCGCGTCAGCCGCCGCGAGCGGATCGTCGGCGAGTGCGTCCCGAGCCATGTCCCAGGCAGCCTGCCAGGTGCCGCTCCGAGGCAGTTCGAGCCGGCAGTAGCAGAAGGTCCCCTCCCGCCGCTCGCGGAGAACTCCTGCCTCCCGGAGCACGGCGAGATGGCGGGAGACCGTCGATTGTGGCGTGTCCAGGATCCGCATCAGGTCGCCGACCGCGAGTTCCTCCCGCTCGAGTAGGGCGAGGAGTCGCAGCCGGGTCGGGTCGCTCAGCGCCTTCAGGACGCGATGGAAGGAGTCGGCGGTCACGGAGCCGAGAACTATATCAGTCAATCCGCATGGACGGATGAACAATTCTCCCCTCGGACGTCGCCGCTCGGCGGCTCGATCCACATCGCAGACGAGGCAGACCGGACCCGGGCTAGCCCGGATGATTCGTGAACGTCTGCTGCGATGGCCGCAAGTCGCGCCCGGCGGCGTCGCTACGTAGGCTCCTCTCTGGCAGCGTAGCTACCGCTACGGTTCGGTCGTCGACCGACGCAGCTCCTTGCCGGACATCGACCTGCGGCGATCTCGCGACGACCTGCACGAATCATCCGGGCTAGCAGGGCCGACGAGTGAGCAGTCGATCGGCCGCATCTGCGAACGGGGAGTTCGGCACGGCGGACTCAGCAGCCGACAGCGAGTGCGCAAAGCCGACCCCTCCGCCGAGCGCACGGGAAACGAAGCACCGCAAACGAAGACGGGACGACGCTTGCGCGCCGTCCCGTTTCAAGGCCCGGTGGGGTTGGAGGCGAGGGGAGTCGAACCCCTGACCTCAGCATTGCGAACGCTGCGCTCTACCAACTGAGCTACGCCCCCGCAGCCGGGCGGGCGCGGGATGCTAGCGAGCGCCCGCGGGAATGGAAGTGTTCGCCGGCGAATTCGCGGCTGGACCGGGTCGGACCGCCTCCGCGGTGCCCTGCGGCGAGGCCCCGGACGGCGCCGTGAGATCCGTCGCGTCGATCGCCCCGACGCGCTGGGTTCGCAGGTGCTCAAGGTACCGATTGAACTCCTCCGCGATCTCACCGAGGTAGTCGCCCTCGCGAAGCTTCACCTGGAAGTCCATGTCACCGGCTCGCAGGCGTTCCAGCGACTTGCAGATGCGGTAGGCAGGTCCCGCGACGTGGTGCGAGAATCGCAGGCCACGGTAGGCGATCACGAAGCAGCCGATCAGGCAGAATCCCAGCACGGATACGAGAAGTGGCGTGAGGCTCGGGAGGGCGACATCGGCTGCCAGCGCCTCCATGACGAGGTTGCGGCAGAACCACGCGACGACCATCGAGGTGACGGCCAGCGCGGCACTCGGCACCAGGACCACCGCGGCGATGATTCGCTGCTGCGCCGGTCGATTGACGATCAGGATCCGGCGACGTTCGCGCACTCTCGGCTGTTCCATGCTCTTGGTCCCTCGACCGCGATCGGGCCGAACCCTCATTCCATCGGCAGCATCCGCCCGCAGGGTTGACCGTCCGCCCCTTCGACCGACGTCCCGGTAGCGCGGACCTTCGCGGGGCTCGCGCAAGTTCTGCCCCGACATCTGCCGAAGAGACATTCCGTAGCGTCAGGACCCCGCGAGTTCCGGAACATGGAGCGAATCACCACTACGGAGGCTGCAGCACGGCTCGGCCTGGATGAACAACGAATCGTTCAGGTGCTGGACCGGCATCGGGAGATGATCCCCGGCTTGGAGCGAGACCGAACCGATCGCCTCCCGGTCGAGGCACTCGAGCTGGTGGCGAAACTCGCCCAGGCAAGCGACAAGCAGTCCGGCAATGCGAAGAAGCTCGGGACGGTCATCGCCGTGACCTCGGGCAAAGGCGGCGTCGGCAAGACTTCGGTGAGCGTGAACGTCGCGACTGAACTCGCGGCGCGCGGTTACCGCACAGTGCTCGTCGACGTGGATCTGGGCTTGGCAAACGCGCACATCCTCGCCGGTCGAAGCCCGGGCAAGACCCTGTTCGACTGGCTCGCGGGTCGCGCCGAGTTCGCCGAGATCGTCATCGACGGCCCCGCCGGAACCAAACTCATCTCGGGCGGCAGTGGCATCAAGGAACTCGCCGATCTCGATGATCGAGGTCGCAAGCGCCTCCTCGATGCGATCAACGCGCTACGTCCGCATTGCGACGTCGTGCTGTTGGACACCGGGGCCGGCATCGGCAGCGGAGTCACCGACTTCGTCGGCATCGCTGATCACACGATCCTCGTCACGACCAGCAACTTCGCGGCAATCGCCGATGCTTACGGCATCGTCAAGGTTCTGCTGCAAGCCGGCTACAACAAGCCGCTGCACATGGTCGTCAATCGCGTGCGCTCGCCAGAGGAGGCGGAGCAGGTCTTCAAGAAGCTGCAGGGCTGCACGCAACGTTTTCTGAACAACGAGCTCAACTGGCTCGGATTGCTGCCGGAAGATCACTCGGTGGAAGGAGCCGTCCTGCAGAGGACTCCCTTCTGCGAGGCGTATCCGACCAGCGTCGTGACGAAGTACCTCAAGAAGGTCGTCGCTGCACTGGAACGGTATCTGCCGAAGCGATCGTGATCGCCTCGGTCTGCAGCGCTCGCAGCAGGGACCTCTCGGTTCGGCTGTGCAGCGAAGCAGAACCAGAGGAAGATGATGACTCGTTTCACGGATTACGACTCGAACAGCGCTCACGACGATCGCAGCTACGACGACGCGCACCTCGACAGTCATGACGACGGCGAGGGCTTCGGCCGACAGGCCAACAAGGGCATCCTCGCGGAGCGCGTCGCCGAAGAGATGAACGTCCCCCGCCGCACCGCCGCCCGCGTCCTCGACGCGGTGTTGGATTCCGTGCGAGACCTGTTGCGTACGCGCGGCAAGGTCGCGGTGAAGGGCTTCGGCACCTTCGAGCGCAAGGTCCGCAAGGGCCGCGCATACAAGCATCCGCTGACCGGCAAGAGCATCGATGTCGCCGACAAGGAGACCATCCTGTTCAAGCCCAGCGACCAACTGATCCTCGACAGCCGGGCGGATGCGACGCCGCCCCAGCGCAAGAAGGCCGTCGGCCGGACCGAGGACATCCTGTTCAAGGGCTGATCCGACCGGAGCGGACCGAGGCACTTCGCTTCGCGATCGCAGCCCGTAGTCGGGTTATTCTCGAATCGTGCCCAAGGACCAGAAGCTCCGCCGCGTCCGCAGCGCGTGCATCCAGTTCGATGTGAAGCGCGGCGACGTCGAGCAGAACCTCGATGTGGTGGAACGCCATCTGCGTACCGCCGCAGAAGATGGCGTCGGGCTCGCGGTCCTGCCGGAGATGTGGACGACTTCGTTCATGCCGGAGCGGGATGACAAGGCGCTGCGCGCTTCGACTCGCGCGGAGATCAAGATCCTCGAGCTGTCGTCGGAGCTCGACATGATGATCGTCGGTTCGGCGCCGCACGTCGATGCTGGCCAGATCTTCAACCGCGCGCAGATCGTGGATCGCGGCCGCGTGGTCGGCGAATACCGAAAGATCCACCTGTTCTCACCGATCCGCGAACATCGGCAACACACGGCGGGGAGCGAACCGCTCATCGCCGACACGCGCTTCGGACGGATCGCGGTCGCGATCTGCTACGACATCCGCTTCCCCGAACTCACGCGCTACTTCTTCCATCGCCAAGCGGACCTGCTCCTGGTTCCTGCGCAGTGGCCGGAAGCGCGATCCGACCACTGGCGTTGTCTGGTGCGGGCACGCGGAATCGAGAACGAACTCTACGTGATCGGCTGCAATCGGATCGGGGTCGAACAGTCGACCCGCAACGACGACCAACTGGTCTTCGTCGGCGACAGCCGCGTCGTCGATCCCATGGGCAATGTGATCGCTTCGGGATCGGGCGAGGACGGCCCCGTGACCGCCGACCTCGAGCTGCGCCGTGTTCGCTTGATGCGGCGCATCTTGCCGATCGCGAAGGATCGGCGACCCGAGGTCTACTTGCGCATCTGGAAGAACGCGTGGTGAACTCGACCCGGCGTTGGCTTCACGCGAACAGACGGAGCCGATCCATGGCATCGGGTCCCTGCAGGCGCTCGATGGCCGCCTTCTGAAGCTGACGGATGCGTTCCGCAGTCACTCCGAGATCCGCCGCGATCTCCGCAAGCGTCTCGGGCTCACCACCGGACAGACCGAAGCGGCGCTCCAGAATGAGGCGCTCACGATCCGGCAGGCGACCGAGCAATGCTCTCAGCTCTTCGCCGAGGTCACCCTCGCGAATGGTGTCGTAGATCGGTTCGAGCGCTTCGTCGGCGATCGATGCCGCGAGCGAACTACCTTCTTCGTCGCCGAGCTGAGCATCGATGCTCACCGCATAGCGTCGCACGTTCAGGATCTCTTCGACTCGCTCGACGGGGATCCCGAGTTCCTTCGCAACCTCGGCGTTGGTCGGCACACTGCCGCCCTCCGTGATCGCGCGCTCCTGAGCGCGGCGGATCTTCCGAAACGCCTTCTGCACCCAGATCGGGATGCGGACCGTGCGCGAAGCGTTGTAGAGAGTCTTCAGGATCGCCTGTTGGATCCAATAGACGGCGTAGGTCTTGAAGCGCACCTCGCGCTTCCAGTCGAAGCCGTCGATCGCTTGGAACAACGACGCTGCGCCCTCCTGGATCAGGTCGAACTCATCGACGCCGAGATCGCGGTAACGCCGCACCGGCGCGAAGATCAGGTAGAGCGCACCTTCCACGTAGGCATTGCGCAAGGCAGCCAGCTCTTCGATCGTGCGCTCCAGGTGGGCGAGATCTGCCGCGCTCGCCTTCTTGGGCGCGGGCGGCAGAGCGTGGATCGGCCGAAGCTGGAGTTCCTCGAGTGAGTCCTTGGCGTAACCCACCCGCGACAGGGCATGGCGGACGCGCGCCTTTTGGAAGTCGTATCGGCGCGCCATGCGGAACTCGTCCGCGCGGTCCATCTTCTGGAGCGACTTGACCTGGTGCTCGAAGAGGTTGACCCAGCTACCCGCGGCCGTCTGGAAACCGGCGAGGATCGGTGACGGCGGAATCTCGATGGCGACCCCGCGGCGATGAAGATCGCGCACGACCTGATTCACTCGTTTCTCCCACTGTGCCACCGGGACGTCCAGGCGGTTGTCGAGTTCGACCAGAGTCACCACCACAGGGGCGGCGGACGCGCGGCGGCGAGACTTCGAGAAGGGGAGTGGGGCCATCGTTTCGGTTCCTGACGGACTCCTGCGGGTTCGGGCCGGCCCTCGGGCCGGATGCCGAGGCAGCCGGAATCCAAAGGCATAGATACGCTCGTTGCCGGCGCGGGGTCCAAAATAGCACTGTTACGGTGCTCTTTCCGCGGAACTCCGGGGTTTTCCTCGCCCGGGGATACCGGATCCGGACGGAACAGAGTCCGACCGGAGCGGGAGCCAGAGGAAACAAGCCCGCCAGAAACCGCCGCAGACTTGGCGGAGCGCCGCCCCGCGGGGTTCAGCCCCGCTTGAGGGCGGCGAAGGCCAGGACCCCCAAGACCACCGCGCCGGCGATGGCCAGGGTCCAGACGAAGCCGCCGTCCTCGCCGCTGGGCGGTGCGGACGGGCCGTCATCGGGCCCTGCCTCCGCGTTGGACCGAGTCGGTGCGGGTTCCAGGCTCGCGCCCGTCGTCGCTCGGCCCGGCTCGTCGATCTCGTCGCCGCGACCGGCGATTGCGGTACCCGCTCCGCTGGCGCCCGCCGCATCTCCCGCGGTAGCCCCGGCCGTCCCGGATCCCGTTCGTGGGACGGGCGTGGCCATCGGCGGACCGACGACAACCTCACCGCGCGGCGACATCCTGAATCGACCGATCAACTCGCCGCTGTCGGGATCGCTCACCGACGCCTCGACATGGACGATGACTTGGTACTTCCCGAAGGCCGTCCCCGGGGCGACCGCGACGGGCATCGCGGCGAGCGCGTAGGTCTCCCAGGCCGGCTGGCCGCGGAACCCCGGCGACTGGCTGGCAATCGTCGGCGGCGACACCTCGGCAGGACCGAAGCGGAGCGGACCCTGCTCGGGGACGATCGTGACCCGCAGATCTCCCGTTCCAGCGATCACCGCTCCCTCGCGTAGCCCGAGCGAGACCTTCAGGCTGCCGCCCGCGCCCGGAGCGATCCGGCCCGGCTCGACGGAGACGATCGCCTGCACGAAGCGCTCGAGCCCGGAAC
>JBFXDD010000009.1:101972-142578 GCA_050181465.1 Planctomycetota bacterium
CCCGTTCCAGCGATCACCGCTCCCTCGCGTAGCCCGAGCGAGACCTTCAGGCTGCCGCCCGCGCCCGGAGCGATCCGGCCCGGCTCGACGGAGACGATCGCCTGCACGAAGCGCTCGAGCCCGGAACCGACGGGCGGCGGCCCGCCGGCCTCCTTCATGGCCTCCCGCTTCTCCTTGTTCTCCTCGGTGATCACGCCGCCGTCCTCTTGGATGATCGCCCGTCCTTCTGCCTTGGCGGCATCGCCGTCGCCGTCGCCGTCCTGCGCCGCGAGCACCGGAGCGGTCGCCCAGGTCGCTAGGGCAGTCACGAGAAACAAGAGGCGGGGCAGGTGCATGGTCAGATTCCGATCAGCCCTCGAAGCGACGGCTGTTCCGACATATTACAGCCGGCCCGCGGGCTCGGCCTTCGACGAACCGACCCCGTCACCCTTCCCGTCCCCGACGATGCCATCCCCCAGCAGTCTCGAAACGCTCCAATCCGCACTCGCCCGCATCCCCGACCCGGATCGGGGCGGCAACATCCTTCAGAGCGGTGCGGTTCGGGAACTGAGGATAGAGAACGGGACCGCGCGCTTTCTCCTGACCCTCGTCCAGGCGAAGGGACCTGCAGCTGCCGCGACGCTCGCTGCCGCAGAACGCGCCGCGATGGCGGTCGAAGGAGTTTCTGCCGTCGACGCCAAGATCGTGCAGGCGGCGCCGCAGGCGGCGGGCCTGCCGCCCAAGCGGCCGATTCCAGGCACCAAACGCGTGATCGCGGTTTCCTCCGGCAAGGGCGGCGTCGGCAAGTCGACCGTCTGCGTGAATCTCGCGGCCGCGATGAAGCTCGGCGGCGCCCACGTGGGGATTCTCGATGGCGACATCTACGGCCCGAACATTCCGCTCATGCTGGGTGTCAGCGGCAAGCCCGAGGGCAGCGCGGACAAGCTGTTCCCCTTCGTGGCTCACGGCATGCAGATGATGAGCATGGGCCTCCTGGTGCCGGAGGATCAGCCGATGATCTGGCGCGGGCCGATGCTCAACAAGGCGGTGCAACAGTTCATGTTCCAGGTCGACTGGCATGACCTCGACTGGCTGTTCGTCGATCTGCCGCCGGGCACCGGCGACGTGCAACTCACGCTCACGCAGAACACCGAGATCGACGGCGCGGTCATCGTCACAACTCCGCAGGACGTCGCCGTGCTCGACGTGAAGAAGGCGATCCGGATGTTCGAGAAGATCGACGTACCGGTCTTGGGCGTGGTCGAGAACATGTCTTGGTTCCAACCGCCCGGGCATGCCGAACGCTATGCGTTGTTCGGCAGCGGCGGCGGCGAGCGCGTCGCCAGAGAATTCGGTGTCCCACTCCTCGGCCAGATTCCCATCGGAATGGGCGTGCGTGAGGGTGGCGATCGCGGCGCTCCGATCACCCTGACCGAACCGGACGGCGAGATCAGCCGAGCCTTCCGCGACGCCGCGGAACGGCTGAAGCAGCGGCTGTCCAAGTAGCCTGCACCCAAGATTCCAAGCTCCCATGAACCACGATGCCCGCACGTCCGGCGACGTCTCCCCGACCGCCGCGCTCACTCTGGACTCGACGATGGCCGAGGTGCTCGCCGCGGACGAGTCCCTTCGCATGGTGCTCATGCGCTTTCACATCGGCGGCTGCTCGATGTGCGGCTTCGAGCCGAACGACAGCGTCCGCAAGGTCGCCGAGGACAATGGCGTGCCGCCTACGGAACTTCTCCACGCGCTGCGTCGAATCCAGGCTTGATCGATCCGCCTGCGGATCGAGAATTCCCGCCCCACGGCCGTCGAGGCTCGCGGCGTCCAGTTCCGACCACCAACCCCAAACTCCGAACCTGCCCAAGCAACCATGTCCAAGCTCAAGAATTTGTCCGACGCCGAGTTCGACAACACCCTCGCCGCGGCCACCAACCCCGTCCTCGTCGACTTCTCGGCGACTTGGTGTGGTCCCTGCAAAGCGCTGACCCCCACCATCGAAGCCATCGCCAACGAGTACGCGGGCAAGATGGACGTCTACAAGGTCGACATCGATGAAGCCGAGTCGGCGACCTCGCGATTCGGAATCGCGAGCGTTCCGACGGTGGTGTTCTTCCGCAACGGCAAGGAAGTCGATCGCTTCCTGGGCGCGCTCGATCCGCGGACGGTCAAGCAGCGTGTCGAGCGCGTGCTCGGCGCCTGAGGCCGGCGACGCCAGCGAGTGTCAGAAGCGCGGCGCCCGTCCAACTCAGCACTCGCCGACGACGGCGCGCCGCCGAGTCGAACACCGTGAGCGGGGCCGACAACGCCCGCTCTTCCAATCGTGCGGCGAGACGCCAGGTCCCAGCCGTCCTTGGTCGGAACTCGAACAGGCCTTCGCGATCGGTCATGCCGAGCGCAGTCATCTCACCGTCGATGAGTCCGCCTTGAATCTCGATTCCGCCGACCCCTCGGCCGTCAGCGTCCTTGACGACCACCCGCACGATTTCGCCGTCGTGCACTCGGTCCGGCATCGGTTCGAGCCACTGACAGGTCAGTGCGAGCACGAGAGCGAGCATGGCTCCGGACAGTAGCGGATCCCCCGTCATCCCGGTCGTCGATCTTGGCCGCGCGGACTACCGCCGAACGCTCGAGGCGATGCGGACGCTGCGCGATCGCGTGCGCCGCGGCGAGAGTCCGGGCGAGGTCTGGCTCGTGGAGCACGAACGCGTTTGGACCGCCGGCCGCGCCACGCCGCCCGGCGAGATCACGCACGAGCATGTCCCCATCGAACGCGGCGGCAAACTCACTTGGCATGGACCGGGACAACTCGTCGTCTACCCCGTCGTGCGCCTTCCGCGACGTGACGTACTCGATTGGCTACGACGCCTCGAACTGTTCGGCTGTGCGATCTGCGGCAGTTTCGGACTGGAGGCGGTCCGCTCGACGGACGGCACCGGCGTGTTCGTCGACGGCCGCAAGGTCGCCTCGATCGGTGTCGCCATTGCCGGCTGGGTGAGCATGCACGGAATCGCGATCAACGTCGCGATCGACACCACCGACTTCTTCGCGATTCGCCCTTGCGGCCTGGATCCCACTGTGATGGTGGACCTGAGCACGCTGCTCGGTCGCGCGATCTCGATGGATGAGGCGCGAGATGCCGCACGTTCCGCAATCCCGAGCCTGCTCGCGCGCTGAAACGGACCTCCCGCCTGCTACCATCCGATCCCTCATGAGCGGCACGATCGAACTCGACCGCGACGGACAGCACCTCTTGGTGCGATTCCCGTACGACAAGTATCTGGTCGAAGAGATCAAGGCCTTACCGGGTCGCCGCTGGGATCCGCAGCGCAAGGCGTGGACGTTCCCGACCAGCAACCTCGAGACGATCGTCGTCGCGCTCATGGCACGCGGGTTCGTGATGGACTCGGACGTCAGTTCGTTGCTTGCCGGAACCTCCGGAATCGAACGCAGCAGCGCGCCGGCCAAGTCCGCGAGCACCGCCGAGGACGACAAGCCCAAACGCGGCAAGAGTGCCCGCACGAAGGCACCCGCCGATGAGGCCACAGTGGCCGAGGACCCGTTGGCCGCGTGGTCGATCGAGGCGCTGAACACGAAAGTCCGGGAAGCGATCGCCGCCGCGTTCCCCGCGCGCGTGAAGGTGATCGGTGAGGTCACCAACTTCGACAAGAACCGCGAACGCAAGCACCTGTTCTTCTCACTGGTCGAGAAGGAAGGCGACGGCGGCAAGATCAAGGCGACGGTCGACGTCGCGCTGTTCGAGCGCACCGCGCAGCGACTGCTGCCGCAACTGGAACGCGCCGGGCTCACGCTCCGCGACGGCATCGAGATCCTGATCGAAGCGAAGATCGATCTGTACCCGGCGACCGGTCGTTACCAGTTGATCGTCGAGGACATCCGCCCGGAGTTCACGCTGGGACAACTCGCGCAGTCGCGGGAGCAGATCTTGCTTGCGCTGCGCCAGGCGGGTGTCGAACGACGCAACCTCGAACTGCCGGTCCCCGTGCCGTCGCTTCGGATCGGTGTCTTGTCTAGCCCGGACTCGGACGGCTGGAACGACTTCGTGCAAGAGCTTCGCCGGAGCGGTTTCAGCTTCGACGTCAGCCTCGTGCCAGTCCGCGTGCAGGGCGAAGAACTTCGCCCCACGATGCTGCGCGGACTGAGTTGGTTCGCTCGACACGCCGACCGATTCGACCTCCTGTGCATCGTTCGCGGCGGTGGTTCGCGCACCGATCTCGCGTGGTTCGACGACAAAGACGTCGCCTTCGCGGTTGCTCGGCACCCCCTCAAGGTGCTGATCGGAATCGGCCACGACCGCGACCGCTCCGTGCTCGATGAGATCGCCGAGTCACTGAAGACACCCACCGCGGTCGCCACGTGGCTCGCCGAGCAAGCCCGCTCGGTGCTCGAGGACCTCGGCATCTTCGCGCGCGCCTTGCGCGATGGTTCGCTGCAGTTGCTGCGCGATGAACGAATCCGGCTGGCCGCCGAAGCCCATCGACTGCAACGCTCGGTGCAAGTTCGCCTCCTCGGGGAACGTCACGGGTTGCGAAGCGCCATCCACCGCCTGTCGCGAACCCCGCTCGCGAGCCTTCGTGAAGAACGCCGTCGACTGGACGACCGCCGCCAACGCATGCGCATCGGGATCGCGGGCCTCATTCGTGATGCCCGAGCCCGACTGTCGCGAGCCGCGGAGTTGCTCGGCGCGCGCAGCTCGTATCGCCTGGAGCGGGCACGCAGCCACCTGGCGGCCCAGAGCGCTCGCCGACGTCTCCTGGATCCACGGACGATCCTCACCCGGGGTTACGCGATGCTGCGCAACGACGACGGCCGCATCATCACCGATGCGGCGCGAGTCGTCCCGGGCCACCTGATCACGGTCCTCTTGCGCGACGGCGAGGTCCACGCGCGCGCGGAATTCACACAACTTCATCCCCTGACCGAGACCCCAAAGTCCCATGGCAAGCGCCAAGAAGAGAGCTGACACGACGGGTTACACCGCGGCCGCGAAGGAACTCGAGACCATCCTGGACGAGATCGAGGACGGTACTGCGGACATCGATGTGCTCGGCGAAAAGGTCGAGCGAGCAGCCGAACTCATTCGTCAGTGTCAACAGTCGCTCACCGGCACCGAAATCCGAGTGAAGAAGGTCGTCGAGGAACTCACGGCCGACGACGAGAGCCAGGACGCTTCCGAAGACTCGGACGACTCGTAGGAGCAAGATGGGCGACATCCCGATCCACACGATCATCCTGCTCTACGGCGTGCTGTTGATCAGTCTCGTGGTGCACGAGGCATCGCACGCATTGCTCGCGTATCTGGGCGGCGACCGCACCGCCTATGTCGGCGGGCAGGTCTCGCTCAACCCGATCCCGCACATCCAGCGCGAACCTTTCGGAACCGTCATCCTGCCGCTGCTCGCGTTGTTCATGAGCAAGGGCACGATGATCCTGGGTTACGCACACATCCCGGTCGATCCGCTGTGGGCGGCGCGCAACCCGCGCAAGGCTGCGCTGATGTCGGCGGCGGGGCCTCTGAGCAACTTCGTACTCGCCGGGATCGCACTGCTGGGATTGAACGCACTGGTGTGGTCCGGCTACGCGGACCCTTGGCCGGCCGGCAGCGGGCTCCTGGGACCGTTCGTCGATCCGGGGACGAACGACTACGCCTTCGCCGCAGCCAAGATGTTCTCCGTGTTCCTCTCCCTGAACATCCTTCTCGGAGTGTTCAACCTGATTCCTTGGCCGCCACTGGACGGTGCCGGCGTGCTCGAGGGATTGTTCCCACGCACGCTCGCTCCTCTCTACGGTTGGGTGCGGGCCAACCCGATCGTGATCATCGTCGGGATCGTCGCGACCTGGGAACTCGTCCCCCACATGTTCGGCCCGGTGTTCGGCTACGTGCTCAACAACTGGATCTGAGCAGGATCCCACGGACCCGATCACGCAGTTGCGGCAACAGTTCGTCGGCGAACCACGGGTTCTTCCGCATCCACAACCGATTGCGCGGCGATGGGTGCGGGAGCGGAATGAGCGTCGGCAGGAACTCGGCGAACGCACGCACCGTGGTGGTGACCGCACCTTTCCAGCGATCACCGAGGTGATGACGCATCGAGTATTGGCCGATCACGACGCGTAGTTCGATCGCGTGAAGTGTCGGGAGCAGACTTTGATGCCAGGTCTCCGAGCACTCACGCCGCGGCGGTAGGTCGCCGCTCGCACCCTTGCCGGGATAGCAGAACCCCATCGGCACGAGTGCGAACGAGGCTGGGTCGTAGAACTGCTCGCGGGTTACGCCAAGCCAGTCGCGAAGGTTCTCCCCGCTGGGGTCGTTCCAAGCGATGCCGGTGGCATGGACTCGCGTGCCCGGCGCCTGACCGGCGATGAGGATCCGCGCACGCGGATCCGCGACGACGACCGGTCGGGGTTCGTGTGCGAGATGTTGCGCGCAAAGTCGGCACTCGCGGATCGCGCGCAGCAGGTCGTCGAGAGCGACGCTCATCCGCGCAGCGTAGTCGCCCGCTCCGCGCTCGCGGAGCGGGTCGACTCGGATCGCTCAGTTGCCGAGGATCAGCTCCATGCCGTTGGTCGTCAGAATGCCGAGTTGGTTGGCACTCGGATCGACAACGAGGCACTGCGAGGTGACGATGCCGCCCGCCAGCGATGGGTCGTTCGGAATCGTGAGCGAGCGACTCGCGGAACCGGAGCCGAGCGTCATCGCAGTGGAGGACAGGATCTGCGTGAGCAGCGTGCAACCCGGGCTACCGAACGCACTCAGATCCAGCGACTGCTGACCGAGACCAAGCATGCTCAGCGTTGCGATGGTGCTCGCGGGAAGATCGGTGGCGATCAAGTTGATCGAAGTACCCAGTCGCGGCATCGCCGAGACCGTGTGCGCGACCGGAGCCGCACCACCCGGATTCGAGATGTCGCTGGCACCCGGATCTTGCACGCCGCCGCCGACGGAGTAACCGACGATGCAGTCGGCCACCGAACAAGCCTGATAGGCGAGTACGAAGGAGCCGTCCGGATAGAGACGGATCTGTGCCGTGTTGGAGCCGGTGTTGGTGTACTCCGGAACGCCTGCCCAGGTGATGAGCGCCACACCCGGCCGGGCGTCGAAGTAGACGTCACCGGCGGCATTCGGATTGAGGTCGTCCCAGATCGCAGCGATGCGGGCAGGGTTGGAGAGGAATTCACCGACGGTCTCGGTGAAGTCGGAGCCACCGGCCTGGTTCGCGATCAGCCCGATCCAACCATTCGAGTCCACGTCGATGCTCGTCGTGCTGCCGCCGCCGGCGAGCGGGAAGCTGAACCCGAGCGCCTGCGCTCGAGCGAGCTGATCGTCGCCGAGATTCAGTCCGTTGCTGTAGCTTGCGTCAAAGCCGCTGGGTTCGGTGCCGACGTTCCAGCCGCCGCTGCCGTTCGGGGTGAACCGACGCGCGCTGTTGGCGAGATCGAAGCTGCCGAACTGCTCGTAGAACGTGCGGCCGACCTGCGGCGTGCTCGCCGGAGCGCAGCCTTGCCCGTACGGATTGATGCGCGCACGCGCGCCGCCGCCGCCGCCGCTCGTAGCCGGAACCGCGACGAGCGCATAGCTGGCATCGACGGTACCCGTCGAGACGTGGGCGTCCTGGGCAACCAAGGTCGCGATGACCTCGATCGTCCACTGACCGGCCGCAGGGTTCTGGACGAACACGCACTCGACGGTGTCGATCGTGTTGGGGGAACCACCCGTCGTCGAGTAGTTGCCTGTCGTGAGGCCGTTGTTGCCGTAGTAGAAGGAGCCGTTCGGCGCCGTGACCCGCAACGTCAAGTCGTTGACGCGCGCGAGCGTCGCCGCGGGGTTACCGGCCGGATCCACGAAGGTCATGCAGACCTTCAGCTCCGGCTCGTTCGCCGCCACGTTCACCACGTGCACCGCGCTCTGGCCCTGCGTCAGGATGTCATCCTCCGGCACCACGAACGTGAACGACGCGTTGTCGTACATGTCCTGCAAGCTGGGGAAGCCCCAACCGACGTGTTCGCGGCGATTGTCCGTGCTACCGGCGTTGAACGCATACTGCCGCGCGCTCACGATCTGCAGCGCCTTGAGCGTCTGCGCGAGTGGGCGATTCTGGAACGGCGTTCCACCGGGCACGCGAACCGGCCCGAACAGGCCGTTGAAATACATCTGGATCGCGAGCGCGTTGTGACCCGCGACGATGGGCGTCGCACCTGAAGTGCCGCCGAAGCCGTTGGTGAAGTTGCCCGCTGAGTAGCCCGCGGAACCCGTCAAGTCGGAACACTGGATGGAGTCGTAGTAGGCCGAGAGATCCGGCTTGATACGACCGTCCGCCGCTGGCCCGGTGGAACCACCGCCCGCCGCCCATGAATCGTCGGCAGCGTTCGCGTTGTCACGGTGTGCGACCCCGCCGATCGAGAAGATGTTCTTCGCCCAAGCCTGCGGTCGCGACTGCTGGTTGCCGGCGTTCGACTGGCTCTGCGTCCACGGCATCCGGTGGTCGAAGATGATGTCGTCGGCGTCGGCGGACACCGCGGTGTATTGCGTCGTTCGCGCGTCGCCCCACGAGGCGGTCGTGAACATCACCTGATGCGTGTTCTGCAGCGTTCCGATCGTGACGTTGCGTGACTGCGTAGTCGACGAGTACTGAGTGAAGAAGCCCACGGCGTCAGGCGCCATCCCACGCGCCGTTGCGGTACTGGTGCCGTTGCCGAACACGATGCCTGCCGTGCAGTGACCGTGTGCATCTGGCCCACCACCGCTCAGCACGTTGGTCAGCGGCGTCGTGAAGTCGGGATGGTTCGCCTCCAGGCCTTCATAGATGTGCCCGCGCACACCTTGACCGGTGTAGCCGGTCTGCGCTTCGAGGTAGTTTGCGCCGCCTTGGATACGGGCGTTGCTCATGTCGATCTCGGGGGCCGACCAGCGGTCGATCCAGAGCACTTCGTCGAGACGCGCCGCACCTGCGAGCTGGGCGCCATTCAGGTCCGCGACGAACAGGATGCTCCCCTCTTGCTCGTCGACGACACGACCACCGAGGTCCGCAATCTTGCGCGCGAGCGCACGCTTGTCGTTGCGCTTGTCGACGACGACGAGGTTGTAGCGAGCCGTCGGCAGCTCGAGCCCCGAGGCCAACATCGCGAACAGCTCCGGCTCGAGTCGCCAGGCTGGTTCATATTGCCCGACGAAGCGAACGCCGACGACCTCGCGAACCTTCGCGGCGGTCGCGGCGTCCATTCGCGCGACGTACGCATCGTGCGGCAAGTATCCGAAGAGCTCGGCGCCGGCGGAGCGAACTCGGGCACGCGCGGCTTCGGTCGGCACGCCGACGAACTGAACGACGAAGAGTCGCACGTCCTCGCGAGCCGCCATCCACCCCGGCACTGCGGGCATCTCGCGCAACGGATCGAAGACTCCGTAACGCAGCGACAACTGGCTACCGCCACCGTGCGCGAGTTGCACGACCGGTGAGGGAGATTCTTTTTGGGCCGACAGTGTGGCGGCCAAGAGCGCGATCGAGCAACCGACGCGAGAACGAGTGTTCACCATGATGCAGTCAGATGGTTGAGAGCACCGCACGACGAGAATGCCGGCGGTCAAGCGCCGAAAAGGATACGACGTGGCAGCGCTTCCTGAACGCCCCGAACCGCCGCCGCGCTCGGACCCCTCTTCCTTTCAGCCGAACAGCCGACCGTACGCAGGCTCGAGCGCCGCCCGGGCCGCGCGGAGGATGTCGCGCACTTCCCCGTGTTCGGGTCGATCGTGGATCAAGATGAGATCCTCCAACACGCGATCGAGCACCTCGGCATCGTCGGCATCGTCGAGGGAACGGCGCGATTGCCCCACCCCGAGTCGCTCGCGGCGCAATAGGAAGCGGAAGCAATCGTGCCGGGTGACGGTGCGGCCGTTGTGATACGGATCGATCAGGATGCGCCGGGCGCCGTGGATCCGGATCAGGATGAACTCCGGCAACAACACCGGCGTCAACGTCAGCCCGGCGCGACGCCCGATGACCAGGTAGAGCGCCGCCAGGACCGACGACGGCCCCTGCCCGGAGGCGAGCACGCGGTCAGGCAGCCAGGCGAGACGGTCCTTGGGCAATCGCCGCGATCCGCGCAGTTCGAACCGGGAAGTGAACAACTCGGCGATTCGACGCGCCGCGCAGCGACTTCCGCGGCCATTCACGTGCGCGCGCAAGTCTGCCGCGATCGATTCCAGAATCGCTGCAAACGCGCCACGATCGCCGTGCGCATGGCCGACGAACTCCACCAACTTCTCGAGCGCGACTTCCAGGAGGTTGTCGCCGTCCGCTCCGCGATCCGTGGTGATACGAGACGAGAATCCCTCGAGCCAGGCGCGCAGATCGAGCGAGGTGATGAGTGATCGAGCCCGAACCCGCAGGCGGGCGTGTTCACTCTCGGACGCAGCGATCAATTCCTCACGTGCCGACTCACCCCAGGCGAGGAGTTGGGTGCGGCACATCCGGACGACACCGGGGTGTTCATCGACGAGTAGGCGAACCGCGGCGTGGATGGCGGCTCGGTCGCGGATGGCCTGTTCGAGCATGATGGACTTCGCTGTCGGAGGGGGCTCCGACGAGCGCGGAGTCTAGCTGCGAGGGGTGCAGTTGCGAGGCCGCAGAATCCCGTGCTCCCGATCCAAGACCGCGGGCGACACCGCAGAAATCAGCAAGGGCCGGTGCCATCGCGATCGCGATCGACGGACGAATTCTCGGCTCCCCCTGGAGATTCGCCACGCTCCGCACAGACCACCACCGCGATGCGATGGTGAGCATGCCCAGGACAGGACTTGAACCTGCACGACCTTGCGGCCACCAGCCCCTCAAGCTGGCGCGTCTGCCAATTCCGCCACCTGGGCAAGCGTCCGGAACCCAGCGGGTTCCGGTGGAGGGCCGGGGAATCTACCGCGGTCGCGAGCGCGGTCAAGAGCCGTTTGCTCGACTGCGGAAATCGCCGGCGATCAGCGGATCTGCGGCAGCAGCCGCGCGCGGAGGCTCATCCACTGCGGGTCGAAGGTGGTCTCGAAGTAGAGCGCGGAGAAGGTGCGGAAGAGTGCGTGCATCTCCGCGTAGTTCGCGCGACCCGCTGCGGTGGCCTGCGGCCGTTCCGTCGTCCATCGATCACGCATGCGCTTGCCGATCTCGGCGTCGAAACGCTCACGCTCCTTCGAGGACAAGGACGAAGGCGTGCGATAGGCGGGGAACAGGTCGCGGAGCACCTCGCGTTCGAGAGTGGGGCGAATGCCCACCATCCATGCCGCGTCCGGCTCCGCCGAACCGCTGTCGGCGAACGACAGATAGTCCTCGGCCACGCGCACCAACGCGTCGCCGTGGAGGTATGCAAAGCCGTTCAGCCGATCCGACATCTCACCGCTGAACACCTCATAACCGGGCAGCGTCATCAAGTGGTTGGCGTTGAGCCGCGCATCGACCATGCGCTTGATCAGCGGCCCCGAATTGCCGACGACGAAGAAGCTGCCGTACAGCAGCAACGCGATCTCGCCCGTCGAGGGAATGTTCGGGTTGACCAGCTCACGCGCCGCGTCGCCACCCGCACCACCCTGCACCGGCAGGTCGTACGCACTGCTGAATCCGAGTGTGGATGCATTCAGGGTCAGGAACGGAATGAGATCCTCGACCTTGTTGCGGAAGCGCGGGTCGACCCAGAACACCCACGCGACGTGGGGCGCCGGCGACGGTTCGAAGGTCTCGATGGGCTTGCCCTTGTCGTCGACGCCGATGTCCATGCGTGGATGGAACACGAAGCCCACGCGCTGGAGCAGCGCAGGCCGGATCGAGTCGATCACGTGACCGAGGCTGTCGAACTTGCCGGTCTTGCGGATGACGCCGTCGATCTCTCGCCGCAGCTCCGGCTCGATCGCCTGGATCATCTCCTGCAAGAAGTCTCCGGCCGGCACACGCAGCGCCGCCGCAGCGCAAGCCGTCGACGGCACCATCGAGAGGAAGGGATTGAGCCACTCGCGCCGCTCCTGTGCTTCCGCCCGGAAGAATTGGTTCTGGAAACCGCTGTGCTTGTTGCGGTTCATGTCCACCCGCCCGAGCAGACTGAGCGAACCTTCGTCGAAGATCAGCGCTCCGGAGAGGAATCGCCAGCCCGACAGGTTGAGGAACGATGCCAGGACGCGCTCGGTCAGATCGGTCTGGTGCTTGGGATCGGGCCAGTTGTCGTCCCACGACGTGATCCCGAACAGGCGATCGGGTCGCGCATAGAGTTCGATGGCGTTCGGGCGAACCTGAGTGCGTTCCTGCCAATCCTTCAACGCGGGCTCGATGAACTCACGGTACTCGGCGGACCCGCCGAAGGATTCGCCGCCGCGCGCAGTGCGGGCCAGTTCGAGGGATCGCTCGAGAAACGTAGGGTCGTTGGAGACGATGACGCAGTCCAGCCAGCGCGCGACTTTCAGCGGCGCGGCGCCGTCGGACTCGACCGTCATCACTCCGTCGTCACCGCGAGCGATCCGCGTGCCGCCGGCTGCGATCTTGTCCCGGACGCTCTGCCACTCGAGCAGCCCCCACGCGAACCGCACCTTCCAGCTCACCCGGAGGTAGACGCAGAAGCCGGTGGTCGCGTTCGGTCCGCCGTCCAGGCGGCCCGCGATCACGACCTCGCGACCCAGGACATCGCCGAGTAGATCGACCATCCCGCCCGAGTCGTCGCGCACCCGCGCCGCGAGTTCGCGCACCTGCTCGAGCGAACGGCCGATGCCCGCATCGCGCAGGAGAGCGGAGAACCGAGGGCCCCGCTGGAGGTCCGCCATCGCTTTGGTCGTTCCGACTTCGGACCAGAAGTGCGGCTCGGGGAAGTCCCGGAAGTCACCGTCCAAGTCCGTCTTGCGCGCGAAGTAGTCGGTGTCCGTGGGCACCAATTCGCGGATGTCCGTGAGGGATCCCTCGAACGGATTGAAGATGAAGGCCAGCACGAACAGGAGCCCGAGCACGACGATCAGGCCGAGCACGATGCCGGTGATCTTCCAGAACTTGCGTCGCATCGATCGAAGAGGGGTAGTCGGTCCCACGCGGCCACCTGCGCACGCGGGCACGTTCCAGGGGCGGCCAAGCTACCCGATGGCCCGAGCAGTTTTGGTCGACAGCTTTCGACGGCTGCCTCCGAACATGTCTCGGCCGGTCGCCGCCGCGCACAGGGACTCGTCACTCGGACGATCTCGCCCCGCTCGATCTTCCCTGGACTCTCCGCGCGGCGCTTTGCGTTGCGCGCCCGCCAGTCGACCGCTCCAATCCGCCGCCCGCTCCGCCGCGATGACTGCACTGACTCCGAGCACGCGCGCCCGCGCTGTCACCGATTCGATCACCCTCGCGATCACTGCCCGTGCGCAGGCGATGCGCGCTCAGGGGACATCGGTGATCTCCTTGGCCGCCGGCGAGCCGGACTTCCCCTCACCGGACTCCGTCTGCGAGGCCGGCATCGCGGCCATTCGCAACGGCCAGACCCGCTACACGCCCGCGCCGGGAATGCCCGACGTCCGCGCCGCCGCAGCCCACTGGTTCCGGCGGCATTTCGGACTCGAGTACACCGCGAGTCACGTGATGGTGACCGCCGGCGCCAAGCCGGCGCTGCTCCTCGCGCTGATGACGCTGTGCGAAGACGGCGATCCCGTCTTGCTGCCGGCGCCATTCTGGGCTTCCTACACCGATCTCGTCGGTCTCGCCGGCGGCCGTCCGGTCGTGCTGCCGGCCGTCCCGGAGCAAGGCTTCATCCATTCCGGCGCCCAGGTCGGCGCAGCGATGGATGCCTCCGGAGCTCGCGGGGTCATGCTCAATTGGCCCAACAACCCATCGGGTGCGGTTCCGACTCGGGAACAAGTAGAGAGCGTGGTGGCGGCAGTCGTCGCCCGCGACGGCTGGATCATCTCCGACGAAATCTACGCCCGCTTGATCTACGACGGCCTCACGCACTGGTCGCCTGCGTGCGTCCCCGGAGCGATGGAACGCACGCTCGTCGTCAACGGCGGCACGAAGAGCCACTCGATGACCGGCTGGCGAGTCGGATTCTTGGCCGGCCCGCAAGGGATCATCGAAGCCGCAGGACGCGTGCAGAGCCAGGCGATCGGCAACACCTGCACCATCAGTCAGCGAGCGGTACTCGCCGTCTGCAACGAGTCCAACGACGAAGAGGTGTCGCGGCGTATCGCTGCCTATGTCGCCAGGCGCGAGCGCATGGTCGAACTGGTACGCGGGATTCCCGGCCTGACGATGTCCAAGCCGCAAGGTGCGTTCTACGGGCTCATCGACGCTCGCGAAGTCTGCGCACGACGCGGCATGACGGACATTGGAATCGCCGAGTCGCTGCTCGAGGAAGCGCACGTCGCTGTGGTACCGGGCACCCCCTTCGCGATCGAAGGCTTCCTTCGGCTGAGCTATGCCGCTGCGATGCCGGACATCGAAGAGGGCATTCGCCGCATTTCGCGCTGGCTCGCGTGACCCAGCCCGGACCATGCGTGAACGCCTGCTGCGATCGCCACAAGTCGCGCCCGGCGGCGTCGCTATGTCGGCTCCTCCCTGGCAGCGTAGCTACGGCTACGCTTCGGTCATCGACCGACGCAGCTCCTTGCCTGGCATCGACCTGCGGCGATCTCGCGACGTCGATCACGAATAGTCCGGGCAGACCATGACCGCCGATGCATATCCGCTGCTCGACTCGTTGGCGCAGGTCGGCGATCACGAGGGCGGTCAAGCGAGCGCGTTCGCACTGCTGCGGCGACTCGAGCGGCGAAAGACCGCTCAAGGGCAAGACTACTTCGACGTCGAGATCCAGGACGCTACCGGCACGATCGGCGGAAAGATCTGGTCAGACAGCAAGAAGGCATTCGAGGCTGCGACCGAGTTGCGCCCCGGCACGGCGGTCAAGATCGGCTTCAAGGTGACGCGCTACCAGGGCTCGCTGCAGATCACCGCACAACTGCTTCGCGCCGTGAAGACCGAAGATCACGGATTCGAACCGACCAGGGTCTACGGTGCGGTTCCGGATTGGCTTCGCGGTCGCACCTGTCGTCACCTGATCTTCGACATCGAGACGGTGCCGGATACCGAGATCCGGGACATGCCGCCCACGATCGTCAAAGCGCTGACCGAGTTCAGCAAGCGCAAGGACGTCGACGAGTCGCTCACTCGCGGACTCTCGCCGTTCTTCGCCAAGGTCGTGTCGCTCGCTTTCGCCGACGGCGACGGCGATGCCGAGACACCGATCGAAGTCCTGGTCGTGCCGCGCAGCGAGGCCGAGCGCGACACCTTGCCCGCGTGGGCGCACGCCGTGACCGAGCCGGAGCTACTGCTGACCTTCTGGGCTCTCGCCGCGCTCGCCGATTGCGTGATCAGCTACAACGGCTTCGGCTTCGACGTGCCGTTCCTGGTCGGGCGCAGCCTGGTGCACGGCATCCCGGCGCGCGTGGACCTGTTGTCCCAGCGCTACAAGCTGCGCCCCCACCTCGACCTCCTCGACATCCTGGGCCAACGTGGCCGCGGACCGTCGAATCTCGACGTCGTGTGCTGGGCACTCGACATCGAGAGCCCGAAGGACGAGATGGACGGCTCGATGGTCGCCCCTGCATACGAACGCGGACGAATCGCCGACATCGCGACCTACAACCGCGAAGACGTCCGTGCCACGCGCAGTGTCTTTCGGCGCGTGCGAGACCTCGTGCTGCGATTCCGCACCGACTGGAGCTGAGCGCCGTCGACGACTCAGAATCTCCGGTCGCCCTCCGCTCACAGCCGCAACGCGTTCTCGGTTCCAGCCGGGAGATGGGACAGGCAGATCTGCTGGATCTTGCGGCGCGCGTCGAGATCCGTCTCCGACACGAACACGTAGAGCTTCCACAGTCGTGGATAGGAGTCTCGCAGATCGCGCAGACGCGGGATTCGACCCGCGAACTGCTCGAGCGGCGCGAGCGACCCGGAAGACTGCGGAAACCGGACCAGAGTTCGAGCCTCCTTGAGCTGCATCCGGCGCGCGGGGCAATACATCACGACGTCGACCTCGCGGCCGAGACTCGAGCGGACTTCGCGTTCGACCGTTCGCTCCCAGTCGATGCGAGGTCCCGGTTCACCACGACGAAACCACTTCGCGAGGATTTGATCCTGGACGGCTTCATTGAGGTACGCAGGCAGGACCAACGCGCGCTTGAGCAACTGCCGACTCCGGAATCGGCGCACGAAACGCGCCATTCGTTCGTTCTGCTGCTGGTCGCCGAAGTCGATCTGCTCGAGCGAGAGCAAGAGCGACTCGTCAGTCGCTCGTTGCAGATCCTCGGCGCGAAGCTTGCCCGCCCGCATCGCCGATTCCACCAGTCGCGAGAGCAGAGCGCCCGCGGCGATCTTGGCGTGGTGGTAATACACCCGCTCGCTGAAGTGATAGCGGATCTCGAGAACGCGCAGCAACTCGGTCGCGATGTCTTCCCGCAGCATCCCCTGCTTCTCGCAATCGACGAACAATCGCCCGGATTCTCGGTCGATACGAAAGTAGTTCCGCACTCGATCGTCGTAGCTCAGCGCGAGACCGGTGAAGTACGCATCTCGCCGCAAGTAGTCGAGCAGGTCCGCATCGATCGTGTCGGAGAGAAGCTGCCGTTGGAACGGTACGGCCTCACCGTCGCCCGCGAGGATGGCGAGAACCTCATGCGCCACCCCCAACTCCCGCAGCACATCGCCGATCTCGCCTTGTAGCAACGCCGCCCGGAAGCGAGCGGGCTCGTCGTGTCGCTCGAAGAGACCGGTCTGATCCTCGAGATTGTGGCCGTAGGGCACGTGCGTGACGTCGTGGAGCAACGCGGCGAAACGCAGCACGCGACGTTCCTCGACGCTCACCGACCGACATGAAGAGGACTCCAGTTCGGCATGCCGACCGATCGCATCGAGCAACCGATCCATGACGTGGACCGTGCCGAGCGCGTGGTCGAAGCGAGTATGCGTCGCGCCGGGATAGACGAGGTTTGCGGTGCCGAGTTGCTTCACCCCTCGCAGTCGCTGGAACGCCACGGTGTCGATGATGCGAAGCTCCTCCCGCGTGAGCTCGATGTCACCGTGCACCGGATCTCGGACGATCGCGCCACCGCGCCTGCTGGAGGTCATCCCGCGCGACGATACCACCGCGAGCAGCACGCTCTCAGTGGTCGCCGAACTTGGACAAGACCGGATCGGCTTGCACGACTGCCCAGTCGAGACCTGCGTTGATCGCAGCCTGCAGCGCCTCACGCCCGACCGCGAGAACGGCAGCGCGATCCGACGCGACGTCGAGCTGATCGGCGAGGAACCTGACGACCGTCTCGAGTCCGCTCTTGCGACCGTCGAGCCAACCGACGACGTCACGCGCCGCCGCAGTCAGGCCGACCCAATCGTCTGCCGCGACCAGCGACTCCATCCACTGCCGACCGGTCTCGAGGACTCGCTCCGCAGACTTGTCCGACGGCGCTTCGCGCAAGGCGCCCGCGAGACACGCCGCGACCTCACCGCGTGCCTTCGCCACCGCTCCCTTGTCTCCAGCGACTTGCTCGAGTTCGGCGAGGATCGCCCAGGTGCGGGCGCGCATCACACTCATCATCGAGGGGCTCGCACCGCCGCCCCCGCGGCGGGCGAATTCGTCGCCCGACTCCATCGCCAGGCGAATCGCATCGCGGCCGCGGCGCAGGATGCGCTGCCGCTCGGGGTGCTCCGCCAGGTAGTCACTGACCATGCGGGCGCACAGGCGGGCCAACTCGTTCCGGCCGGCCCAATCCTCGTTCGCCGCCAGACCGAGATACTCGTCCAGCAGCGAATCGACCGGCGCCAGATTGCCGACTTGCGCGTGGGCAAGGACGAGTTCAGCGATGATGGCGCGACGCCGCTGGAACCACAGATTCCTCGAGGATGCTGCCGACTGGAGCAACTCGTGCTCCGCGAGGGCCGGCTCGAGCAGTTCGATCGCCGCCTTGCCGTCGCCACGCCGCCGCGCGGAGGCGGCCAGCCGCGAGCGAATCTCGACGCTGCGCTCCTGCACTGCGACGGTACCGGGCTCGTCGTGCAGGATCTCGCCGGCGAGTCGCAGGGCCTCTTCGAGAGAGCGAATCGAGTCGGGGCTATCGATCGATTCGTCGAGGAGTGCATCGAGTCGGTGAAGGTCCATCCAACGGGAGCGCTCGCCGTCGTGATCGACCAGCCGTGAACGAAGCGCCTCGAGTATCGCGCGAGCTCGATCACGTGCGGCTCGCGCCTTGTCCATGTCGCCCTGAATTCTCTGTCTGGCGCCCTCGACGTTGAAGTGCGCCGTCGACAGCTGGACGTCAGCCGCTACGCGAAGTCCATCGACATCGTCAGGGGCGAGGGAGTGAACCTTGTCGCAGTCGACCTCGGCTGCCGCCAGCGTCGCGAGAGCCTCGGCAAAGCGCCAGTTTCGAAGCAGGGCGTTGGCTTTCGCGAGCCGGGTCCTCGCCAGGCCCAGGCGATAGGCGACGACCTGGGGGTGATCCTCGACGAGTTGGACGTAACTCGCCTCGCCGTCGTCGAGCACCCCGAGGACCTGCGCGTACGAGTCGCACGCCGCGAACAGCGCCCCGATCTCGCCGGCGACGACCGCCAAACGCCAGCGCGCCGCTGCATCCTGCGTCGCTTGATTGGCCCGCCGCCAGTCCGCGAGCAGGAGATGCATGTCCGGAACCGCCTCTTCACGACGGCCGAGATCGAGTTGCAGCCGGGCCTTCGCGCAGCGAGCCGTCAGATCGAGTGTCGCACCCTCGCGAATCGACTGATCCTCCGGAAACGGACGCGCAAGCTCGACGGCTTCGCTTGCGACGGCGAGAGCATCCGACTTCGAACGCCGATCGAGAATCCCGGATCTGGCGAGCAGAACGCGCACGAGGCCGGCGACCGGTTCCCCGGAGTTCGGCATCGCATCACTGCGAAAGATCTGCTCGGCACGCGCCAGAGTGTCCTCGGCGGCCTGCGTCCAGCCCTTGCGTCGTTGACAGTCGGCGAGGGTCAGCATGCCACGGCCGAGCAGTGCGGGGCTCAACCCGCCGGCTGGAAGCGACACCGCGCGGCCGATCCCCTGCTCGAGAGCGCTGATCGCCGCGTCGTGCCGACCCAACTCGGCGAGCATTCGACCCTGACGGATCTGCGCGTCCGCCACTCGCGGCAGCAGCACCGGATCGACGATGTCGCTTCGCTGCAGGAAGCGCTCGTAGAACTCGACCGAACGCTCGAGCAACTTCGCGCGGACCTCCGTCAGGTGCGGAATGTCGAGGAGGTCGAACTCGCCGACTTGCACCAGCTCACTGACCGCGGCCATCGCGTCGCGAAGCGAATCGCGCGATCGCCGCGAACTCGCTGCTGCGTCCCGCCAGAACCAGGCGCTGGTGACCAGCCCGATCGAAATCGCACCGATGACGGCAACCGACGCACCGGCGAGCAGACGATTGCGGGCACAGGCCTTTCGGAGGCGATACCAAGTGCTCGGCGGCCCGGCCTCGACCGGCTCGTTGGCGAGGTAGCGCCGCACATCTTGCGCCAACTCCGCGACCGTGCTGTAGCGTCGATTGCGATCCTTCTCGAGCGCGCGCAGCGTGATCCAGTCGAGTTCGCCTCGCAACTGGCGGCGCAGTCCGGAGATATCCGTTCGCCGCTGCTGTGCCGCTTGCACGCTCGATTGCCCCAGACTCGTCAGTCGGGTGCTCGGCGTCGGCGGATCGACCTCGCTGAGCACGCGTGCAACGTGTTCGCCGCGGAATCGCTCTCGTGGAATCGGCAAGGCTCCGGTCAACATCTCGTACAGCACGACGCCGAGGCTGTAGACATCGCTACGAGTGTCGACATCGAGCGACATCGATGCCTGTTCCGGACTCATGTACTCCGGAGTGCCGACCACGATCCCCGGCATCGTCAGCAGAGTCGCTGAGGCGCCGATTCCGCTCAGGGACTTGGCGACCCCGAAGTCGATGACCACTGGCCACGGCTCGCCGTCGCGATCCACGACGAGGATGTTGGATGGCTTGAGGTCACGGTGGACGATGCCCTTCTGGTGCGCGTGCTGCACCGCGTCACAGATGCGAGCGAACAACGCGGCACGCTCACGGGTCGTGAGCTGCCGCTCGTCGCAGTAATGGTGGAGCGGCCGCCCGGGCACGAACTCCATCGCCAGGTAGGGTCGGCCGTTCTCGGTTGCGCCGGCGTCGAACACGCGCGCGATCCCGGGATGGTCCAATACCGCCAGCGCCTCCCTCTCGAGCGCGAACCGCGCAAGGACCGCACGCGAGTCCATGCCCCCGCGCAGGACCTTGACCGCGACCCGCCGGCTCAGGGGTGAGCGCTGTTCGCACAGGTAGACCGTGCCCATTCCTCCCGAGCCGAGCTTGCGCAGCACTCGATACGGCCCGATGGCATCGGGCGCGTCCGGCTCCTGCAAGAGGCCTGCATCGCGCAGACTGGCGACCCGCTGCCGCACGGACTCGGCCAGGGTGCCGGCCGCCTCGATCTCGCGATCGAGGGCGGCGTCGCCGCCCTCCTCGTAGGCAGCGACGCACCGTACGACGATCTCGTACAGTTCCGAGGAATCACTGCCGGGAGTAGTCATCTCGAGGGAGGTGCTTCCAAGGATAGCCCATCCGTCCCACGATGGGCCGAGCACGCCTCGATCCGAAGCTACACTGCGTGAAGATCGCGATGGACGACGACCGACCCGAGCCAGAGCCGAGCGGGCAGCCGTTGCGGCTGGAAGACCTCCTCGCGGCACAGTTGCCGGCGTTGCGGGCCTTCCTTCGCACGCGAGCAGGCGATGCCATCGCGGCCCGAGAGAGCGTGGACGATCTCGCGCAGTCGGTCTGTCGCGAAGTCCTTCAGGACCGGTCGCAACTCGCGTTCGAGGATGAAGCGTCGTTCCGTTCCTACCTGTTCTTGCAGGCTGTCCGCAAGGTCATCGATCGCGCTCGCTATTACCAGATGGACAAGCGTGATCGACGGCGCGAGCGACCGCTGCCCGGCGACGAAGACATCGAACTCGACGCCAACCTGCTGTCGCGGCTCGCCAGCGGAACGCGCATCATGACGGCGCGCGAGCAACTCGAGCGGGTCGAGAACTGCATCCGCGACCTACCGGAAGCACAGCGCGAGGCGGTGTTGCTTTCGCGCATCGCCGGGCTCTCCTACGCGGAGATCGCCAAGCACAAGGGCATCGCCGAGTCGACCGTGCGCTCCTTGGCGGCTCGTGGCCTTGCCAAGATCAGCCTCGATATGCACCGCCTCGACACACACGAGTAAACGGTGCCCCGGGGCCGCGGCTCGGAGGCCGCGGCCCGGAGACCCACGTTCGAGAGAAACGTCTTCTAGCTCGGATTACCCGTGAACGTCGTCGCGCGATCGTCGCAGGTCGATGCTCGGCAAGGACCTACGTCGTGCGCGACTTGCAGAGATCGCAGCCGATGTTCATGAATAGTCCGGGCTAGGCGCGTGCTCGCCACGCGACGAACTCGCGCAGCAGGTTGGCGGAATCAGGACCCATCAACCGCGCCGTGACCCGATAGCCGCTGGGCAGCTCGCTCACGGCGAAGTCCAGGCTCCAATCACGCGCGCCGCCGAAGTCGCTCGCCGGGATCGCCCGCGCGTTCAGCGTGGGCACCTCGTCGAGACGACAGGCCGCGAGCATTCGTAGCGCTTCACCGACGACCTGGTCGGCGCGGGCGCTGTCGCGCCGCGTGGCCAGATCGAGCAGACGCTCACCGATTTGCCCGCAACCCAGACACAGACTCGTTGCCGCGAAGACGATCGCGATGGCAACGCGCAGCAGGCCGAGTCGACCCGCGGCGTGCCGAGCTCTGCCCTCGGTTTCCTTGTGGACTCCGATGGGGAGCGAGCCGGCTTCGCTATGGACGACCGCGCGAAGGCGGTCGCGTCCGATGGCTGTCGTCGCACGCATGACGACAGCCTCATCGACTTCGGGGCCGTCGCACAGATGCGCATGCGGCGCCCCCACTGCGGCGAGGTTGCACGACTGCGATGGCAGCGCCGCTTCCGTTGTCGCAGGATGCGACAGCGATGCCCAATGAGATCAGCCTCGCTGGCTCCGATTACTCGTGAACGTCTTCGCGAGGTCGCCGCAGGTCGATGCCCGGCAAGGAGCTGCGTCGTGCGGCGACCGCAGCAGACGTTCAGGAATAATCCGGGCCAGGAGTCAAAGCGTGAAGGTCGGAGCATCGATCGACAGGACGTTGCGTTCCACCCGCGACTGCGGGGCACCGTCGGGCTCCGTCCACCATTGGAAGTGAAGGTCGGCGAGGACCGGCTGCGACAGTTCGAGCGTGAACGGGGCACCGGGCTGGCAGACCTGCCAGTCCGCCGATTGCCTGCGAACTCGCCAAGCAGTCGCATCGCGCGGCGGAACCACCGTGATCCCTGCAGTCGGCTCGAAGGAGCGAAGTCGGCGCGAGAGTCGCAACACCACCCCCTGCTGAACCTGCTCGGCTTCGACGCGGTACCCGATTCCGGGCGCAAGTTCCGCGATCCACGGCACGCCACGATCACTGGGCACGAGCACCAGGAACGAGCCATCTTCCGCCGTCGTCGCCGGTTCCGTTCCGGCGAAGCCGACGCGTAGACCGCCCCACGACGCACCGGTCTCGTCCAGAACCCGACCGCGCACACTTTGTGCAGTCGAACACTTCACGACGGCGGAGCGAACCTTTCCCACCACCGCGCTCTGCTTCGCCGGCGCCCCGTCGACTAGAGCCGGGTGCTCGACACGAAACTCGAACTGGCAGCCGTGCGGAAGGTCGTCGATGAGCCTCCGCCCCAAGGCGTCGAGGTGATCGCGATCCTCGAGCTGCGCGAGGTAGACCGGATAGTCGAGCGCGGTCGATTCCGAATCCGCGGCGCGAATCCGCACGCGCGCGAGCGTCGGGTCGTCGACTCGAGCAGCGAGTCGAACCTCGATGGATGCCGCGCGCTCGAGTCGAAGTTCGACGGAGCGCGCGCCGTCGAGGCCAACTTCGATCGGAATCGCGAGCGTCGCGAAACCCGGCGCGCGCACGACACACGGCACTCCCGCACCTGCTGCAACTTCGAGTTCGAAGCGGCCGTCGGAATCCGTGGTCGTCTGCCGAAGCGTCCCGCCGGCTTCGATCTCCCCGAGCCAGATCGAGGCGCCGATCAACGGGCCGCCGTCGCGGGCGAGGACGCGGCCGCGCACGACGCGCGCCGGCAGGTGTTCCAGTTCGATGGTCGTCGCCGCGCTCAGGGTGACGTCACGACAGCACACCCCGCCGTCGGGCAGGGTGAAGGCGACAAGTCGTCGGCCGACGATCGGAGCGTCGTCGAACATGCGTTCGGGTTCTGCCGGAACCGTCACGCCGACATCGACACGGCCGGTGTGGTTCATCAGCCGCGCGAGCACGCGCTGGGCAGGCCATTGGATCGGTGTGGCGAGCACGTCGACCGTCACGCTGACCGAGAGCATGCCCGGAAGCGACGAACCCGATCGATCGGTCGGCGACGGCACACCGGTCGCCTGCACCGCTGGATCGACCGAGCTCTCGTCGATGGGACCGGGCCGGTCCGCCGAGGAGTTCATCAACCACGCGATCGCCGCCACAACCAGAACGACGACGGCGAGAAGCAGGGGACGGCGCACGCGGGCGAGATTCTAGCCCGGATGATTCGCGAACGTCGTCGCGAGATCGCCGCAGCTCGATGTCCGAAAAGGAGCTGCGCCGGCCGACGACCGAAGGGTGGCCGTAGCTACGCTGCCAGAGAGGAGCCGAGGTAGCGACGCCGCGGGGCGCGACTTGCGGCGATCGCAGCAGACCCTCACGAGTCGTCGGGCTGGCCCGAGATCGACCCAGCGAAGTCTGGCGTCTGGGCGAAAGCGTTGAGATCGGCCACGGAGCGATGGATCGCCATCGAGGGACGGCGGGCGAAGATCGCGCGTGCGCAACCGGTCTGAGTCGGGAAGACTCCCATCGAACGATGTCCTCCGTGCGCGTTGCCCTCGACTACCGCCCCGCCCTTCTGGGACGAAGCGGGATCCCGCGCGCCGTTCGGGAACTCGCGCGTGCGCTGGCCGAGCACGCACCGCGGATGCAGCCGCCGATCGAGCTCCATCTCTTCGGCCATAGCCTCGCCGCGGTCGGCCAAACGGATCACCCGCCGGGGTGCCGACTCCACCGAACGCGGCTGCCCGGTCGGGCCCTCCCCTGGCTGGCCAGCCTCGGTGCCTCGGCGGAGCGGCTCGCCGGCAACGCCGCGATCTTCCACTGGACCGACTTCGTGTTCCCGCCGGTGAGTCGGCGCACGCGGGTGTTGATGACGCTGCACGACTGCGCCTTCGTCGTCGATCCGTCGTGGCATGGCGAGGATGCGGCGACGTTGAGCGAGCGCACGGTGTCCGCGCTCGCGCGCGCTGACATCATCGTCTGCCCCACCCTCGCCACGGCCAAGGACGCCGAGGCGCACCTGGGCATCTCGCGCGATCGGCTGCGAGTCATCCCCTTCGGCGCCGATCACGCGCTGCGTTGGCAGTCGACTGCGCCTGCCCTCATTCCGCGCGACTACCTGCTGATGATCGGCACCCTGGAGCCGCGCAAGAACCACACCCGAGTCTTTGCCGCCATTCGTGCGCTCGGTGATGCGGCGCCGCTGCTCGTCGTGTGCGGGCGAGCCGGCTGGTGCTGTGAGCCCGTCGTCGACGAACTGCGCCGCCTGGTCGCCGAGGGTCGCGCGCTGTGGATCGAGGACGCCGACGACGACGCGCTCGTCGCCTGGCTGACTCACGCGCGCGCACTCCTCTATCCGTCCTTGCTCGAGGGCTTCGGCTTCCCACCGCTCGAAGCGCTTGCGCTGGGCGTGCCGGTCATCGCCGGCGACGTGCCGGCGCTGCGGGAGACCTGCGGGACCGTCGCCGACTACTGCGATCCCCGTTCGGTCGAATCGATCGCTGCGACGATTGCGGACGTCTTCGCACGCGGTCGCGACGCGAACGCGGATCGACGGCGCCGCGACCACGTGGCGCGGTACCGCTGGAGCGATACCGCCATCGCGCACCTCGCGCTCTACACGGAGCTGTCGAAGTGAGCGTGGCCGCAGCGGTCGCCTTCGACGGCGGCATCTTCGACGACTCGCGACCGGGCGGGGTCCAGATCGCGTTCCTGGAGGCGCTGTCGGGCTACGGCGAAGCCTTCCCCGGTTCGGCGCGCCTCTTGGTCCCTCCCGGCGCGCGTCTTCCCGATCTGCCGGGAATCGACGTGATCGAGACGACCTGCGTGCAGGGCCCCATCGCTCGCGAGTTCCGGTTGCCCGGCCTCTTGCGTCGACTTCGATCGCGCATCTACCACTCACCGGTTGCGGCGATCTGCGGCGCCACGCCGCTGCCGATCGTCGCGACGATCCACGACCTTCCGTGGGCCAACGCGGACCTGCCGCGCGAGAACGGACACGGTCTCCGGCACCGACGCGCCTTCACGAGGGCGATGCGTCGCGCAGCGGCGGTCATCGTCCCGTCGAACGCGACCGCCGACGATGCCCGCACGCTCCTGCCGCGCCACGCGGCCAAACTTCACGTGATCCACCACGGCATCGCACTGCCGAAGGTGTTCGATCCCGCGCCGCACCTCGGCCCGTTCCTGACTCTCGGGGACGATCGTCCGCGAAAGAACCTCGAGCACATCGTTCGCGGCCACGCGCTCGCAACCGCTCGCGATTCCTCGCTTCCTCCACTCCTGCAAGTCGGACCCCGACGAGAATCGTCAGCCGCGCGAGTCGTCGATGAGTCCGGCAAACGACACGAGTTGTCACGCGCGCGAGCGCTCCTGCAGGTGAGTCTGCACGAGGGATTCGGGTTGCCGGTCGTCGAGGCGATGGGACACGGCACACCGGTGATCGTCAGCAAGCGCGGCAGCCTCCCGGAGATCGGCGGTGACGCGGCGATCGCGATCGATGCGCGCGACCTCGAAGCACTGGCCGACGCGCTGACGCGACTTTGGCGAGACGAAGAGGAATGGCGCCGCCGATCGCGACTCGGCCGCCAGCGCGCCGCCCACTTCACTCCAGAACGCACCGCGCGCGCGTGGCATGCAGTCCATCGGGAACTCGGAGGAGGCTGACGTGCCGCACTTCGTCGTCGCCAACTTCACGCACGATGCTCGGCCATCCGGCGCATGGCGCCGCCTGCTCGGCATCCTCCGCGAAATGCCGCAGCAGCTCGCCGCGAACGAGTCGATCACCCTCCTGATCAACGACGACGCGCCGCTCCCCGTGATGCCGCCGACGATTCGAGTCCTACCCGTCGCCGTCCCACGGCGACCGTCGTGGCGCCGGGCGCTCGCGGAGTCGAAGCGGCTTCCGGCACTGACTCGAGAACTCGGTGCGAGCATCCTGGACCTGTCGACGCTGCCGGTGCCCACCCGAGTCGACTGTCCGATCGTGCTCACGATTCACGACCTTCGCGACCTGACTCCCGGGCTCGCGCGACGACCCCGCTTCCTCACGCGAACCGTGTTGCGACGCGCCACGCTTCGTGCCGCGCGACTCATCGTGCCGAGTCGACACGTCGCCCAGGAGTTGCGCGGGCAATTCGGCGGTTCCCTACCGCAGATCGAAGTCATCGGCGGCGGCCTCGACCCTGCCTGGTTCAGCGAAGCAGACCGCACGACCGCGCGACCGGTCACGCTGCCGCACCGATTCCTGCACGTCGGCCATCTCGAACGACGCAAGAACGTCGGCATGCTGCTCGATGCCATGCAGATCCTTCTTGGGAGCGTGCGTGCGGCCGGCGAGAAGCCTCCGATCCTGGAGCTGATCGGCCGGGACCTGGGCGAAGGTCCGTCGCTGCGCGCGCGCGCGCGTCGATTGGCGATCGAACAACACATGGTGTGGCACGGCGAGGTCGAGGACCGCGTCCTCTTCGCGCGTTATCGCGCGGCGACCGCCGTACTCTTCCCGTCGCGCCACGAAGGGTTGGGGATCCCCGCTCTGGAAGCGCTCGCGGTGGGCACTCCGCTGTTCGTCGCCGAGGGCACCGCGACCGCCGACCTCGTCGCGGCGCACGCAACGATCCTGCCGCAGGACGACGCCGCGGCATGGGCGAAGGCGATGCAAGTCGCCATGCGCGCGCCGGACCAAGCGCTCGCCCCGGAGGTGGGGATCCGCTTCGCTCGCGGCCATGGGGCCGACCGAGCTGCCGCGCGAGTTCTTGCGGTCTGGCGCGAGGTAACAGGATTGTCGCGCAGCGGCGGTTTGGAAGACCCGGGACAATGACGCACCACACCGGCAGGTCGCCGGAGGCTAAGCTCCGCGTCCCCTGCCGTTTCTCTCGACTCGACCCCTTCCCATCGCCATGAAGATCGCAGCCATCCTCGCCTCGAGCGCTCTGCTCGTCGGCTCAGCGTTTGCGCAGAACTGTGTGTTCACGAACTTCGGCCGTCCATGCGGCGGTTCGCTCACCGGATCCCTGGTCCGAGGTCCGGCACTTCAGTTCGACGTCGCTCAGGCAACGCCGGGCGCTCACGCGGTACTGGTGGTCGGACAGCAGCAGCGCCCTGCTCCGCTGCCCGGATCGCTGTGCCCGTTGCTCGTCCATCCCCGCATCGTGTTGCACTCCGACATCGATCGCGCCGGCAACGCGCGCTGGACGGTGCGCGTGCCGAATCAACCCATCGACGTCGATCTCCAGGTCGTGACGATCGAGCTCGCGCGCAACCAGACGCGTATCGCGGAGTCAACCAACGGCGTGAACCTCGTCTGCCGCTGACGGGAGGCGGGACGCTCAGCGGTTCGCGCGCTCCTTGGCGTCGGATTCGACGCCTGAACTCGCTGGAGTCGATCCGGGCGCTCAGCTCGACAGTCGCGCCGCCGACTGTCGCGGCACCTCGAAAAACTCGACGGAGCCGGAGCGAACGTCATAGAGCGCGCCGACGATGCGGCACTTCCCGGACTTCTCGAGGTCTGCGAGTGCGCGGCTCGTGTCTCGGATCGACTGGATGGTGCTCACCACGTTGTCACGCGCGACACGATCGGCGTAGTCGTTGCGCTCACCGGGGCCCCATTGATCGGGCCGCTTGCAAGCGCGCGGGTCGATCGACTTCTGGATCTCGTCCAACACGTGGTGCAAGTGGTCGCAACCGGTGACCTCGGCGACCGGCTTGTCGTTGTGCATGAAGTCCACTGCGGCACCGACCGCACCACATGCCGTGTGCCCCATGACCAACAAGAGGCGGGCTCCGGCAACCACACATCCGTACTCCATGCTGCCGAGCACGCGATCCCGTGCGACGTTGCCGGCCATGCGTACGCTGAAGACGTCACCGAGACCCAGGTCGAAGATCAGCTCGACCGGGGTACGGGAATCGATGCAGCTCAATACGACCGCCATGGGGAACTGCCCCGTCGACGTCGCACCCACCTGTCGCGAGTAGTCGCGGGTAAGTTGCTCACCTTTGCGGAATCGCTCATTGCCGGCGCGGAAGATGTCCAACACGGAGTCCGGATCCAAAGCGCCCTGGACTTCCCGGCTGCTGTAGTCGACGTATTGGATCTTGTCGTTCAGTCGGCCGTAGTCCTGCTGGAATCCGATCAGGCTGACGTTCACCCCGCGAGCGGGTGCGGTCACTTCATCGAACTCGACGATCATGTCGAGGACATCCGGATCGATGAAGTCGGAGCTGCGGGCGTCGATGAGCACATGACTCCCCTCCGGCACAGTGTCGAAGGCACGGGTGAGCGCCGCTCGATTGAGGAAGCTCACCTGGTTCGCCAACTCGATCCGAAGCACCTCTCCACCGACGTGGTTCTCGATGACACGCTTGATCGGCCGCTTCAGATTGCTGTGAAGAATGAAGCCGAGCGCGATGACGAGGCCGATGACGATGCCGGTCAGCAAGTCGGTGAAGACGATCGCACCGACGGTGACTGCAAAGGGCAAGAACTGCGCACGACCCTCGCGCGACATCTGCACGAACAAGGCCGGGCTCGCCAGCTTCAATCCCGTCACCAACAGGATCGCCCCGAGCGCCGCGAGCGGGATCATGTTGAGCACGCCCGGGAGCAGTGCGACGAAAGCGAGCAACATCACACCGTGGGAGATGGCCGACAACTTCGTGCGAGCCCCCGCGGAGATGTTGACCGAGCTGCGCACGATCACACTGGTCATTGGCAACCCGCCCAGCAAGCCGGCGACTACATTGCCGGTGCCTTGCGCGACCAGTTCCCGACTCGGCGGCGAGACTCGTCGCTTGGGATCGAGTCGGTCGACGGCTTCCAGATTCAGCAGCGTCTCGAGTGACGCCACGATCGCGATCGTGATCGCCGAGCCGAACACCGCGGTCGAACCGAGCGCCGCGAAGTCGGGGTGGGTGAAAACGCCGAGAAACTCACCGAAGCTGTTACTGACCGGCACCTTCACGAGGTGTGAGTCCGCGAGTGCCCATTGCCCGCCCAGCGAGCTCAGAATGCGCTCGAGAACCACTCCCAACACGACGATGATCAGCGGAGCGGGCACCGGCAACGACGCCAAGGGCTTGATCTTCTTCCACGACAAGAGGAGCAGCACGGAGACGATGCCGATCACCGCCGCCGTGGGCTGAATGTCGGTCATTGTCGCCCAGATCTCGCTGAAGGTGTTCTGGCGGTCGGCCTGCTCGAACGACATCTCGCCCATCGGATCCGGATCGTGGCCGAGCACGTGCGGGATCTGCTTGAGGATCAGGATCACACCGATCGCCGCGAGCAGCCCCTTGATGACGCTGGAGGGCACGAAGTCGGCAAGGAACCCGAGCTTGAACAACCCCAGCGCGACCTGGATCACACCGGCGAGGACCACCGCCGCGAGGAAGGCCTCGAAGCTGCCGAGCGTGCTGATCTGCAACGCCACCACGGCAGTCAGGCCCGCTGCCGGTCCCGACACACTCGTGTGAGAACCGCTGAGCCAGCCCACCAGGATCCCGCCGACGATGCCGGAGATGATCCCGGACATGAGCGGAGCGTTCGAGGCGAGCGCGATGCCCAGACACAGCGGAAGGGCGACGAGGAAGACGACGAGTCCGGCTACGAGGTCGCGACGAACCGAATCGAGTCCCGGCGACTTCGGCGAGAGAGAGGTCGAGGTCATTCGAACCAATCAGATGCGGTACGGTTGCGGGACGGTCAAGAGGAGGACTGGGAACTCGCTGCAGATTTTCCGCCCGAGCCGCGTGCTCCTGCTGCGATCATCCTGGATTGATGTCCCATCGACCCACCGGCAGGCCTGGGCCCGCGGCCCTGGCACCCTTCGCGGTCCTGGTCCTCTCTGGTGTGGCCGACGCCCAGTCGTTGGAAGAGATCCGCGATCGGCTGGGAGCGGCGGTCTCCTCGTCGCGCTACACACTCCTGCCGATCACCCTCATCGAACTCGCGGAAGAGAGCGAACTGTCGGGCACCAGCATCGAAGTCGACGATTCCCCGGATATTTCGCTCAGCTCGCTGAGCCTGCCCTGGCGCGCCGACTTCACCCCGTTCCGCGACGGGCCCTCGTTCCAATTCCTCGCGGTGGCGGGCATGGCGAGCGCCCGCTTGGACTTCCCCGATGTGTGGGAAGGTTTGCTGCCGGGCGCCGAGACGCGCGTCGAGACGCGCTACCGCGCGTTCGGCGCGGATGTCGGGCTGGGCCCGCGCTTCGAGTTGTTCGGCAGCGGCTTCGCTGTGGAGACGCTCGCTCACCTCGGACTCGCGCACGTCTCGAACGACGCCGACTACTCCGGTCCCGGGGCCGCGGTGACCGAGCTGCTGCTCGACGACATCGTGTTCGGCTGGTCCGGGTTGGTCGTCACTTGGGGCGGCTCATTGGCGCTGCGCTCGCGCAGGCTGGAACTCGGTTCGCTCGAGGCGCGACTCGTAGCCCGCTTCGACCGTCGCTACAGCCAGACGGCACAGGGTGACTCTCCGGCGATGGACGGGGTTGGTCGTGCGGATTGGATCTCCGTGCGCGGCGATCTGGAGGGTGAACTGCCGTGGTCCATCGGTGAACGACGACTTCGCTGGCTCGCCGAAGCCGGTTACCGCCGCCTGCTCGGCGACGCCGCCGAACTACTCGGCTACGAAGAGTTCTTCGAGCTCGGCGGCGGCGTGCGTCTGCCCCTTCCCGATGGCTTCCCCGTGATCGGCGGAATCGAAGCTCGCGCGACCGTGCTGATGGGGCCCGACGTGTCCGGCTGGAGCATCGGGATGTCCGTCAGCTTCTGAGTTCGCCGCGAGCGGCAAGTCCGATGGTCACCCGAACACGGCCAACGCCGCCCATGCCAATCCGGCCGCGACCGCGAGCGCCAGCACGACGATTCCCGCCCGCGCGGCACCGCCGAGTTGGCTGATGTCGCCGGCAAGGAGGCCGGTCTTGCGCGGCTTGGCCTGGAACTGCAACACGCCGCCGACGCGATGCTCGCCGGCTCGATCGCGGGCGCTATTGGAGGGCGAGACGGTCGGTCCGGCAGCCGTCGACTTGGCGCTCGCCGGCGCAGCCGCTCGCACCTCGACGATTTCGTCGTCCACGAACTCGAGGACATCCACCTTCGGCGGAGGGACCGGAGCGCTCGTGGGGATCGACGGCGGCGGCGCAGGGCGCGGCGAAGCGGGCGACTCCGCTCGCGGCGACCGCGCCGCGGAGTCGTCGTCCGCTTCCTCGCCGTCCTCATCGCCGAACAGGTCCTCACCCGGCGCGGGCCCGGCAACCTTCGGCGCCGGTGACGACTGTGCGGCGATCGCCTGGGCGACATACCGAATTCGAGTCGTGCCGATGGTGATCTCATCGCCGTCGCGGAGCATGCGCTTCTCGACGCGCGAGCCGTTGAGCAGCGTGCCGTTGCGACTGCCGAGGTCTTCCAGTTCGACCACCCCCAATTGCACGGCGAGCTTGGCGTGGCGACGCGACGCTTTCTCGTCGTCGAGCGTCAGTCCGACTCCCGGGGCTCGTCCGAGGATGAGCCCATCGACCACAGGCACGCTGCGCCCGTCCGCCAATTGAAGAATGCCGCTCACGACGGAGGCGAAGTTAGCTGGGCGGCAGCAGCCGCGGAACCAACTTCCCGGCGGTCACGACAGGGATCCTGGTCGAAGGAATGTTGCTGGGTCGTCGAGGCGTGCGAGAACCCGGCTCTTCTCCGCCGTCCGGCGCGGGGATTCCGGGCCGGCAACACTCCCCCGACCAGTATCCGACCTGCGTCGTTCTCGCGCCGACGTTCACGAGTAGTCCGGGCTAGCATCGGCGCGTGCCAACAACCCCAAGCCCCAAGGCAATCGACGCCCACGGCCTCGCCGTGCGGTTCGGGCGCGGCGGGCCCAGGTCGACCGCGGTGGACGCTCTGGTCGACGTCGACTTCATGTGCGCGACCGGCGCCTTCGTCGGACTGCTGGGCGCCAACGGTTCGGGGAAGACGACCTTGCTTCGCATCCTCGCCGGCGATCTGGTCCCCGACCGCGGCGCCGCGCTGGTGCTGGGTGCGCCGCCGAGAAGCCGCGAATTGGTCTCGCGCGTTGCATTCCTCCCGGCGGAGCCGCCGCCGTATCCGACCCTCTCACCGCGCGAGATCTTGACTCATCTCGGCGCGTTGGGCGGCATGGCGCGACCTGCGGCTCGCGACGAGACCGATCGCCTGCTCGAAGCGCTCGGCTTGGCGACCGCAGCGAATCGACCGATCGACGGCTTCAGCACCGGAATGAAGCGCCGTGCAGCGATTGCCTGTGCGCTGTTTGGCCGCCCGGAACTCCTGCTCTTGGACGAGCCCACCGCCGGATTGGACCCGGAAGGCACGTTGCTCGCCCTCGAACTCTTCCGTGAGCACCGACGACTCGGCGGCACCATCGTGATGGCGTCGCACCGACTGGACGAGGTCGAAGAGAATTGCGAGCGCGTGGTCATCCTCGATCGCGGTCGCGTGCGCCGCGACGGCACTCTGGATCGGATCCTGGCCGATCAGAACGACCTGCTGGAAGTGCAACCGATCGATGCGGCGACTCGCGATGCCGTCACACACGCAGTGGTCGACCAAGGGGTTGATGTAGTCGGGTGGTCCAAGCGGCGGCGCCACCTCGCCGAGCTGCTTCGCGAAGTCGCCGCGGAATCAGACCGACCCCTCGCACCATGAGCCCCCGCTCCTCTGCGCAGAGCGCCGGCTTCCGTCTGGCGCTGCGCCTGCTGACGCCGGCCCTTTGGGTCAGCTTGGCGATCACGGGACTGCTCGCGCTGTACGGCGCATGGATGCAGTCGATCAACGCCAGCGATCGCATGGACACTCGGGTGTGGTGGCTACAGACCGCACTCGCGGTGATGGCGATCACGCTGGTCTTTCGTGCGATCGACGTGAGTCCCCAGTGGGGTCGCGAACGGGCCGACGGTCAGTGGTTGCGACGTCGTCGGATCGGCGGTGCCGACGGCACACTCCCCATCGCGCTCGCGCTGCTGTGCGTAATGGAGATCGGCGTGATCGTGCTCACCCCGATCTTCGAGCTCGTCGTTCGGCACGGCCGGCCGGCTTCGGTCGCGGAGCGCCTCGCAATCGAACCGGTGGGTCTCGATCGACTCGATGCACGGAACCCCCGCCTCGAATTCCGACTGCCGGAAGGGGGATTCGCAGAACTCGAGCTTCGACCGTCACTCGCTGCGGCGAGCCTTCAGAGTTCGCTGGTGATCACCGTCGCGATCGAGCAGGACGGCTCGGATGTCGGCGCGCCGCGCGACTACGGATTGACCGACACCGTGTTGCGGATCCCGCTCCAGGCACGGTGTCGAAGCGTGGCACTCCGCCGACTCGACGGCGACCTCGGCCTCGAGTTTCCACTCGGCTCCGCGCATGCGATCCAACCTGCAATCGCGCCACGATGGCTGGCCGCAATCGGCGCTGCGTCCTGCCTGATCATCGATTGGCTGCCGGTGCTGGCCGGCTTGGCGCTCGCGCGCCGCGTACTCTCGGTAGGCATCCTGAAGGTGCTGGCCATCGCAGCTCACCTGGCACTCTTGATCGGCGGGCGGGGTACGCAGAGCGCTGCCTTGTCCGCACACGGGCGCGACGCTTGGTTCTGGACCGCCCACACTCGAGGCACCGCGGTGGAGCTCGTCGTCGCGAGCGTGGTTCTGGTCGCGCTCACCTTGCTGGGCGAGCGACTTTCGGCCGGCAACCGCACAGCGCCCGACCGCAGGCGATGAGCCGACGCGGTCGGGTTACGCGACGGCGGAGCAGCGGTGGCGAAATCACCCCAACCGCCGAGGTGGCCGACCCCGCAGTCGATCCTCACAATTTATCCACGACTGGTACTCCGTCCCGTCCGGCTGGATCGGCTACCTTGGGCCGGTCCCGATGCGCGTGGTCCTGTTCACCGCCGGCGTGCTCCTCTTGCTCGCCGCCGTCTCGATTCCGACCCGGGCATCGGCCGATCCTTGGGACATGGCGCGCAGCATCGTGCGACCCTTCGTGCTGCCGGGCCTGCTGACGGCGCTCGACGACGCGGCGGTTCGCCGCGACCCCGGCGAGATGGCAGCCCGCCTCCGCGTGATCGCCGAGCTCTGGCCGGAGTGGACCGACGGCACCGTGGACGCGGCCTGGCGCCATGCACTCGAACTCGGTCGCGAGTCTTCAGACGCCGACCAGTTTGCCACCCGACTCTGGGAGGCCGAACGCTGGCTGGCCGGCGCCGCCGAGGACCGTGGCTCACGGCGACCGGAGGCCGCCGTGGATTTCCTGGTCGCCGCAGGTGTGATCCTGACCATCGCTGCCGACCAACATCCGGAAACGGAGACGGCCTATGCGACGCTGACCGGGCGCACCGCGAGCGAGCGCGCCGCCGAGTTGATCGAGCGCGCTCTCGCGATCGCCAACGATCCCGCGATCGCATTGCACGCCGGGCATGCCGCCACCCGAGCGATCGCCGGGGCGATCCGACGCGGCGACCTCGCACAGGGCGAGCATGTTCGAAATGCCGCGATGAGCCGATTCCGCGCTCTCGCCGGCAACGACACCGCAGTCCGGGCTCTGCACGCACTCGAACGTCTGCCGCCGCTGGCGGAACTCGCCGTCGATCCCGAGCGTGTCCGCGCGATCGCCGCCGATCCCGATCTCGCCCCGATCGCCGAGGCCTTCGCTTCGACGACCCAGCGCTGACGATGTTCGACTGGCTCGTCGCGACCTTCAGCTCCTACCCGTACCTCGGGTGTGCAGCCCTGTTCTTGCTCTGCGGGTTGGGTCTGCCGCTGCCGGAGGAGATCGTTCTGCTCTTCGCCGGGTATGTGTGCTTCGAAGGACTCGCCGACCGAACGACGATGATCGTCGTGTGCTGCGGCGCAATCCTGCTCGGCGACATTCTGCCGTTCTATCTGGGGCGTCACTACGGACCGCGCCTGCTGCGCATCCGGCTGCTGCGGATGCTGGTGACGCCCGAGCGTCTCGCGCGATTCGACGTGTGGTTTCGCCGCCGCGGCGAGATGGTCGTCTTCTTCTCGCGATTCATCGCCGGCATCCGGGTGGTGTCGTTCTTCACCGCCGGGACGATGAAGATGGCGTGGTCGCGGTTCTTGCTGCTCGACCTCGCGGGCATCGTCCTCGTCGGCCCGCTCTTGGTCTGGGTGGGCGACCACTACGGCTCCGCGATCCGCGCGGCGGTGGAACATGTCCGGCGCGTCGAGCGTGGCCTCCTCATCGGCGCTCTCGTTGCGGGCGCGGGCTTCGGCCTGTGGTACTGGCTCGGCCGCCGACGCCGCCAGCGCCTGCTCGTGGGCGGCCCGGCGGAGACCTTCGTGCTGCCGACCACCCCGGTCGCGAATCCCCCGATCCTCGGCCCATCGGCGGAGGACCTGGGGCTACCGGAGGAGCCGCCCACCGGTGCGAAGCCGCAGGTCGAGACCGGCGAAGGCTCCGACACGGCGGCTCCCTGAGCACCCGCCGCGCTGCCGGGGCCCGCGGGCGGGTGCGAGCCTTGGAACCGTAGCGGGGCACCGCTATCGTCCTCGCCCCTTCGATACGCAGGCACCGATTTGTTGCGGCGCCGCGTAACCATTCGCCCCTCTTCCATCCCCATCCATGGACTGGATTCTCCCTGTCTCCCTCGTCGTCGCCGTGCTGGCTGTGGGCATGGCGGTCGCCCTGTTCAAGTCGATCATGACCAGGGACGCTGGCACCGATCGCATGAAGGAGATCGCGCAAGCGATCCAGGAGGGTGGTCGCGCGTTCCTTCACGCGGAGTACCGCTGGCTGGCGGTCTTCGTCGTCGCGGTCTTCGTGCTGATGGCCGTGTTGCCGGCATTCTCCATGCGCACTGCGATCGCGTTCGCGCTCGGTGCGATCGCTTCCGCGACTGCCGGCTACTTCGGAATGCACACGGCAACGCGCGCTGCAGTGCGCACGACGCAGGCGGCCCGCACGAGCTTGATGGACGCCCTCAAGGTTTCCTTCCAGTCGGGAACGGTGATGGGACTGACCGTCGTCGGCCTCGGGCTGCTCGGTGTTGCCGGACTCGTGATGATCTACGGCACGAGCACGGAACAGCTCGAGCAAGTGCTGGGCTTCAGCTTCGGTGCGTCTTCGATCGCCTTGTTCGCGCGCGTCGGCGGCGGCATCTATACGAAGGCGGCAGACGTCGGCGCCGACCTCGTCGGTAAGGTCGAAGCCAACATCCCCGAGGACGACCCGCGCAACCCGGCCACGATTGCCGACAACGTCGGCGACAACGTCGGTGACGTCGCGGGCATGGGTGCGGACCTCTTCGAGAGCTACGTCGGTGCAATCCTCGCGACCCTGGTCCTCGCCAGCGAGATCGGCACCCGCGGCCAACTCGGCAATGACGGGACGATGGCGCTGATCGCCTTCCCGCTGGCGCTCGCGGCCTTCGGCATCCTGTCCTCGATCGTCGGCACCTTCTTCGTGAAGACCAATGACGAGGCGAAGATCGGTGCCGCTCTGCATCGCGGCCTGCTCATCGCCTCGGTCGTCCTGGCCGGTGCGATGGCGGTCTTGACGCCCATCCTCGGTGCGACGCCGGTCGCCGGCGGCGATCCGTGGAAGGTCTACTTCGCGACTCTGATCGGGCTCTTCGTCGGCGTGGCCATCGGCCAAGCGACCGAGTACTACACTGCCAAGGAAGGCAAGCCGGTCCACTGGATCGCGGACCAGAGCACTTCCGGCCCCGCGACCAACATCATCGCCGGCCTCGCAGTCGGCATGAAGTCCACCTGGATCCCGGTCGTGTTGATCGCGATGGGCATCTGGGGTTGCAACGAACTCGCCGGCATCTACGGCATTTGCGTTGCGGCCGTCGGCATGCTCTCGACGCTCGGCATCTCGCTCGGCATCGACGCCTTCGGCCCGGTGGCCGACAACGCGGGCGGCCTCGCCGAAATGGCCGAGCTGCCGAAGGAAGTCCGCAATCGTACCGACGCGCTCGATGCGACCGGCAACACGACCGCGGCGATCGGAAAAGGCTTCGCCATCGGGTCGGCTGCGCTCACCGCGCTCGCTCTCTTCAACACGTACCAGACCAAGGCGGCGAACGCGGGCGTCGGCTCGCTATCGCTCGACTCGTCGCTGGTCGTGATGGGACTGCTCGTCGGCTCGATGCTGCCGTTCCTGTTCTCGTCGATGGCGATGCGCGCCGTCGGCATCGCCGCAGGCGCGATGGTGGAAGAAGTGCGCCGCCAGTTCCGCGAGATCGCCGGCATCATGGAAGGCAAGGCCAAGCCCGACTACGCGCGCTGCGTGGCGATTTCGACCGAAGGCGCCATCAAAGCCATGGTCGCGCCCGGACTCCTCGCGGTGGTCGCCCCGATCGCGATGGGCCTCCTGTTCGGCAAGGCGGCGGTTGCGGGGCTCCTCGCGGGCGCACTCGGCTCCGGTGTCATGATGGCGCTGTTCATGGCGAACGCCGGCGGCGCCTGGGACAACGCGAAGAAGTACGTCGAGGGCGGCGCGCACGGCGGCAAGGGCTCTACCGTGCACAAGGCGACGGTCATCGGCGACACCGTCGGCGACCCCTTCAAGGACACCGCCGGTCCCTCGATCAACATCCTCATCAAGTTGATGTCGATCGTCGCGGTCATCGCGATCCCGCTCTTCTCGAAGTGAGCGGCCGACCCGGCGAGGCCGGGCGACCAAGCTGCGGGAGCGCACGCGGAAGCGTTCGCTCCCGCGTGCACATACGGGGGCCTGTGCAGACGAGGGCGGCGGGCTATCCTTGGGGCGTTCCCCCAACCACTACGGAGACTTTCCGATCGAACCTCGTGACTTCGCGCTGAATCTCGCCGACATGATCGCTCGGCAACAAGGTCAGGACCTCGTCATCCTCGATGTGTCCGGACCGCTGGCCATCGCCGACTTCTTCGTGATCGCGACGGCCCGCAATCCCCGTCACGCGCACGCCCTCGCGCGGGAGGTCTTGATGACGGCCAAGGCCGAGGGTCAACGACACAACAAGGTGTCGGGCCTCGAGGACGAAGGCGGTTGGGTGCTTGTCGATCTGGACTGGATCGTCGTGCACCTCTTCCTCGCCGACAAGCGCGCGTTCTACGACCTCGAATCACTGTGGAGCGACGCGCCGCGAATTCCGTTCACCCCGTCCGATCCCGCTCCGCGGTCGGCGGAACCGTCACTCGATCCACTTCGCGGCACAGTCTGAGAGCTGGCGAAGACGATGAGCCCATCGTCGCATCCAGTTCGACAGATCGCCCGGGCCCCACGAGAACGCCGACATGACCGGACTCGAATGGCGGGAGTTCACCCCGTCGCTCTTCGACGACGCCAAGCGCCTCGACCGCCCCGTACTGCTAGTGCTGACCAAGCACTGGTGCAGTCACAGCAAGGCGCTGCTCGAACGGTCGTTCACCGCGCCGGATGTGATGCGCGCAGCAGACGAGTGGATCGCGGTGCAGGTCGATGCCGAGCGACGACCCGACGTCAACGAACGCTTCGGCACGGGAGCCTGGCCGTCGATCGCCTACCTGACCCCGGACGGCGAACTGCTGGCCCAAGATCGATTCCTCGACGCGCCGGAACTCGCCGAGCGACTGCGCAAGGTCGCCCGCTGGTTCCACGGCCATCGCGACACGATCAAAACCGGCATCGAGAGTCTCTGGTCGCAACGCACGGCGAGTGAGGAGGAGCGAGGCCGCCGCGGTGGGCGGCTCAATCGCGAGATCGTCGAAGACGTCGTGCGAGCCATCTACGAGAAGTTCGATCACCGCTACGGCGGTTGGGGCGACGGCGCGAAGTTCCCGCTGCCCGAGGCGATCGACTTCGCGATGATCATGGTCAGCAAGCGCGGCGACGAGCACATGCGCGAGGTCGTCACGCTCACGCTCGATCGAATGATGGAGGGCGGGATCCACGACCACGTCGACGGCGGCTTCTTCCGCTACTCGAAGACCCCCGACTGGCGCACCCCCGAATACGAGAAGCTGCTCGACGCCAACGCGCTGCGCCTGCGGAACTACCTCGAAGCCTATCAGCTCTTCGGCCGCGACGACTACCTGCGCGTCGCGCGCGGGATCGTCGACTGGATGGTGTCGCAGATGCTGGACAAGGACACCGGCGCCTTCTTCGGCAATCAGGCAGCGGACCCGTCCTACTACGTGCTCAACGCGACGCAGCGCAAGCTGCGAGAGCCGCCTCGCGTCGACCACACGATCTATACCAACGCCAACGCGATCGCCGTCTCGGCGCTACTCAAGGCCTCCGTCACCCTCGATCGCCCGGACCTACGCGACATCGCGAAGAAGGCGCTGAGCTTCCTGCTCGACAACCTCTACGACGAGCGCGACGGTGTCTACCACTACTGGGACGGCACCTATCACCTGCCCGGAATGCTCAGCGATCAGGCCTACCTCATCCGCGCCTTGATCGACGCGTCGCAGCACACCGGCGACGCCGACCTGCTGTTGCCTGCCGAACGCATCGCCGAGCAGGCGATCGCGCGACAAAAGGCCCCGGGCGGCGGCTTCTGGGACATCGTCAGCGATCAGCGGCAGCACGGCTCGATGCGCCGCCGCAATCGCAGCATCCTCGAGAACTCGGTGATGGCCGAAGCGCTGCTTCGCTTGTCGCTGCTCTCGCGGCGCCCGGAGTTCCACGACGAAGCGCACGCCACTCTCGAGGCGTTCGTCGGCGACTACAAGGAGTACGGCTACTACGTCGCCGGCTACGGCCGCGCAGTCGACCTGATCTTCTACCAACCGGTCGCGATCACCATCGTCGGCGATCGCAACTCCAAGGAAGCCGAAGCGCTGCGCCGCGCAGCATTGACCGCCTACGTGCCGTCGCGGGTCGTTCAGATGCTGGACCCGGCCTTCGACCCGATCCTGATCGGACGCTCGGGATTCACCGTCGAGCCGACCGCGGTTGCCCACGTCGCGCTGGGCTCAGAACCTCGCGGCAGTGCGCGGTCGCCCGACGAACTGACAAAGCTGATCGAGACGGTCGAGAGTTCGCGACGCTGACGGCAACCTAGCCCGGACTGTTCGTGAACGTCTGCTGCGATCGCCACAAATCGCGCCCGGCGGCGTCGCTACGACGGCTCCTCCCTGGCAGCGTAGCTACAGCTACGCTTCGGTCGTCGACCGTCGTAGCTCCTTGCCGGGCATCGACCTGCGTCGATCTCGCGACGACGTTCACGAA
>JBFXDD010000010.1:0-80676 GCA_050181465.1 Planctomycetota bacterium
CGCCCGATCGCGTCGCAACCCGACGCGATTGGCCCGTGGTGGCTGTAGCTCAGTTGGTTAGAGCGCCTGGTTGTGGTCCAGGAGGTCGCCGGTTCAAGTCCGGTGAGCCACCCTTCCGCAAGGAGTCGGCGCGCAGCGTTCTCGCTGCGCGCCGATCGTTCCTCGCGCTCGCCGTCGCGAGTGCGGTTGCGCCGGGGTCGGCGTGGAGGGATTCATGAGCGAGTGGCCCGAGGAACCAAAGACCGAGCCCTCCGCTTCCGGTTCGCCCGCTGCGACCGTCGCCGAATCGCGCCCACCGGTACATCAGCACTCGGGGGCGATCGTTCCGAACCGCAGTCTGAATCCGCGCGTGATCGGCTACTGGTGGGTCAGCGGACTCGTCGGGTTCGCGATCCTGGTCGCGATCTTCCTCGCCGCTCTCGAACTCTTCGGTGACAAGCTGCCGGTGGCGCCGGGAGTCCTCGCGATCGTCGGGTGGTCGATCCTCGGTATCCAGCTCCTGTGGGTGCTGGTCTCGCCGCCCCTGCGACACCGCCTGTGGCGCTACGCCATCGACGACACCTTCCTCGTCGCCCGCTTCGGAATTCTCGTGCGTCAGGAGAAGGTGATCCCCGTCAATCGCCTCCAGCACGTCGATCTGGTTCGCGGCCCGATCGAGCGGCTCTTCGGGCTGGCGACCCTGATCGTGCACACGGCGGGCACCGACGCGGTGGCCTTTCATCTCCCTGGATTGGAGCCGGTCATCGCGCAGGCGATGCGCGATCACATCCTCCGTGCCCGCGGCCTCGACGTGGTGTGACGGTGGACGAGGACCCGGCGATCTCCTCCGCGGCTCCAGGTGACGGCGAGCCCACGGCGACGCGTCCGCCGCGCGTCTTGGCTGCAGGTCATCTGCATCCGTGGGTACTCGGACTGCGCTTCTTCGACTCGCTGCGGCAGATGGTGTTGCCGGTGGCGATCAGCATCCTCGCCAAGCAGCCGTGGCTAGCCGTGGCGAGTGCGGTGATCGCGCTGGTCGGCTTGCTCGTCGCGATCGCTCGTTACCTCACGTTCCGTTATGTGCTCGACGAACACGAGCTGTCGACGCGCGAGGGCATTCTCCATCGACAGGAGCGCCGGATCCCGGTCGATCGCATCCAGGACATGAGCTTCGAGTCGACGCTCGTCCGTCGCGCACTCGGTTTGGTCGTGGTCTCGGTGGAGACGGCGTCCGGGCAGGGCGTGGAAGCTCGACTCGACTCGCTCGGCCGCCGCGACGCCGAACTCCTCCGCGCTGCGCTGATCGCGTTGCGCACCGGTGTCGATTCCACCGCTTTGGGCGCGTCGGTTCGCAAGCCGCCCGACGAGCGACCGCTCTTGCGGGTCGACTTCGGGATGCTCGTCTTGCTCGGGATCACCAGCAATCGGGCGGGCGCCATCGTGCTCGCGCTGCTGGGCGCGGTGGAACTCGCCGACGAACTCGGCTTCCTCGGTCGAGTCGTCGGCACCTTCGGCACCGCTGCATCCGGACTGTTCGAACGCGGCGGGCCGATCGTGATGTTGACGCTGCTCGCGTTCGTCTTGCTGATCGTGGTGCTGGGCGCGGTGCTCTCCGTGGTCGCTTCCTTGCTGCGTTGGGGGGACTTCACCTTGGCGCGCCGTGACGAGGTCCTGACCTTGCGTCACGGCCTCCTGACGCGACGCGCGCACAGCCTCCCGCGCCGCCGCATCCAGCGGGTGTTGCTCGAAGCCAATCCGCTCCGGCGGCTGGTGAACGCCGTCGTCGTGCGCGCCGACTCCGCGGGCTCCGGGGCGAACGAGGCCGAGACGGCGCGCTCCGCCCGCGACGTGCTCGTACCGCTCGTCTCGATCCGCGCGGCGGAGGCGTTGGTGCCGAGTCTGCTCGAGGGGTTGCCGCATGCACGGCCGCGATGGCGCCGCGTGTCCTCGCGCCTCATCCTGCGGTTGACTTCGGAAGCGGCGATCGAGTCATTGCTCGCGATCGCCATCGCCTGGCCCTTCTTGGGTGCCTGGTCGTGCATCGCACTGCTCCTGATCCCGCTGAGCTTCGGCCACGGCACGCTGCTCTATCAGAACCTCGGATTCGCTCGTCTGCCGGGGCACGTGGCGGTTCGTTTCGGTCTGCTGTCGCGCACTCTGGCGTTCGTTCCGATCCGCAAGGTCCAGGGCGTGGTGCTGACCGCCGGTCCGATAGACCGCGTGTTCGGGCTGTGCCGAATCACGATCTATGTGGCCGGCGGCTCACCGACTCAGCTCGCGCATCTGCCGCGGGAGGAGGCCGAGCAGCTCCGTAACCTGGTCGTGCGCGAGGCTGCCGCAGCGGCGTTCGTGTGGTGACCGGTGACAGGGCACCGAATTCGCGCTCGAATATCGTGCGAAGTGTTCGCTAACAGCGGCCCGCAATCGACTCAGCTCAACCGATCATGACTCCAGCCGGCCAACTCCTCGCATCCATCCTCGCTGCCGTCGCCGCTTCCGCTGCGACCGTCTACGCGCTCCGCGACAGCGGGCGCGACCAGCCGAGCCCGGCGAACACGCCGACGACCGACCCCGCGGTAGCCGCGGCGCTCGAACGAATCGAAGCGCGCCTGTCCGGGCTCGAGACGCGCGCCTCAAACCAACCGCTGTCGGCGCAATCGGCCTCCCGCACCGAGGCAGCGCTGAGTCGAGCCGAGGTGGAGGCGATGGTGCGCGAAGCGGTGGCCGCGGCCAAGCCTGCGGTAGCCGGCGGGGGAGCGGCGGACGGCGAGGCGATGGATCTGAACGCAACCTACGAGGAGATCCTGGCTGCACACGGCGACGCCGGCTTCGCCGTCTGGGCGAAGGCGCGGAAGGCCGGGATCCACAAGGAACTGCTTGCCAAGTTCGCCGCCTTCGCGAAGGCCAACCCACGCTCCGCGGAGGCCCAGTACCAACACGGCCGTGCCTGCGTACAGGCGCTGGTCGGCTCTGCCGACTTCCTCGAGCAGTCGACCTTGTCCCAGACCGCCGACGCCGCCTTCGATGCCGCTCTCGCCGTCGACGAGACTCATTGGGAGGCGCGTTACTCGAAGGCGGTCAGCTACAGCTTCTGGCCGGACTTCCTCGGCAAGAAGAAGGAAGCGATCGCGCACCTCGAGACCCTGATCGGCCAACAGGAGCAGGTCCCGAGCGAAGCGAAGCACCTCGAGAGTTACATCACCCTCGGCAACCTCTTGATGCAAATGGGCAAGGACGCCGAGGCCAAGGCTGCATTCGAGCGCGGTCTCGCGCGCTTCCCCGACGAGCGCCGCTTGCTGGAGAAGCTGGGTCGCTGATTCGCCGGAGACGGCCCGCGCATGCGGAGACGCCTGCGCTCAGCGGGACTTCGGCGGCGCGGCCCTCGCACGACGGGCGACTGCGCTCTCGATCGCGGCGAGCTCTTGCGAGATGCGCCGCGCTTCCGCGCTGCCCGCGATCTCCACGGTGACGGCGGCGATTTCGGCCGCGCGACCTTCGACCGTCTGGATCACCGGACGCCACGCGAGGCGCAGTGCGGCGTAGGGGTCGCCGCTCACCGTGCACCAGTCGCGCGCGAGAATCGCAGCCCGAGCTGCATCGGTGGCCGCGAGGACGATCGCCAGCGAGTCTTCCGCGGTGTCGAGTTCGCTCGATCGGATCAGCGAGTCGAGAGCGCGCGCTCTGGTCGGGCCGTCGGCGGCACGAACGGCCGCAAGCGCGAACGACCAGCGTTCGAGGGATTGCCGCGACTGTGGTGTGAAGTCGCCGACCTCAGTCGCTCGTGAGATGCGTTCGGCGAGGGCGGCGGTCGCTTCGAGATCCACACCGCCGCGTCGCAACTGGGAGCCGAGCCAGTTCGACCAGAGTGCGGGATGGCGCTGTAGCCCGGCCCACGTCGCGTCGACGTCGAGCGGAACGTGCGCGACTGCCGCCGCGCGTCCGAGCGAACGCAGCAGCACACGTTCCTCGCCCAACGCGGTTCTCAGCGAGGCGAACTCGACCTGCGCTCGCAGGGACTCGGGATACTTCGAACCACCGGCGGTGATCTTGGCCAGGCAGTTGCCGAGTCGGTCGTCGTCGGCGGCAAAGGGTGCCGCATCCGCGACGAGCGTCACGAGCGCGTCGAGGTCGGTGCCGGCGGCATCGCCGATCTGCTGTTCGAGTCGAGGCACGACGTGATTGCCGACGAAGTCCGCACCCTCCCGGGCGTAGCCGTGTGCGGCGAGCAGGTCGAAGATCGCGGTCTGCTCCCGAAGACGAGCCGTGGGTGATTCCGTGGCGCCGACCAGGCTGGCCGCAAGCGCGTCGAGCGACTGCAGGATCGTCGGCCGATCGCCGACTTGCAGCGCTGCGGCGAGCCGCAGCCGATCGATCGAGAAGCGCGAACTGTTCGCGGTCACGCGGGAACGGACGTGATCGAGCAGTGCGAGGGCGCCGCGCGGCTCGAAGCTGCGGATGCGCAACTCGGCGAGGAGCATCGAGAGGCTGGGCGGTGGTTCCGCCGACGCTCGCACGAGTTCCCCGCTGAGCGATTCGATCGCGGTCGCCAGCGCCCCGCGATCGAGGCTGTGCTGCAGGTGTTCGAAGCGCCGCATGGCCACGACGTCGACCAGCGCCCGCAGGTCGATGTGATCGCGCGTGGGGTACGAACGCGGACCGGCGCGGCGACGGATCGGGATCCGTTGGGGGTCGACGATCGCCGAGCGGTCGCACCAGGTCACTGCGGTTGCGAGTGCGCTCTCGAGGTCGGGTCCGGCGAATCGCGCGCTGTCGCCCACACGGACGAGTGACACCGAGTGTCGACTGCCGATCGACTCGGCCCACAAGACCGCGTCCTCGTTCGGCAGGTCGAGAACGACGGAACGTCGCTGCGCTCGGCTCTGGACGTCGTTGCCCAGTTCGAGGCACGCGTTCGCATCGGCGATCCACGAGCCGCCGCAGAAGGTCGGACCCGCAGGATCGGAGAGGCGCAGGAGGCGGTTCTCGAGTGCGGCGTCGGCGTTCGCGGGAATCGTTCGCGTGACGTGGGCGAGGATGGTCTGGAGATCGCCGGGCGTGCGCACCAGCGACGCGGCGTCCGTGCAGAACGTGTCATACGCGTTGCCGATCCCGGCCGCCGGGGCGCGCAGCAAGCCGTGTTCGAACAGAATCACCTGGAGGCGACCATCCAGATCTTCGACCGGAAGATGCGGCGGAAGCGCATCGAGCAGATTCCGGCCGCCGAGGATCTCGCGCTGCCAGATCTCACGGCCGGCGACGAAGGACTCCTTCGGATTCCAGCGCGCCACGCGCAGACCCGCGCGCACCAACTCCAGCTCGCGGACCTGATCGTAGTCGATGGGGGTGCCAAGGCGCCAGGTGCGGGGCAACGAGGTGACGATCCAACAATCCGTCAGCCAATCTCGGCCGTGCGCAGTGAGAACACGCGCCGGTTGGGCGATCCGAACGGCGTCGTGCGAGCTCACGATCGCGATCGTGCGTCCACTGCGCGTGACGAAGTGATCGACGCGCTGCGCAGCGTCCTCCCACGTCATGGTCGGCACCGGCCCGAAGGCTTCGATCACGCGTTGGCGGCGACGGCTCGATTCGCGATCGGCGCGAAACGTTGCGTCTTCGAGCACGTGCCACAGCACGGTGGGGTGCAGGGCAGAGTTCTGTGGTTCCTCGACCCTTGCGTTCGAGGCGAGGGCGAGCTCGCGCAGACGCTCGCGAAGGCTCGCGTCAGGGTCGTCGGGTGCGGCGCGGGAATCCACCAGTGCTTCGATCGCGGCGTTTCGTTCTGCGATCGCAGTCGTCGACAGCGGCGGGGCCGCGAGCTTCCGCATCGATCCGTCTGCGTGCATCACGCGATCGGCGAACTCGATCGCGACCCCGAGGATCGGATGGTGAATGGCGCGACCCTCGGCGATCATGGGCGACAGCGAAGGTTCGATCGACACAGCGGGAACCTCGCCGGTCGAGGCCTGCTCCGCCGTACGATTGGCGACTCGCGCCACTTCCTCGGCGTTCTGGCGCAGGAGGATGTCTGGGCCGAGTGCCACGCGCCGGCCGCCGGCGAAGCAGATCGGCTCGCCCTCTGACGTGACGCCGACGATGTCGAGGAAGCGGCTGCCGAAGCGCAGGCCGCATCGCGGGCCGTCGACCTGGATCGCCGGGAGCACATTCCCCAGTCGTTCGGCGAGTTGTTCCGCCACGGACGGTGAACGACTCGTCGAGCCGGCGATCGATCCGACGTCAGCATCGCCGCTGCATCCCACGGCAGCGATGCCGGCGAGAACTGCGGCCAGACCGAGCCGACGCGTCGTGCGCGCGCCTGCGTGCGCATGGAATTCGAATCTCCCCATCGTGATCTCCTTCTCCTTCACTCGATTGCTTGCGTTGCGCTCGCGCACGGGCGCGCGAGGCTGCGGCGTGCACCGCAGCGGCCGTGCGACTCAGTGCACGGCCGGCTTGCGGGTCATGTACTCGATCAGATCCAGTTTCGTCAGCAGGCCGAGGATGCGCTTCTCGTCGTCGACGACCAAGGCGACCTCGCCGCGTTCGAAGATGTCCGGCAGCAACGCGGCCGGCGCGTGTTCCCCGACCGTCGAGACCTGCCGGTGCATGAGCTCCGCCAACGCGGTGTCCGCGCTCGCGTTGCCGTCGAGCAGCACGTGCAACACGTCCGACTCGGTCAGGATTCCGGCGAGCTTGCCGTGATCCGTCACCGGAATCTGTGAGAAGCCGCGCTCCTTGAACATGCGCACCGCCTCGCGCAGCTTGCTGCCGATGTCGAGCGTCACGACTTCGCGCGGCGGCATCGAGCGGACGATGTCCGCGACCGTTCCGACCGCCCACTCCTTGTCCTGGAAGCCGTTCTCGCGCATCCAGCGGTCGTCGACGAACTTGGTCAGGTAGTTGCGGATGGAATCGGGCAACAAGGTGACCACGCGCGCGCCCTTCGGCAGCTCCTTCGCTACCTGCATCGCCGCCCACACTGCTGAGCCGGAAGATCCGCCGACCAGCAAACCCTCGTGTCGGATGAGTTGGCGAGCGACTCGGAAGGAGTCACGGTCATTCGACTTGATCCAACGATCGACCAGCGATCGGTCGAGCACGTCGGGGATGAAGTCGTAGCCGATGCCTTCGACCTTGTAGCTCTTGATCTGGCCCGGTCCGGCGAGGATGGATCCTTCCGGATCGACACCGACCACCTGAACCTTGGGATGATCGCGCTTGATGCGGCGCGCGATCCCACTCAGGGTGCCGCCGGTTCCCGCGGTGAGCACGATGGCGTCGAGTCGGCCGTCGCACTGTTCGAGGATCTCTTCCGCGGTGCCCTCCGAGTGGGCGTTCGGATTGCTCGGGTTCGCGTACTGGTCGAGGATGTGCGCGTTCGGGATGACCTCTCGCAGGCGCTTGGCAACGCCGATGTGGCTCTCCGGCGAATCCCAAGCCGCTTCCGTCGGCGTGCGGATGATCTCGGCACCCAGCGCCTCGAGCACCACCTGCTTCTCGCGACTCATCTTCTGCGGCATGGTGATGATCATCCGGTAGCCGCGCACGGCCGCGGCCATGGCGAGGCCGATGCCGGTGTTGCCCGAGGTCGGTTCGATCAGCGTGTCGCCCGGCTTGATGCGTCCGGCGGCCTCGGCATCGAGGAGCATCCGCACGCCGATGCGATCCTTCACCGAGCCGCCCGGGTTCATGAACTCGCACTTGGCGAGGATCTCGGCGTTGAGGTGGCGGCCGACGCGCTCGAGGCGAACGAGCGGGGTCTTGCCGACCGCGGACAGGATCGAGGAATGGATCTTCTGCATGGCACAGGTCGCCGGGCGATCCCCGGCGACGGACGGGACGGTTGGGGCCGCCATTCAAGCAGGGCTCACAGTTCGTTCCCAACCTCACTGGAGCGGCGTTCCTTCGCGGGCTGGTCTTCCCTACATTCGGCAACCCAACGCGAGGAACTCGTGAACGAAGAGCGCAACGAATCCGAGACGGTCCACGAGGTCCCGCCCGCCACGCCGGCGATCGGCGAGGCTGCGAACCAGAACCCGAACTCCGCGACCGGCGAGGCGACGCCGCGTCGTCGCCGCCGCCGTCGGCGCCGTCGCAGTCGCGATGGATCCGGCGACAGTCCGGCGGGCGCCGAGCCGAGTCCTGCCGAAGGTGTCGACAGTGGCGAGGGCGCGGCGGGCGCGGTCGTCGAACGCGTCGACGGCAGTCCGCCCGCGGCGGCCGGCAAGCGCCGCAAGCGCTCGCGCAAGCGCAAGCCGGGCGAGGCGCCCGAGCGGAAGGCCGTCGCCGGGGAGTCGCCGCGACGGCGGCGCGAGGCGCCCGTCGATCGGCGTCCCAAGCGGGGACCGACCGAGTTGGCGACCTTGGCCGTGCGCGCGCTCGCGGCGATGGGCGATCGGCTCCTCGATCTGGAAGGCGTGCCGGCGATCGGCCGGCCGCGACACCTCGAGATCCGGCTCAAGGTGCCGCTCGAAGCAGGACCCGACCTCGCGGCCAGTGCCCGCCAGGTGGTCGAGCAGATCGTCGCGCGCGTGCGCGATGTGCGCGAACACGAAGCGGCGCTCGAGCCGGGCGCGGTCTACTGCTACTTCACCGGCAGCGCGAGTGCGGTGCACTCGCGACCGCCGGCTGCGCGGCAGGTCTTCGAGGGCTACGGCTCGACCGGGCGACCGAACTTCGCCGACTTCACGACCTTGGCGATCGAGCGGCGCGCGGAGGCGATCGATCGGCTCGTCGCCGGTGAGGATCTCATCGTGACCAGCGTCAGCATGGGGCGCGTATTGCGCACCCAGCAGCTCCACGAGTTCGGGCATTCGTCGCCCGTGTTCCGCATCCTCGGTCAGGTCGACGCCGGGCTGTTCCCGCTCGCCGGTTCGGAAGAGCGCGCGGCGTTCTCGTTCCAACTGCTGCGCGCGCAGACGCTCGATGGACTCGTGCGCTTCCGACTGCACTGGGTGAGTGCGGCCGATCTGCGAGACGTCGCCGATCCGAGTGTGGCGTCGATCCTCAAGCGCTTCCAACAACGGCTCGATCACGAGTCGCTGAGGTATCAAGGACTCGATGCGAACGGCAAGGCCGGCGACATCGAGGAGTTCGTGCAACCCTTCCTGATGGATCTCAGCAAGCAGCTCGCGGGGCGGGCGCGGCGCGCGATGCATCGCACCGATCACGCCAACGAGCGTGTCGAGGAGCGGAGTCGTCCGACCGCGAAATGTTGGGACGACGCGCGCGAGGCGGGCGACGATCGCATCCTGCGCGATGACGAGCAGAACACGATCGTGGTGGTGGGGCCGCGCAATCGCGTGCACGTCTTCAGTCGCGATGCGAAGCACGTCACGAGTTTCGTGTTGTCGGGCTCGCAGGTGAACCGGCGCGTGCAGGAGGGGCGCTGGCACTACTCCGAGCCGGTCGATCGGGGCGAGTTCCGCATCGCGCTCAAGAAGCGCAGCAGCGAGCCGGTTGTCGATGGCGTCGGTCCCGAGACGGCCGCAGGCGAGTCGGCGGCGGCTTCGCCGAGTGCCCCTGCCTCAGCCGAACGCCGCGAGGGTGGCGAGAACCACTAGGAAGAAGATCGACGCGCCCGTGAGGTCGGCGATGGCTGTGACTGCGGGCGTCGACACCATCGCCGGATCGCGACCGAAGCGCTGCGCGAGCATGGGGATCGAGGCGCCGATCGTGGCAGCGGTGACGACGTGCAGCGCCATCGCGACGGCCAGCGCCGCACATGCGGCGAACAGGCGAGTCGAGGTGATGCCGAACTCGGGGTCGATCGAACCGAGCAGGACCCCTTCGCCGAACACGATCGCGCTCAGGATCCCGGCGATGCCGAGCGAGACGCGCAGTTCCTTCCACACCACGGTCGAGAGTGCCTTGGCTTCGACGTCGCCGACCGTGAGCGCGCGGATCACGAGCGAACTCGACTGCGTGCCGACTGATCCGCCGGTCGCCATCACCATCGGCAACAGCGCGACGAGCATCGAGCCCGGCAAGGAGCCTTCGTGCTCGGAGATCACGAACGCGGTGCCGACGTAGAACAGCGCCAAGAAGGCGATCAACGGCACGCGGCGCCGGATCAGCCCGGGGATCGACGCGCTGAGGTAGCCGTCGCCCTCTTCGGTGGGGGCGAGACCGGCCATGCGCTCGATGTCCTCGGTCTCTTCCTCTTCCTGGATGTCGGCGGCGTCGTCGTACGTGACGATTCCGACCAGCCGATGTTGGTCGTCGACCACGGGCAGAGCCAGCAGGTCGTACTCGCGGATCACGCGTGCGGCTTCTTCTTGGTCGGCGTTCACGTCGATCGTGACCGGCTCGGTCTTCATCAGCTTCTCGATCGTGTCGCGATCGCGGGCAGTGATGAGGTCGCGCAGGGACAGGAAGCCGACGAGGCGTTTCTCGTCGTCGACGACGTAGAGGTAATAGATCGTCTCGCGGCTCGGTGCTTGGCGCCGCAGTTCGGCGAGGGCCTCGACGACGCTCATCTCCTTCTTCAGCGCGCAGTACTCGGTGCTGAGGAAGGAGCCGACCTGGTCGGGCTCGAAGGACTCGCGGCGCAGGAAGTCGAGGCGTGCGGCTTGTTCGAGCAAGGGCACGAGCGAGTCCCGCACGCGCTTGTCGAGACGGTCGAGGAACTCGTAGCGCTCGTCGGACGGCATCGACCGCAGGAGTGACTTCACCCGCTCGCGACCCGAGCCGACGACGATCTCTTCCTGGATGTCGACGTCGAAGTAGGCGAAGACGTCGCGTTCGAGCGGGCCGGGCAGAGCGCTCAGAGCCTGGACGATTTCGTCCGGCTGGAGTGAGCCCAGGTATGAGGCCGCGTCGTTGGGGTGCAGTTCTTCGAGCAGCACCCGCAGGTCCTCCAGCTTCCCCTCGGCGAGGAGTTCGCGCAGTTCAGGAGCGAGGAGGGGATTCCGCATCGGCCGGTATCCGAACCCGCCATGCCGACGCGAGCAAGGGCGAGTCCGCCGCCGCCCACAACGATGGTTGACCGGGCGCAGGGGGCTCGCTAAGGTGCCCGCCCCGCCGGTTCCCCCGGCGGCCGCCGTGGCTTCCGCACGACTTGCTCGCGCTGGAACCCTGCGGTTTCTCGCCTGTCGGGGCGTGGCTCAGCCTGGTAGAGCGCTGCGTTCGGGACGCAGAGGTCGGAGGTTCAAATCCTCTCGCCCCGATCTCATTACTTGCTGTCGGGGAGCGGGTCTTTCCGATCACGGACACCAGCCGGATCACCGATGCATCGCCGGACGTGCACCGGACTCGAGTTGGCGGAGACCGACCCGCGCTTGGTCAGCGCGCTTCGGCACGAGCGGGGACGGGGGAGCTTCCGTTGGCCCTTCGTCGCTGCCGCCTGCCGCGCCGCACGAACGCTCGCGAGGACACTCGTGGCCCTCGACATTGCCGGTGCAGTCCAGCGACTTCGATCCGCTCACCGGTCACGACTCGTTGTCGCTCTTCACGTGCCGCGGCTTGCCCGGCAGGCGCTCGACGAGGCGCCGGCGGACGAAGGTCAACGCAGTCGCTCCTGCGTCGCCGATCCAGCCGCGCTCGAACACATCAACCCTCGATCACGATCCGCAGCGCGTCCGAGAAGTGCAGCCCAAGACTGCACGCGGGCGCGACCGAGTCGATGGTCGCCCATTGGGAGAAGAGCGGCACACCGATCAGCGGCGAGAGCGCAGGAACGAAGAAGGGCAGGTTCGACTCGCCGCTCGCATCGGTGGCAAGTGGGAGCGCAATCGCGCTCGTGAGATCGGGGACGATGTTGCAGGGACCGCAGGACAGCCCGGCAGCCGCACCCGCGAAGAGGAACACCGTCGGCGCGCTCGGAAGCGCGTCACGGAGACGCAGCGCGAAGGTGAGGTTCGGGCTGCGCGCGCAGGTGGCACGGTTGCTGCCGCCACGGCCGCAGCCGCCGTCGAGTGGTGTCACCAGGCCGTCGAGGGTTCGCCAACCTCGCGCGATGATGTCCCCATTGCCGGCGAGCGCCTGTTCCCAGGTCAGCACCACATTCTCACTCGTGCCGCCACTCGCCGGCACGGCCGCGCCGCCGGGCGAGCCCTCGAGACGCGAGGTCACGCCGATCAGAAACTCACCTTCGCAGCCGAAACAGTGGAAGGGATCCAGCGAGCGGACGAGCGCCGCGCTGACGGTTCCGGTCGAAGGAGCGACCTTCATGCCGACGAGGCACGAGTCGACGATCCAGGTGACACGAGGCTGAAGGAAGTCCTCGCCGAGTGCGGTACCCATCGATGCGAATCCGTTCTGCGCGATCTGACCGGTTGCAGGATCGAAGGAGATCGAAGCGAAGTGGCTGGTCGAGCGAGGTGTCGGCGTCCGTGCCTGCCACGCGGCGACCCAGTTCGTGCCGTCGCCGTCGACGTCAGGCAACGTTTGCGGCAAGGTCGCGCTGCCGGGCGCACCGAGTGCCAACTCGTTCGAGATGACGACCCCGTCGCGATCGACGATGCGAAGAAAGGGCGCAGCGACGTTGCCGACGTCGCGCTCGAACACGACCGCATGGCGGCCCTGACCGCGATCGCTCCGGCTGATTCGCGGTCGGCTCAGGGTGTTGGCAGACACCACCGTGCGCGCCACGCCGGGAATGAGCGTCAGCCCGGCGGAGACGGTCACGCTTGCCGCCTGGATCAACCGTGGATCGGTTCTCACTCCCGGATCTCGCAGCCACGCGCACAGGACCTGCGGATTGAGTGCGTCGCCGGCCACGCAACCGAATCGCTGGTTCAGCGCTCCGCCGGCGATCACCGCAAGGGTGCCTTGGGCACCGTTGAGAGCCGAGACCGCACGCCCGAGGATGTCGCCGTTGCTCGTGTAGACGACGATGAAAGCGTCTCGCGCATCGCAATCGGCGACCTGCGCGTCGGTCGCCAAGGCGCTGGAGGTCTCGAGGAACAAGATGCTCCCGATCGGAAGTCCCGTTCGATCGAGTCGACGACCCAGAATGTCGTGGTCGGTCGCCGAGAAGATGCGTTCCCACACCACGAAATAGACATCCTGAGTCGCGTCATACGCGACACTCGGATTGCGATCATCGCTGCCGCCGGTGCCGCTGACCGCGGATGCTCCCGCGATCGGTGGATCCAGGACGAACGGCAGGGCCGCACGATCCACGAAGTCCGCCGGCAGGGAGAGCTCCAAGAGGCCGTCGACGTAGGCGACGCGGCCGCGCACTCGCGCACCGTCGGCGTCGATCCCGGTCACTGCGCCGATTGCGCATCCACCGATCTCGGGCAGCGCGAGACTCAAGCCGTCGCCGGCGGGGGATACCGCGAGCTCGGAGTCGAGCGCGAGGCGCACGACGAGATCGCCGCGGCCCGCGGGTCGCTCGGCAAACACGAAACTCTGCTCGAGGTGATCGACGCCGACGTCGTAACGCTCGACGGCGACGCCGCGGTCGTACTCGACCCGTAGATCCTGCGCCCGGGGGGCCGCGACCTCGAGGTGCGGGATGTGCCGGTCGCGACCGATCGACACGAGGCGAAGTCGGACGGGCAAATTGCGCGGTGCGCGTTCCCCGAGAGCAGGTGTGAACTCGATGCCGTCGTCGAGGAAGCGGACCTTGTAGTGATCACCGCAGCCCCACAACTCGCCGTCGACCTCCTGTAGACCGGCGGATCGGCTGATGACCGTGCCGCGTTCGGTCGACAGGGAGAGGCCCTGTGTCCTGCCGAAGTCGACAGCCGCTTGGGTGGAGCACAAGAGCGTGAGAATCGCGCAACATCGGTTCGTGATCACGGCGGAGGAAACGTCGAGCCAATGCGGCCGTGACGCGGAATCCTCCATACTCGCCACGCGGTGCCGAGCGATTCTCCTACCTCACACGACCTCCGGCGGACTGTGGACCCAGCGAGTCGTGAGGAAGATCGGTGAAGGGTGCTCACTCGGTAGTTCGCAGCCGGGCCGCGCGTGGTCTACCACTCCAAGACTCGACAGAGCCCCGACCGTCCGGTCCTCGATCGAGCCTATCACCGAGTCCTTGGCGGTGGCCGGCAGGAGGCCCGCACTTGCGAACATGCCCCACACATCCGAGACTCGAAGGTCGCCGTGGAAACTGCACGCTCCCTGTCGCCACTGTTGCGACTCACTTTCCTCACACTTGCGATCGGCATCGTGGTCGGCGTGGTTGTCGGCTTGTCCGTCGGAGCCCTCCTCCCCGACAGCGAGCGAAGCTCCCGTGCCGCACTGACCGCTGCTCTGACGGCAGCTGTGACCGTTGGCCTCGTCAGCCGCCGCCTGCGAGCCGAACCACAGTCCGAGTCCCCGAACATCTCGCGTTGAGTCGCTCGGCGTGGTGCCGTCCGGCCACGCGGTTCTTGCGCCAGTGAGTTCGACACCGGCTCATCGAGACAGGGCACCTCGTGGTGCCATGCCATCACGGGCCTTTGCATCGTCCGACGGGACGTCCTGCGCAGTACGCAATGCATCTTCCGGAGGATGGCCGCACCCCGCTGCCCTAGCCCGGATGATTCGTGAACGTCTGCTGCGATCGCCCCAAGTCGCGCCCGGCGGCCTCGCGACGTCGTTCACGAATGACTCGGGCTGGCGATGAGTGTCGATCGCGAACCCAGGGAAGAAGCGCCAAGCGACGTCTCACCACGTATCTTTTTATCGTGTCCTGGTTCGGACTCGGTCTGGCAGTCGTGCACTTCGGCTTCACTTGTGTGGTGTGGCGGAGGGAGCTGCGCAACCGGCACAACGGGTTCGTCAACTTCAATGGCGTCGGCACCATGATGCTGTCCGCGCCATCATGGCTGACGCTCGGTCGACTCCTGCGGCGGCTGGGTGTGCCCATGCCACGGTGGCACGAGCGGGGACTCGCCGGGCACGTCGAGATCGGGACCCACGTCGTGATGACTTCGGTCCTGGTCTACTTTCTCGGTTGGTCGATCGAGAGCCTCGTTCGCGCCTGGTTCGGCTGAGGCCAGTCTCTCGAGTTCGCGACCTCTACGCGATCTCGCCAGCAGAAGGGGGTCGCCCGACCGGGATCGAGGCATTCGTCCGCACGAGACCTCGTGGGTGGCTTGGCCTGGAGCCGTAACGAGTGAGAAGATCCAGCCATGAGCGTCACACCGGCGAAGCCGCCGCACGGTCGAAAGCTGGGCCTGTCCGGAACCGCACTCACTCTGGCCCGCAACCCCAAGGGCGACGTCGCCGCACTCACAGCGATACGCGATGAATTGGAAGCACGATTGATCGCCGTCGACTTCTTCGCTGATGCCCCGTTCTCGTGGGTCACGATCTCCATCCGCTATGGATTGAAGAACGAGGAGACGCCGCACTTCCAGCCGATTCACGACACGTACGGAGACTTACCGCTCTCGATCGAGGTCGCTGCCGCGGCCATGGCCGACGCGGGCTTCGATGCTCTGAAGGCGCTCTTTCGACTCGCAGCACTGCGCGCGCTCCTGGCAGCGGCGGCTCGGTACTCGCGACCCGACGAAGTCCTCCACACGCTGCTTGCGGCGGCTTCGAGAGATCCACACCTGCCGCACTGATCGACCGCGAGGAAGTCCAGCGTCGCCCTCGGCCGGAGCCGCAACTGCCCGCGATCGCCGGGCGCACACTTCAACGACGCAAGAGATCTCGCAACTCGACTCCCGCTCGATACGCGTCCTTGTCCCATTGGTCGTGGTGCGCGTCGACTCTCGCGATGTCGAGGATGGGCAGCACGCGGTCGAGAAGATCGCTGGCTGTCGCGCGATCCCCGGCATCGGCGGCGAAGTGTGCCAAGCGAATCTGCGCGGCTCCCCAGGGCACGAGAAACCAAGGATCGTCGGGGTTCGCCAGGACATCGGCATCGAGTGCGGCAACCACGCGACCGTAGTGTTCGCGCGCCCGCGCGCGCAGCTCGCCCGACGCGCTCGCTTCGTCGACACATGCGGCGGCGAGGCGAAGGCAATCCGCAGCACGCCGGAAACCGAGCCAGGTCGGGCGCGCCTTCAGGATTCGCTCCGCAGCCGCGGTGATCGTCTCGACCTCACGATTGCGAAACGCGATCTGCGCCTCGCGCCACGCGATCTCGACGGTCAACTTGGCGTGGATCCGATTCGCCTCGACGATCGCGCGCGCGCGCGTCAGCCACGTTGCCGCCGCGGCCAGGTCGTCCTCGCGAAGCCGCTCGTCGGCGATGCCCAGGAACGCCTCGACCTGCACGCCCCGGTAGTAGTCGAGAGGCTCCACCGCCAAGGGCACCAGCGCTTCGACCTCGCGCCAGCGCTCGGGCGCGCCTGCGTCGCCGCGACTTCGCGCGATCTCGGCCTGCAAGGTGATGAGCTGCCAGCGTGCCAACCGCGTTTCACTCCCGGACTTGCCGAGGCGATCGTCGATCGCGATCGCCCGCGCGATCTGGTCGGCGGCCTCGGCGAGCGGCGCGAGCCGAAATCGGTCCCACAAGGTGTGGGCGAACTGATAATGCCGTCGCTGCAACTGCAACGGTGCCGTGGGATCGTTCGGGAACTCCGCAATCAACTGCTCGGCCGCAGCGATCGCGCGACGAAATGTGTTCGTGGACCTCGCGAAGTCGCCGGCGTAGTTCGCTCTCTGGGCGAGTTGGTCGAGGATCGTGGTTCGCACGCGATGCGCCGGATTCCGACGCGGTTGCTCGCGACACCACTGATCGGCCACGTCTGCCGCCGCGGCGAGTTCCTCGAGTGCCGCGCTTCGGTCGTTCTTCTCCCAAGCCAAGATGCTGCGGAGCCGGTGGGACTCGATCGTCAGCGACAGTCGTGCCCAGCCGCAGTCCGGCAGCAGGGACGTCGCGAGGGCGAGATTCTCCGCCGCCGCGTGGAAGCGACGCAAGTCGACCTGTCGCGCGCAGAGGCCCAGGCACGCGCGGGCGTAGGTCGACAGCCACTCGCTCGGCATCGGTACGACTTCCTTCTGAAGCTGCTCGAACAGCGCGATCGACCTTTCATAGGCTTGCACGGCACGTTCGATCTCGCGTGCCGGAATCACGGTCGCCATTTCACTGGTCGTCGTGGCGAGGGCCGCGCGCCAGCGTGACCCACCGGCCGCAACACACGCATCGAGGTATTCGATCGCCGCGACGAACTGCGCCTCCGCTGCGGTGAGATCACCACCCATCGCGAGCGCGCGAGCTTCCTCTCTCAGGGCACTGCCGAGCAGCCCGCGCCGCGCATCATCGGTGGAACGGGCATCGAACAGTTCCCGTGCGATCGCGACGGCGCGCCGTGCGACTTCGAGAGACTGTGCCGATTCACCGACCAGTCGCTGAACGTCGGCGATCGTCAATAGCGCTTCGCAGCGGTCGGTGAGCAGCGTCGGGTCGCCGGAGTGCTTCGCGAGCATGTCTTCGGCGAACGTCAAAGCCTCGGCACCGAGCGCCTTGCGTACCTCGTCGCCGTGCGCAGTGCCGAACAGCGCGGGATCGTTCGCCCGTTCCAGCAATCGCGCAACGATGGCCTTGGAGTCGGCGATGCCGCTCTCCGCGGAGACCTGCCGGGCATAGGTCCATGCCGACAGGGAGCCGACGATTGCGATCAGCAACGCGCCGACTGCGAGCACGGGACCGCGATGCCGTTGCACGAACTTCCGCATGCGATAGGGGAGCGCCGGCGGTCCCACGGACACGGTCTCGTTCCGCAGATGCCGTTCTAGATCTCGCAGCAGAGCCTCCACGGATGGATAGCGGTCGTCGCGTTCGCGCGCGATGGCGGTCATCGTGATCCAGTCGAGGTCGCCGCGCAGTTCGGTCGCGCGCGTGGGTGAGGTCCCTCGCGGCGTCGACTTGCCGCTGCTGGATACGCGCGCGCTCGGCAGGATCGGGTCCGTCGTGCCGGACCGCGTCGGCTCGTCCCACGGCATCCGATCCGTGAGCAGTTGGTAGAGCATGACGCCGAGAGCGAACACGTCGCAGCGCGCGTCGACCTGGTCGACGTGTCCCGCGGCCTGCTCCGGGCTCATGTAGCCGGGAGTGCCGACTACGCGCCCGGTCTCCGTACGCGACGCAATCCCTTGCTCACTGCCAACGAGTGCCTTCGCGATTCCGAAGTCGATCACCTTCGGCATCGGACCGTCCGGCGTGGTCACGACGAGCACGTTGGCCGGCTTGAGATCGCGGTGCACGATGCCCCGAGAGTGGGCGTGCGAAACGGCGCGGCAAAGTTCGATGAACAGGCGCACACGATCAGCGCAGGAATGGCGGTGTGCGACGCACCACTCGTGAATCGGCGCTCCGTCCACGTACTCCATCACGAAGTACGGACGGCCGTCCGGCAACTCACCGGCGTCGAAGATCTGCGTGATGCCGGGGTGGTTCAGTTGCGCGAGGAGCTGGCGCTCGGCGGCGAAGCGCTGCAGCGTCTTGAGGTCGCCGGCACCCGGACGCAGGACCTTGATCGCGACGTGGCGTTTCACGGGGCGCTCTTGCGCGCAGAGATAGACGACCCCGAACGCGCCCTCGCCGAGTCGTCGCAGTACGCTGTGAGCGCCGATCTCGCGCGGGGTGTTCCCCGCGGGATCGGCGAAGCCGTCGTCGAGAAGGCGATCGACCCCGGTCAGCGCGGCGCAGATCCGCCGCAGTTCGTCGGCGCGTTCCGGTTCTCGTTCGATCAGCTCCGCGAGAAGCGCTTCGCGCGCGGCTCCTTGCGCGGCGAGCAGTTGGTCGCCGACCCATACCGCCCAGTCATCTTCGGGAGAGGGACTCGGCGCAGGCGTATCCTTGGGCTCGACCACGGCGGGAGTCTAAGCGGCGCGGGCCGCACGATGCGGAGCTGGGCGAGGTGGGGCGGGGGCAGCCGGCGCGGTCGCGATCGGCGGATCTGTTCGCCAGGCACGGCTCGGCGAGGCGATACTGTCAGGCCGTGGATCCACAGGACCGCCAACTGTTCGACGCCGCGAGTGCCGGTGACCGTGCCGCGGTCGAGCACCTCATCGAGCGCTATCTGCCGCGCCTGCACGCTTTCATCCGCCTTCGCCTGGGCGATCGCGTGCGCGCGCGCGAGGCATCGATGGACGTGGTGCAGTCGGTCTGTCGCGAACTGCTGTCGGCGGTCCCCAAGTTCGAGTTTCGTGGCGAAGAGCGGTTCCGTGATTGGGTCTTCACGGCGGCGCTGAACAAGATCCGCGACAAACACCGCTTCCACGAGCGAGACAAGCGGGCCGCCGCCCGCGAGGGAGCCAAGGATGACGACGATCTCTCCAAGGTGGCGAGCTACCTGACTCCCAGCGTGGATGCGATCGGCCGCGAGACCGCCGAACTGCTCGCGGCGGCGATGGGGGAGCTGAGCGAGGAGCATCGCGAGGTGATCACGCTCGCTCGCGTCGTCCGCCTGCCGCACGACGTGATCGCCGAGTCGATGGGGCGCAGCGAGGCCGCCGTTCGGCAGTTGCTGGTGCGCGCGCTTCTGCAGCTTTCGCGGTCGCTCGAGCGCCGCGGCCTGAGGTTCGAGTGAGCCGGGAGGGTCCGATGCCAAGGGCCGTGCCGGTGCGTAGTCCGCGACTTGGCGGAGACGCCGGCGGCGCGAGAATCCGCTGAACGGCCGAATTCGGTCGTCACACGCGCCGTCGCAGATCGTTCCCTGACGCATGCTCAGCCTGCGCAGCCACGGATTCTGGATCGTTCTCGGTGCCCTGATCGGGGCGGTCTTGCCGCGAACGGGTGCGGCTCAATGCGTGACGGAGTGGTCGTCGGGCACTCCGCGGGCGGACCTCGGCGGGAGCGCGCGCTGTAGCACATTGTGGGACCCGGACGGCGCTGGCCCGCGGCCGAGTCTCCTGGTGGTGGGCGGTCAGTTCCTGACCGGCGGTCTTGTGCCGAACTCGGAGAGTGTGCTCACCTTCGATGGGACGCAGTGGGAAGCACTTCCCGGCGATCCGTTTGAGAACGGGCTGGGGGTGGTGAAGGCGCTCGCGTCTTGGAACGGCGAACTCGTCGTCGGCGGGTTCTTCCTGAGCGAGGATCGGATCGTCGTGTGGAACGGAGTCAGTTGGCGTTTCCTAGGCTTCGCTCCCGGTCTGCGGGCGATGACGGTGTGGAACGGCAACCTAGTTGCTGCGAGGAACCTCTCGCTACCGCTCATCGAAGTTTGGAACGGATCGTCGGCCTCCAGCATTCCCAGGCCACCGCAGCTGGCGGAAGTGAACGCCGTCGTGGCATATCAGGGCAACCTGTGCGTTGCCGGCAGCGATTCCTCGGGGAGTGGTGTGCTCGAGCGCTGGACCGGCACGGCTTGGCTGCCGACGATCGTTGCCAACGGGGCGATTCGAACTCTGGCCGTGCGCTCGTCTTCGCTGCTCAGCACCTTGTACGCCGGTGGGGACTTCACGAGCATCGGCGGAGTCTCGGCGTCGCGCATCGCGTCGACGAGTGGGACGAACTTCGCATGGTCTTCCGTAGGCAACGGATTGCCGGCGCCCTGCGAGGAGATCCATGTGCGGGCGACGTCTCAGATCGGCACCGCCTTGGTCGTACGAACGGCGAGCCGGGTCAGTCCGGTCATGCAACTCGTCGGCGGCGCGTTCGTGGGTATGGGCACGACGCCACTTCGAGCGTTGGCCTTCTTTGACGGCGCCTATCACGGGCTCGTCTCGCAGAACGTCGGTGCGTGTCTTCGCTACGACGGGCTGTCGTGGCTGCCGGTGGCCGGTCGCGGAATCGATGGTGAAGTTCGTGCGCTGGCCGCGATCGGTGCGGACATGATCGTCGGCGGCACGTTCCAGACCGCCGAGGGAGCGCCGATGAGTCGCATCGCGCGCTGGACGGGAAGCTCCTACACGTCGCTGGATACGGGCATCGTCGGCTCGAGTGTCGACGCACTCCTGTCGCTGAATGACGACGAGGTCGTCGCCGGCGGTCTATTCAGCAGCGCGGGCGGCGTGAATGCGAACAACATTGCCGGTTGGAACGGCACTGCCTGGGCGGCACTCGGCACGGGTTGCGATCAGCAAGTGCTCGCACTCGCGCGTCTCCCGAACGGTGACCTCGTCGCGGGCGGCAGGTTCTCGAGTGCCGGCGGTGTGCCGTGCTCGCGCATCGCGCGATGGAACGGCTCGAGCTGGTCGCCGATCGGCGGCGGCATGAACGGCGACGTGCTGACGCTCGCGGTGCGCCGCGACGGAACTCTGATCGCGGGTGGTGCTTTCACGGTCGCCGGCGGCGTCTCGTGCAGTCGCATTGCGCAATGGAACGGCGTGGCATGGTCGCCGCTCGGTAGCGGAACCGACGGCGAGGTTCACGGGCTCGCCGTCCGCCAGAATCAGGAGATCGTCGCCGTGGGCGCATTCCGCACTGCCGGTGGTGTGCCGGTTGCGCGCTGTGCGCTCTGGACCGGCTCGACCTGGCTGTCGATGGCGGCGGGCGACGGCGATCCGACCACGCCGGCAGCCGTGATCGCTTTGCCGGCCGGTGACGTCATCGCCGGTCGCGGCTTTCATCAACCGAGCACGACTTCGGACGCCGGGATCTCGCGGTGGAACGGCAGCACGTGGAGCGGCATCGGGAGTGGCTTGTCAGCCGCGAGTGCCGGTGCCACGGTTGCCGTGCGCGCGCTGGCGTTCCGAGCCGATGGCGTCTTGATCGTCGGCGGCTCCTTCGGCACCGCTGGAGCGCTCGTCTCGCGTGGGATCGCAAGGTTGACATCGACTTGTTCGGGGCGGGTCGCGGACTTGGGTGGTGGCTGCAGTGACGTCGGGCCGCTCACGATCTCTGGCAGAACGTCGCCGCTGCTCGGTGCCTCGTTTAATACGGCAACCACGGGGATCGCGCCGGGGTCGCTCTGTCTGCAGCTCCTCGGGTTCTCGCAGACATCCATTCCCTTGTCGTCGATCCTCACGCAAGGCGTTCCCGGCTGCACGCTCATGGTGCAGCCCGACGTCCCCACGACGCTGCGAGCCGACAGCTCCGGAGTCGCACGATTCGAGGTCGTGCTGCCCACGAGCACGAGCTTGCTGTTCCAGAGATTCTACCAGCAGACGATCCCGATCGAGTTGGACAGCCGAGGGGCCCTCGTTGCGGTACGCGCATCCAATACGATCATGGTGACGATCGGCACGATGTGAGCGAGTCGGAGTCGCCGCGGGTGGACTCGACCGATCCTCGTCGGCGATGGAACTCGGGCGGGATTCGGAGTCACGCGTTCACTGCCCCGACGTTCCTGCTTCGGCACATGCGCGATCGATTCGCGCGTCTCATCCGTTCTCGGCCGGGGTCCGACGGTCCTCGGTCTCTGCTCCTGCCTTCGCCGATCTCATGAACTTCCGGCTGACGATACTCCTCGCTCTCTCCTGCTTCGCGTGCGGCCACCGAGCCGTCGCTCAGTGCATTCTCGATTGGACATCGAACGTCCCTCAGCCCCAACTGTCGGGAAGCGGAAGGTGCACGGCGCTGTGGGATCCCGATGGGGCAGGGCCCTTGCCCTTGCGATTGGTCGTCGGCGGTCAGCGCTTCATGTGCGGCGCGGAACTGACCGGCAACAGTTTGCCCACGAGTCAGAAGGTCGTGACGTGGGACGGCAGCACCTGGCAGCCGCTGGGGCCCGGACCGGGCGGCAGCATCCTGGAATCGGTCGACGTGTTGCTCAACTGGAACGGTCAGCTCATTGCGGGTGGTGGGTTCCGTGGGGCGGGTGGTCCCGACCACATCGCGCAGTGGGACGGCACGGCATGGCAACCGCTCGGTGCGGGATTCCCGGGGCGGGTCACCGCACTCGCGACCTGGACCGGCAAGCTCGTGGCAGCGAGCTAGGTCGTGGCCGGCAGTGTGACGACACCGATTCTGCAGACGTGGGACGGAGTCGCCTGGACCGTGCTGCCGCAGCCGCCACTGGTCGGCCAGCCGACCAGCATGGTGTCGTTTCGGGGTGAGCTGATCGTCGCCGGTTCGCATTCCTCGACGTCCCCAACCTTCGGGGTGATCGATCGATGGAACGGCACGTCGTGGGCGACTTCGATCCAAGCGCAGAATCGAATCGAAGACATGGCTGTCCGACCCAGCCTGCAGGTCGGCGGGCTCGACACGCTGATCGTCGCCGGCTCGTTCTCGAGCATCGGCGGCGCTGCCGTAGCGAACCTCGCGCACACGACCGGCGAGCGCAACTTTGCCTGGGGCGGCTTCGGCTCCGGAATGCCGAATGCGTGCAGCGAGGTCCTCGTGAGGAACGTCGGATTGAGCGACTTCCTGGTCGTGGCTCGAACCTCCAACCAGGCGACACCCATGATGAGCTATTCATCGAGGACGAACGCCTGGAGCTCGCTTGGAAACCTCTCCGTCAGCGGCATCGTCAACTTTGCGGGCAGCTACCACGGCGTGAACTTCGGCGACCCGGCGTGCCATCGCTTCGACGGCTCACAGTGGGTCCCCGTGCGCGGCCCAGGCATTGCCGGTGAAGTCCACGCGGTGACCGCGATCGGTGGCGATCTCGTCATCGGCGGTAGTTTCCCAACCATCTCGGGAGTCGCGATGAACCATGTCGCGCGCTGGGATGGAAACTCATTTCACCCGCTGGGCTCGGGGTTGGCAGGGGAGAGCGTGGACGCACTGATCACACTCGACAACGGCGACATCATCGTCGGTGGGTCGTTCGCCACCGCCGGCGGCATCGCGGTGAACCATGTCGCTCGCTGGGACGGTTCGAACTGGTTCGCGATGGGCGGCGGCATGGATCTGCGGGTGCGCGCGCTGTGCAAGCTGCCGAACGGTGACGTGATTGCGGGCGGCGATTTCACGACGGCTGGAGGAACTCCGTGTAGTCGGGTCGCCCGCTGGGACGGGACCGCCTGGCACGCGATGCACTTCGGCATGAATGACTCGGTGCTCGCCCTGCTCGTGGCCCGCGACGGATCCCTGTTCGCCGGCGGCAGGTTCACCATCGCGAGTCTGTTCTCTCGATATCGCATCGCGCGATGGGACGGCAGCACATGGGGGCAGGTCGGTGCGGGCTTCGACGAAGCCGTGCACGGACTAGCCGAGCGTCTGAACGGCGACATCGTCGCCGTCGGCGAGTTTCAGCAGGCGAGTCTGCTCCCGGTCGATCGCATTGCACGATGGGACGGCTTCTTCTGGGTGTCCATGGGGGCTGCCAGCGGTGACCCACAGCCGTGTCGGAGCGTGATCGTGATGCCGAACGGCGATGTCGTGGCCGGGCGTGCCTTTCATGAGCCGACCCGATCGGAAGACTCCGGCTTCTCGAGGTGGAACGGCTTCACTTGGAGCTCCATGGGCTTTCTGACCGGCAAGGACACACTCGATCCGGTCGATGTCCGAGTGATCGCGCAGCGGGCGGACGGGGAACTCGTGTTCGGTGGAAACTTCCATGTCGCCAACTTCACGATGTCGCACTCACTCGCGACTTTGCGGTCGCGTTGTATGCCGTCGGCGGACCCGTACGGCACGGGCTGCGCGAGTGTCGCAGGTCCGCTCGTGCTCACCGCCGATTCCCTGCCGTGGCTCGGCGGTGAGTTCCGAACGACGACGACCGGCCTCGCGCCGGGATCCTTGTGTCTGGGTACCGTCGGCTTCTCGCAGGTCTCGCTGCCCCTGTCCGCCTTGTTGCCGCAAGGTCAGCCGGGCTGCTTCGTGAACGCATCGCTGGACATCGTCACTCTGCTGCCGATCGGCGCCGGCACGGCGCACTCACTTCTACGCATCGCCAACGACCGAGCTTTGCTCGGCGTGCAGCTCTTCACGCAGTCGCTGCCGCTGGAGTTCGACGCATCAGGGGCGCTCGCAGCAGTGCGCGGCAGCAACGCGCTCGCGCCCCGGATCGGCACGCTGTGAGTCGTGCGGGCGCGCTCGCCGATCCGCAAGGCGAGCGAGACATGTCGCGATCGTGAGATCGCGCAGGGGAAAGGTCTCTCGGTCGGTGTGTCGAAGGCGGCACCGGGATCGCTGCGATCGTCCCGGACAACCGGACGATGCGCGCCGCGATCGACGCCGCTGCTCTGCCCCTGGCTGCGGCACCCGCAGTGGTCGTGATGCTTGCGCTGCGCAAGTCCGAACCGGAGCTCGGGAGAATTCGGCGTGTACCGGTTGGCCTGCGGCCATGGATCCTCTCCACATCGAGCGCGACGGAGTCGGTGCCGTGAGTTCCGCAGCGCCTGCCCCGCGGATGGCGGACATCCTGTCGTCTTGCGCCAGTCCCGCACTAGCCCGGATTGTTCGTGAACGTCGTCGCGAGATCGCCGCAGGTCGATGTCCGGCAAGGAGCTGCGTCGGTCGACGACCGACGCGTAGCGGTAGCTACGCTGCGAGGGAGGAGTCGACGTAGCGACGCCGCCGGGCGCGACATGTGGCGATCGCAGCAGACGTTCACGACTCATCCGGGCGAGGCCGGCAATTCCTCCCCGAATCGCTTGGACTCGCGCTCGTGCCTGGCCCGAACCACGCGTGATCGTCGTGGAGAGATCGACGCAGGTCGATGCTCGGTAAGGAGCTGCGGCGATCGCAGCAGACGGTCACGCATGGTCCTGGCTAGACTCGCGGGCGCCCGAAGTTCGGTGTCGCCCAGCCATCGCTCTCTGCCAACATCGCTGCGTCGGCGGACCTTTCCCATGCACTTGCACAATCGATTCCAACCATCGTTCGTGTTCCTTGCGCTGATCACTTTGCTGAACGCCTTGTCGACTGCGAGCATTCTGCGGTCGCAAGAGCAAGGCGTAGCTGCCCTCGACGGCGAATGGGTGTTCGTGGAGGACCGCACCGAAGGGCGCGAACCGGAGAACCAACAACCCAGCACGAGTGCCAAGCTCCGGCTGCGCGTCGAAGCCGACGCCGTCGTGCTGATTCGCAGCGACGGTGAGGTGCGCATGCGGCTCGACGGTGAGCCCACCGACGTCGAGCGCGAGGGCCGACGTTCACGTTATCGAGGGATCTGGAAGGACGGGCAGTTCGAGTATGAAGTCGAGCTGCTGCGCGCGACGGACGGCACTCGGTCGGGCCTGCTTCGCTTCGAGTTCCGGCCGACCAGCGAAGGCTTGCTCGCGCGCGCCATGGTCGATCCGCCGAACGGAATGAACTCGCTGGCCCTGTATCGCAAGCCGGCGGATATCCCCTTGCCCACTTCGGCGAAGGCCACGATCGACGGAATCGGGTGGCTCGCCGGCGCGTGGGTCGGCACCAGCGGCACGAACGGATCGCGATCGATCGAGGAGCGCTGGAGTCCTCCGCTAGGCGGCTCGATGCTCGCGGTCTCACGGACCGTGTCGCGCGGCAGAACGGTTGCGTTCGAGTATCTGCGGGTTCTCGAGCGCGACGGTGGGCTGGTGTACATCGCGCAACCCAACGGTGCACCGCCGACCACGTTCACGCTCACCGAGCTGAGCGACACGCGCGCCGTGTTCGAGAATCCGCGCCACGACTTTCCGCAGCGCATCATTTACGAACTGTCTGCCGAAGGTGGCCTGAGCGCTTCGATCGGCTACGGCAAGGGCGGTCGACCGCGCCGATTCGAGTTCAAGCCGGAAGACAGCGAGAGTCCGTGATCCCGCGGGTGCGCCGCGCCTTTCGCCGACTTCTTGGTCGAGCCGCTGCCCTGCCGCGAATGCCGTGGTAAACCATGCGAAGGCCTTGCCGCGAACCCGCATGACGTCACGAGCCCTCGCTTCCTCTTGGATCCTGGCGGTCCCGATCCTGTTCGCCGCTTGCGCGAACACCACGAAGAACATCCTGGAGTTCGACGGAACGCCGCTGGGCGGTTTGCAGCTCGATCCACACTACCTGCATTACCTGCAGGCGACGCGCGACGGCTCACCGCGGTATCCGGAGCACGCACACGCAACGGTCGCGTACCGCTGGCTGGACATCCTGCAGGAGACGACGGCACGAGAGGTCGAAGAGATCGGCGCCCGACCGACCATCATCTCGCGGCAGATGGCGATTCCGTTGACGGCGATGTACGACGCGTGGGCGGCGTACGACGAGCGCGCGGTCGGCACGCGATTGGGCTCGGCGCTGCGGCGACCGGTCGCGGAACGCACGCAGCGCAATCGCGAGATCGCGATCGCCCACGCGATGTGTCGCACGCTGCTCGACTTGTTCCCGAAGCAGGCGGACTACGTGCGTTCCGCGATGCGGAGCATGGGCCACGATCCGGACGAGGCGACGCGAGATCCCGCGACGGCGGCGGGAGTCGGCAACTTGGTTGCCGATGCGTTGATCGAGTACCGCCGCCACGACGGTGCGAACCAACACGGCGACATGCCGGGAGGCGCGGTCGAGGCGTACGCCGACTACACGGGCTATGCCCCGAAGAACGCGCCGGACGAGATCGTCGATCCGGATGCGTGGCAGCCCAAGGTCTTCACGCTCGCAGACGGCCGACGAATCGCACCCGGCGGGCTCACCCCGCAATGGGGTAAGGTCACGCCGTTTGCGCTCGATTCCAGCGCGCAGTTCCGTCCCGGGCCGCCACCGAGGGTCGGCGATCCGCGATTGCGTGCCGAGGTCGACGAAGTCATCCGCTACCACGCGACGCTCACACCGCGTCAGAAGGCGATCGTCGAGTTCATGCGCGACGGACCTCGCTCGACCGGGCAGAGCGGGCACTGGCTGCGCTTCGCGCAGGACCTCTCGCGGCGCGACGGTTACGACCTGGAGCAGGACGTCAAACTCTTCTTCTGCGTCGCCAACGTCTGCATGGACACCTTCATCGCCTGCTGGGATGCGAAGTACGTCTTCGACAGTTCGCGGCCGATGACTCTCGTGCGGCACTTCTACGCGGGGCAGCAACTGCCCGGCTGGCGAGGACCCGGCCGTGGCGTCGGCCCGGTGCGCGCCGAAGACTGGATCAACTTCTCGCCGGCAGACTTCCAGTGTCCGCCCTTCCCTGCCTATCCATCCGGCCACAGCACGGTGAGTGGGGGCGCTTCGACCATTCTCCGCTTGTTCACGGGTTCCGACTGGTTCGGCTTCGTCGCGCCGCGCGTGCCCGGTTCGATCACCGGTGAGCCGTCGGACGACGCAGTGCTTCTGGAACTACCGAGCTTCACCGCGACCGCGGAGCTGGCCGGGATCTCGCGAGTCATGGGCGGCTATCACATCCAAGCCGACAACCTGGCCGGTCTGGAACTCGGTCGCAGAGTTGCCGAGTTCTCGTGGCCACGCTACCAGGCCTACTTCGACGGCTCTGCGAGCGTGCGCGAGCCCTGATCGAGGGCCGCCTTCGAGCGGCTCGTGGATGAGTGCTGTTGACTCATGCGCGCACGCGGGTCGTAGCGCGTGCCGCGCGTAGGTTCGTCCGGAGGCGCCTGTGCTCGCGGCCGGCCCGAGCTGCTCTGGCCCGGGTCACTCGCGGACGTCTGCTGCGATCGCTGCAGATCGCGCCCGTCTGCGTCACTAGCCCGGATCATTCGTGAACGTCGTCACGAAGAAATCGGGCCAACGGGCTCCATCGCTCGGCTGCCGGGAACGGCAGCCGAGCGCGAGCCGGCTCAGTTCTGGATGTTGATGTCCAGCGCCGAGCTCACCGCACCGTCGTCTGCGAACACGAGCGCTTGCGCGTAGACGTGACCGCCGACCAGTGCCGGGATGTTGCCGATCGGCAGCGGGAAGCTGCTGGTCGGGCCGACGCCGGCGACGAAGGCGCCGAGGTCCGGCAGAGTCTCGGCCAGGCAACCCGGTCCGAAGAGGAAGGACACGTCGAGCGGACGCGCGCCGCCCTCCACGGCCAGGGTCCCGACCAACAACGCGGTGAGCTTGCCGGATTCGACGTTGCCGATGTCGATCTGGAACGCGCCGTTACCGATCTTGGGCTGACCGCCGCTGCCGACGATCGTCGGGACTCCGGTCGCACCCGCACAGCCCGCACCGAAGTTGGTGGCCGCAGCTTGCTCCGCCGTCAGCAGCCCGAGGATCTCCGCGCTCGAGAGCGCTCGGGTGTAGAAGCGGAAGTCGTCCATGTCGTAGTGCGCGGTGATCGAACTGCTCGCGGCGGTGGACAGCGCGCCGACCTGCAGGATCGCCGTGCTGGTGTAGGCGAAGGTGTTCGGCGTGAAGTTCACCAGGTTGCCCGGTACGCCGTTGTCCCACCACTGCGCGGTGCCCGCGGCGTCGTCGACGACCAGCGTGAGGCACTGCCACAAGCCGGGAGTGTTGATGACCGGGAAGCCGCTGTCCACGTTGCCGATCGCGCTGCCGCGGAAGGTGATGCCCTGGCCGGCGGCACCCGCGACGAAGGACCGGAAGGTCCCGTTGCCGAAGGCGTAGCCGAAGGGATTCGTCGTGGTCGAGGCCGGGTTGCGGCGCAGCCAGAAGGAGATCGTGAAGCTGCCGCTGATCGACGTCGGCCAACCGGTGTTCACGCTGCCGCTGCTCGTGTAACGAAGCGCGCCGAAGCCCGACTCGTTGGCGTCGAAGGTGTTGCGACCGGCGTCGCCGTGCCACACCGAGTTGTTGGCAGTGCCGAACGCAGGTGCGGTGCCGCCGCTCGCGGAGTTCGCGACGGAGTTGCCGCGCGGCTCATTGAACTGGTAGCCGATGAGTTCCGGGAGGCCCGGATCGGTCGGCTGACCGGTGGCGAAGATGAAGTTGGTCTTGGTCTCGGAGTCGTTTTGTCCGGAGTTGCTGACAGTGAGCTTGACCGTGTACTGGCCCGCGTTCGCGTAGACCCACGTGGGGTTCTGCACGGTCGAGTCGGTGTTGCCGTCGTTGTCGAAGTCCCAAGCCCAAGCAGTGATCAGGCCGGTCGATGCGTCACTGAAGTTGACGATCAACGGTGCCGCGCCGATGGTCGGTGTCGCCGTGAAGTCGGCGCTCACCGGATCAACCGAGATGTAGTCCGCCTTGGTGATCACCGACTGCGGGTTGGTGGCATCGGTGGTCGTGAGCTTGACGCTGTAGAGCCCGGGTGCCGCGTAGATGTGCTGCGGATTCTGCAGCGTTGAGTCGGTGTTGCCGTCGTTGTCGAAGTCCCACGCCCACGTGAGGACGCCGTTGGGATCGGAGGTGAAGGTGGTATCCGTGAACTGCACGAACAGCGGCGAAGCACCGACGGTCGGCGTTGCCGTGAAGTTCGAGAACAGGCCGTTCGAGGGCTGATAGTTCAGGCAGCCGTTGAAGGCGCGGATCGAGAAGAAGGTGCCGGTGAACAGCCCGCTGATCGCAGCACCCGCCGTCAAGGTCATGAACGGATCGCTCACGACCGTCGGCGTGCCGCCGGTTCCGGTTCCGGTGTAGGCCTGGCCGCTGCCGATGACGCGCACACCGATGCCGTAGGCGCCTGGCGTGAAGAGCACCGGTGCGGCCATCGTGAAACTGGTCGGGCTGTTGCGGGCGGCGGACAACACACCACCAGCGTCGGTGCCGACGAGCGTCCATGCGCCGGCGTTGTTCTCGTTGCCGACGTGCGTGCCGTTCGTGCGGTAGAGCTCGAGGGACACCGCGGTGCCGGCAGCGGCCGACAGATTGCAGTCGAGGCCTTGCAGCAGGAAGCCGCCGGTGACGTTGAGGTCGAAGAACACGACTCCGCCCGCGGTGCCGCCGTTGTTGGAGGCCCAAGGCGGGGGGAACGTGCAAAGTTGCGACTGGGCGGCGATCGGCGTCGCGAGAGCGAGGCCGAGCGCTGCCAACCAGGAGATCTTCATGTTTGGAGCAAGCTAGGGGAGAAGGGAGCGACAGCGTCGGGTGACGCTGCCGACATCAGTGTTACACCAAACTGGCGACTCGACAACTCGCGACAGCCTGGGGTCGCCGCCGCGTTCGCACCGTTCCGTTGCTCTTGACCGTGTCGCGGACAGGTCGGCCGTGGTTCAGCGCGGCCGCGGCCGCGGCCCCACACGCCCGAAGGGAATTGCGGCGAAGCCCGGGATCGACCGGGTGTCCACGAGGCTGCGATCCGGTCCGGATTCGAGACCGTTCACAGAGCGGTTGTTCTCGACACGAACCGACTCCCGGTCCTCGACCCAGCCGAAGGGCGTCCGAAGGAGCGCGTTGCCTTCGATGCGACTGCCGTGGGGGCGACCGAATGCGAGTTCGAGTGTGTCGCGCACGCGGGGGTAGCGCGAGCGCCAAGGCTCGCTGCTCGCGTCGATCTCCCGCAGCCGAGCATGCAGGGTCGACGCGCTGGGATCGGCGATCTGCGGCGCCATCCAGCCCACACCGCGCGCGTCGAATCGCAGCGCTTCGCCGCAGTCGGTGAACACGTTGCCGCGCACGAGCAGGTCGCGTCCGCCGCCGAGCAGCATGCCGAGCGTGCAGCGCTCGATCACGTTGCCGTCGACGACGACACCACTCGCCATGTCGTCGAGGTAGATCGCGTTCTGACCGCCGACTCTCGTGCCGGGCAGATCGTGGATGTAGTTGTGGCGAATGACGGTGCCGTGCATCGCCCAGTCGCGACCGCCGTAGATCGCACCGCAGTCGGCGGTCTCGGTCAGGACACGGAAGATCTCGTTCGCCTCTATGCGATGTTCGTTGCCGGCGAACAGGATCGCGGCATGCGGCGCATCGTGGAATCGATTGTGGACCACGCTGTGACCGACCCCCGCGATGGCGACGCCCGGGCGATAGGTTCGCTCGAGACGGCTGAAGTCGACGAACTCACAGTCGGCCACGAGGTGACTCGCGGCCCGCAAGGTGCGTCGATCCCCGCCCTCGAGCGTCACTCCGCTCCCGCCGCAGGCGAGGAATCGACACCGCTCGACCAGGTGCTGCTCGCCGCGCACGACCGCGCCGTGGCTGCCCGTCGCACGGATCGTGCAATCGCGCAGCGCGACGTGCGCGCCGCCGGCGATCCGGACTCCCACACCGCGCGTGCTGCCGATCTCGACGCCTTCGATCGCCAGGTGCTGAGCTCCCTCCACGTAGACCAGGGCATCGGCGACCGCCGTGAGTCGAAGCTCGACGCCGCGTTCCTGGTCGTCGAAGGGCAGGTACAGCAGTTCGTGTCGTTCGGCGTCGAGCCAGTACTCGCCGGGGAGGTCCAACTCGCACAGCGCGTAGACGATCCGAAAGCGCGCGCCTTCCTTCATCCCGTAGGCGTGACCGAACGCGAGGCGGATCGTGGACTCGATCGGATCGATGTGCGCGATCGGCAACGTCGTGTCGGCCCAGTCGTGGACGGGGTAGGCGAAGATGCACGCGTTGGGTTCGAGGGCCCAGTCTTCGATCCGCGGTGAACGGAACTCGAAGGTCGCGCCTGGGGACTCGGCGGCGGAAGTCGTGCCGATGCTTCGCACGCGGCCCGTCGACGCGAAGCCCTCGTCGGGCCAACTCGCGGCGCGCAGGAGCCGACCACCCAGGATGGGTTCGATCGGTGCCGGCCTGGTCTCGAGGCCCATGCCGCGCGGAACGAAGGCGTCGACGGTCAGATCGAGCGAGCGCAGGTCCACGACGAGCACGCGCTCGGCGACTCGCTCGTGGCGAACTCGTGCTCGACGGGGGTCGCGGGTCGGCAGTGGGGTGCGGCGATGCCGTGGCACGGTGCGTGCACCGTGCAACTCGGTTCCCGGCGGCACGCCGCGCAGGACCGTCGGTGACTGTGGACCGCCGCCGGAGAGCGACCCGTCGAGTGCGAGCGTGCCGGGCAGTTCATAGCTCGCGGGGGCGAGTTGCACCTCGATTCGTTGCGGCGGTCGCTGCTCGGCGCGCTCCGCTGCGCGCACCTTGCGCACGCGCTCGAGCGCGTCGGCCAAGCGGGCGAACGGCTTCGCCCGCGAGCCGTCACCGAAGCCGACGGCGCGATCGGGGGCAGCCACGTGGATCACCAGCGCGTCCGCGGTCGCGTTCTCCACCTGCGCGTGAGCGAGCGAAGCCGACAGCCAAGTCGCCAGCAGCGGTGCCGCGATCCTTCGCACGCGAGCTGCCAAGCCGGTGCCGATCCCCGGGACTGCCATGCGGCAATTGTCGGCAGTCAGTGCGTGGCTACTGGATGTCGACACGACGCGAACGACTCTCACGACGGGGTTGGCTCGACGAGGCCCTCTTTGGTCGTGCGTTCGTCGAGGATCATGATCTTCTGCCAGATCTTGCGGCTGAGTCCGGTGGTGAGGTTCTCGATCTCATCGACCGCGCCGACGGCGTGGCTGTCAGGGAAGCCCTGGACGTAGAGCGCCGCCACCTTGCCGATCAAGGAGAGCATCTCGCTGCAGTAGTCGAGGTAGCGGACCAGTTCGAAGTGGGTCAGCGAGCGGCGTGGCGAGCTCGGCGTGTCGGGACCGGTGCCGCCGAGCCGCTCCGGATCCTTCGTGAGCTGGTGCATGTCGACGATGTGCGCCATGGCGCGCATCTCGTGGATCGCGACGAGGCAGCGGCGTCGCTTGACTCGCGTCTCCAGCGACATCGCGAACACCGCGCCGGCACTCAGGAAGAACAAAGAGCCCAGCCCAGCCTCGATGGTCTGGATCACCTCAGACCACTGCCAGTCGTCGCCCAGGCGCGGGTGCACCTGCGCGATGGAGCTGGTGATCGCCAATACGGCACTGATGAGGAGCAGCCCGCCGAGGATGCGCAGCGACAGGATCGCGCTGCGGATCCGATGGCTACGACGGGCGTGGTCGCGAGCGACCTCGAGCAACTCCTCCGCGACGGCACCGAGGTTCGCGTGCGGGAATCGCTCGCGGATGCGATCGCGGAGCGTGGCGATGGTCGCCACGACGCGCGCGGGATCGAGCTGGCGGTAGTTGGACTCGGACATGCGGGACTCCCAGTCGGGCGGCCGTGGTCCGCCGCTGCGCACGATGCCGCCCGGTCCGACGGTGGGCGAGCGCTTTTCGGTCCTTGGCAGCGTTTGCACCGATGCGCTCACCGTCCGATGGCTGCGCGTCGCTGTCCTGCTCCGAAACTCTCTGCGCGGTCGAGCCGGTAACCCCCCCGATCGTGTGGTCTAGTTCGGTTGCCGCAGGAGGCATGGTCCTGCAGCACGAGACGAGGTGGGCTCTCCGGCCGGGCGGCCAACGAGCGACCCTCTCCTTCCTCCCTGTTTCCTGTCCGACCTGACCTGAGACGATCCCGCCCGGCCGGAGAGCCGTTTTTCTCCTGCGTTCCTGCCTGCTCGCTCACGCCGGTTCGCGGAGTCGATCGAGTCCGCCGCTGGCGGCGAGCGCCTGCAAGTCGTCGAAGCCTCCGATGGGCAGCTCGTCGATCACGATGAGAGGCACTGTGCGATGGCCGGCTTTGATCGAAGCGGTGAACGCGCGACGGTCCGGATGCGAATCGAGCGCGACCTCTTCGAAGGCGACGCCGCGCTCGCGGAGCAGATCCACGGCGGCGATGCAGAAGGGGCAGGTGGCGGTGCGATAGACGATGACCCTGGACGATGACATGGCGGGGATCTTCGGCCGCGACGGTTCGGCTGCCTAGCCCGGATCATGCGTGAACGTCGTCGCGAGATCGCCGCAGGTCGATGCCCGGCAAGGAGCTACGACGGTCGACGACCGAAGCGTAGCTGTAGCTACGCTGCCAGGGAGGAGCCGTCGTAGCGACGCCGCTGGGCGCGACTTGTGGCGATCGCAGCAGACGTTCACGAATCATCCGGGCTAGCCCGGACTAGTCCTTGCTGGTCCTCTGCTTGACCGAAGTCCCCGCGACGGATCGGCTGTGCGCGATGCACGGATTCGATCCCGACGCTGCGGCCGTCCCCGGTTCGGGGATCTTCGGACTGACCTCGCACTTCGAGGACGCTGCCTGCGTGCTCGTGCCCGTCCCCTTCGATGCGACGACCTCCTACCGCGACGGCACGCGCGACGGACCATCGGCGATCCTGGCCGCAAGTCACCAGGTGGATCTCTTCGATCTCCAGACCGGTCGCCCGTACGAGCGCGGCATCGTGATGCTCGATGCGGATCCGCGCATCGCGGCGCTCTCGGCGAGCGCCCGCGAACTGGCGGTGCCGATCCTGACGAAGGGCGGTGCCGATGCCGGCGACGAAGCCGCGCTGCGCGCGGTCGAGTCCGCACAGCGGGAAGTGAACGGGATCGTGGCGGAGTCCACCGCGCGCATCCTCCGCGTCGGCAAGCTTCCCGGGATCGTCGGCGGCGACCACTCGGTTCCGCTCGGAGCGATCGCCGCCGCGGCAGCACATCACGGTGGGCTTGGCATCCTGCACATCGACGCTCACGCCGATCTGCGCGTCGCCTTCGAGGGCTTTCGTTACAGCCACGCCTCGATCATGGACAACGTGCTCGAGGAAGTTCCGTCGGTCGAACGTCTCGTCCAACTCGGAATCCGAGACTTCGGTCGCGCCGAGTTCGATCGCATCCATGCCAGCGACGGCCGGATCGTCACCTGGTTCGATCTCGAGTGGCAGCGCCGCAAGTTCGCCGGCGAACCGCTGGCCAAGTTGATCGCGGAGCTGATCGCACCGTTGCCTGCACAGGTCTGGATCAGCGTCGATATCGACGGACTGGACCCGGCGCTTTGTCCGAACACCGGCACGCCGGTTCCCGGCGGTCTCGGCTTCGTCGAGGCCTGTCTCGTGCTGGAAGGACTCGCTCGGTCGGGCCGGCGGATCGTCGGGTTCGATCTCGTGGAGGTCGCACCGGGTGCCGACGGCGACGAATGGGACGCCAACGTCGGCGCACGCCTGCTCTACAAGCTCTGCGGATTCGCGCTCTCGACCAACTGAGACGGCGCGTCCGCACGCGGCGGCGTGCCGAGGATCGTCGCGAGGATGCCGCGACCCCAGTTCGAGACGTCGTCGAAGAACACGTAGGCGAGCGGGACCGCGAAGGCGGTGAAGAGGGTGCTGAAGGTCAAGCCGCCGCTGACGGCGATCGACATCCCCACGTAGCTGATGCCGCCGTCGCTGCTCTCCCCGAAGAGCGCCATGGGCAACAGTCCGGCGACGGTGGTCGAGGCGGTCATCAGGATGGGGCGGAGGCGGATCCGGGTGCCTTCGAGGATCGCCGTCCGCCGATCGAGTCCGTCACGACGGAGGCGCTCGATGCAGTCGAGCAGCACGATGCCGTTGTTCACCACGACGCCGGCGAGCAGCACGATGCCGATGAAGGTCATCACGTCGATGGAGCCGTGCACGAGTCGCAGCGTCCAGAACGCTCCGGCCAACGCGAAGGGCACCGTGACCATGATCGCGGCGGGCAACACGAGCGACTCGAACAGCACGCCCATCAACAGCAGAATGAGCACGCAGGACAGGAAGCCGGCATCGGCGAGCTCGCGGAAGTCCTCGGCGGTGTCGTTGGCGGGGCTCGTCTCGCTCCACGTGTAGCCGCGCGGCAGGACGGTGGACTCCATCACCTGCTCGAGGAGCGAACTCATCCGCTGCGAGCTGACTTCATCTCGTCGCTCGCCGACGACGACGACCTGCGTCTTGCCGTCCAGCCGATCGATCTCGCGAAGCGACCGCTCGAAGCGGACGTCGACGAGGTCGTCCATCCGTTGGAACCCGCCGCCCGCCGAGAACACCCTCGTCTCCTTCAGATCCCACAGCGTCGGGTTCTCTTCGGCATCGAACTGCGAGATGAGGCGGACATCGCGACCGTCGGCGACGAAGCGCGTGAGCTCCGAGCCGCGGAGTCCCGACGAGGCCGTGCGCTCGATCGATTCCGGACTGACTCTGAGATCGCTCAATCGGTCCCGATCGAGTCGCAGCACCACTTCTTCGCTGGCATCGCCCTGGTCCAACTCGCAACGCGCGACCTCGGGCATTCGTGCGAGTCGATCGCGCACTTCGAGTGCCTTGTCGGCGAGGAACTCGCTGTCAGGGCCGTAGAGCCTCAGGACGAAGCGCTTGCTGCTCTGGTCGTCGGCTGCCGAACCGCGGCCCATCCCGCCGCCGCTGTCCCGCAAGGTCAGGCGAACACCGGGACGCGCCGGCCAGGACTCGCGGAGTCGATTCGCGACTTGCCGGTACTCCGATCGCGGAATCGATGCGTCGACCGTGATGTCGAAGCGGATCGAACGTCGACTGAAACGGCTGGCAACGGTCTTGATCTTCAGTCCGTCGCGTTGCGTGTCCAGGTGTGCCTCGTAGCCCTTCACCTCTTCGGCAACATCGCTCAGCGTCATACCGCGCGGGATCTCGAGATTGATCGTGACGTCGCCGCGACGCATCGACTCGCCGCCTTGATCGAAACTCAGGCCGCTCCAAGCGGCGCCGATCGTGGCGAACAGCAAGAGACTCAACAGCGCTGCCGTGCAGCGCAGCCAGAAGGGGCCGAGGACCCCGCGCAGCAGCATGCGATTGAGAGCCAGCACCGGGCGCATCGGGGAGAAACGGCCGATCGGCGTCTCGTCGCCGGCGAACTGCATGCGGCCGAGGCCGGCGCGCCGCACCGCCGAGGGTAGGAGCAGAATCGCGACGAACAGGCTCCCGATCAGTGCCACCGACAGCGGCACACCCAGTGCGGCGAAGACAGTGCTCACGTTCCGCTGCGAACTCATGAACAAGAGCGGCACGATGACGACCACCGTGGTCAGCGTCGCCATCGTCACGGGCAGGATGATCTCCCGTGTTCCCTGGACACACGCTTCGCGTTGGTCCATGCCTTCGGCGCGGCGCCGGCGAATGTTCTCGAGGACGACGACCGAGTTGTCGACGACCATGCCGACCGCGAGCGTCAACCCGGCCATCGACACGACGTTGAAGCTGCCGCCGCTGAAGTACATCCAGCCGATCGCGATCACCAGCGCGAGCGGGATCGCGAGTGCGACCACGAGGGTGACGCGCAGGTTGCGCAGGAACAGCCACAGCACGACGAGCGCCAGCAATCCTCCCTGCAGCGAGGTCGAGAGCAGCGTGTCGAGGCTCTGCTCGATGAGTTGGCCCTGGTCGAAGAGCGGCGTGAACCCGATTCCGCGGAGCTCAGGATCCGCCTCGATGGTGGTCAGAGCCTCGCGGAGGTTCCAGCTCGCCTCGACGGGATTCACTCCGGCCGCCAGGCGCACGACGGCAGTGTAGGTGTACTTGCCTTCGAACTTGGAGAGGTTGTCGCGGACGCTCGGCACGTCGAGCACGCGAGCGACATCGCCGATGACGAGGCCCGGCCGGATCGGCCATCGCTCGATTTCCTCGCGCGACTTGAAGCGGGCATCGACCCGCACCATCGCGCGTCGATGGCCGTCGTCGACCTCGCCGACCGGCTTGGCGAAGTTGTCCTCGGCGAGTCGGCGCAGGACATCGCCGTAGTCCACACGGTGCTCGACCAACTTGTCGCGGTCGAACCAGATGCGAAGTGTCTCGTCGAGCAGGCCCCAGACGTCGACTTGACCCACACCTTCGACGGCTTCGAGCCGCGGCCGGATGACCTGATCGATCCGGAAGTCCCACTCGGCGTTGCGATCCGGCGTGCGCAGACGCAGGAACGCGAGCGGGGCACCGCTCATGTCTTCGCGCCAGGTGAAGAACTGGTCCACTTCGCTCGGCCACGACAAGCGCGCCCGCTGCGAGCGATCGCGAACCTCGGCGGCGGCGAGCGTGGCGTCGGTGTCGTTGTCGAGCTCGATGCTCGCGAAGACCCGACTGCTCCCGCACTCGACCTCGATGTGGCGGATGCCGGGGATCGTCCGCAACTGCGCTTCGAGCGGCCGCGCGATCCGCTCCTCCACTTCCTTGGGCGGCATGTCCTGGCGGATGGGGATCCACAGATTGATGGAGTCCGCGGTCATGCCGTCCGGGCTGAGCTGCATCGGCATGCGCGTCAAGGCGATCGCGCCGACGGCGAGGATGGCGACCGTGATCATCAGTGCCATCACGGGACGATCGACGAAGGTGCCGACGAGACCGTTCCTCGACGCTGGAGGTGGGGCGCTGTTGGATTCGCTCATGTCAGGCTCGCCGATCCGCGAAGGAGTAGACGCACGGGATCACGAAGAGGGTCAACAGCGTCGACATGCTCAGACCGGCGACGACGGTCACTGCCATCGGTGCACGCAACTCGAGCCCGTCCGAGCTGCCGCCGATCCACGGTAGTCCGGCCAGCCAGCCGGTGAGTGGGAGCAGGCCGAGCACTGTGGTCAAGGTGGTCATCAGCACCGGTCGCAACCGACTGCGCGCGCCCTCGACGATCGCCTCCATCTTCGGAGCGCCTTCCTGTCTCAGCTTGTTGATCTGGTCGATCATGATGATCGCGTTGTTGACCACGATCCCGGCCAGCACGATTCCGCCGAGCATGGCGATGATCGACACCGGCATGTTCACCGCGCGGAGCGCGAACACGACGCCGATGAACGCGAGCGGGACCGTCAACAAGATGACGAAGGGCTGAACGATGCTCTCGAACTGGCAGGCCATCACGACGTAGACCAGGAAGATCGCGAGGGCGAGCGCGAGGAACACGCTGTCCATCGATTCGCTCATCTCCTGCTGACCCGCACCGAGTCGGAGTTCGATCCCGCGCGGTGGGGAGTAGTCGGCCAAGGCGACCGCGGCAGCGTCGGCGGCGGCGCCGAACCCGAAGCCGCGCACGCCGGCCTCGACCACAGCCCCGCGGGTGTTGCCGAGGCGGCGGATCTCACTGGGGCCTTCGAGGACCTCGACGTCGGCGATCGCCTCCAGCGGGATGGCCGGTGAGCCGCGCGGATTGACGTTGATCGAGAGCAGCGCCTGGGTGCGGTCGATGTCGCTGCGTGCCATCGCGACCCGCATGTCGATTCGTCGATCGTGCTCGGGGAAGCGTGTGGCGACCACGCCGCGGACCTTGCTGTCGAGGATTCGCGTGACCACGCCCGAGTCGAGTCCGAGCGCGGACATGCGTTCGCGGTCCAGTCGGAGCACGATCTCCGGGTTGCCGCGCTGTTGGGTGGAGCGCACGTCGCGCAACTGGGGCACGCTCCGCAGGACGCCCTCGACCTCGGTCGAGGCGGTGCGCAGCGCGATCAGGTCCTTGCCGACCAGCTCCAAGGTGAAGGGGTTGTCGAAGGACAGCGTGCCGGCCTGGGCGAATCCCGGCGGCTCCGCCAACTCCGGCAGTCGACCGAACTCCGCGAGGATCCGCTCGCGAACCGCAGTCTCGGCGAGGCGCGGATCGGTGCTCGCCCGCAGCCGCACCAGGATCTTCGCCGAGTGCTCCCCTTCGCGAGCGTCATTGAGTTCATCCTTGTCGACGCCGACGGCGAGGAACGTGCTCTCCACCTCGGGCATCTCGCGGATGCGTCGTTCGATCGGCCCGCAGATCGCATCGGTTCGCTCCACAGTCGCATCGCGCGGGAGGAACAGCTCGACCACGAACTCGCCTTGGGCGACCTGAGGCAGCACGTCGCTGTCGAGAGTCTTGCCGACCTCCCACGCGAGGTAGCCGAGCCCGAGCGCGAGAACGATCACGACTGCGCGCACGCGCAGAGTCACGCTCAGCAGCCGCGGATAGGCGTTCTCGATCACTCGGTAGATGCGATCGAAGACCCAGAACAGCGGTGCGACCACGAGAGCGGGGATCTTCATCAGCCAAGCGAATCCGCTGCCGACGATGCGAACCATGCGGAGTCCGACTCGCTGCGTCATCCTCCCGACTCGAGTGTTCGGCACGACGGGTTCGCGTTGGAACCACGCATCCGGATCACGACGCGTCGCGAGCATCGGAATCAGCAGCAGTGCCACCACCAACGAGGTGAGCAGGCTGAAGACGACGGTGAGCGATTGGTCGCGGAAGATCTGGCCGGCGATTCCCTCCACGAACACGATCGGGAAGAACACGGCGACGGTCGTGAGCGTGCTCGCGGTCACGGCGCCCGCGACTCGCGACACGCCGTGCACGGCCGCTACCCGCACACTCATCCCCTCCTCGCGCGCGCGCGTGATCGCTTCGAGCACGACGATCGAGCTGTCGACGAGCATGCCGACACCGAGCGCGAGTCCACCCAGCGACATCACGTTCAGGGTCACGCCCGAGAGGAACATCGGTGCGAACGCAGCGATCAGGCTGATCGGGATCGACACCGCCAGCACGAGCGTCGGCCCGATCCGTCGCAGGAACAGCAGGATGACGAGGATCGCGAGGACGCCGCCGACCAGCGCCGAGTCGCGCACCTCCGCGATCGCCGAACGGATGAACTTCGACTGATCGAGCAACGGTTCCACGCGCACGCCGCTGCCGCGCAGTTGCCAGGCGACGAAGTCGGTCATCTGGCGATGGACCATCTGGCGCCGCACTTCGGCCATGCGCGCCGCCATCGGGTCGCTCGGGGCGGGACCGGTCGCCGGCAAGGGCTTGCCGTCGTCGGCGAGCTTGGCGACGTAGGCTTGCTGCGCAGGCGAGCCGAACAGGCGCTCGCGAACGACATCCGCCAGCGCGACGAGGTTGTTGCCCGCCGCCTTGTAGACGTCGATCAAGACGCACTCGGAACCGTCGAAGCGGCTGATGACGTCGCGGTCACGCGGGACGCGTAGCACACGCGCGACGTCGCGCAGTCGGATCGGCGCGTCACCCCGGCGCTCGAGAATGATGTCGGCGATCTCGTCGAGGTTCTGGAACTCGCCGCGCATGCGCACGAGGAACTCCGTTCGTCCCTCGTCGATCGAACCCGACGCCGCATTGACGTTCTCGCGCTGCAATCGGTCGCTCACGGTGGCGACGTCGAGCTGCAGTTCGCCGAGCGCCGCCTCGTCGATCTCGATGCGGATCTCTTCCTCGATGCCGCCGCGCACCTTGACCGCGGCGACACCGTCGAGTTTCGCCAGTTCGCGTTCGATCTCGTCCTCGGCGATCCGGCGCAACTCGGCGAGCGGGAGTTCGCCTACCAGACCGAAGGTCATCGCGGGCGCGAGGCTCGGGTCGTAGCGGAGTACCAGCGGGCGTTCGGCCTCGGCGGGCAGGCGGACGCGTTGGATGCGCTCGTTGACGTCGGGCACCGCATCGGTCATCGAAGTGCCCCAGTCGAAGTCGAGCACGATGTCGCTGACCTCCGCGCGGCTGATCGCGACGACCCGACGCACGCCCGCGGTGACGGACACGGCTTCCTGCAGCGCCTCGGTCACGCGCTCCTCGACATCCTCCGGGCTTGCCCCCGGCACCTGCGTGCGAACCGTGATCGTCGGGTAACTCAGTTCCGGCAGCAGATCGACCGGCAAGCGACGCAGGCCGACGAAGCCGAAGACCACGATCGCGATCATCATCATCGCGACGGCTACCGGTCGCGTCGTGGTGAACGCGAACAGACTCGGTTCGGAGCTCTTCGTGCTCACTTCGCGACCTCGACCGCGGACTTGTCGTTGAGTCCGTTCTGGCCGGCGACGATGACGACATCGGTGGGTGAGAGGCCGTCCTCCCCGCGGTTCTTGGCCTCGAGGAACTCACGTTCCTCGATCCCCGGCACCAGCACGACCCGCCGCGCCACGTTGTCGCGCACGACGAACACCGCGCTGGTCGAGCCTTCGTTGAGCACCGCAGCTTTCGGAACCATCAGCGCTTCGCGTTCGTCCTCGGCGAGGATGCGGGCGCGAATGAACATCCCCGGTCGCAACAGGCCGACGTGTTCATCGTCGCGTTCGACTCGAATCCGCATCATGAAGCTGCCGGATGTCTCGTCGATCATCGGGCTGACCTTGTCGATCGTCGCGCGGAACTCGTGTTCCGGCACGGCATCGCAACGGAACTTCACCTCCCGCGCGCCTTGCACGATGGGCAGTTCGCGCTGCGGGCGGCGGAGTTGGCAGATCAGATTGTCTTGGTCGACGACCAGGAACAGCGGAGTGGCGCTGGCGGACGTGGAGGCGGTCGGCGAGATGGTCTCGCCGCCCTTGATGTTGCGTTCCGCCACCACGCCGTCCAGCGGGGAGCGAATCTGATGTTCCGCGACCCTGAGTGTCTCAGTGGTTACGCGGGCCTCGGCGTCGGCGATCGAGTTCGCTGCTCCTGACACCTCGACCTTCGTGCGCTGCAAGTCCAACTCGGCGACACGAAGCGCCTCCTGCGCGGTCTCGTAGGCGAAGCGACTGTCGTCGAGGTCCTTCTGTGGGATGAGTTGCGGGTCGATCGCCTGGTTGCGCTCGAACTGCGCTTTGGTCCGCTGGGTCTCGATCTTCGCCGACTCGAGCCGACGTTCCGCCGAGTCGACCGCGAGCTTGCGAAGCTCATGTTGGACCTTGCGATCGGCGAGATTCACTTCAGCCTGGCGCAAGGCGGCGCGGACTTCCCGATCGTCGATCTGTGCCAACACATGACCGGCCTTGACGCGATCGCCGATGTCGACGAACACTTCGAGCACTCGGCCGGACACTCGCGACTGCACGACCACGCCGTGCTCGGACTCTAGGAAGCCGCTGGTCTCGATCGTGCGGCGCACGTTGCGCAGCTCCAGGGGCGCCACCCGGACCAAGGGCGGCGCACTCGCGGCAGGGGCCGTGGTGGGCTTTTGGGCTTCGGCAGGCTTACTGCACGAGGCGGACACGATGAGGCCGGCCGCGAGGCAGACGAGGATCGGGGCAGTGGAGAGGGCGTTCACGAGTCGAGCTGGTTTCCGCTCTTGCGGCGTTGCGACCGTTGCGTCGGCCAAGGGAAGGGGCAATCTACGGGTCTCGCCGACGGCTCGCGAGGAAGCCGCGCGGGCTTCGTTGCGAGCGACGGCACGGATGCGAACATGAGCGAGATGATGGAGCTGGATGACGCGATCGCCTGCGTGGTGGCGGCCGCGGCGCGGGCACGACCGGGCCACGAAGCCGTTCCCCTGGGCGAGGCATTGTTCCGCACTTTGGCGGTCGACGTGCGCAGCGCAGAGCCGTGGCCGCCGACGGATCGCTCGGCGATGGACGGCTTCGCCGTCGCAGCCGCCGCGGCGATCGGAGTCGGCGCGCGGTTCGCCGTCGTCGGCGAATCGCTGGCCGGGCGGCCGTTCGAACGCGCTCTCGTGCCGGGTGAGGCGGTGCGGATCATGACCGGTGCGGTCGTGCCGACCGGGGCTCGGGCGGTGGTGCGCGTCGAAGACACCAGTGGGTTCGGCACGGCCCAACTCCCGGCGGATTCGGTCGTCGTGACGACGACGGTCGCCGACCGCTCCAACATTCGACCGCTCGGCTCCGAGCTCGCCGCGAACGCGATCGTGTTGCGCGCGGGTACCCGACTTCGTGCCGCGCAAGTCGGTGTGCTCGCCGTGCTCGGACACACGACGGTGCCGGTCGTGACCCGCCCCAGGGTCGCGATCGTCTCGACGGGTGACGAAGTCGTGTCCGCCGACCGGGTGCCGGCTCCGCACCAGGTGCGCGACAGCAACTCGTGGTCGTTGGCGGCGCAGTGCGCAGAGCTCGGTGCCGAAGCGATCCGACTCGGGATCGCTCCCGACGAGGGCTCGGCGCTCCGCGAAGTCTTGGCTCGTGGGCTCGAGTACGACGTGCTGCTCACCATCGGCGGCGTGTCGGCCGGCACCCACGATCTCGTGCAGCCGACCTTGGCGGCGTTGGGGGTGCGCACCGTGTTCCACGGCGTGCGACTCAAGCCGGGCAAGCCGACCTTCTTCGGGACCTTGGAGCGCGGCGAGCGGGTGACCTTCGTGTTCGGCCTGCCGGGGAACCCGGCGTCGGCGTTCACCACCTGCGACCTCTTCATCGCGCACTTGCTCGCGGCATGGTTCGGTCGGCGGATTCGCCGCTCGCGGCTGCCGCTCGGCGGGGCCACGCCGCGCGTCGACCCTCGCACGCAGGCGATCGTTGCCCAATGGTCCGCCGGCGGCGACGGCTCGCCAAGCCTCGCGCTGGAGCGGCTCCGCCCGAGCGGCGATCCCTTCGCGCTCGCGCGGGGCGCCTGGCACGCGATCGTGCCCGCGGGAAGCGCACCGGCAGTCGGTTCGCAGATCGAAGCGCAGGCCTTCTCCGATCCGGGCGAGAACCCGTGCGCATGAGGCGATGGCTGCTCGATGCCGCGCTCGCGCTGGTCGTCGCGGGACTGCTGGCGCTCGCCGCCCCGGGTTCGGCCATCCCCCTTGCGCCGATCTTGTCGATCCCGGCACTGGCGTTGCTCTACGGGCTGTGCGTGCGCCCACGCGCCGCTCGTCGGGTCTGGCTCGCGGGCTTCCTTCGGCTGCTGTTCGTGTCGCTGTCGTTGGTTCACGTGGTGGGGCCGGGCATCGTGGCCATTGCAGCGGTTGGAGCTTTCTATTGGCTTCTGCCGGTTTTGGTGGGGCGCGCCGGCGGGCGGTGGGGGTTCGGTCCGCTGGGCTTCGCGATCGGGTTGGCGGCCGCCGAGTGGCTGCGGGCCCACATGCCGGAAATCCCGTATCCGCACGCGCAACCGGTCCACGCGCTCGCGGCCTGGCCGGATCTCCTCGGTCCGGTCGCGTGGCTGGGCGAAGTCGGCGGCAACCTGTTGTTGGCGTGGTTGGCCGCCGCGCTGGTGGAAGGCTTCGTCGCGCCGACGCGTGCGCCGCGCCAGTCGATCGTCGTCGTGATCCTGTGGGCGGCGCTGACCGTTGTGGCCCCGCCGCGCGGGATGCCGGCTGCCGACGCCGCGACGTCCCTGCGGGTCATCGCCTTGCAGACCGGCTTTCCGCTGCCCGACGAGCCGCGTGCCGAGGGTGCGCGGCAACGATTGGAGTCGTTGGCAAGGCAGAGTGCTGCGGCGATCGCGGCTGCCGGGGCACCGCCGGACCTGCTGATCTGGCCGGAGTCCGCGTTGGATTCGATCGCGCGTCTCGAGTCGCGCGAGTTACTCCCGCGGCCCGATCTGCGGCTGGCGGAGCGCACGCGCATCCTGGCGACGGCGGTCGCCTACGAGAAGAACGTCCCGCCCTTGTCGCTGGCTGTGCTCACCGACGCGCGCGGCCGACTGCTCGACTGGCACGAGAAACAGACGCCGGTTCCGGTCGGCGAGCGCGTGCCGGGCTTGGACCTGATGCCGAGCGCGCTTCGCGAGTGGATGGTTGCGAAGTTCCAGAGTGTCGTCGGCTTCTTGCCCGATCTCGCGAAGGGGGCGCCGCGCCCGCCGCTGCGCACGGCATCGAACGTGCCGTTCGCTGCGCTGGTCTGCTTCGACAACGCCTTCGAGGGCATCGCGCGGCGGGCGGTTGCCGACGGAGCACGTCTTCTGGTCGTCGTCAGCAATGAGTCGTGGTATCGCTGTGGGCGGGAACTCGACCAGATGCTCGCGATGACAGTGGTCCGTGCGATCGAGACGGCAACTCCCGTGGTGCGCGCCACCGTGGATGGTGCGAGCGCAGCGGTCGACGCCCGTGGTCGGCTGATCGCGAGCTTGCCGCGCGGCGAGGCCGGCGCTGGTCAGAGGCTGATCCTCGATGTCCCACTTGGACCCGGTCGGCTCGGTCCGATGGCATGGCTGCCAGACGCGCTCGCCGTCGGAATCCTGCTGACTTGTGCACTCGCGGCGGCGCAGGCGCTCTTTCGCCGGGGTAGGCTAGGAGCGTCGTTTCCCGGTGTGGGCACGGTTGCCCATGACCCCGAGGCACGGAACTGAAGTCTGCGGCCCCCGCAGCCTTGACCGAACCGAGGTACCCCGTAGGATCCGCGCCGCCTTTCCCGGCGGTGCCCCTCGCCGTCCCTCGTTAGGCCGCAGTTCCGGCGTCCGGACCTGGCAGCGATCCCCTCACGCATCCTTCGTCCCTCTGACCGGCCGCTGGCGCCGGACCGCAGACCGTTTAGGAGTAACCTGGCACGATGAGTTCCGTTGGTCGCATCTTCACCGTTTTGAACCTGCTTCTTGCGGGTTTCTTCTTCTACTTCTCCGGCGTTTACCTCCAGAAGGCCACCGACTGGAAGGGCAAGTTCGACGCCGAAGCCAAGGCGCACGCCGCCGACACGGCTCAGGCAACCGAGCGCGAGCGAGTGCTCAGCGATCGGTTGAACGACGCCGATCGCAAGCTGAACGTCGCCAACTCGAACGTCGAGAGTCTCAACACGCAGCTCAAGGCTGCGGGTGAGAAGAACGACGCCAACGAGAAGCGCATCGCAGGCCTGCAGGGCGATCTCGCCACGCTGACCGCGAACAGCTCGACGATCTCCGGTTCGGTCGAGCGCGCCACCGCGCAGGCCGAGGCTTCGTTCAAGCTCGCGACCGAGTCGAGCCAGTCGAAGGACGAGGCGATTCGCAAGATGGAAGTCGCCCTCGGCGACCTCCGCGACGCCACCGACAAGATCGCCGCGCTCGAGGCTTCGGTCTCCGATCGCGAAGGTCAGATCGCCGCGCTCGAGGCCACGATCCGCGAGCAGGGTGTCAAGCTGGAATACGTCGCCGAGCGCTTCCCCGGCGCCTTGGCCTTCGCCCAGCCCAAGCTGAGCGGCAGCATCCAGCACGTCGGCGGCGACGGCAAGCTCGTCACGATCCTGGTCACCGACGACCCGGCCGAAGCCGGCGTCAAGGCGGGCTACACCTTCGCCGTCTACAACAACGGCGAATACAAGGGCGAAGCCCAGGTCACCGATGTCGATGGCAAGTTCGCCTTCTGCCGGATGACCCGCACGAACGGCAAGGCGATCGCCGTCGGCGACGCGGCCACCACCCAGACCAACTGATCCGAGGAGGATTCCCCCATGGCTAAGAAGAAAGAAGCTGCTCCGGCCAAGGCTGCCAAGAAGGCCGAGGTCCGCACCTTCGATGCCGATGGCGTCGAAGAGGTCAAGGGTGGCCTGGGCTTCGAGGACGGCATCGTGCTGACGACCTTCCTCGTGCTCCTCGCCTCGGTCGTGCTGCTGTTCATGGCTTCGGGACGCTACCCGTCCTGAGCCGGATACGGGACCTGGGCGGCGCCGCGCACGCGGTCGACACGCCAGGGTTGGCCCAGTGCCGGCTCGGTGACGCCCAGTCCTGAGGGCGACAGCCAGCAAGCGACTCCGGAAGGGTCCGCGCGCGCAAGCGAGCGGGCCCTTCTTCAATTTTCTGCGTCAGCATGCGCGGCGCAGAAGAAAGGCGTGCGTTGCTCGCGATCTCCGGTATCTTCGGAGGCCACGGCTTCGCGGCTCGGCAACGGTCAGTGCTGGGCAAGGCAACGCGCGGTCGACTGTTCCCCTGGAGGGGCGATGATCAAGCCGCTCGAATGGCTGGCAAGCCGCTTCGCGGTCGACATGGGTGTCGACCTCGGAACGGCCAATACTCTGGTCGCGGTCCGAGACCGCGGGATCGTGCTCGACGAACCGTCGGTCGTCGCGGTCCGCAAAGGCAGCAACGAAGTTCTTCTCGACGGCAACGCGGTCGGACGGGCCGCGCTCGAATACCTCGGTCGCACTCCACCCGGCTTCCAGGCCGTGCGGCCGATGAAGAGCGGCGTGATCGCCGACTTCGAGATCACGGAGCGCATGCTGCGTTACTTCATGCGCAAGGTGCAGCCCGGCCGCCGCTTCGTGAAGCCGCAAGTCGTCATCGCGGTGCCCTGGGGCATCACGATGGTGGAGAAGCGGGCGGTCATCGGCAGCGCGGAACGGGCCGGCGCGCGGCGCGTGTTCCTGGTCGATGAGCCGACGGCGGCGGCGATCGGGGCGGAGCTGCCGGTGCACGAGCCGTACGGCCACATGGTCGTCGACATCGGCGGCGGAACCTCCGAGGTCGCCGTGATCTCGTTGGCGAACGTCGTCGAAGGCGAGTGCCTGCGCGTCGCCGGCGACGACTTCAACGAAGCGATCCAGCAATACATCCGCAATCGCTACAACTTGCTCGTCGGTGAGATCACCGCCGAGAAGTTGAAGATCGCGGCGGGTTCGGCGATTCCGCTCGAGACCGAGATCGACGTGGAGGTGTGCGGGCGCGACTCGCTCACCGGGTTGCCGCGGCGCACGATCGTCAGCTCGATCGACGTCCGCGAAGCCTTGTCCGAACCGATTCGCAAGATCGTCGATGCCGTGAAGTCGGTGCTCGAACGCACGCCGCCGGAACTCGCTGCGGACCTCGTCCAGGCCGGGATCACGATGTGCGGCGGTGGCAGTCTCCTGCGCGGCTTGCCGCAACTCATCGAGCGCGAAACGGAACTGCCGACGCGTGTGGCAGCGAACCCGCTCGAGTGCGTGGCCCGCGGCACCGGCATCTTCCTCGAACACCTCGAACTGTATGCGCAGTTCCTCGAGGGTGGCGACGACCTGGCCTGAGCCGGGTTCGCGCGGGGGGCGCCTTGCTGCGTAGCCGCACGGAGCGAGCATTTCCGGTGCCCTTGTGGGCAGCGATGCTCTGCGCGCTCTTGTTGCTCACGCAGCCGAATCTCGCGCGACGGATCGAGACGGCGATCGCGCCGTGGGTCTGTCTGCCGCTTCGCGGTCTCGTCGCCCTCGCACCCGTTCCCGCCGCGGCGACTTCGGCGATCGCGAGCGGGCGCGAGTCCAGCGCGAGTCATCGCGTCGCGCTCGCTCGCGATGCGGAACCCGGTGCGAACCTCCGTTCATCCCTGGGTGATTCGCTCGTGCTCGCGGTCCTCGACCGGCGTTCGAATCGAAACGGATTCCTCGACGAACTGATCCTGGACGTCCGTCGCGACGCGCTCCCGCACGCGATGGGTCATGTGACCTTCGGCGATTCGCTGGTCGGCTTCCTCTCGCCGCGCGCCGTCGAAGCCGACGACCCACTGGCCGGACTCGCCCGCGTCGAACTCCTGGGTTATCGCTCGCGCTACCGAATGCCGCGTCGTGTCCCCGCGCAGATCGTGATGGGCGACGAGGCACCGCTCGCCATGCTGGTCGAACCCTCCGGCAGCATCGACCGCTGGCCGTTGCGCTGCGCTCTGCTCGATGATCCGTATCGCGCCGCACAACTCGCGGCAGGAGGCCAGTCGGCGTACACGTCCGGCCTGCGCGAGGATCCGCTCGGTGTGCTTCCGGCGGGGCTTGGACTCGGCACCCTGCGGGTCTTCGGCTATCGCAATGAGGGCGGCCGAGTGCTGCCGATCGATCTCCTCATCGAGCCGTCGCACGATCCGCGCACGCTCGATGCGGTGTGCGTGTGGTTCGCGACCGCGCCCGACGCCCCGGCGGCGGGCACGCGGGCGCGCAGGGTGCCGGTGCGATTGCGTCGCTTGCCGGTCCCCGTTCCCAACGCGCGACGCTTCTTGGCGACGGTCGCAACCGAGCGTGCGGCACTGGTCGCGGGAGCTCCGGTGCTCGATGGCGATCGTCTACTTGGTGTGTGCACCGAGGTGGGTGAGCGGTTTGCGGTGGTCACCGAATTCGGCTCCCTGGGTGAGTCCTGGCATCTGCGATGGTGGGCACGTGCGGACAGCGAGCAGCAGGAGGGCGCCTCGGTTGCCATCCGCGCGCACGCGATCGCGCGAGACCGAGATCGCGTGGTCTTCGAACTCGAGTCCCCGCTCGAGCTGTCGAGTCAGGCCGAGGTGTTCACCTGCGCGCGATCGCCATCGCTACCCGCGGGCCTCTGGCTCGGGACAGCCCGGCGATTGAGTGCTCTGCAGTTCGAGCTTCGCCATCCCGGGCTCGTCGATCGCGACGACCTCGCGGTTCGTGTCCTCGAGGTGCTGCGATGATCGCCGTGTTCGTGTGGATCTTCGTCGCGCCCCTGCTCGTCGTCGCCGATGGCTGGCTCGCCGAACGACTGCCGTGGCGGATCGATCTTGCCGCCGTGTTCGTCATGGTGGCAGCGCTCGAACTGCGCAGCCGGAGCCTGCCGATGGTGGTTCTCGCTCTCGCGTTCGCGCGCAGCGTGCTGTGTGGTGGAGGGGTGGCGGCACAGTTTCTGGCGCTGGCCCTTCCCGTCGCTCTCGCGCGCCCGCTGCGAGTCGTGTTCGACGAACATGCGTGGGTCCTGCGGGCGTTCCTGGCGCCGGCACTGGTCGCCGTCGTTCCGCGTGCACTGGAGATCTTCGCCGGAATATCGGGACACGCGGTCGCGACTCCCAGGGTTGAGTTCGTGGACCTGATCGTCGCCGTGGTCACGCTGCCGCCGATGGCGTGGCTGCTCGCACGGCTGCCGCCTCTCTCCGTGCTCTCGCTGCGGCGGCGGAGGCGCCGGTCGGGTTGAGTCGCCAACGCATCCTCCGCCTGGCGGTCGTGTTCGGTCTCGCCGCGGCAGCGCTCATCCTCGCGCTCGCGAAGATCGCGATCGTCGATCACGACGCTTGGCTCGAGCGCAGCCTGCGCAATCGCTGGGCCTTTCGCGACGTGCCGACCCGGCGTGGCGACATCGTGTCGCGCGACGGCGTCGTGCTCGCGCGGGACGTCCCGGGCTTCGACCTCGAACTGACCTACGGCAGTTTCCGCCGCGCCCATCCGCTCGCCGCATGCATTCACGCCGGCAACCTCCTTGCCGGTCTCACGCGCGGCGACGAGGAGTTCACCTTCGTCGCGTTCGAGCGTGCGCACGCCGCGCTCGATCAGCTCCTCGCCTTGCCGATGCGCGAGTTCGGCGCGTCCTCTCGGTGGACCGGGACCGAATTCCAAGACGGCGCGAGCGACGACCCTCCGCGCGATCTGCGCTTCTACCTGGGCACGGCGATCGCGTCGCTGAGCGGCGCACATCGGCCGCGGCTCGCGGTCGCGCTCGCCAAGGAAGCGCAAGGGTCGAACGATGCCACGGCGCTGCTCACCCTGTGGCGGATGGCCGAGTCCGACTCGCGTCTCGAATTGCCTCGTGTCGAGTCACCGGCGGCCCTCGCCGAAGCCCTGCACCTCGCGCTGAAGGAGCGCATCGTGGAACTCGGCGCGCTCGATCTGCGCCTGGCGCGCGCGCGACCAAGGCTCGTCGATTTCTCGTTGTGGCGGTTTCTCGACGAGCGCCGTGAGCTGTCGATTCAGACGGCATCGCTCGCGGGCTTGTCGGACTCCGAGCGCCGTGCGCTCGAGGAGGAAGACTTCTGGGCTTTCCTGCTCGAACGAGAGATCGATTGGTCGGGCTGGCCCGACTGGCGCACGTGGCGAACGTTGCCAGTCGAGCAGCGCAGCCAACTGGTTCGTGCCTACGACGACGAGTCGGCGCGACGGCTCGATCAGCGCGCGGCGAGTCTCGCGGAACCCGGTGCTGCTGCAGAGCCGCTGTTTCGGCCCATTCCGGCGGGGGTCGCCGCCCCACGGTTCCCCTCCGAGCATGCGCCGCGGGTCGTGATGTCGCGGTTGCCGCACGATCTCGCGTCGTGGGTGGCGATGCTCGCGGAGCGACATCCCGGGTTCACGCTGCGGGCTTCGGTGTTGCGCGAGCGCGGTCGTCTTCCGGGCATGAGCGACCTGATGAGCGTGGCCAACGTCGTGGGGCGCGTCGGTCTGTATTCCCCGGAAGGTCGCACTCCGACTGCCGATGCTGCGGCGATCCTCGCCGAAGAAGCCGACTTCGCACGCGCCGAGATGCTCGCTCACGAGGCCGGCGATCTCAGCGACCGGATCGAGGATTCGCTGCGCGAGCGAGCGGAGGCCGCGTTGCGAGCGCATTACGGCCGGCGCGGACGGATCGGTCGTTCGGGTGTGGAGCTAGCGATGGACGACACGCTGAGTGGTCGGCCCGGGCTGCGATTCGTCGAACGCGACAAGCGCGCTCGCGAACTTCGGATGTTCGACAGTCTCGATGTCGCGCCGGGGACGGCGGTCGCGCTGTCGCTCGATTCGCGGTTGTGCGTGCTCGCGGAGCGCGCGCTCGGCCCCGTCGAGAAGGGGCGCGAGAAGGCACTCGTCGTGCTCGATCCGCATACGGGCGACGTGCTTGCGATCGCGGCGAGCGTGTGGCGCGATTCGGAGACCTCCCCGTCGCCGAGCCTCGCAGTGTGGATGCCGAGTTACACCGCGTATGTGGGATCGGTCGCCAAGCCGTTGATCGCATTGGAGTACTTGCGCGGCCTGCGAACCGGCGAGTTCCAGGTGCCGCCGAGCTCGTTTCCGGTCTGCGGTGGACGGCCGGAACCTTACGACCGTCGCCGCAGGCTCCGCTGCGGCGAAGTGCACGGTGAGGGCGCGCGCGACACCGTGCATGCGATCGCGGAATCCTGCAACGTCTATTTCTTTCAGATCGCCGATGAACTCGGCGCCGATCGCGTGCGCGAGATCTATGCCAGTTTCGGTTGGGACAAAGGTGGTGCCACGGACGCGGCTCCTGGGTTCCAACGCAGTGTGGACGGCTTCGCGGATCGTTCGTGGCCGCGACCGCGTTGGCGTCCGGCGCGATTTCCACTGCCGTTGGTCGCGATCGGTTACGGCATGGAGGTGTGGCCCTTGTTCGTCGCTCGGGCCTATGCGGGGATTGCGACCAATCGACTGACGGAGGTCGGATTCCTCCGTGCGCCACGTGAGGCGATCGAACTCGAGTACCACGCCGCGGATCTCGAGGCGGTGCGTCGTGGACTCGCGGAATGTGTCACTCACGGCACCGCGCGCGCCATCGCGAGTACGGCCGCGAGGATGCGGACGGAGTTCGGTCTCGAATTGTTCGGCAAGACCGGGACGGCGGAGGTGACCGAGGACGGTACGCGCAACAACGCCTGGTTCGCCGGCTTCCTAGGGCAAGACGCTGATGCTCGGCTGGCCTTCGCGGCCGTGGACTATCGCACCGATGACCACGGCGGCACGGTCGCCGCGCCGATCGTCGCTCGGTTCCTCGAGGCGATCGCCGACGATCCGGTGCTGCGCGAGGAGTTTCTGCTTCGATCGCCGTCGACCGACTCGAACGAGGGGCGATGAACCTCTGGGCGCGGATCGATTGGTGGATCGTGTTGCTGGCGGCGGCGCTCGCCGCGGTCGGTCTGCTGTTCATCCATTCGGCGACCGCCGGCACCGACGAGGAGGCGATGCTCCCGCGCCAGGCCGCGTTCCTGGCCGCCGGTGCGCTGGCGGCGGCGATCGTGGTGGCGATTCCGTATGCGCGTTTCCTGCGCGGAGCGAGTTGGCTGTATGTCGCGGCGATCGGCGGACTGATCGCGGTCCTGCTCTTCGGCAACGTCATCAACGGTGCCCGTCGTTGGATCCGGGTTCCGGGAGTCGGCGTCGCCCTGCAACCGAGCGAGTTCGCGAAGCTGGCCGTCGTGCTCGCGCTCGCCGCGTGGTTCCGCTTTCGCGATCGCGCGAGGATCTTCGACGGCGTGATCGTGCCGCTGGCGATCACCGCGGTGCCGGCGTTGCTGGTGTTCCGTGAACCGGACTTGAGCAGCAGTTTGGTGTTCTGGCCGATCCTGCTCGGCATCTGTTACGCGGCCGGTGTGCCGGGCCGCAGTCTCGGCGGGATGGTGGTCGGCGGGCTCGGCTTGCTCGCCGTGGCCTGGTTCACGGTGTTGCACGACTACCAGCGCGGTCGTGTCTCGGTGTGGTTCGAGCACTTCTTCTGGGATCGTGATGCGGTCGTGAACGACCCAGCGGTTCGAGAAGTGTTGCTCTCGCAGGGTTATCAACCCTGGCAGTCGCTCATCGCGATCGGTAGCGGGCACGTCACCGGCTTCGGCTATCAGGAGGGGCCACAGAACCGCTTCGACTTCTTGCCGTATCGGGCCGGCGATTACATCTTCGCAGTCATTGCGGAGGAGACCGGGTGGGTCGGCAGCACCGTGCTCATTCTGTCGTTGCTGGTCTTGGTGCTGGCGTTGCTCGCGCTCGCGCTTCGCACTCGGGAACGCTTCGGCCGTCTCCTCGTGGTCGGTATCGCCGTGTGGATCGGCACGCAGTCCTTCGTGCACATCGCCGTTTGTGCCTGGCTCGTTCCCGCGACCGGTCTGCCGCTGCCTCTGGTCAGCCAGGGCGGCAGCTCCACGATCGCGGCACTGGTGGGGTTGGGGCTGTGCTTGAACGTCGGTGCGAGGCGCGAGCCGGTTCTGGCGGCGGATGGCTTTTCTTGACCGGGAGGGCCTCCCGATCCCGGGTTCGTTGAGAAGCCTCGACTCCGCCGAGTCATCGCGCGGGGCGCGTACGGAGACGAGCGCGGAACGCGCTCAACCAGGGCGCTCGTCGAAGGGCAGAACGAGGAGCGGCAGAGGTTGTTCGTGGCGACGCGCCCCACGTTCCCAAGTCGCCCGGTCATCTGTGCGGCAAGCCGTCTCACTCCGTCCGTGCCCCGCGTGCCCTGTCCCCGCCGGCCGCGAGTTCGCGAACCTCACGCACGGTCGCAGACGCACTCCTTCCTCAACGCGATCCCATGGTCCCACGCGAATGGGTAGGCCATCAGAACCCGATCGACCCTGCGATCTCAGGGTGAGACCCGCAATGCCCTGACAGCGAGAACTCAGGAGAGATTGCTGATCTAGCCCGGATTCTTCGTGAACGTCTGCTGCGATCGCCGCAAGTCGCGCCCGTCTGCGTCGCTGCGTCGGCTCCTCCCTGTCAGCGTAGCTACAGCTACGCTTCGGTCGTCGACCGCCGCAGCTCCTTGCCGGACATCGACCTGCGGCGATCTCGCGACGACGTTCACGAAGAATCCGGGCTAGAGACCCAATGCTCTGTCCCGGCGGTGCCGGACAACTGGGCGTGAACTTGATCCCGCCGGTCCGCCTCCCTCGGGTTGACAGCGTTGCGGACTGGGTCGTATGCTGAGTCCAGGCCCATTCGAGTGACCAGGCCAGCGAGGAACGAACGATGAGCGTATCTGCGTATCTGCGTATCTGCGTATCTGCGTATCTGCTCTGAGTTGGGTTGCGATGTTCGGCACGCGGCTGACGGGGCAGTCGGGGTCTCAGGAGGTCATCCACGTCTACGTCGATCCCCGCAACGGGAGTGACGATCTGGCCGCAGGGTCGCCGAGTTGGAATCCCAACGGCGGGTCGACGGCTCCTGTGTGTGCGGTGCCTACGACGCCGAACCGCCCCAATGACGTGATCGAGCAAAGTTCCGGGCAGCCGCTACGCCATGCTCCGCACCCGTTTCGAACGATCGGTGCGGCCCTCCGCTACATCGGCAGCACCGCGCAGTTGGCAGGTTCCCCGCCGGGTACTGATCCGCTGCCGTACCCGCCGTCGCCAGCACCTGGGCAGGTTCAGTGGACCCACGCCATCGTGCATCTTCTGCCCGGCCTCTACGCACCGGACACTAATTGGTATCCCGACTTCCTCGCCAGCGGGAACGGCGAAGCGTTCCCGCTCGTGGTTCCACCCCGAGTATCCATCCAAGGAACTTCCGGCCTGAACACGATTCTCTTCGCGAAGGGGACAAGTGCCTTGGTGTTCGGCGCTTGGTTTGATCCGGTGACGAATCAGCGCACGCCGGAGGAATCGGAACACGCGATCGCCTCAACGGGCGAGGACAGCATTGTCTCCGCGGTCACCTTCTACGCGTGCGGCGCGGACCACGTCTCCCAGCCCTCGGTCGCCGCTACGGAACAGGCGGCCGTGCTCTTGGACGGGGAAGTCTCGGCGACACCTACGATCTGCAACTGTTTCTTCGTGAAGAATCGCGTTGGCGTGCTCGTGAATGCCGGGAACCCCGGCATCTTCCCGCCGCAGCCTCCGAGTCATCCCGAGGTGTCGTCCGTACCACCCGCCGTGGTGCACAATGGGACGAGCCTCATCGGCAACACCTTTGTGTGGAACGCCGTCGGTGTGTGGAACGGCGAGTACGCGGAGCAAACAATCGACTGGGTCAGATCCACCAATCAAAACCTATCACAGCCATTCGCAATCGGCTGGTCCAAACTGATCGTGGTGAACAACATTTTCGACTCCATGAGCCCTGGGTCGCTGCAGGATTCTGGAGTCAAGGACTACTGCTCCGAGAACAACGTGACAAAGTTCTCGGATGGCCTGGGATGGTGGCGCCATCCGGAATCGTGGCCTTTCACTTTTGCCGACACCGGCTTCGAGGGGATTCCGGCTGAGGACATGGAAGTCCTCGGAGTGGGTGACTTCAACGCCTACGAGGAGCAGCCGGCACCCTTCGGCGGAGGTTCGTTCCTTGGGCGTAGATACAATCGATCGGTCAACGAGCCGACTCCATACATCGGATTCAACTATCAACTCCCAGCCGTGGGTTTCGATCCGGCCAGGCCCACCATGCAGCGACCCGCGCCGAGCCGAAATATCGCCCCCTTCACCGGTTGGCAGGCCAACGTATCCCAGTCGGGTCTCAATCCACGTGGCGTGCTGTACATCCGTGACATGTTCTGCTTGGCGCGGGAGCAAGACAGCACGAACCCCACCTCGAACGTGACGCCGATCAACACCGGGTGGCCGCAGGTGCAGGGGCAACTGGCCGCAAACGCGCCCGGTTTCGACGGGTCGCCGTTGGACTTTCGACTCCATCCGACCGCGGCGGCCTTCCCGAGCGGCCTGGCTCCGACAGCCCCGCCTCCGCTTGCGATCCCCAATCCACTCGTGGACAACGGCTTCGACATCCCGGCCACCGGCACGGTGGCCATGACGAACGGCATGCTGCTACGTCAGCCCGGCATTCCCGGGCACCCCACTTGGTCATTCAGTCCTTGGGCATTCGATGTTGAGGGATACGGGAATCCTCGGAGTCGAAACCACACGGATCCTCGCTACGTGGGCACGAGCCTGACGGATATCGGTGCGGATGAGGTCGGTGACCTGATCATCGCCGGGTATCGAATGGGAACGACCATGTTCGTGCGGCTGTCCGACACCGATCCCGACAATCCGTACCGCAACAGCTCGCCCGGCCTTGGCTTCGTTCTCGAGAATCAGCGAGTCTATACCATCGGCCCGGCCAATACGGTCGCCGCCCAGATGAGTCCTGGCCATCAGGCTGCCGGATTTCCGGCGCCGATGCACCGTGTGTATCCGATACCGGCACTTCAGACGGACTTTCCGCTGGCATACGCGGATTCCTTCACCAACGACTCCGCGCCGGTGTGGCATTCGTTCGAGACGATTACGACGGGGGTGTTTCAGCGACCTTGGGTCTTCTCCCCGCCGCCTCCGCCGTCGCCTCCAATCTCACTGAGTGCGCTCTACTTGGCGACCGCCGCTGATGTCACGCCGCATCTCCTGCCTGATCCGCATCCATGGTGGTCGCAGTTCCCTGGGCAGCTGCCCAACTCAGTGCCTACCAGCTACACGCTTTACCAGGATTGCCTTGGGGCGGGTGTCTACAACGGATTCCTCTACGTGCCCCCGATCACCGGGGTCGCGAACCCCGCGGGCTCGGGAATCGGTTTCTTCCAGTCGTCGCCGCCCTTCGACTTCCTGTGGCTCGACGGGGCTTCGCTCTTCAGCGTCCCGGTGGACTTCAAGCGATTCTATCGGTGGCTGAATGGGCCGGGGGGGCATGTGGTGCAGGACCAGTTCGACCAATGGGGGCGAGTGGGGCGGTTCGATCCGGTGCAGCAGCGAGTCGTTAACGAGCAACCGTCATTGCCGCCGAGCACGGTGACGCCGCCGACCGGCAGCGCGACCGCACTCAGGTTCTCTCTGGAACACAATGCTCAAGGCTTCTTCGCGGGTGTAAGAAACATGCAGAGCTTCCTTGTGCGGATTCAGGATTGAGGTGACCATCATGAAGAAGCATGGGACACGGCATGCCAGCATCGCGGGTTTCTGGCGACAGACTTGCTCGGTTCTGGTTCTCGTGGCTTGCGTCCCGGGGCAGTCCGCCTGGTCGCAGGTCGGAGTTCTAAACACCGCGATCGAGCATGGAAATCTCGTTCTCGTGGATGTACCAGCGCATGGTTGCGTTTTTGCTCACGGCGGAGTGGACTACTCGGTTCCAAACTTTCCACGCGCGCTCAATCACACCTGGATCTGGGATGGGATGCGCTGGAATCGACTGCAGCCGGCGATGAGTCCTCCCGCACGATGGGGAGCCTGGATTGCCTACGATCCGGTCCATGACACCATCGTACGTTTCGGCGGTCAGGATTCCGCAGGAGTCCGTTGCGATGACACATGGATTTGGCGAAACGGGACGTGGTCAGAAGTGCAGTCGCCGATTCGACCTCCCGCGCGAGCTGGTACGAGGATTCAGTTCGATCCAATACGGGGCGGATTGCTCATGTTTGGTGGCGGTGGGTTCTCAAGTGCCGGCTTTTTTCTTTTTCGAGACACCTGGTTCTTCAATGGCGCGACTTGGATGGAGCTGCAACCGAACACTCCTTTTCCGGAGAAGAGTAGCGTTGGAGTTGCTCTTGACGCCCACCGCAGTCGCATCGTCTGCTTCAGTCCGAATCCTTCGTTTCAGACAACTTGGGAATGGGATGGCTTCGATTGGCGAGAGGTGCCGGTATCCGCGCGCCCGGGGCCTTACGTCGGCCAAGGAATGACCTACGATCCGGAGCGTCGTCGGGTCGTTGTCTACGGGGGGCAAGACGGTTCTGGTGTGTCCCATGGCAACCTCTGGGAGTATGACGGCGTCACGTGGCGGTTGCGGCAGGATCCCTCCGTGGGGCCTGGCAGTCGGGATGAATTTGGCTTCGTGTACTCGACGGTGAATCGAGCGACGCTGCTATTCGGTGGGTACTCTCGGCCGACGCAGCAGGTCCTGATCCGGCACGACGACGTCTGGGCCTGGCAGAGCAACCAAATGGCGGAACTGGAACTGCGGCGGCCGGGTTGCCCCGGGATCGGTCTGCAGCCGAGTCTTCGCCGGCCCATGGGTGGTCCATGGGTCGATGACGACTACATTCTGGCAGTCGAGAACCTGCTCGACCCGAGTGCCGGCGGCGCGATGCTGATCGGCTTCTCGGATGCGCGATTCGGCAGCCTGACCCTCCCCGCCAGTCTGTCGTCGATCGGGATGGGCTCGTGCCAACTCGGGGTGGCCGCGGAGATCAGTTACCCGCTGACCCAGGGCGGCTTTGGTTGGCAGTGGCAGGTTCGCGTGCCTGCTGATCCGGGCCTCGCCGGCGTCTCGCTGTTCCTGCAGGCCGCCGTGCTGCAGTCTCGTGCGAATGCGGCCGGAGTCGTGATGACCAACTCCTATCGAACACGCGTGGGTATCCGATGATCACACCCTTGAGTTCGAGTCGACAGAGCGGCGAGCGCCTTCTCGGCGCGTGTCCGGCCGTCTAGAAGCGGCTTGGCACGGATGATGTCTTGCCATTCGGCAGTGGGATTCGCGGCACCGGGCTCGGGCACTCGTTGCATTCCTGTACTGTTCGCGGACTCTTCGTCTCGAGACGCAGCGGCCTTGGGCTCTTACCTTGCACCGGGTGAGAAGTACTCGTTCGAGAGGATTTCGTTGAGAGTGTTTCAGCGACCTTGGGTCTTCTCCCCGTCGCCTCCGCCGTCGCCTCCACTCTCACTGAGTTCGCTCTACTTGGCGACCGCCGCTGATGTCACGCCGCATCTCCTGCCTGATCCGCATCCATGGTGGTCGCAGTTCCCTGGGCAGTTGCCCAACTCAGTGCCTACCAGCTACACGCTTTACCAGGATTGCCTTGGAGCGGGTGTCTACAACGGATTCCTCTACGTGCCCCCGATCACCGGGGTCGCGAACCCCGCGGGCTCGGGAATCGGTTTCTTCCAGTCGTCGCCGCCCTTCGATTTCCTGTGGCTCGATGGGGCTTCGCTCTTCAACGTCCCGGTGGACTTCAAGCGATTCTATCGGTGGCTGAATGGGCCGGGGGGGCATGTCGTGCAGAACGAGTTTGATCAATGGGGTCGTGTTGGTCGCCGGGTGACGACTAGTCCTGACCCAGTGGGTGTGGAGCAGTCCTTGCCTGCTTGCACTTTGATCCCCTCGCCCGGAAGTGTCGCCTCTTTGAGATTCGCGCTTGAGCACAATGCTCAGGGCTACTTCCCTGGGACGAAGAACATGCAGAGTTTTCTGGTGAGAATCCAGGACTGAGGAGTCGTCATGATCATCGAGTCACGCTGGATACCGATCACGAGTATGAGATTCTTGCAGGCGGTGTGTCTGAGCTTGACAATGGCACTCCACTTGAGCGGTCAGGCGGGTTGGACATCAATGGGGGGTCTGAACAGCGGAATCAAGTATGGGAATATGGTCCTAGCGGATGTCCCGACGCATAATCGCGTCTTCGGGCATGGCGGCGTCGATTATTCTTTGCCTGGATTTCCCCGTGCGCTCAACCACACTTGGGAATGGGATGGGTCAAATTGGGTTCAACTACAACCGCCGAATAGTCCGCCAGCCCGCTGGGGAGCCAAATTGGCCTATGATCCCGTTCGCGACGTGGTGATTCGCTTCGGCGGTGCTGACGCCTCGTTCGTGTACCAGGACGACACTTGGATATGGCGCAACGGTACCTGGACCTTGGGGCAGTTCTCGGTTCGGCCGGCACCTAGATTCGGAGCCAACATGCAGTTCGACCCAGTTCGTGGTGGGGTACTGATGTTCGGCGGGCTCGGCGCGTCTGCCGCCGGTGCTTTTCGATTCCGAGATACTTGGTTGTTCGATGGAGCGGGTTGGACAGAGCTACATCCGACTACTCCATTTCCGGACAAGGGTATTGTTGGGGTTGCGTTGGATACGCATCGGGCAAGAATTGTTTGCTTCAGCCCGAATCCATCATTTCAGACCACCTGGGAGTGGGACGGGTTCGATTGGCAAGAGGTTCCCGTCTTAATCCGACCTGGTCCTTATAGTGGATCGGGAATGACCTACGACCCGGAGCGTCGTCGGGTCGTTGTCTACGGGGGGCAAGACGGTTCCGGCGTGTTCTATGGCAATCTCTGGGAGTTCGACGGCACGAACTGGCAACTTCGTCAAGATCCTACGGTAGGGCCGGGCAATCGGGATGAGTTTGGCTTTGTGTATTCGACCGTGAATCGAGCGACGTTGGTATTCGGCGGGTACTCTCGGCCGACGCAGCAGGTTCTGAATTGGCACGACGACGTCTGGGCCTGGCAGAGCAACCAAATGGCGGAACTGGAACTGCGGCGTCCGGGTTGCCCCGGGATCGGATTGCAGCCGAGTCTTCGCCGGCCCATGGGTGGTCCATGGGTCGATGACGACTACATCTTGGCAGTCGAGCACCTGCTCGACCCGAGTGCCGGCGGCGCGATGCTGATCGGCTTCTCGGATGCGCGATTCGGCAGCCTGACCCTCCCCGCCAGTCTGTCGTCGATCGGGATGGGCTCGTGCCAACTCGGGGTGGCCGCGGAGATCAGTTACCCGCTGACCCAGGGCGGCTTTGGTTGGCAGTGGCAGGTTCGCGTGCCTGCTGATCCGGGCCTCGCCGGCGTCTCGCTGTTCCTGCAGGCCGCCGTGCTGCAGTCTCGTGCGAATGCGGCCGGAGTCGTGATGACCGACTCCTATCGGGCGAGCGTAGGAATTCGGTGATGCGTTGGGTCGTGGCTCTGCTGGCCCTGCTGCTCTTCGCCGCAGTGGCAAGCGGGTGGTGGCTGGCGCGGCACGGCGAGCCAGAACTCGCGCAGAGTTCCGGGCGCCGCGGCGACGGCGCCGCGGAGGATGTTTCCGAGCGCGCGACGGTCGATGAATCTGACTCCTCGAGGACGAATCGGTCGTCGGCCCTTGCAGTGCCCGATCAAGTCGTGCGGCTGCTGGAGGACGGTGACTTCGACGAGTGTCGGATCCGGTGGATCACCGGATCCGACGTTGCGGCGATCCATCGGCCGCTTCACTCGTCAGGCGGCATCGAGCACCGGGATTGGTTCGCCCCTGAACAAGCGCGAATTGTCGTCCCTCACGGACACTGGGTCTGGCTGTGCGCGCAGTTTCGCTTCGCCGCGACCTGGCGCACTCGCTACTTCCGTGCCGCACCGGGAGCGGAAGTCCTCCGGCTCGATTGCCGGAGAGAGGCGCCGGCACAGATTTGGATCCGTGCAATCGATCGATCGCTCCAAGGGGCCTCGGGAGGACGTCGATTGATTGCCCGATCCGGTTCGGGTGAATCGATCACGGTGAGTTTGGATTCTCGTGGACTGGGAGTACTCGACGCACACCTTCGCGGAGTGATCTCGTTGTCCTTCCCCGATGCATCACAGGCAGCGGACGGCTCAGCGTCGTCGGTTCTCGTCGACCGAGTGTCGCCGCATGATGCGCATGTCTTGACGCTTGGCGAACCGGAGGAGACCTTCGCGGTGCCCCTCGATCTGATGGTTGCGGGCGAGACGGCGGCGCTGCGGTCGGCCCGTGTGACGTTCCGACGGGTGGACGGCTCCGGGGAGCTGATTCCGCTGCTGGCGCGGTTACAGCCCGGTCACTTCTCGGCGGTGTGTCCCCTGCCGCGAGGGACCTACGTCATCGAGTCGGTTCCGCCCGGCGCGCTCCGTGGGGCGGTCGAGGATGGTCTCCTTCGAGTTCCCCGCGACGGCGGTGCCGTGGCGGTTCGAGTCGAAGGGCAACCGGCGTCGGTCGCCTTGGAGTTGGTGGGGCTGATCAGCACCGACTTTCCGGTCCGCGTTCGATGGATCGAGCGCGGAGCCGCAGAGGGCGTTCACTCGGACCTCGAACATGTCGGTCCATATCACTGGAACCGACCGATCGAGCAGGTTCACGCCCTTGCGTCGGAGGGGTTGATCGTCGTCAGCGGGCGCCAGGGCTTCTGGCTCAGCCCAACTTCGATCAAGATCTCGGGCCCAAGCACTCGTGCGCAGCTTCAACCCGCGGCCGAGGTGGAATTCTCTTGGGTCGACGGCCCCGCCTCAGACAGGCGGCTCGCGATCCTCAGCGCCGACCGCGTCGCGTTCCTTACCCGCCGCTGGGTTTCTTCGCAGGACCTGAGTGCCCCGGCGTGGCTCGGCAGGTTGGTGCTCCCTGCGGGCGACTGCGCCATCGAGTGCATCGACCACGAGGGCGTCACGGTCTACAGCGAGAATCTCCTGCTGAGGCCCGGCCGACACCGAATCGCGCTCCGAGGAATGCCGCCGATGCGGCTGCCTTGAGCACTTCGAACGACGTTTCGCCGACGGCAATCGCCACAACTTGCGTCTTGCTCCCTCCGGCGGGCCAGCGCTTCAGTTCTCGAATCGGTGCATCCCCCCGAGCTAGGCCGACCTCTCCGCCCGGCTTGACAGACCTTCTACAGGCGTCGTAGGATCTTCGACAGATGTCGAAGAAAGCTCGCGACCCGAAGCCGATCCGGTTGACCGATGCCGAGTGGCAGGTCATGGAAGTGGTTTGGGAGCGTGGGACCGCGCGAGCTCGCGATGTGCACGACGCGCTGCTCTCGCGCAAAGGGTGGAGCTACTCTACGGTGAAGACCCAACTCACGCGCCTGGTCGCCAAAGGTGCGGTGCGCGAGGAATTCGACCGCAACACGGCGGTCTACACGCCGGCCGTGACCCGGCAGCATGCGCGCCGCTTCGCGCTCCGCGCACTGCTGGAGGCGGCCTTCGGTGGCCAGCTCGGTTCGCTCGTGCAGCACATGGTGGAGCAGAAGTCGCTCAGCGCTCGGGACCGCGCGGAGTTGCGAAGACTGCTCGATGAGGAGGACTCCGCGGATTGAACGGGATCATCGAGTTCCTGCTGCCGCGCTGCGTGCTCTCTGCGCTCGTCGCGATGCTCGCCCTCGCCGGCGAGAGAATCCTTCGCCGTCGACTGCCCGAGGCACTGGCCGGCGGAGTATGGGGCACGGTCCTGCTGTTGCCGTTCCTCCCGGCGCTTCCGCAGATGCTCGGTCGCGGATGGATCGAAGACGGTCACCGCGCGTTGCAGTCGGCGGTGACGGCGGACACGGTTCCGGTGCCGGAGACGGTGGGCTGGATCCTGGTCTTCGGGGCGATCGTCGCGGTATCACGCATGTTGTGGACGGCGAGCATGTCGCGAGGCGAACGGCGAACGCGTCGTCGGAACGGGGTGCAGAGTGAGCCGGCCGGTGAGCCCGTGCGGGCGGCCTTCGCATGGGCGCAGGCTCGGCTTGGCTCCCCACGGTCGACGCGCATCGAGCTGACCACGACCGAAGGTCCTGCGGTGGTCGGCTGGTGGAGACCGGTCATCCGACTGCCGCGCGACCTCGCCGCAAGTTGGACGGAACCGCAACTGCGGCACGTCTTCCTCCACGAGTGCGCCCACCTCACGCGCCGCGACCCGCTGCGTGCGTTGGCCGTCGATGTGCTGACTGCTCTCCTGTGGTTCCACCCCGCGGCACGCGTGGCCCGACGACGCCTCGCCGAGCTCCGCGAGCTGGCGACCGACCGACAGGCCCTGCGCGCTGCGCGCGAGTTGAGCGCGGAGGACTACCGCCGCACCTTGCTGGAACTCGCGCGACCGATGGCAAGAGTTTCCTCGGCGATCGCGTTCGGTGACGCCGCGATCCTGCAGCGACTGCGCGCCCTCGAACATCGGCGTGAGAACGCCCTGGCCGCGTCGCGCGGCCTTCGGGCGACAGCACTGCTCCTGATGCTCTTGGCCTGCACGCCGATCACTCAGAAGACCTGGGAGACGATCGTTGCCGAGCAACGCGAAGCTCCCGGCTGTCTGCCGCTCCGCTACGCCGTGCTCGGTGCGCTGGCCGAAGCGGAGGCATCCTCCCTCGTTCCATCCCAACCCGATTCGCGATGAAGATCCTCGCCATCCTCGTTGCTGCGGCCAGCGCCGCGGCAGTTCCCTTCTCGATCACTCCGCCGACCAACCCGGCTCCGTTCGCGTCGATCTCGCCGCAGGACAAGCAGCCGTCGCCGCAGGACATGGCGGAGATGATGGCCAAGATGGCGAAGTTCACGCAGCCCGGCAAGGCGCACGAGTTGCTGCAACGCTTCCTCGGCGAGTGGGAGACCAGCACGCAGATCACGATGGGAGGACAGGCCAGCGCAGCCGAGAAGGGTGTGGCCTCCTTCGAATGGTTGATGAAGGGGCGCTGGATCAAGAGCTCGCTCAAGGGCAAGGTCATGGGGATGCCGATGGAGAGCTTCCAGATCCTCGGCTACGACAACTTCAAGCAGAGTTACGTATCGACTGTCGTCGGCACGATGGACACCGCGATGCTGCGCTCGGAAGGCGACGTGACTCGCGACGGCAAGGTCTTGATCACCTACGGTACCCTCGACGAGTACCTGACCGGCGAGCACGACAAGATGGTCAAGTACGTCTGGCGCTTCGTCTCCGATGACGAAATCGTCCACGAAGTTCACGATCTCCCGATCGGCGAAGAGAACACGCAGGTGGTTCGCGTGCGCTTCGTGCGCAAGAAGTGACGCGCACTCAGCTCAGCGGGAGCACCCGGACGTCCGCGTGGCCCAACTCGCCGAGTCGTGAGCGGATTTCGTCCAGATACCGCGGATTCGCGATCAACACCGTGTCGAGGCTCACTCCGCGAAGCGAGACCGGATCCGTGATCCGGTGACCGGATCCGGGCACGAAGCAGCCGAGCTTCGCAGGGTTCTGATCGATCGCATACGCGATGTGGGAACCGTGCGGCAGCAGGTTCAGAAAGCTGACCGCTTTGCTGCCGATGCCCCACAACGCGATCTTTCGACCGGCGGCGACCTCCGCTTCCAGGACCCCCGACCAACGCGAGAGCTCGGCCCGATAGGTATCCGAGAAGCGCGTTCCGTACGACAGCGCTCGAGCGACGGCGACACGATCGGCGGTGGAGCGATGCCCCTTTGCGGATGACGTCGACACGATGGTGGCCGCAAGGAACTGGCGACCGAACTCTTCCTCGATCGCGAGCGGCGCGAGGTTCGCGCGGTCGAGCAGCGCTGCGAGCGAGGTCGGGACGAAGTAGCCGGCGTGCTCGTAGATGAGATCCCAGATGCCGCCGTCGCGGATCGTCCAGTTGCCGTTGGGCACCTCTAGGTAACCCAGCGCGTGGCCCGTCATCGCCGAGCGCATCGAGCGGAGCAGCTGGATCGGATCCGCGAGGTGCTCGAGAACGTGACGACTGACGACGAGATCCACGTCGGCAGCGTCGTCGATCGACGGGTCGTAGTCCCGTCCCTCGATCCGCAGTCGCTCGCTCGGCGCGTGGCGGCCGTCGTAGCTGCGATCGAAGCCGCGGCAGCGATGACCCCGCGCAGCCAGCATGGCGAGGAACTCACCACGGCCGCAGCCGATCTCGATGACGTCGAGTCGGCGCTCGCGAAACCTCGACTCGAGGCGCGCGATCAGATCCTCTGCCCAAGCGACGAACACCGCAGAGTGATGGAGAGACGTCTCGTAGCGCGCGTCGTAGGTGAGGCTCGCCTCGTCGAAGGCCCGATTGAAGACATGCGCACAGTTGCGGCATTGCACCAGCTCGATCACCGCGCGCGGAGCGCTGCGCGCGGCTTCGCGGCTTTGCGCATACGCGTTGCAGTGCACCGGCAACGGCGGCGTCGTGACCAGTGCGACGTGACGAGCCTCGTCGCACGCCGGGCAGCGAAGTTGCGTCATGCGGGATCCACGGCCGGCGGCAACGTGCCGAGTGCGAGCAGTGTCGGCCGAAGGCCCATGCTCGCGAGGTCGCGCCGGATCTCCTCCACGTAGACCGGGTTCATCACGACCACGTTGTCCGGTCGAAGCTCGACAAGTTCCGCAGGCGGGACGATCTCGTGGCCCGACCCGGGCAAGAACATGCGGTGCCGGTAGGGGTTCACGTCGGTCACCGCGAGCACCTCCTCGTCGAGCGGCAAGGTGGTGACGAACGCGACGGCCTTGCTGCCCGAGCCCCACAGCACCGTCCGACGACCGCGCGCATGCTCGGCGCGAAACCACGCTCGCCAGGCGTCGAGCACACTGGGGACCCTTGCCTCGAAGTCGCGGACCTGCGCGGCGGTGCGGTCGAGATCACTCTCGCCGGGTTGGATCGGTGCTGTCTCTGGAGCTGCGGCAGGGCGAGCGTCGAGGATCAGATACTGATCGCCGAAGCACTTCTCCAGGCGAATGGGTGCGAAGCCTTCACGGCGGAACAGGCGCGCGAGACTGCCGAGCGTGAAGTATGAGCAGTGCTCGTAGTAGATGTCCCAGAACGCACCTTCGATGAGGATGCGCTCGAGATCGGGCAACTCGAAGGAGACGACCGCGGACTCCGGAGCCGACTGTCGAACGCTGCGCACGAAGCCGGCGACGTCGGCGATGTGTTCGAGGGTGTGCCGACACAGCACCAGGTCGGCGACGAGGTGGCGGTACTTCGGTGAGTAGAAGTCGACGATCCACTCGACCTTGCCGCGCGTCTGGGGCTCGATCCGTTCGGGTTGCAGACCGGGATCGATTCCAACGCCGGTCAGCTCGCCACGCTCACACAAGAGCGCGAGGAAGTCGCCCTTGCCGCAGCCGATCTCGAGGGCGGTGCGCGGCGAATAGCGCTCGAGATAGTCGTCGGCGAGCTCGCGCGCGAAGCGATTGAAGGTCCCCGAGAACGCCTGGCTCTCCTCGCAGCGCGGCGAGTACTCGTGAAGCTCCGCCAGGAAACGCCGATTCCAGACGAAGCCGCAGGCCGCGCAGTGGGCGAGCGTGAGATCACCGCGCGGATACGAAGTGGCTTCCTCGCGCGTCCGCATCAGCAGCACGCAGTGGATCGGGATGTTTGCGACGGTGAAGAAGTCGCGCGCGCGATCGCTCCCGCAGGCGGGGCAGTTGCAGTCAGTGCTTGCCATCGACTGGACTCTTTCCGGTGATGGACTCCGCGCTGACGATGCGAGGCGTCGGGACCGGGATCACGAACCGACCGCCCGCAGCCAGGTACTCCGCCTGTTGACCGACGATCTCGCGCTCGAGATTCCACGGCAGGAGCAAGGTGTAGTCCGGTCGTCGTCGCAGGAGTTCTTCCGGTGCCAAGATCTCGATGTCGACGCCGGGCAAGTAGCGCCCTTGCTTGTGGATGTTGCGATCGACACAGAAGTCGATCACGTCGGGCCCAAGGCCCACGTAGTTCAGAAGGATCGCGCCCTTGGCAGCCGCACCGTAGGCGGCGATGGAGTGCCCCTGCTCGCGCAGGCCGAGGAGCAGCTTCCGCAAGGACTCACGCAGGGCGCGGACTCGCACCGCGAAGTCCGCATAGAACTCGGGACGATCGACGCCGAGCTGCTTCTCCATAGCCATCATCGCGGCGACCGAGCCGTCGGGCTCCGCGGTGCGACCGGCGTGGTAGCGGATCGACCCGCCGTGAATGGGGAGATGCACGACCTTGTTGAGGAACAGCCCGTGGCGGCGAAACAGCCGGTCCACCGCGGTCACCGAGAAGTAGCAGAGGTGCTCGTGGTAGATGGTGTCGAACTCGCAGTGTTCGACGAGGTCCTTCACCCACGGCGCCTCGATGGAGGTCGTGCCGTTCGGCTTCAGCACTCTGGCGATCGAATCGACGAAACCCTCGAGGTCGGGCACGTGCGCCATCACGTTGTTGGCGACGATCACGTCGGCGGAACGGCCCTGCTCCACCAGCTGAGCGGCGATGTCACGGCCGAAGAACGCATGGGTGGTCGGGATGCCCTTGCCGAGTGCGGCTTGCACCGGGCCGCGCGCAGGATCGATGCCGAGGACCGGGATGCCGCGGCGCTGGAAGAACTGCAGCAGATAGCCGTCGTTGCTCGCGATCTCGAGGACGAAGCTGCTGGCTGACAGGCCGCGGTCGCGGACCAGCGCGGCCACGTTGGCTTCGCTGTGCCGCAGGAGCGACTCGCTGAAAGACGAGAAGTAGGGGTACTCGTCGCCGAAGAGAACCGTCGGCGGGACCTCGGTCGTGATCTGCACCAACGCGCAATCACGGCAGAACACGAGTTCGAGCGGATAGCGGGGCTCGACGTCGCCGAGTTGCGACTTCCAGCGCAGACCGTCGGACAAGGGCATGCGACCGAGGTCGAGCACCGGCACCAGCGCGGATCCACGACAGCTACGACACGTGCTCATGCGCGCAGTTCGGCGGAGGGATCGGCCAGGAGTCGAAGGTCGGTGTCGATGACGCCGCGGCGCTGCAACTCCAGCACGCGTTGGATGCGCATGAAGCGGTCGCTCACGAAGACGTTCTCGGTGAGGCCGACGGCGCGGTAGGCGTCGCGCAGTTCGGTCACCCCGCGCGGAACGGTCCACTCCGCGCGATAACCCAAGGTGTCGGCGATCTTGTCACAGTTGACGTTGTAGTTGCGCAGATCCGCGTTGGCTCCGTCGGCAAACTCGACGCGGCTGCCCTCGACGATGCTCGCGACGATCTCGGCGACATCCACGATGCGGTAGTTCTCGGCCGTTGCACCGACGTTGAACGCCTGGTCGTGGACCTTGTCTCGAGGAGCCGCGAGCACGGCGAGATAGGCGCGGGCGATGTCCGCGACGTGCACCAGTGGCCGCCACGAAGTCCCCTTGCTCTTGAGCAGCACGCGTCCGCTGGTGACCGCGTATCCGGTCAGGTTGTTGACGACGAGATCGCCGCGCAGGCGCGGTGAGAGGCCATAGGCGGTCGACGCGCGGAGATAGGTGGGGGAGAAGTCGTCGTCGGCGAGTTCGTGGAGATCGGCCTCGACCTTCACCTTCGAGATCGCGTACGGCGTGACCGGGTTGAAGGGCGAATCCTCGTAGAGGACGTCGTCGCCCGCCGCGCCGTAGTTGCTGCACGAAGAGGCGAAGACGAAACGCGTGATGCCCGCCGCCTTCGCCAGTTTGGCGAGGCGCACGGAGGCGTGGTGATTGATGGCGTAGGTGGTCGCGGGTGCGAAGTCACCCAAGGGATCGTTCGAGATTCCGGCGAGATGCAGGACTGCATCGAAGCCGGCAACCTCTCTAGGACTGACGTCGCGAACATCGCGCCGAATCTCGGCGGACGACCGCGCCGTCTCCGCACCGAAAGTGCAGCCGGTGAAGAGGCCGCTGTCGATGCCGACGACGTCGTGGCCCGCGGCGGTGGCCATGGGCACCAGGATGCGACCGATGTAGCCGTCGCTGCCGGTGATGAGAACGCGCATCAGCGGGTCTCCTTCGAGCGCCGTAGCCACGGCGCGTCGCCGCTCTCCCACAGCTTCTCGAGGATGCGCTTCTCACGGATCGTATCCATGCACTGCCAGAAGCCGTGATGCTGGTAGGCCATGAGTTGGCCGTCGGCAGCGAGTCGCTCGAGTGGTGTGCTCTCCCACATCACGTCGCCGTCGATGTAGTTCAGCACTTCCGGCTCGAGCACGAAGAACGCGCCGTTGATCCAGCCCTCGCCGATCTGCGGCTTCTCGGTGAAGCTGTCGACCTTGCCGTCGACGATGTCGAGATGCCCGTATCGCGCGGGCGGTCGCACCGCGGTGATGGTCGCGAGCTTGCCGTGGCTGCGGTGGAACGCGAGCAGGCGATCGATGTCGATGTCGGCGACGCCGTCGCCCCAGGTCAACATGAAGGTGCCGTCACCGAGGTAGGGGGCGAGGCGTTGGATACGACCGGCGGTCAGGGTGTTCAGGCCCGTCTCGATGAGATCGATCTTCCAGTTGCGGTCGCGATGCGCGTGGTTGCGGATGGTCCCGTCCCCGAGGTCTACCGAGACGTGCCCGGCGAGCTGGCAGAGATCCGCCATGTATCGCTTGATGTATTCGCCCTTGTAGCCGAGTGCGACGGCGAACTCGTCGAAGCCGTACGCGGCGTAGCATTCCATGATGTGCAGCAGGATCGGGATGCCGCCGATCTCCACCATGGGTTTGGGACGGATCTCGGTTTCTTCGGCGAGACGGGAGCCGAGTCCCCCGGCGAGGATCGCGACTTTCATACGGAGACCATCGTTGCGCTTCGCAACAGTCCAGCGGCTTCGCACCGTTCGACGATCTCGCGACCGATCTCCATCGAGGCGGTGGCCGCGGGTGACGGCGCGTTCAATACGTGCAGAGAGGATTCACCCAAAATCACGAGGAAATCGTCGACCAACGCGCCGTTGCGCTGGAGTGCCTGCGCTCGCACTCCGGCGCCGATCGGCGCGATGTCCTCGGTGCGGACATCCGGCACCAGGCGCTGGAGAGCGCGGGCGAACGCGGCCTTGCTCAGCGACCGCCACATCTCGCCCATTCCGGTCGACAAGTGCCGCGCCGCGAGACGCCAGAAGCCCGGCCAGGTCGCCGTGCCGAGGCTGTCTCGGATCGAGAAGGCGGTCTTGGTGTAGCCGTCGCGGCGAAAGGCCAGCACGGCATTCGGACCGCATTCGACGCCGCCGCCGACCATGCGAGTGAAGTGCACGCCGAGGAAGGGAAAGCGTGGATCGGGAACCGGATAGATGAGCCCTCGCACCAGTTCTTCACGTTCCGGACGCAGACGGTGGTACTCGCCGCGGAAGGGAACGATGCGGACATCCGGCCGCTTGCCTTCGGCCCTGTGAGCCAGCCGGTCGGACCACAGTCCGCCGCAGGTGAGCAAGACGCGCGCGCGGACCTCGCCGTCGGTTACGAGGAGACGCCACGCTCCGGCTTCGCGGACGATGTCGCGCACCTCAGCGCCGGTGCGGACCATGCCGCCCGCTGCGGTGACGTCGTCCGCGAGCGCGACGGTCACCGCCGTGTAGTCGACGATCGCGGCGTTCGGAACGTGCAGCGCTTCGCGACCACGCGCGTGCGGTTCGATCGTCTGCAACTCGGCTGCGCTAATCCGACGCAAACCGTCCACGCCGTTCGCGGTGCCGCGGCGCTGCAGTTCGTCGAGGCGCGGGATCTCGGACTCGTCGACCGCGACCACGACCTTGCCGACGATCGCGATCGGCAAACCGCGCTCCTGGCAATAGCGGCGCATCCGTGCGCTGCCGCGGACACAGGTCTTGGCCTTCGCGGAACCCGGCTTGTAGTAGAGGCCCGAGTGGATCACGCCGCTGTTGTGACCGGTCTGGTGGGCGGCGAGCGCGGGTTCCTTCTCGAGCACGACGACCGCGATCTTCGGATGCCGCTGGACCAACTCGGCCGCGGTCGCGATCCCGACGATGCCGCCGCCGATGATCGCGACGTCGAAGCTCGTGTGCATTCCCCGGCATTCTGCGGGCGAATGCCTTCGCCGTCGAGGGTCGTGGAGCTCCGTCGAGAGCCGTCGAGTGCGGTCACGAACTGAGCTATGCTGCAGGTCCGCGTGTTCGATTCCCCCGACGTCGTGTTTGCGTGCGCTGACCCCCGCGAAGGCGAGGGCGTCGCCGAGCGCATCGGCCGCACCGTCTTGCTGCTGGGTGTCGGCAAGGCCGCGGCTGCAGCGAGTGTCTCCGCGCGACTGGCGCGACACAGCGCCGCGGCGGTCGTGCTGTTCGGTGTCGCCGGCAGCTACCCTCTGGCATCGCATGCCGGCCGTGACCGGGCGCTGGCGGTCGGTGATCTAGCCCTCGTCGGTGCTTCGACATTCGCCGACGAAGGTGTGGCTACGCCGACGGGTTTCTTGGGGCTCGCGGAGATCGGGATCGGCGGCGCGGTCGAGTTCGAGCACGACGCGAGTTGGCTCGCCGCGGCGGCAACAATCCTCGGCCCGCTCCCGGTGGTGCGCGCGGCGACGGTGAGCACTTGCAGCGGGACCGACGAACTCGCGCGCGAGCGCGCCGAGCGCAGCCGCGCGGGCATCGAGACCATGGAGAGCGCCGCGGTCGCGCTGGCCTGCCGGCGGTTCGCCGTGCCGCTGTTGGAACTGCGGGCCGTGTCGAATCGTACCGGCGATCGCCGTCGAGCTGGCTTCGAGATCGCGCTCGCATGTGCAAAGGTCGCAGATGCGGTCGAGGCGCTCGCACGGGGGAAGGGCGAGGGCCGCGAGTGACCGCTCGCCGCCTGCGGCTCGGCTTCTCCCCGTGCCCGAACGACACTTTCATGTTCCACGCTCTGGTACACGGAATCGTGAGCGTGCCGGGGGTGAGCTTCGATCCGGAGTTGCTCGACATCGAGCAACTCAACCGAAGGGCGGCGAGTCCCGATCCCCTCGAGGTCACGAAGCTGAGTGCGGCGGCCTACGCGGCGCTGCGCGATCGCTACGAGCTGTTGGCGGCGGGTGCGGCGCTGGGGCGCGGGGTGGGGCCGCTGGTCGTCGCGCGACCGTCGGACGGCTCACTGCGCTCGCTCGCCGATCTGGCGGGTCGTCGCGTCGCGATTCCGGGCACGCGAACCACCGCCTACCTCCTGCTGCGCATGTTCGGGCCGCCGACCATGCGATGCGATGCGCTGCCCTTCCATCGGATCCTCGATGCGGTGGCAACGGGGGACTTCGACGCGGGACTGATCATTCACGAGAGTCGCTTCACGTATGCCGATCACGGCCTTCGTTCGATCGCCGATCTGGGAACCGAGTGGGAGCGGCGAACGGGCTTGCCTCTGCCGCTCGGCGTGATCGCGGCGCGGCGGGACCTCGAGCGTGATCTACGCGACGAGATAGGACGGGCGATCGCCGAGTCCGTCCGACATGCGCAACGGCATCCCGGTTCGAGCGCCGAATATGTCGCTGCGCATGCTCAGGAGATGGCCGCGACGGTGTGCGCGCAACACATCCAGCTATACGTGAACGAGTACTCGGTCGATCTAGGTGGGGACGGTCGGCGCGCGATCGAGACTCTGATCGCGCAGGCCGAGACCGATCCGGGCTAGCTCTAGACCGGACTACTCGTGAACGTCTACTGCGATCGCCGCAAGTCGCGTCCGGCGGCGTCGCTCCGTCGGCTCCTCCCTGGCAGCGTAGCTACAGCTACGCCTCGGTCGTCGACCGACGCAGCTCCTTGCCGGACATCGACCTGCGGCGATCTCGCGACGACGTTCACGAGTAATCCGGGCTACTTCTTCGCCGGAAGCTTGCCGCGAAACGCCGTGGGATCGGCGTCGAACTTCGCCTTGCAGTTCGTGCAGCAGAACGCGATGCGCTGGCCTTCGAAATCGGAGAACACCGCGGCGTCGATCGCCTTGCCGGACACCGGGCACTGCGTGTTCGCGATCGCGGCGCCGTCCGCCTTGGCCTTCGCTTCGGCCTCCGCTTTGGCTGCGGCTTCGGCATCGGCTTTGGCCTTCGCCGCGGCTTCCGCCTCGGCCTTTGCCTTGGCGGCTTCGGCGATCATGGTCTCGGCCTCGCGGCCCAGATCGATCCGGGTCGACGGCAAGGCCGCGCTCAGCTTCTTCGCGCCCTCGTCGCTGACCGCACTCTGCCAGAGGAAGAGCTTCTCGAGCGACTTCAGTTCGGCGAGCGCCGTGATCCCCTCATCGGAGACCTTGGTGCCGTAGAGGTTGAGATACTCCAACTCGCGAAGGCCGCGGAGGTGGGCGAGCCCGGCGTCGCCGACCGACGTGTTCGCCAAGTTGAGACGTCGCAGGCGGGGGAACTTCGCCACCGCCGCGAGGCCTTCGTCGCTCACCTTCGTGCGCGCGAGGTTCAGCCACACCAGAGTCGGTGCCAAGCCGGTGAGATCGGCGAACACCGTGTCATCGACCGCATCGCCCAGCAGCGAGAGGTTGACGTCGACGGCGATCGTGTTGGCGGCGACGCGCTGCGCGATGGCTCCGCGCTTCTTCAGCGCGTCCAGCGATTGCGCCTCGGCCGCCGCGGCCGCCTCGTCGAGGGGAGGCAGCACGATGACTTCCTTCGCCTTGCGGCGGGCCTCGCGCTCCTCGATCTGAAGATCACCGGCCTCGGGCCACTCGGCGCCTTCGGCGATCCAGGTGCGCAGGATTTCGACCTGGGCCGGGCGAAGCGGCTCGCCTTCGGCCGGCATGACGTCGGGGTCGTCGGCGGGCAGGGTCACGAGGTCGAGCAACACGCTGCCGTCGGGGTCGCCGGGGACGATCGGGTCGTCCTCGCCGCTGAACACGAAGCGGCGCAGGTCGAGCCGAAGGTCACCCTTCTGCTTGTCGGGCCCGTGGCACTTGACGCAGTGGTCGCGAAGGATCGGCCGAACTTGGGCTTCGAAGTCGATGCGGGGCTTTCGTTCGGCGGCGTCGTCCTGGGCGGTGGCGAGTCCGGCGGTGAGGAGCGCGACGGAGAGGGAGGCGAGCGTGCGGCGCATGTCGGGAGGCGATCTTCGCGGTGTGCGCCTGCGGCGTCCATCCCGGCGATGCGAGCAAGTCCGGGGATTCTCAGGCTTGCGCCGAACGACGACAGGCGCGATCCTCGCGCCCCACGCGCCCGTAGCTCAATTGGATAGAGCATCAGACTTCGGATCTGAGGGTTGCAGGTTCAAGTCCTGCCGGGCGTGACCTTCTCGGATGCGGGTGCCCGCGCGGTCCGCCCGCGCGATCGCCATGAGCTTCGCCCGGTCCTATCCCTATCCCTTCGGTGACATCGACGACGCGGGGATCGCCTACTACCCAAAGCTCCTGCACTACTTTCACTGTGCGATGGAGGACTGGATCGCAGAGGCAGTCGGGCGCAGCTACCACAAGGTCCTGCGGGAAGACCACTTCGGTCTGCCGACCGTGAAGCTCGAGGCGGAGTTCTTCGCGCCGATCCGTTACGGCGACGAGCCGAGGGTCCATCTGGGCGTCCTGAGAGTCGGCGAGCGCTCGCTGGAGATCGGCTTCTGGATGACGCTGCCGGACGCGCCGGATGAGCCGCGCTGCCGGGCGCGAGTGGTGGTGGCGGGGGTCGACATGCGGACCCTGCGCGCGGTCCAAGTCCCGGACTTCCTCCGGACGGCGATCGACCGTTACCGGATCGAGGAGGCAGACTTTCCTCGCCCAGCCCGCCGTCGCGACTGACTCGGACTTTGTCCCAGACTCGTCGCCGGGGCTTTCCGCCCTAGGAAACTTGATGTACCCTTGACCGCTCAGGGGTGCAGATCATGCTCACTCGACTTTCTCTTCTCGCGCTGGCCCTTGCGGCGACCACGGCAGCTCAGCAGGCCTCCGATAGCGGTCTGGGATTCCTCGATACGCAACTCGCGCTCGAGAACCACTTCGGGGTCCGTCGCGACGGCCAACTCGGCGTGGCCGTCGACGGTGCCGGGCACCTCTGGGTGAGCGTGCGGCGCGCCGGCCCGACTTCGCCGCACCAGCTCGTCGAACTCGATCGCGCAGGGAATGTCCTCGGAGTCTTCGACGCACCGACCCAGCTCTCGGCATCGGCGTTCGGCTTGCGCGACGGCACCTACGACGCCGTCAACCAGCGTCTGTACTTCGGCTCCGACTCGGCCGGTGGGGGCGCCCTCAACGTGTGGGCTTTCGATCTCGGCACGCGCGCCTTCCTGCCGAGTGCGCACATCGCTGCCAACGTTGCCACGCCGACGATCCGCGGCCTCACCTTCGACGGCCAACGCTTCTGGGCTGCCGACTTCGGGGCGACGATCACCGCCTTCGATACCAGCGGGACCCAGGTCGCGGCGTTTCCTTCGCCGTCCGATTCCGTCTACGGCCTCGCCTGGCACCCGCAGCGCGGCACGCTCTGGCTCGCGACGCAGACCGGTCTGGCCGATGCGACGACCCAAGGCGGTGCGTTCGCCCCCGGTGTTCATCTCCTCGAAGTCGATCCGAACAACGGCCAACTCACCGGCCATCGCTTCCGCGCCGACTATCTCCTGCCCAGCGGTTCGAACGGCGTTTCCGGCGGCGCGGAGATTCGCGTGCACAACGGCCAGTTCGTGATCGATGTGTTGGTGCAAGGAGCACCGCACGACGGCATCCTCGAGTTGCTCGTCGACCCGGACGTCGGCAGCGGCTGTGGCGGCGTGCGGATGCGCTACAGCGGCGGCAACGCGTGGGCCGGTAATCCCAACTTCGCGTTGGTGGTCGACGGTGTCGCCGTGAACTCGGCGTGCACGATGCTCATCGGTTTCGACACGGTCGCTGCGACCTTCCCTGGGCTCACGAACTGCGATCTGATGGTGAACTTCGTGACCTCGTTCAACACGGTGTCGCAGGGAACTTCGCGCGTGACACCATTGCCGATCCCTCCGGTCGTCCCGGCGATTCCACTGAGCTTCCAAGCGGTCGAAGTCAGCGGCATCTTCCCGGTGAATCTCAGCCAGATCCTCTGGCTGTCGCTCGTGCCGCCGCTCTGAGCCGCACCGCGAGCGGGAAAGGCGGCGATCAGCTAGTCCGGACTATTCGTGAACGCCGTCGCGAGATCGGCGCAGGTCGATGCCCGGCAAGGAGCTGCGTCGGTCGACGACCGAAGCGTAGCTGTGGCTACGCTGCCAGGGAGGAGCCGACGTAGCGACGCCGCCGGGCGCGACTTGTGTCGATCGCAGCAGACGTTCACGATTAGTTCGGGCTAGGCGCGAAAGCGCGCTCCAACACCGTCTCATCGAAGCCGGGGATGCTGCGAAGGCAGGTGTGAAGATCCAACGGCAGTGGGTCGCGCAGATCCATGTTCGCACCGGTCACCGGATGTTCGAGGCGCAGTCGAAAGGCGTGCAGGAACAGTCGCGGCAAACCGTGTCGCTCGCGGAACCACTGGTTGATGCGGCCTTTGCCGTAGTTGCTGTCGCCGAGCACGTGGTGGGCGAGATGCGCGAGGTGACGGCGGATCTGGTGCATGCGGCCGGTGCACAGCCGTGCGACGCACAAGCTGGCGTGCTCGAGATGCGCGAGCGTTCGGAACTCGGTGCGCGCGGGTTGCGGGCGGCCGGCCTCGTCGCTGAGCGGTCGATCGCTCACGAACTCGGCGGGCGTGTGCCGGCGCACGAGCGTCAGGTATTCCTTGCAGGCGGAGGTCGCCGACAAACGTTCCTGGAGCAGCGCTGCCGTCTTGCTCGACAGCCCGTACACCACGATTCCCGACGTCGGCCGATCGAGTCGATGCACCGGGTAGAGGTGGCGGCCGATCTGGTCACGCAGCGTCTGCAGCAACACCGGCTCGTCCTTGCCGATGTTGCCGCCGCGGTGCACCGCCATGTGCGCCGGCTTGCTGACCGCGACGATCTCCTCGTCGAGCCACAGGATGCTCAGCGGCACGGCCGGCGCCGTGCCGGCTTCCAACTCGCTCACGCGTAGCTCTCGACCGGCGGGCAGGTGCACACCAGATTGCGATCGCCGAACACGTCGTCCACTCGCCCGACCGTGGGCCAGTACTTGTGGTTGCGCAGCCACGGTGCGGGGAACGCTGCTTCCTCGCGCGAGTAGCGGCGGTTCCATTCGCTGGCCATCACGACTGCCATCGTGTGCGGCGCGTGCGCCAGCGCGCTGTCGTCGTGCGCGATCGCGCCCCTCTCGATCGCCCGGATCTCGTTGCGGATCGCGATCATCGCGTCGCAGAAGCGATCCAACTCGGCCTTCGATTCGCTCTCGGTCGGCTCGACCATCAAGGTGCCGGCGACGGGGAAGGACATCGTCGGTGCGTGGAAGCCGTAGTCCATCAACCGCTTGGCGATGTCGGTGACCGTCACGTGCGAAGTCTTCTCGAAGCCGCGGCAATCGAGGATGCACTCGTGAGCGACGAGGCCCTCCTCGCCGCGGTACAGCACGTCGAAGTGACCCTCCAATCGCTTCGCGATGTAGTTCGCGTTGAGGATCGCGATCTCGGTCGCACGCCGCAGTCCGTCAGGCCCCATCATGCGAATGTACGCGTAGCTGATCGGCAGGATCGAGGCGCTGCCGAAGGGTGCTGCCGACACTGCGCCGATGGGCGTGCACTTGGGGCCGTGGATCGGCACCACCGGGTGACTCGGCAGGAAGGGTGCCAGGTGAGCCGCGACGCCGATCGGTCCGACCCCGGGGCCGCCGCCGCCGTGCGGGATGCAGAAAGTCTTGTGCAGGTTGAGGTGGCAGACGTCGGCGCCCAGATCGCCGGGGCGGCACAGGCCGACCTGAGCGTTCATGTTGGCGCCGTCGAGGTACACCTGACCGCCGTGATCGTGGACGATCTTGCAGATGTCCTTGATCGCCGACTCGAACACGCCGTGCGTCGACGGATAGGTCACCATCAGTGCGGCGAGTCGGTCCTTGTTGGCGACCGCCTTCTGCCGCAAGTCATCGACGTCGATGTTGCCGTGCACGTCGCACTTCACGACGACGACTTCCATGCCCGCCATCACGGCGCTCGCCGGATTCGTGCCGTGAGCCGACGACGGAATGAGGCAGATGTCGCGCTGGGTCTGGCCGCGGCTGCGGTGCCAGGCACGGATGACGAGCAAGCCGGCATACTCGCCCTGGGAGCCGGCGTTGGGTTGCACGCTGCAGGCAGCGAAGCCGGTCACCGAGCACAACCAGTCCGAGAGGCGCTCGATCAGTGCGGTGTAGCCGCGCGCCTGGCTTCGCGGTGCGAAAGGATGGATGTGCGCGAAGCCCGCCAGCGTCACCGGGATCATCTCGGCGGTCGCGTTGAGCTTCATCGTGCACGAGCCGAGCGGGATCATGGACGTCGTCAGCGAGAGGTCCTTCTGCTGCAGCCGATGGATGTAGCGCAGCAGTTCGTGCTCGGCGTGATAGCTCGAGAACACCGGATGCGTGAGGATCGCATCGGTGCGTTGCAGCGAGTTGCCGATGGCGGCGGGTCCGTCGGCGAGCGCGCGGGCGTCGAACTTCGCCGGGTCACCGCCGAAGCAGGCCACCAGATCGCGGAGATCTGGCTCATCGACCGTCTCGTCGAGGGTCACACCCAGCGTTCCGTCGCCGAAGTCGCGCAGGTTGATGCGATGTGTTTTCGCTCGTTCGAGGACGGCAGTGCGGGAATCCTTCGGCTTCACGTGCAGCGTGTCGAAGAAGGTCTCGTTCACCACGCTGCAGCCGAGTTTGCGCAGCGCATTGGCGAGGATGCGGGTGCCGCCGTGGATGCGCTCGGCGATGCCGCGCAGTCCCGTCGGTCCGTGATAGACGGCGTACATCGACGCCATCACGGCGAGCAGGACCTGTGCGGTGCAGATGTTGGACGTCGCCTTCTCGCGACGGATGTGTTGTTCGCGAGTCTGCAGCGCCATGCGCAGCGCGCGATTGCCCGCCGTGTCGCGCGTGACGCCGATGATGCGGCCGGGCATCGTGCGCTTGTAGTCGTCGCGCGTGGCGAGATAGGCGGCGTGGGGACCGCCGTAGCCCATCGGCACGCCGAAGCGTTGCATCGAGCCGACCACGGCGTCCGCGCCGGCGGAGCCGGGTGAGCGCAACATGACCAGCGCGAGGGGGTCGGCGGCGACCGCAACGAGTGCACCCTTGGCGTGGGCAGCCTTGCAGATTGGTTCGAGGTCGTCGATGCGGCCGCTGCTGCCCGGGTACTGGACGAGACAGCCGAACACGTCGGCGGCGAAGTCGAAGCGGCGTGGATCGCCGGTGCGCACTTCGAGGCCCAAGGGCTCGGCGCGCGTGCGCAGGACGTCGAGGGTCTGCGGATGACAGTCGTCCGACACCAGGAACGCGTGCTTCCCTTCGGCCTTCGTGCCGAGCACGCGATGGAACAT
>JBFXDD010000010.1:80776-83936 GCA_050181465.1 Planctomycetota bacterium
TGCGCACTTCGAGGCCCAAGGGCTCGGCGCGCGTGCGCAGGACGTCGAGGGTCTGCGGATGACAGTCGTCCGACACCAGGAACGCGTGCTTCCCTTCGGCCTTCGTGCCGAGCACGCGATGGAACATCGTCATCGCCTCGGCGGCAGCGGTGGCCTCGTCGAGCAATGAGGCGTTCGCGCAGTCCATGCCGGTGAGGTCGAGCACCACCGTCTGGTAGTTCAGAAGGGCTTCGAGTCGGCCCTGGCTGATCTCGGCTTGGTAGGGGGTGTACTGCGTATACCAGCCCGGGTTCTCGAGGATGTTGCGAAGGATGACCGGCGGCGTGATCGTGCCGTGGTAGCCCATGCCCAAGTAGCTGCGCCACACCTCGTTGGTCGCGGCGATCGCGGAGAGTTCGGTGATGGCTTGCGCTTCGCTTGCCCCGGCGGGGACGTCGAGCTGCCCGTTCCAGCGGATCGTGTTCGGCAGCGCCTTCCGCACGAGACCGTCGAGGTCGTCGAGTTCGAGCGCGGCGAGCATCGCCTCGACTTCGGCGGTGCGGGGTCCAAGATGGCGGTCGACGAAGCGATCGGTGCGGGGGAAGACGTGATCGAAGAAAGAGGTGGTCATGGCGGGACGAGCCCTGCGAACTTATAGGCTCCGGCGCGCGCGGTCGGAACAGGGGCGGTGGGGCGGCGTGGGGCGCCGCGTTGGGACCGCGGCCGTGCGGCGTGGGTGCTCCGCCATGGAAGGATCGCCAGGCGGACCGCGATCGAGTCGAGCGACTGACCGGCGTGGACCGACGGCGCTCCACTCCTCGGCGAGTTGACCCGGGCGCCGACAGCTTGCTTCCGTTTCCTTCCCTTGCCGCTCCGGTTCTCCGGGGCGGTGCGGGTGTGAAGAGCGGGCCCTGGTATCGAGGGTCGAGTGGGCTGGAGTCGACTTCTACAGCGGGGTTTGCGCGGTCCGACCGATGCACACCGCGACGAAGTGGCAGCGTCTGCCCACGGACTCCACACTCCCGCGCCGAGGTCGCAAGCCCTTGGCAGGACTCAGCGCCCGAAGAATGCGAACACGTCCGGGAGTCCCACCTGCACCACCAACATGTGCTCGACCCAGGGGAACTCGATGAGCTCGACGGCGGGGTGCTCGGCCGCGCGCAGCGCGCGATAGCTGGCGAGGACCTGACCGCGCGCGAAGTCGCGCCCGCCGGTCACCAAGAGACACGGAATCGTCAGGAGCGCACTGGGATCGGTGACGCGTCCGCCACCGCCGACGAGCGCGATACGACGGAAGTGGCCGGGGCTGCGCTGCGCGGCGGCGAGTGCCGTCGCCGCACCCATCGAATGACCGACGACGTCCACGGCCCCGCGCTCGACCCCGAAGCGATCGGCCAGGATGTCCAGCAGCGGCGCCACGTCGCCCGCGGAGACGTTGCGCGGCGCGACGAACACGGTCGACTGTTCAGCGCTCCGGCGAACCGCGAGACCGAAGCCGTAGCCGTCGAAGAACAGGTTCTCACTGCCTCCAGCCCCGTGCAACGCCAAGACGAGGCGGCGTTCGCCGGCGACTGGGAGAGTCGGCGGTACGAGGATGCGAACCACCACGCCCCGGGAGCCGAGCGGGACCCGCAAGAGGTGGTCGCCGGGATCCGTCGGACCGATCCGTTGGCTTCCGCTGGCAATGCTCAGCGCGAGTGATTCGGCCCGCTTCAGCAGCGCGCCGACGCGCAGATCGGTCTCGAGCGTGCGACCATCCAAGACGGGGCGCGCCTGCCGCAGGAGGAACTCCAGAGTGCTGCGCTCGAGAGCGGGCTCGCGCGGCAGGTCGACGAGGCGGCGGGAGAGACCTTCGCTCCGCGCGCCGGCTTCGCGGACGACGCTGAGGATCTGCTCAGGGTAGCTCGCGCGAGCCGTCCCGCAGGCCAACTCCACGAGCACGGCATGATCCCCTTCGTCGTCGGGTGCCGTGAACTCGCAGGAAACGGACGCCTCACCGTCCGCTGGCGCCGCGAATCGGTGGCTTTCCCGCCGCTCCCCGGCGGCCACGGTCACCTCGAGTGGGAAGGTCGCTGATGTGGTGCCGGCGAGGGTGAGGCGGACGCGCGCCCCCGGCTCGACGACTCGGCTGCCCAACAGCGGCGCGATCGACCACAGCGCTCGCGCCGGCTCGGCCTCCGCCGCTTCGCTGACGAGCGCCGCCGTACCGTCGTCGATCGCGCGCGCCGCAGCGGCGAGGTCGAGGCCGAAGAAGCTCCGGACCGCGCGCTCCATCGCTGCGATCGCTCTCTCGCGACCGGTCGCGGTCGGATGGGCGGCCGCCAAGGCGCGTTCGAAGCGAATGAGCCGCTTGCCGAGGTCATAGCGCCGCGCGCCGAGGTCCTGTCCGGCCGCGAAGCCGCAGGTGAGTGTCAGCAGAAGGACGAGGCTCGGCGAGGCGAAGCGTGCGCGGCACATGCGCTCAAAGTAGCCTCGACCCAGCGGCGTTCGCGTCTCGCAAGTCGCGGAACCGCAGCGATCATGACCAGGAACGACGGCGTCGAATTCGCGCGGCAACCGGAATCGGGCAAGCGCTTGCATCGTGCGGCGCGCCTGCCGCGGCGCCGAACCTCACCGGGCCAGCCGCCGGGGACTCCGGTCAGCGACCCCCTGTCGGTCGAAACTCGCATCTCGGCGACTCATTACGGCGCCTTCGGCGCGCAGACGGTGGCCGAGAGCGACCTCGGCACGGTTCGCGCCAACCTGACGCCCACGGACGTGCTCTGGATCCGCGTGCAGGGACTTCGCGACCGTGCCCGCATCGATGCGATTGCGGCCGCCGTCGCCATGCATCCGCTCGCGCTCGAGGATGTGATGCACACGCATCAGCGGGCGAAGCTCGAGGACTACGATGAGCACGCGTTCCTCGTCGCGCGCTTGCCGGCGATGCACGACGGCGCGGGTCATCACCAGGCGGCGTGGTACTTCGGCGCCGGCTTCCTGGTCTCCTTCGAGGAGTCGCACGACGATGTCTTCGCGCCCGTGCGCGAGCGAGTCGAGCGCGGCATCGGTCGCATTCGCAAGGACGGCACCGACTACCTGTGTTACGCACTGCTCGACACCGCGATCGACGCCTGGTTTCCGGTGGTCGAGAGTTCCGCCGATCGGCTCGATGCGCTCGAGGCAGAGATCGCCGAGAGCC
>JBFXDD010000010.1:84036-129411 GCA_050181465.1 Planctomycetota bacterium
ATTCGCAAGGACGGCACCGACTACCTGTGTTACGCACTGCTCGACACCGCGATCGACGCCTGGTTTCCGGTGGTCGAGAGTTCCGCCGATCGGCTCGATGCGCTCGAGGCAGAGATCGCCGAGAGCCCGCGCGAAGACACCTTGTCGCGCGTCTACGAACTCAAGCGTGACATCTCCAATCTGCGGCGAGTGGTCTCGCCATTGCGCGATCTCGCGAATCGCCTCTCGCGTGGGGAGTTCGATCAGGTCGATGACGTCACCCGAGTGTTCTTCCGCGATTGCCACGATCACGTAGCGCAACTGCTCGATCAGATCGATCAGCTCCGCGAGACCTCGATGGGATTGATGGAGCTGCACGTCTCCATCATCAGCAACCGGATGAACGACGTGATGCGTGTGCTAACCGTCATCTCGACGATCTTCATCCCGTTGACCTTTCTGGTCGGCGTCTACGGCATGAACTTCGATCCCAGCGTCTCGCCGTTCAACATGCCCGAGCTGCGCGCACGTTACGGCTACCCTGTCGTGCTGTTGGTCATGGCGGCGACGGCGATCGGTTTGTATCTGTGGTTCTGGCGCCGCGGCTGGATTCGCATGCGGCGTTGATCCCATGTCCGAAGGCCGCGCGTCGGCGCAGCCCGCCGAGCTGCGCGTAGACCGCGGTCAACGCAGTCTCGACGCGCAGCGGGTGCGGTCCACTGTGTGCACGAACGAATCCCTGCGCGACCAACAGATCGCCTTCGAAGGTGTTGAAGCCCCGTTCGGGACCGATCGCGAGAGCGATCGGCTGGGACGAGGTCGGCTCGAGGGTCGCCACATCGATGTCCGCATCGGGATCGGCGAGCACCGCGAGGTGGTCGACGACGCGCTGCCGGAGCTGGTCTTCGACGAAGGGGCGAAAGCGCGGCTCGATGCTGACGGTGGGCGGCAACGTGCGCTCCGACTGTTCGAGACCCGCGAGGATGCGCGCGCGCAGGAACTCGGCCTGCAGCGCGTGGCTGTCGAGGTGGCTCTTGTCGGAGAACCATGCGCGCACGAGCACGATGTGGCCGAAGCCGAGCGCGGTCGCATGTTCGAGCGTGCGGGCAAGGACCTTCGGCCGCGGGATGGCCAGAAGAAGGAGGTCGTCGTTGCGCGGTAGTGCCGGAGTGGTGATCGAAACTCGGAGAACCACGCTCTCGGCTCCGATCGATTCGACGATCGCGCTGCCGATCCCGCCGCCGACGACTCCCACGCGCACGCTGCGTCCTGGGTCTGCGCCGAGCACCTCGCGGAGGTGCTGGGCACGGCGATCGGACAGCGATGCCCGACCATCGTCGCCGAGCTCGTGTGGTTCAAGGAGCAGGAGGTTCACGGCGCACGAGCCTTTGGGACAGCGGCTGCGTTCGAAAGCAGGGCCGCGGGGACCAGCCCGGACGATTCGTGAACGTCGTCGCGAGATCGTCGCCGGTCGCGAGTTGCGGCGATCGCAGCAGACGTTCACGAAGAGTCGGAGTTGCGTGAATCGATGTCGTCGGGTCTTCGGCGAGCGTCGAAGGCGAAGTCGCCGCGATCAGAAGCGCGCGTAGAAGGGGATGATCTGGACGTGGAACGAGGCAGCGACGGCACTCGCGACCGCGGCCAGTACGCCCATCGTTGTGCGCTCTCGGCGATGCACGGCAATCGCAGCGTAGCTGACGCTGGCGAGCGCCGCCAAGCCGAAGACGAGGCCGCGCAGCGCGGGTTGATAGGTGGGTGAGCGGTCGGGTTCCATCGGCGGCCGGACGTCAACGCTTCTTGGTCGGCGGAGGCGGTGCGGCGGGTGGTTCGTCGCCATGGCACTCGACGTGGTTCTTGCCGCGACGCTTGGCCCGGTGCAGAGCCTTGTTCGCCCGCGTCCGCAGCTCGGCGCTGTCGAAGTCGGAGTGGCCGTCGAAGGTGGCGATGCCGATCGAAATCGTCACCTTCTGTGAGTAACCGCGACCGGTCACGACCGACTCGGCGATCCGCTTCTTGATGCGCATCGCGGTTTGGACCGCTTCGGCCGAGGTGGTGTGCGGCAGCAGGAGCACGAACTCGTCGCCGCCGAAGCGCGCCGCGTAGTCCGTCTCGCGGATGTTGCGCTTGAGGCAATCGGCGATGTGCTGGAGGACGATGTCACCGAAGGCGTACTCCGTGCTGTCGTTGATGCTCTTGAAGTCGTCGACGTCGACGAGTGCGAGCGACAGCGGCATCCGGTGGCGTTGGGCGCGCTTGAACTCGAGTTGCAGCGCGGACCGGAAGAAGCGTTCGCTGGACAGTCCGGTCTTGTGGTCGATCGTGACCTGACCCTCCAGTTCCTGGGCCCGCGACCGCAGCCGGTGGAACCGTTCCCGCCGTTCGAAGGCCAGCTCGATGCGGTGCAGACACTCCGCGGGGTCGACCGGCTTCTGCAGGAAGTCCGCGAAGGGCAGCGCCGCTCGCCGCGCCTGCTCGAGTCCCCGCAGGCCGTCGACCAGGAGCAGAACCGTGCTGCCGTCCTGATTGCTGCAGAGACCGCGGGCGAGTTCGATCTCGACGCCGCCCGCGCGCAAGACCAGCGGGTTGAGGACGACGACGTCCGGCCGTCGGTCGCCGAGCGTTCGATGGGTCTCGGCGACCGAGCGAGACTCGATGACTTCCATACCCCGCTGGCCGAGCGCGGCGACGAGTTCGTCGAGGGGGTCGCGGTGGTGGTTGAGGATGAGGACGGTGGGGCGGTGAGGCGGGCCGTCCCGATCGTCCTCACCAGCAGGCGCGGGGGTCGCAGCGTCGGCCGAGTCGTCGCCTGCGTCTACGGAATCCGATGGCACCGGATCGATGTCCCCGCCGAACGCGAGGCGCGCTTCCTCGCGCGGCACTGCCGGCAGGGGTTTGGACGGAACTGAGCTTGGTCGGGGATGCTGACGGCGCACGGCAGAGTTGGGGACCGAGGGTGTGATCGCTTCCGGGCGCGGCCCAGCATAGCGACTCGCACCGGCCCGGCCTGCATCGCGATGGAATCGGTCTCGTTCCGGGGCGAGCGCCTCTTGATCCGCACCGACTCGTCTCTACAATCCCCGGCCCCTTTTTCCGCGCCACACCTCGCGCGACCCGCAACTGAGATCTCGGAGATCCCGTGACTGTCGTCACCGTCCAGGAACTGATCGATGCCGGTGTCCACTTCGGGCACCAAGCGCGCCGCTGGAACCCGAAGATGAAGCCTTTCATCCACGGCAAGCGGCACAACGTCCACCTGATCGACCTCAAGGCGACGATTCGTGGGCTCTTCATGGCGCAGCACTTCATCCGGCAACTGGCGGCCACCGGAGGGCAAGTGCTCTTCGTCGGCACCAAGAAGCAGATCCGGATGGTGGTCGACGCCGAGGCCAAGCGCGCGGGGATGCCGGCCATCACCGAGCGCTGGATCGGCGGCACGCTGACCAACTTCGCGACCGTCCGTGATCGGATGGGGCGGCTCCAGCAGCTCGAGACCATGGAGTCGGACGGCACGATGGAGCGCCACAAGAAGAAGGCGCAGTCGATGCTCCGCCGCGAGATGCGCAAGATCCAGCGCAACCTCGAAGGTGTGCGTCAGCTCTTCGGGATGCCGGCGGCCATGATCGTGGTCGACCCACGGCGCGAGGACAACGCGATGAAAGAAGCGGCGCGGATGAACGTGCCGGTGATCGCGATCCTCGACACCGACTGTGACCCCGACCTCGCGGACATCGCGGTGCCCGGCAACGACGATGCCGTCGCGTCGGTCCAACTCCTGCTCGGCAAGCTCACCGATGCATTGCTCGAGGGGCGCGCCGGAGCCGATGACTCCTCGCTCCACGAGGCCAAGCGCATCGCAGCCGAAGATCCGCGCACTCGCGAAGTGTCCGGTCGCCGCACGGCGGCTGGTCCGGCGACCGCGAGCGCGGGCGGTGGTGGCGGTGGTCGCGGTCCTGGCGATCGTCGTGACGGCGGCGGCGGCGGCGGCCGCGGCCGCGGTGGGCGCCCCGACGGCGGTCGACTCGGTCGTCAGGCCGGCGGTCGCTTCGCTGGTCGGGCCGGTGGCCACTCGGAGAGCGTGTCGGTCGGTGGGCCGGAACGCGCCGAGGAAGGCGGCGAAGCGGGTGCGCCGCCGGCGACCCCGGATGCCGGCGGTTCCTGAGGCCGGGCTTGGGACGCCCGCGGGCGTCAAGGCTTGGCTTCGACGCGGCGCGCAAGCGGGGCATCTCGTTGCGCGCGCCTTTGTCGACGAGACCATGCGATCGTGTTGCGCGTCGCCGGGTCAATCAACAAGCGCAGCTTCGATGACCCGGAATTCCGCCGACTGGCACGCGCCCGTCGGTCCCGGGCGCGGTCGGCCCCAGGCGGGTCGCCGTGAGGAGAGCCAGCAAGGTTTCGCTTTCGCATGCGCGCCGATGGGCGAGGCATGCGGAGCAACGCGAGGACGCGGTCGGGTTCGACCGCGCTCGCGCCGAGATCGACATCCCAGGGTCCAACCGGGCCAACGAGAAGGCCAACGAGAATCCGATGACTGAAATCGATGCCAAGATGGTCGCCGCGCTCCGCAAGCGGACCGGCGCTCCGATGATGGATTGCAAGGCGGCGCTCACGGAAGTGGGCGGCGACATGGAGAAGGCGGTCGACGTTCTTCGCAAGAAGGGCCTCAAGGCAGCCGACGCGCGCGGCGAGCGCGACGCCGGTGAGGGCATGGTGTTCTCCTACGTGCACCACAACGGCAAGCTCGGCGTGTTGGTCGAGCTCGGCTGCGAGACCGACTTCGTCGCTCGCAACGAGGAGTTCCGCGCCTTCGGTCGCGACGTCTGCCTGCACGTGGCCGCGTTCCGGCCGCGATATCTCGCGCCGGCCGACGTCTCGGAAGCAGAGGTCGCTCGCGAACGCGACATCGTGCTCGAGCAGACTCGTCAGCAGATGGCGGGCCGTCCCGACGAGGTCATCCAGAAGGCGGTCGAAGGCCGCATGCAGAAGTTCTTTGCTGAGCTCTGCTTGCTGGAGCAGCCCTGGGTGCACGACGACAAGAAGGCGGTCGGCCTCGTCGTCAAGGAACTCGCGGGCAAGATCGGCGAGAACATCCAGATCCGTCGCTTCACGCGACTCGAACTCGGCGTCTGAGCGTTCCATCCCGTGGCCGCCGTCATTCCGCAACGCATTCATCGCGTGCTCCTCAAGTTGAGCGGGGAGAGTCTCGCTCTGCCTGGGGAGTCCGGCGTGGATCCCGCGGTCGCGAAGACCATCGCGCACCAGATCGCTGAGGTGACGCGGCTCGGTGCGCAAGTCGCCGTGGTCGTCGGTGGCGGCAACCTCATCCGCGGTGCTGCTTTCGCAGCGCACGGGACCAACCGCGCGACCGCGGATCAGATGGGCATGCTGGCGACGGCGATCAACTCGCTCGCGCTGCAGGATGCCATCGAACGAGCCGGGGTGGAAACCCGGGCGATGTCGGCGATCCCGATGAACATGGTGATGGAGCCGTTCATTCGGCGCCGTGCCGTGCGTCACCTCGAGAAAGGCCGCGTCGTCATCCTTGCGGCCGGCACCGGCAATCCCTACTTCACGACCGATACGGCAGCGGCGCTTCGTGCCACCGAACTCGGGATGGACGCCATCCTGAAGGCGACCAAGGTGGACGGTGTTTACACCGCCGATCCCAAGAAGGATCCGAAGGCGACGCGCATCCCGCTCGTCACCTTCGAGGAGGCGTTGTCGCGCAATCTCCAGGTCATGGACCGCACTGCGTTCACGCTGTGCATGGAGAACGACATGCCGATCATGATCTTCGACATGTTCGTGCCCGGCAACATGGTGCGCGCGGTCAAAGGCGAGCGGATCGGCACCTGGGTCGTTACCGGCTGATTTCGGTCGGCGGTCCGCACCGGTCGTCGCCGGATCTCGGGCTCGCGTTGATCGGAACTTCGCAGCACAATCCCCCCATGGACCAGAACTCCGCGTCGATCGTCGGCCACTTCGTCGAGCGGGCCGACAAGACGGTTCACCACCTGAGCGAACTGCTGTCGGGCATTCGCACCGGTCGCGCGTCGCCGGCACTCGTGGATCACATCCGCGTCGAAGCCTACGGCTCGATGTCGCAACTCGTGCACGTCGCGCACATCCAGGTGCCTGAGCCCCGGCAGTTGCTGATCAAGCCATTCGACGTCTCGCTGCTGAAGGCGATCGAGAAGGCGATCCTGGTCTCCGATCTGGGCATCAATCCGGTGACCGACGGCAAGGCGATTCGGCTGTCTCTCCCTCCGCTCAGTCAGGAGCAGCGAAAGAAGCTGGCCGGTCGCGTCAAGGATCTTGCCGAGCAGTCTCGCGTGGCGCTGCGCAACGAGCGCCGTGACGCCAACAAGCTCGGCGAGCAAGCGCACGGCAGCCAGAAGCTCAACGACGACCAGTTCGAGGATCTCAAGACGGCCATCCAAGACAAGCTCAAGGAGTACGAGAAGCGCATCGACGCGATCCTCGAGGCCAAGACGCATGAGATCATGACGGACTGATCCGGTTCGCGGATGCGGTCCCACCCGGGGGCGTAGCTCAGTCGGTAGAGCAGCGGATTTTTAATCCGCTGGTCGCAGGTTCGAGTCCTGCCGCCCTCACTCCTTCCGCGTCCGTTGGTCGGTTCGCTCGCTCGACCGCGGACGGTCGATGCTCGTATCCCTCGCACACGACGACCAACCCAGAGCCCCACAGCCCACCATGGCGATCGACCCGGACTTCGTCGCGCGATTGCGTGCCCCCGTCAGCCTGCTGCCGCTGCGGTTCGCGAGCGATCGCGAACTCGCGGCGCTCAACGAGCGGATCGCCGCGGGTGGTGTCCGCAATCGTGGGGGCGGTGAGGTGGGGTCTAAGTTGGAGGCGGGCCTCGTTTGTGAGGGTGAGTCCGTCGTGTTCCCGATCATGGACGATATCCCCATCCTGCTGCGCGACGAGGCAATCCCAGTCTGAGGAAGTCGGCCTCGGCGCGCTCGTCCGATCGCGTGGCTCGCGGCTGTGTGCAGCCAGCCAGGACTACTCGTGATCGTCAGCTGCGATCGCCGCAACTCGCGCCCGGCGGCGTCGCTAGGTCGGCTCCTCCCTGGCAGCGTAGCTACGGCTACGCTTCGGTCGTCGCCGGACGCGGCTCCATGCTGGACATCGACCTGCGGCGATCTGGCGACGACGTTCACGAATAATCCGGGCGAGCCCTTCGCGCCGGTGCCGTGGGATCCTTCTGTCCGGCGCGAGGTCCGGGATCACGGCGAACAGAACTCGGCCCGGACTACGAAATGGGGTGGCCTCGCGCTAATCTGCTCCGCCCTTGACGATGCGAACGGTTCGCGGCCGAAGTGCCGTGGCGGGCCGTCGTTCGTTCTGTGCCTTCCGATGGAATTCTTCCGCAAGCACCAGCGCGTCATCCTGTTCACCGCAGGAATCTTCGCGCTCGTCAGTTTCAGCATCTCGGGACCGATCCTGTCCTTCTTCGCCGGGATCAACGCCCCCGCGCGGCCCAATCCGACGATCACCGTCGATGGTCGCACGATCGAGATCTCGGCCGAAGATTACGCCGTCGCCTCGCTTCTCGTCGGTCGAGAAGACCGAAGAACCGACTTCGTCACCGCGATGCCGCCGGTCGGTGATCCCGAAGGCAACGATAGCCGTGTCGAGATCTACGCTGCGCTTCGCCGCCTCGCTATCGAAGCGGGGATCGAGTTCTCCTACGACGATGTCGACGCGGCCATCGCGAACGCGATGACGATCGGGTCTGCGATCGGCGTCACCGACAAGGCCGGCCTGTGGCGGCGGATGTACTCCAGCGAGAGCGAGTTCCGCAGCACGATCGGCGAGGCCCTGCGCATCGCGACCTTCGTGCGTGTGCAGGCGCTGGCCGTCGATGACAGCTTCGCGACGATCGCGAAGAAACTCGCGAGCGAGGTCGAACTCATCACGCTGCAGGTCGCGACGCTCGACGAGAAGTCTGTGCAGGCAGAGATCGAAGCGGCGGATGTGAGCGACGACGAGCTGCGCACCTGGATCGACGGGCTCAGCCGGGACGACAAGAACGCGCGCGGCTATCTCGACCAGAATCGTTATCGGGTGGAACTCGCGTGGCTGGATGTCGCCGCGTTCGATCCCGCTGCCTTCGCGACTGAACTGGCCGACAAGACCTTCTCCGACGACGAGGTCGCGCAGTTCTATGAGATCAACAAGTTCCGCCTCTATCAGAAGCCGGCGGCGACCACCGAGCCCAAGAACCCTGACGAGCCGCCGCCGCCGATCGAGTACCAGGAACTCGACGACGCGCTGAAGGCGTCGATCCGCGCGCGGCTCGCCGCCGAAGCTGCGCTCCGCTCGATCTGGGACCAGGTCAACGCGAAGTTCGAGGAAGGGATCAAGCCCGCGACGGATGCCTACACCGCCGCGATGGCGAAGGTGGAGGAGGCTCGAGCCGGGGTCGCGCAAGCGATCGAGAAGTCGGAGAAGCCGGATGCCACCGATGCCGATCGTGAAGCAACCAAGGCTGCGGAAGCGGCAGTTGCAACGGCAAAGGAAGCCGTGACGGCAGCCCAGGCCGAGCAGGAGCGGCTCCGAGCGGCCTTCGACCTGAACGCAGCATTCCAGGCTGTGGTCAACGGTCGGGCAGGCTTCGGAGTGACCGACTCGGGTGACGAGCCCAGGTCGACCGTCGAACTCGAGTCGCTCGCGCCGGTCGCGCCGTGGAGCGGTTCCGCCGCCGTGGCCGCTTTGACCGCCGAGCGCCCGCTGAGCACGCAGGTGCAGCGCACGCCGACCCATTCGTTCCACATGCGGTTGCGTACCCTCCAGGACGCGCCGCTCAAGAAGTTCGAGGACATTCGCGACAAGGCCCGGTCCGATTGGTTCGCCCTGAAGGCCGGTGAGGCCGTGACGGCGAAGGTGACGGCCTTCGAGGAAGAGCTCAAGGCGCTGGCCAAGGCGCGGATCCCGGAGAAGATCGCGGGGTTCGAGAAGGAGCGCGACGAGAAACTCGAGACCAAGGTCAACGAATGGAAGGCCGACCTCGAGACCAAGTTGGCCGCGGCGCGCGAGCAGCGTGACTTCCACGAGAAGCGTGACGCCAAGAGCCAAGCCTACGCGAGCTACCAGGCCGAGGTGGCTCGTATCGAGGCCGAACTCGCGCGAATCGAGGACCAGCGCAAGACCTTCCTAGCCGAATTGCAGAAGACTGCCGACGAATCGATCCTCGATGCGAGTCGCGAAGAATACCCGCAGGTGTTGAGCGAGGCCGCCAACAAGCACGGGTTCAACGTGACGACCCAAGGCCCGCTCCCGCGGCAGTTGTTCGGTCCGGGACGATCGCGAGATGCCTACTCGGCGGACGTGCGAATGCTCTGGGGGAACTCGGTCGTCACCGAACTGAAAGCCGGCGACGCGACGGACGTTCTCAACGATCCCACGCAGCGCAAGCGCTACGTTGCGGTGTGCACAGAGGTCGCGAAGGGCGGCATCGAACACCTCACTCGGCGGCAACTCCTCGAGTCGGCCGAGAGTGAGTCGCGCAAGCGCGCGGCGTTGGGGGTCATGCAGTCGTTCTCGCTGGAGGCGCTGCGCAAGCGCTACGACTGGAAGGAAGCCGGCACGACCGAGATCGGCAACAAGGGGAAGTGATCGCGCGACTGTGATCTCGCGATGCCGGACGCGTCGACGTCCACGCACAGTCCTGGCTCGCCCGCACTATGCGTGAACGTCTGCTGCGCTCGCCGCAGCTCGCGCCCGGCGGCGTCGCTGCGTCAGCTCCTCCCTGGCAGCGTAGCCACGGCTACGCTTGGGTCGTCGCTGACGCAGCTCCTTGCCGGGCGTCGACCCTCGGCGATCTCGCGACGTCGGTCGCGAATAGCCCGGGCCGGGAGTCTCACTCAGGCGAAGTTCTTCGCCGCGAACTCCCAGTTGACCAGGTGCCAGAAGTGTTCGACGTAGGTCGGTCGCGCGTTGCGGTAGTCGACGTAGTACGCGTGCTCCCAGACGTCGCAGGTGAGCAGCGGCGTCTTGCCTGGACTCGTCAGGGGCGTCTGAGCGTTCGACGTCGATTCGATCGCGAGGCTGCCGTCACTGTTCTTGACGAGCCAAGCCCACCCGCTACCGAAGGTCCCGATCGCGCACGCGGTGAAGGCTTCCTTGAACTTGGCGAAGCTGCCCCAGGTCTTGGTGATCGCAGCCGCGAGCGCGCCGCTCGGCTCGCCGCCGCCCTTGGGGGAAAGGCTGTGCCAGTAGAAGGTGTGATTCCAGACCTGGGCAGCGTTGTTGAAGATCCCGCCTGCCGGCGCCTTGCGGATGATCGCCACGAGGTCGAGGTTCTCGAACTCGGTACCGGGGACCAGCTTGTTCAGGTTGGTGACGTATGCGGCGTGGTGCTTGCCGTGGTGGAACTCGAGGGTCTCGCTCGAGATGTGCGGAGCGAGAGCGTCCTTCGAGTAGGGAAGTTCGGGGAGAGTGAAAGCCATTCCTAGTTTCCGTGCAGGTCAGTCTGCGACCGCGGCGACGCGGTCACAGCACGAGGACGTGCAAGTTAGGACAGCGACGCGATGGGGCCAGCAGAAACACCGAGCGCGAACGCGGCGGCGCGCGAGCGGTGGGGGGGCCTCAGCCAGCATGGCGAGGCCGCTCAGTTCTTCTTCGGCTTCGCGGCCTGTTTCTGGAAGGCCTCCCACAGCCGTCGATAGCGCGCGGGGACCTCGGGCTCGCCACGGCGCAGGTGATCGCCGGGCCGGTACTTCTGGAGTTCGCCCCAGTCGCCGTCCTCGGTAGCCCGCTCCACCCGCTCGGTGCCACTCTCGTTGGGAGCCCCGCCTGGACGATTCTCGCCGGCGGTGCGCGGTTCTTGCCCGCCACCGTCCTCGGGCACTTGGCCGCCGGGCTGCTGCTGACCCTGCGATTGCTGCCCCGACTGGGTTTCTTGCCCACCTTGGGGCTGCTGCCCATCGCTTCGCTCCGCGCGATCGGGTGTCTCGATCTCTTCGCGATTCCCGTCGGAGCGCCCCTGGCGGGGATCCCGGCCACCCGATTGCGACTGGGAGTCGGACGACTGCTGCCCCTGTTGCTGACTGTCCTGCTGATTCTGGTCGTTGGGTTGGCCGCTCGAGTTCTGGTTGTTGCTCTGCTGCGCCATCTTCTGCAGTTCATCGATCAGCCGGTCCATGCCGCGGACCACTTTCTCGATGGACTGCTGCGACTCACCGACCAGTTCGCGTGCCGTAGCCGCAGACTTCGCGCCTTCGCGACCCGAGCGTTCCAGCAGCTTGTCGATCGCAGCCATCTCCTCTTTCACTTCGCGGGCGATCTTCTTGACCACCTCGCCGGGGTCGTTCTGCGCCGACAGCGAGTCGAGCGGCATCCAACCGAGCACGGCCAAGATCGAAGCGGCGGCTGCCGGAAACTTTCGACGGCGCCCGTTCTGAGCCACCGGAATCGGATGTGCTTTCATGGTCACTTGCCCTCGTTGCCGCGGTCGCCGTCTTCGCCGGCGCCACCGAGTGCGGCTTGTAGTTGAGCCTCGAGTTGGTGGAACAGTTCGCTGATCGCGGCGTGCTGCCAAGCCAGGCGTTCCGCCATCGCCGTGTCGGCCGGGGTCAACCCGTCACCGCCGGCAGCGGTGAAGAGACGGTCGAGTTCCTTGGTCCGTTGGAGGATGCCTTCCTCCATCTGCTTCAACATCAGGGCCTCGGAGAGGATGGGCACGAGCCGTTCGCGCTGCGGACCGAACTGATTGGCCTGCTGCTCCTGCGGTTGCTGCTCGCCTTGCTGTTGGCGCCGCTGTGCTTCCTCACGGCGTCGCTGGCGTTCCTTCTCGAGTGCCTGGATCAGACTGGCGACGCGCGCCTCGACATCGGCTTGAAGTAGCCGCGTGTATTCCCCGACGTCCGGCTCGCGCGACGCGAGTCGATCTGCCACCTCGAGCAGGTCGCGTTCGCTCAACTCGAGGACGTGCGCGAACACTCGCGTGCCTTCTGCGGTGAGCGCCTCGTGGAGGAAGCGCAACTTGCCGACGAGTTCGCGCTCCCGCTCGCCGAGCTGATTCAGATTCCGGCGCATCGGGCGGGTGAGTCGTTGGCCACCTTCGAGCGCCGCCGCGGCTTCGGTCGTCGCGGCGGTGATGGGGCGCTGCTGCTCCAGGAACTGCTGCAATTCCTCGCCGATCTTGAAGAGCAACTCCTCCTGGCGGAGGTCTTGGTAGCGATCGCGCTCTTCTTCCAACTCACGCGCGGCCTGTTCCAGCTTGCGCTGCGCCTCGGCCTGTTCCTCTGCGGCTTGGCGAGCGTCGCCGCGCTCGAGCGCACGCTCGGCTCGCTCGGCAGCGTCGGCTGCGGCCTTGGCAGCTTCCGCGGCGCGCTTGTTGTCGCGCTCTTCCAACAACTCGGCCAGTCGCGCGATCTCGTCTTCGAGCTGCTTCTGCCGTTGAGCGGCTTCGGCGAGGCGCTGGCGCTCTTCCGCGCTCGGTGGGCGATTCTCCGCCATCGCTTGTCGGGCGGCCTCGGCAGCATCCGCCGCTCGGTCCTGTTGATTGGCGGCCTTCGCCTGCTGACCGCTCTGGAGCGCGTCACTCGCCTGCTGCATGGCGGACTTCGCTTCTTGCATCGCGCGCTCGCCGGCTTGGGCCTGCTCCGGCGACATCTCGCCGGAGGTTCCGGCCTTCGCCATCGCCGCGCCGGCCTGCTCGAGTTGCTTCTGGAGTTGCTCGTTGCGCTTGGCGGCGCTGTCGCGAGCGCTCTCCGAGCCCGCGTTCTCCCGCGCGAGCGCCTGCTCGAGAGCAGTCTTGGCGGCTTCGAGAGACTCGCGTGACTGCTGCATTCCCGACGCGGCGCGTTCGGCCGCCTGTCGATCGCCGCGAGCCTTGGCTTCTTCCGCCGCAGTCGACGTCTCCCGGAGCGCTGCTTCCGCTTGCTTCAGGGCCGTGGAGGCGGCCGATTCGGGACTCTTCTCCTCAGGCTTGAGTGCGCGTTCGATCGCATCGCGGGTCGCCGCTGCGGTCTCAGCCATGGTGCGGGCACGGTCCTCCGTCGCCGGGTTGGCGGCCTCGATCGCCGCGCGGGCATCGGCAGCCTTCCGCGTCGCCTTGGCAGCAGCGTCGCGCGCGTCCTCGGCGGCCGCTTTCTCGTTCGCAGAACGCACGTCATCGAGCGCCTTGGCGGCGTCCTTCAGAGCCTGCGCCGCTCCTGGACTCGAGGCTTCGGCTTCGGGGACCGCACCCTCGATCTCCGCGGCGGCTGCTTCACGCAGCCGTGCCGCCGCTGCGGCGATGCGCTCGCGAGCCGCGTTGGCGGCCTCGGCGAGCGCTTTGGCGGCGGCCTGCATCGCCGCGGCCTCCTTCGCGTCGGGTCTGGCAGGTCCGGGCGTCGCGCCGAGTTCTCCCGCGGCGGCCTCGATTGCGGACTTGTCGGCGACATCCGCCTCTTCCATGGTGCGCGCGACGCGCTCGGCGATGGAGCGCGCCTGGTCGCGCATCTGCTCGGCACGCTCTCGGTCGCCGGCTTCGATGGCCGCACCGATCTGCGCCGTAGCCTCGCTGACGCGCTCGAGGTCGCGCATGCGGGCCTGCGCCGCGGCGAGCTCATCGAGCGCTCGCTGGAGTGCACCGATCCGGAACGCGGTCTCCTCGGCGGCGCTGCGCTGCCCGCTCAACTCGGCGGGCGCATTGCGTTCGAGCGCGGCCTGCTGGTCCAGCAGCTTGCCGACCTGATCCAGCGCAGCTTCGATCATCGGGCGAGTCGGCCCTGCGGCACGGCGATTCTCCTGGGCTTCGCGACGCAGTTCCCTCGCGAGTTCCGCGAGCGCATTGTCGAGCGCTGCTTCGGCCGGACTGCGCGCGGCGTCGTCGCTGCGCTCCACTTCGGCCTTCAACTCGGCTTGTCGTTTCGCGAGTTCACTGGCGGTCGCGCGCAGGGCTTCCGCGTCGGCGGCAGCCGCTTCCAGCGACTCCACGGTCGGCCGTTCGAGCAAGATCGCGATCAACTTCTCGATCTGATCGATCACCGCTTGCTGGCGCCGTAGAGCTTCCGCGGTCGCACCGGCATCGAGATTCTGCTTCGCCGTCGCGATCTCTTCGACGAGCTTCGTTTCTTCGAGATGCTTGAGACCGTCCCGCAGGAGTTTGACCTTGTCGCTCGCCTCTTCGCGGACGTAGCGATCCAGGAGACCCTGCATCATCGTCCGCATCCGTTCCGCCTTGCGCAGGATCTCCTGCTGATCGCGCAGGAGCACCGCCGGATCTTGTTGGGCGCCGAGATGCGACGGAGCCAGCGTCGACACGGCGATCGAAACTCCCAGCAGGGCATTGCGAAGGCGGTCGCGGGGGCTAGTCGCGAAGCGACTGGGGCGGTTCATGGTCATCGTTTCTCGGTCCCTTCGCGCATGGCGCGCGTGCGGTATTCCAGTTCGCGCTGTGCGTCGCGGAGCGCCCGCGCCGACTGAATCACGTCCTGGAACTCGTTCCATTGGTCGAGTCGTGCCAGCAGTGATTCGAGTTCTTCGATTGCCGCTGCCTGCTTGGTCGCCACGTCTTTGAGAACGGCGACGCGCGCGGCGGAGTTGGGGGCGATCGACGCCTTCTCCAACGACTGGACGATGGCCGGCCCAAGGTCCCCGGCGATCCGGTCGGCACTCTGCACCATCGCCAGCAAGGGATCGAGCGCCTTGTCCATGCGGCCGATGCGACCCTCGCGCTGCTCCTTGGCGAGTGCCCGATAGAAGTCGGGATCGTGAGGTTCCCGGGTGGGCCGATCGCGATGGAACTGTGTCCAGAACGCCATGGCCGCGGCAACGTGCGGCGAGGCGGGATCCTCCAGACCGTTGAACAGATGCATGTCGTACGCCCTCGACAGGCCCTCGCGAGCGCGCCTTGCCGTCGAGAGAACTCGCCCCTGGCCGACTTCGAGGGTCACGATCTGGACATCACGGCCATCGGCCGCGGCGGTCGGCGGCGCTTCGAGGTAACCGTCGAGCGAGTCCTTGCGGTCGCGTTGGATCGCCAACGCCGACTCGACGTCTTCGCGAACTCGCCGGAAGTGGGTCGAGAGCCTCCGCATGAGCTCGACGCTGTCGACGACGTAGGTCGTGCGCCGCGCGAGTTCCGTGCGGCCTGCTTCCGGCTCCTTGTTGTCGACCAGTCCGAACTCGAACGCAATGACATCGCCGACTTGCACGGTGCGACCGTTGCGAACCAGGCCGGCTGCCTCGACGAGTTCGACGATCCGAACCGCGGTCGGGCGCGGGTTCGTGGGGGCGTCGTGCAGCACGCGCGTCGTCGTCTCGCTCTCTTCGCCGGTAACGATGCGAAGTTCGATGCTGCGCACACCGAAGTCGTCCTCCGCTTCCAGCCGCAGCGGCACACGCGCGTCGACGAGCATCACGTTCACATCGTCGGAACCGGGTGCGATCACGCGCCCCACCGGCGGCCGGTCCACGACGGCCAAGATCGGATACGTGGCCGGCCGTGGGCTGGCGATCCGATCGACGCCGCTCAGGTGGATCTCGTACTGGTCGGTCGCGACGACACGGAAGCTGCCGGAGAAGCCTCGCGCCGCTCCGGAATCGTCGACGAGTGACGTTGGGCTCAAGGGGAGCGTCGCGTTGGCACCGAGTAGTTTCAGTTCCGCCTTCAGCACCGGCTGTGTGCACTCGATCCGTAGTTCGACGGCGGTTCCGACCAAGGCTTCGACGGCTCCCGAGTTCTGTTCGGCCGGGGGGAGGCCGGTGTAGTCGGGGTAAGTCAGCGTGGCCTGAACGGCTGCGACGAGCGGCGGCTCGATCGCGCGCACGCGCACCCGAATGTCGCTGCGGTCGTCGTCGCCGCCGCGGGCGAAGAAGGCGAACTCACCCTGCACGCGACGGAAGACGTGACGGAAGCGCTCGTTCGGTCGTCGCGTCATCGCGATGGATGCAGGCAAGCCGCGCCCTCCCTCGACGACGAGGATCACCTCGGGCGGCTGCTCTCCCTCGGCACGAACCAGCACCGGCAGGTCGCCGGTGGCCGCGAGCGAGACGATCGCTTCGTCGCCGATGCGCTCGATGCGCAGGTCCGGCTGGTCCGTCGGCAGCTCGAGGAACAGGTGCGTGCGACGCGGATACTCGGCATCGATGCCGAGTGCGCGAAGCGCAAACAGTCGAAACGCCTCCATCCGCGGCAGGATGACTGCCGCCGCGATGGCGATCGCGATCCCGGCGGCCGTCCAGACCCGTACCGTGCGCTTGGGATTGACGATCGCGGTGAGCGGCAGCGTCGCGACTGCTTCGCGGGCCTGCGCGATCACCTGCTCGACGAGATCCGGCGATGCGCCTCGAAGGGCACTCTCGCTCGCGATCGGATCGCTGAATTCCCACGCAGAGATCAGCGACTGCTCGAGTTCGGGGAATCGAGACTCGACGAGCAGAGCGACATCTCGCTCGCCGAGCGGGATCCGCAACGGCACGAGGATCCGACGTCGAACTCCCGCCAGCACGAAGGCAACCCCGAGGATCGTCAGCGCGAGTCGGAGCGGTGCCGGCAGCCGGAGGGTGTAGTCGAGCGCGAACGCGAGCGTCACGACGAGAACCAGCGCGGCGACGCACCATCCCATTCCGTGCAGGACGAAACGACTGCGCAGCCGCTGCAGTTGGCCGCGCAACGCCTGCTTCAGTTCGGCGAGGCTTTCCTGGGCGCGTCGTGCGGATTCGTTCGACATGGTTTGCTCGGTCTTCGCTTCGGGGTCCGCCAGGTCTCAGCGCTGGAAGATCGGCAGGTACTGGTAGGGGATCTGCAGGATCAGGGTCGCGACCGCGGTCGAGAACACGTCGCCCGGACCGGTGGCGCACTGCCACGATCCGTTCGCCTGCTGGCGTCGGAGCAGCAGGTCGCGCGTCGTCCGGAAGTAGTTTTTGAAACGGTCACCGCCGGCCGTGTAGTAGGCCTGCATCGCGTAGTAGTGGCCGTAGTAGAAGAAGTAGTGCCCGAAGTAGTACCGATTGAAGTCGGGCATCTGTGAGTCGAGATACTCGAAGGCTTCATCGATGATCGGGTCGTCGTAGATGCCGGCGGCGTGCAGCGTCGTGACGCCCGCTGCCGTCAGCGGGAATGTCGCACGGCTGTGGCCACGAAGCTGATACGTGAATGCGCCACCGTCGTTGTAGGGCGACATTCCGCCGCCGCGACGACGCGAGGTGCGTTGCGGTTGCGCGCTCTTGCGCACGTAGCGCTCGGCTTCGCGAATCGTGCGTGCCGGTACCGCGATGCCGACGTTGCGCGCGGAGCGCAGTGCGAGCACCTGACACACCGTGATCGACATATCGGACTCGCGAGCGAAGGGCTTGTAGCGCCAGCCGCCTTCCCGGTTCTGCGAGTCGACGATGATGTTGACACTGGCCTGCAAGGCTCGGCGGACGTCTGCGCGGCGAGTCATCCCGTAGACCTCGGCGAGGAACAGGGTCGCGAAGGCATGGCTGTACATGCGCGAACCGTGGTCCGTGATGTAGCCGTTCTGTTGCTCGCAGGAGAGGACGTAATCGATGCCGCGCTCGAGCACCTCGCCGTACTCGCCGCGGCCCGGCAGGTGCCCGCCCGCGAGAAATGCGATCAGTGCCAGGGCGGTGACCCCGACGTGCGGCGCGTCTTCGGCCATGACGCTGTAGTCAGTGTTGAGCTTGAACCCGATGTCCTGCGTCCAGCAGCCGTCGGCGCGCTGGCGTTCCGCGAGGTAGCGCAGTCCCCGGTCGACCGATTGACGCACCTCCGGAGTCACCCAGTCCTCGGTCGCGAGCTCCGTGCGCACCGGCGGAGTCTGCGCCCGCAGACTCGAGGCCGAGCTGCTGCCGAGTGCGATTGCGGTGACGAGTCCGAAGACCAGTTGGTCGAGGGGTCGATTCATGATGCGAAGTTCGAACTCACGGCGGGTTGCCGAGCACGACGATCCGGTCGAGGGTCTGCAACACCACGTGTCGTTCGTGAGCGAAGACCTTCAGCGGTCGGTGAATGCGTAGTGTAAGCGCCGGCTCGTTGTTCGGCAGTGCTGAGCGCCGTGAGGTCAGATTCAGGACTTGGATCGAGGGCTGCGTCTGTCCGCGTGGCATCGACGGCAACAGCAGGAAGTCGTCGCCGACGATCGGTTGCCGGAACACGAAGTCCACCCGACTCAGGTCGAGTTGGAATCGCGGCCGGGACGGATCGAGCGCGATGCACAACAGTCGCGGTGCGCCGTCCTTGTCGGTCAACACGACCGGGTCGGGAACCTGTTCACCGCCGAGCCCATCGGGCCAACCGGGCGCGCTGGCGAGTGCCGCGAGGTCGAACGTGGCCCGCGCATCACCGCGGTCGCCGAGGATCGACAGGCGGCCGACCAGTGCGCTTCGCTCGAAGATCACGACGAGACCGTCTCGTGTGCCGATGCGATCGAGGAGACAGCCGGGCAGGCCGGTCCAGCGCCAGGTCACGCGACCACTCTTGCGCTCGACGGCGACGATTCGCGAACTCTCGTCGACCTGGTTGGTGTCGAGCGGCAAGTAGATTCGCTCGGCGTCGGCGAACAAGCGACTGCGCACGCCTTCGAGGCGGTGCAGCGAGTTTGCGTCGACGTCGAGCGCGGCCAACGCTTCGCGGGCGAGCGGGGTCCGTGATCCCTCGACGAGAGTCAGCGGGTCGAAATTGCGAATGGCGAGCGCGGCCGGATCCGTGGTGTCGAGGAACCAGATCTGACCGGCACTGAGGACCGGCAGCGTGACGTGGGCGAGCCGACCGATCGGAAGCGCGCCGAGGACCGTGCCCGTCGCCGGCTCGAACACCCGGAGTTCCGCGTCGTCGGCCAACGACCCGGCGATCTGCGACTGCACGAGCACCGTGCCGGCCTCCACGCCGAGGATGCTCACCGATCGATTCTTGCCCGCGCTCCACTGCCAGAGCACCTCTCCACGCAAGTGATCGAAGGCGAGGATGCGCCTCCCATCGTTCGCAACGAGCGTCGTCCCGAACTGATGCACGGCACCGACCAAAGTCGTCTCGTCGGAGCTGCCGAGCAGGGACAGGCTGAACAGGTGGTCGTCGGCGTTCTTCGGCGGCGGCTCGGTCCGGTAGCCGCGCAACTCCGTGCCGTTGACGTTCACCAGCAAGGGCATGGGCGCGATCGGGAAACCGGCTGCACGCACCACCGGGACGAAGGTCAGCACCGCCTGTTCGTTGGGTGCTTCGATGACGGCGATCGGTGCCGCCGGCAGGTCCAGGGCCGGCGCTGCCGCGGGTCGGGTCTTCAGAAGCTGTTCGAAGCCCGACTTCAGATGCTCGACTCGGGTCGGATCGTCGGATGCCGCGTCGATGGCGCGTGTGACCAGTCCGCGTGCGAGCGCCGAGTTGCCGCGCGCGATCGCGACTCTCGCGAGCGCCTCGCTCTCGAGTTGCGGCAACACCGTCGTGGATCTTGCGTCGACGAACGTGCGAGCGACGCGCGCGAGGTCACCCGCCCGAACTGCGCCGTCGAGGAGCCGCAAACGCGCCGACGTCGCGCTCTTGGTCAGCGGGAAGTCGAAGAGCACGCGCTCGAGTCGATCCGGGTCTTCGCCGGCTGCGGCGAGCGCGATCTCGGCGTCGGCTTCGAATGACGCGAGCGCGACTTTGCCGTGCTCTCGGATCAAGTCTTCGAGCGCGGTGAGGACGTGATCGCGCACCGTGCGCTCGCCCACACTCTCCGTCGCTCGTGTCGCCAACAGCGCCCGCGCCGTCGACAGTCGGGACGTTGGGTCCCGCTCGCGCGCGAGGCGTGCGATCTGCACGGCCGTGCCGACGCGCGCGGCTCCGAACTCGCGGAACACGAAGGTCTCGTCCGGCCAGCGCGCCGCCATCGTCTCCCACTCCGCCGCCAGTTCATTCGGCGACGCGGCGACGCGATCGAGAATCTCCTGCTGCGCGCTGAGCCAGCCGCTGGCATCGATCGCGACGTCACGCGCGCTTCGCAGCTTGGCCAGCGCCGTCTGCGGTTCCCGTTCAGCCAGCGCGCGGTCGAATGCGAGTTCGAAGGCGCCGCGAGCGAGTTCTTGCCAAACTCGGGAGCCCTGGCCGAGGCCATGGCGCTCCGCAGCGGCCAAGCCCTGGCGGAATCGTCGCTCCGCGAGTTCGGCGGCGGGGGACGCCAGGTCCGCGCCTACCAGGGCTCGTTCCAAACGGGCGAGCCGCAAGAGCGCCGCGGGATCGTTAGGACGTCGCTCGACGCGTTGCCGTGCACCACGGACCAAGCCGGCGGGATCGCTGCGGACGCGCAGACCCCGATCCGAGACCGTCGCGAGCAATCCGTCGACCAACAGCAGATTGCCGCGACCGATCGGTTCGAGTTCCGCCATCCGCGGGTCACGGTTACCGCGGACATCCAAGATGCGGACGGCGCCGTCCGAGCCGAGGAACCAGATGTGGTCGCCGGCAATCGCACCGCGCGGGATCGAAGTGGTGCGCGAATGGGCCTCGCCGAGTCCGACGTCCGAGACGATCCGGCGAACCTCGGGACGCCCGCTGCGCTCGCTGCCCTGTGCGCGAATGGCCGCGATTCCCGAGCCGGCGACGATGAACTCACGATCGATCGCACCGAGCAGCCAGCGAATGGACACGCCGTCGGCGATCGCAAAGCCAGCCTTCCAAAGGATGCGCCCGGTCGCGACTTCGATACCGAGCATCTCGTCGGAGTCGATCGGCGTGGTGGCGAGCACGCCGTCGGCGAAGACCAACGGATTGTTCGCGAAGTACACCGGCCGTCGCGGCTGGTTCTGCAGTTGCGGCGGCGGGAGCGGGATCGACTCGTATCCGCTGATCCAACGCAACTCGCCGCTCTCGGCATCGACGGCGAAGACGACACCCAGGTTGGTCGTGCCGTAGAGCACACCGTCGAAGAGCGCGATGGGGCCGGCGGCAAACTCCTGCTGAGAGTTGCCGAACATGTTGACTTCCTGCTGACTGGTGCAGATCAGTCGCTTGAACCGCACCTCGCCGCTCTGGAGGTCGTAGGCCGCGATCGAACATGCGATCGCTCCCGTCGGGTCGTGCATCATGCAGTAGACGGTGTCCCCGCTGATGAGCGGCGCGCCGCAGGCATCGTGGCCTGCGAAACGCTCCGACAGCGGACCGCTCCGCGTGTCCCAGTGCGACCAAACCAACTTGCCGGTCGCGCGGTCGAACGCGAACAGTCGCCGCGACGGGATCCGCTGCACGATGGTCATCGCCTGTTGGTACTGGCGAGTCTGGTCGGCACCGGCGATGTCGTTGGGCACTTGCAGCGCGGCGACGACCAGTCCGCTGCCGACGGCTGGCGCGAGGATCACGTCGGGGTTGATGCCGTCACGGAACTCATCGACCTCGCGACTGTCGACCATCGGTCCCGGCGCGACCCAGGCGACGCCGCGCGCGAGTGGATCGATCGCATGCAACGAGTGACCGTCCACCAGGTACAGCGCCGCGAGATCGCCGACCGCATGCATCGCGTACGGGTTGTAGACGTCGAACCCGTCGGCTCGCACCGGGAAGGTCCATGCGTCCGCGCCCTGGCCGAGCGGCTCGTCCATCCGGCGGGCACCGTCGAGCCCGCCGCCGTAGGCGGGCCACCCGCAGTCGTCGGCGAGATTCAGCGCGGTCCCGACGGCCTCGGCCAGAGGTTCCGCCGGATCGAGTGTGCCGAACTGACCGCGGACCAAGAACGCGGCGGCCTGGCGCCGTCCCTCGAGCCCGGCCCGCTCGGGGTGTCGCGCCGGCATCGCGTCGTCGGCGGCGCGGAAATGAATCGAAGCTCGCAGCGCGTCGCCGCGTTCCAGCGCGAGGTCACCCAACCGGAGTCGTGCGCTGAGGCCTCGCTCGACGGTGGGGAACTGAGTCGCGATCCAGAGCAGATCGGCTTCCCCGAGGGAGTCGATCGGCACGCTCGCGAGTGTGCCCATCTCGCGAGTCGCCAGCCGCTCGCAGATCACCCGGTCTTCCGGACCGAGTAGGACGAGTGTGCGACGCGTGCGGGCTCGCATCCCTTCCCAGCGGTCGACGCCCTCACCAAGGGTCGTCACACCGAAGCTCGCTTCCCGATACAACCGCAGGAGTCGCTCCACCCCGGCCTCGCGACGGCCGGCCTGCAGGTCCTCGTTGGCGATCCGCAGCTCGGCGATGTCGTCCTGCGAGCGTGGCAGGCTGTATTGCCCGCCGGTCGCGCCGTCGTCGTCCTGGGCACGGACGTGCGACAGACAGATCAGGGAACAGACGGTGGCGAGCGCGGCTCGCGATCCGGTGGAGTGCAGCGGTTTCGTCAGGATCGACCGTCTCATCGACATCTCCGTAGCTCGGCCATGGGCCGCCACCTACCAAAGGCCGCAACATTCTCGTGACCTCCCGGCCGGCCCTCGACGGCGGCTCGCCGCCAGACGGCCCGGCCAGCTTCGGGTCGCGACAGGCCGGTTTCCGGCCTCAGGCGGCGTGCGGTGAGCGAATTCACACCAGTCGCCAACGCTTGCGGAGCAGCCATTCGGCCCCCAACAGCGTGAGGAGGACGAGAATGCTCCAGGTCGAGTCCCACAGCGGTCGCGTGGAGCGATCGACCTCGGTGGAGACCGGACGGCGCTGGGTCAACTCCGCGGCGAGGCCCTGGACCTCGGCGAGCGTCACATAGCGGCCGCCTTTCGATTGTTTCGCGATCGACTCGAGCGCGGCGCGATCCTGGCTGGACTCGGCGAGTTCGCGATCGGGGATCTTCACGAGGACGTCCTTTCGCGCCAGCACCTTGCCGCCCTCGCGGTCGCCGTCGAGAACCAAGAAGGCGTAGGCCCCGGGCTGTTCCAGGCCGAAGCGGGCCTCGTAGGTACCCGGTTCGAGCGCCGTCGGGCGCAGCAGTCGTCGCTCCAATCCACCCTGCTCTCGGCGAAGGAAGATCGGCAACTGTTCGGTCAAGAGCGGTTGCATCTCGTCGTCGTGAGCGATCACGCTGACGGCAACCTGCCCGCCGATGTCCACCGTCGTCTTGTCCACGCTCATCACGAACCGTTCGTCGCGCCGCGAGACTCGACCGGTTGCGAGGTGCCGCACGACTCCGCGCCAGAGCGGATCGTGGTACTTCTCCGCATAGGGATCGCGCATGCGCCAGGTCTCGTCGCTCGCGAGGAACAGCACGTTTCCCCGCGGAAAGGCGCTGGTCGCCGCGATCACGCGGGGTCCGTAGCGATTCTTGTCGGTCGGGTGCTGGAGCAGGACGACCGCACCAGCCTTGGCTTGTTGGATCGGGTAGTAGATCTCGAAGGGTGCAAACCCGCGTTCCCACAGGGCGCGGTTGTTCTCCGGATCGCGGAGCAGCCGCAGCATCGGGTGCGGTTGTGTCGGGTTCTCGAGGGCGGGGCGGAACGATGCGATCACCGGAGCTGCGTCCGCAGTCTCTTCGAGAACCACCGGCAACAGATCGATGAGCGGAGTCCCGCGATAGCGTTCGGGCATCGCGCGTTCTCCCCAGAGAAAGCCGACGCCTCCGCCGTCCTCGACCCACTCCAGCAAGAGATCGAGCCAAGCTCGCACACCTTCTTCGGTCGGTGCGAGTCGCTCCGGCGGAACGTCGCCGATGAGGATCACGTCGTACTCGCGCAGGGCGTCCCGCGTCGATGGAATGTCGCGCAACGGCGGGAGCAGTTCGCTGTGCTCTTGCTCGAACGACCGTGTGGCATCGCAGAGGAAGCACTGGACGACTACGGCGGCATCGACACGCTTGAGTGCGTTCTTGAGGTAGCGATACTCCCAACGTGGCGCCTCCTCGATGTAGAGGACGCGGATCTTGCGGTCTTCCACGTGCAGGAAACGAACCGCTTCGTTGTCGTCGACGCTGGTCTCCTCGCGCAGAGGTGTGGCGCGGAAACGCAGCGTCCAGTCACCTTCGGCATCGAAGCGATGCAGCATGCGCACCGGCACGGGGACATGGTCTTCGCCGAGTTGCACCCGCTCGCTGGCGAGCGGGCGAGCGCCGCTGCCCTCGATGCCGCCCTCGAGAGTGACGGTCACGAACTCGCCGGCGAGATTCTCCGGGTCGAGCAGACACTCGAATGCGACTTCCTCGCCCAGGAGGGCGTCGGTCGGTCCCGGCGGACCGATCAGACGGATGTTCTTCGGGGGACTCGGGTCACCGACGCCGACAGTGAAGATCGCCAAGTCCTCGGCGCGATAGCGGCCGGCGACGTCTAGCGGATCCGCGCCGAAGTTCGTCCGACCGTCACTGATGAGGATCACCGCATCGGCGTTCGCGGCACCGACCGCGGGCAGGTGCAGGTCGAGCGCGTCGCCCAGCGCCGTGCGTGCGCCGTTCGCCGACAGTTCGGCCAGATCACGGATGGGTGTCGGCTTGCGAACGACCTGGAACAGCCGTGTGTCGAAGGTCTTGCGAAGTTCGTCCAGCGGTCCGCCCGCTCGGTCGAGCACCTTGCGGACGAGTTCGGACCGGGTCACGCTGCCGAGATCGGTGACACCGGCGGAAGCCGTCAGCGCCGCAGCTTCTGCTGCATCGGGATAGCTGTCCTTGCGCCGCATGCTCGCGCTGTCGTCGATCAGCACGTGCATCTGCCCTTGCACCGTGGTGTAGCGCACGCGCTCGAGCGCCGGCTGCAAGAGCAGGAACGCGCAGAACGCGATCGCGAGCCCACGCAGAGTGCCGAGGATCCAACGCGCGCGCGGCTCGAGGCGATGAAGTCCGCCGTACGCCCAGTAGGCGAACAAGATCACCCCGGGAATCACGACGAGGCCCAAGACCCACGCCGGCGGCAGCGCGAGCAGTCGGAAACTCTCCTCCGACTCGATGGCCGGCGCGACGGCGCCCACTGGATCCTGCAGGATCATCATGCGATCGATCGCGAACATCAGGTGCGCCTCCGCGTGATCATTCGCGCGAGCGCAGCCTCACCGAGCAGGAACGACATCGTCAGCCACAGGAACCATGAGCCGAGCTCACGAACCCCCGAATCCACCGCGGCGTTCGCCATCGCGGGCAACTCCGTGAACACGTTCTCGAAGCCGAAACGCTCGCGCATGCGCAGATGGCCGAGGTAGTCGAGTTGACCCTCGTCGACGTCGGCGCCGACGGCGAACAGTTCGCGATGTCGACTCGTGCCGTCGTCGCCGAGCTGCATCTCGAATTCGTAGAAGCCGGCGTGCTCCGTTCGACCGAAGGCGGGGAGTGCGTAGCGACCGCCGGCGAGCGGCCGCGCATCTTCTCCCAAGGGTTGTTTCGCACCGCCCGCGCGGTCTGCCACGATGATCGTGAGATCACGCGGCACACCGGACACCGTGGTCGACAGGGACTCGCCGACCACGACGTTGCGTCGTTCACTGCCCGGCGCCGTCAGCCATTCTGCCATCGGCCACAGCAGGAGGAACGGCAGCCCGGCGACGGGGCTGTCGAAGCGATTCCAGCGCTCCGGAATGCGGGCGATCGGGCTCGTCAGGAACAGCGCTCGACCGCCGCCGAACTGCGATGCGACCAGCCAGGGTGATCGGGCGGCGTCGCGAAGTTCGACCAGTACTTCCCCTCGCGGTGAGGTCGCCGACTCATCGGGTGGAGTGTCGGGCTGCGGCGGTTCGGCTTGCCCGGTCATCGCCGGGACGAGTTCCGAGCCGAGATAGCGCCAGACCGGCACGAGCTCGAGGAGTTGCAAGTACGCGTCGTCGAGGAACTCGCGCAAGATCGGGTGATCGCGGGCGGTGATCGCCGCGCGAACCCACTGGTCGCCGCCGGGGGGTAGACCGCGCGGACTCCCGAGCGTCATCGGCATCGGTCCGAGACCGCCGCGACGAAGGTGCGCGACGTAGCTGTCCGGATCGGTGTTGGCTCCGAACATGACCAGCAGGCCGGTGCCGCCGCGCACTGCGTCGGACAACACGTCGCCGGTCTGGGCATTGAGTCGATCGACGTCGGCCAGGACCACGAGGTCGTAGTCCGCAGGCCGCACGCGGCCGGTGAGCAGTCCGACCGGCTCGACGATGGTCGGCCGGAACGGCGTCAGGTCTGCGCTACCCTCGCCGCCGGTAGGGTCCAGGATCTCGACGAGCAAGGTCGACGTTCGCAGCGCCGGATCGGTCTCGTTGCTGCCCTCGACCACGAGGGTCTCGATGCGATCGCGCACCACGACCGCGAGTGCGCGTTCATCGTCCATCGCCAGCGCATCGCCCTCGATGCTGGCACGAACTCGGTGGGCGCCGGCCTCCTGGAAGGTGATCTCGAACTCGGCCTCGCCGTCGGCACCCGGTTCGAGGTTCACGCTCTTGCGACTGGGCTGTCCACCGTCGAGTTCGATCGTGACCTGCGCGGTCGCGCTGCGATCGCTTCGATTGCGCAGCGAGACGACGATCGGAGTGGGGACCTTCTGGATCGCGTGGATCGTCCCCAACGTCAGATTCGTGATCTGCACGTTCGACTCGCTGCCGCCGTCCGTGCCGCGCATGTCGAACAGCGTCACCTCGGCGCGCTTGCGGATCAGATCGAGCAGGTCGGCGACATTGTCGAGGAACTCGCTGCCGGGGTCGGCCGGCGGGTCTTTGGGTTCCGGTCGGCCGGTGGATGCGACGTCCTTGGTCCCGAACGCGCGGGACTGCAGGTCGGTGAAGAGATGGACGCGGATCTGCGAGTCGGTCGACTCATCGATGATCCGCGCGGCCAATCGCAGTGCTTCCGCGAGGTCCGCGCCACCGTCGACCGGGCCCGGCAGTGCCGCGAGCCTTGCCTTGCATCGCTCCAGATCGAGATCGTCGCGAATCGGCTGCGTTGCTCGCAGCCCCTGCACGATCAGGCTCACGCGCGGCGCGGATTCTCGCGCTCGGATCCGATCCAAGAGCGCGCTCGCAACGGCGCGCGCACGTTCGAACGGCGTCGTGGCACCGACCAGCTCCATGCCCATGCTGCCGGTCGCATCCACAACGAGGATGTGATGCGAGTCGCTGCCGCCGAGTGCGCTCGGAAGTGAGTCCGAGCGAAACAGCGGGCGTGCGATCGCGATCGCGAGAACGATCGGGATCAGGCAGCGCAGCAACAGGAGCAGCAGGTTCTCGCGCCGCAATCGACGACGCTGCTTCTTGTAGGCAGCGAGCAGGAACTCCATCGCCGCCCAAGGTCGCCGCTTGAACCTCTGCCGATTGAGCAGATGGATGACCAGCGGCACCAGGAACAGGAGGCCGCCGAACAGGAGCGCAGGATTGAGGAAGTCGAGCACGAGTCTGGGCGCCTGTGGACTCAGCGGGATCGACGTGCGCGTGCCATGCGCATACCGAGGTAGGCGGACAGCGCGACATCGAGAGGCTGCCCGGTGTTGACTTCGACGTAGTCGGCTCGTTGCGCGAGGCAGCCGCGGCGAACCTTGTCCTGGAAGCCGCGAATCTCTTCGAGGTACGCATCGCGGAGGCTGCGGGGATCGGCGAGCAATTCCGGCATCTGCTCCATGCCCTCGAAGAGGGTCATCCGCTCGAAGGGGAACTCCAACTCGTCGCGGTCGAAGACGTGGAACACGATCACTTCGTGACCGCGCTGCCCGAGTGCTCGGATGCCTTTCTGCACCTCGTCGGCGTCGTCGAACAGGTCGGAGAACACGGCGACGACGCCGCGTTGACGCAGTGATCCGGCGAGTTCCTGCAGCACGGAGCCGATCTTCGACTTCTGCGTCGGTTTGGCCTGTTCGAGGACCTGCACAACATTCGCGAGTCCGTTGCGGGTGTTCGACGGCGGCACCTGTCGAACCACACGCTCATCGAAAGTGGCGAGTCCCACGGCGTCGGCTTGCTGTTGGAGGAGCCAGGCCAACGCGGCAGCCGAGGTCGCCGCCCAGTCGAACTTGGTCATGCCGTCGTCATGGCCGTAGCTCATCGACTCACTCTGGTCGACGAACAACCATGCGCGGAGGTTGGTCTCCTCCTCGAACTCCTTGATGAACATCCGGTCCGACTTCGCCAGCAGCTTCCAGTCGAGGAAGCGCACGTCATCACCCGGGACGTATTCGCGATGTTGCGCGAACTCGACCGAAAAGCCCCGATAGGGCGACTTGTGTTGCCCGGAGATGAATCCCTCGACGACCATGCGCGCGCGCACTTCGAGTCGCTCGATCTTGCCGAGGACGTTCGGGTCGAGGTAGTTCCTGGTGTCGTTCGCCATCGGTTGGGCTCGATTCGGTGTGGCTCTGGCGCTGCCGGCGCGGACGCATTCGGGCTGACCTCGCGCGGTCGCCGCCCGGCTTCACTGCGACGACTGCTGGATGACGCCGGGAAGGCGTCGATCCGCCAGCGCCGGCGAGCGATTGGGATCGATCTCCTCCAGCAGGCGCTTCACGACCACGTCCGGCGTGATGCCGTCGGCGTCGGCGGCGAAGCTGGTGACGATCCGGTGCCGCAGCACCGGTGCTGCCACGGCGGCGATGTCCTCGGCGGCGACGTGGAAGCGACCTTGAAGCAGCGCGCGAGCCTTGGCACCGAGGATCAGGAACTGACTCGCTCGCGGCCCGGCACCCCAGGTCAGCCACTCCTTGATCCACGCGGGGGTCGCAGGGTCGGTCACACGGGTCGCGCGGGTGAGTGCGAGGGCGTAGTCGAGCACCTGTTCGGCGACCGGCACTCGCCGCACGATCTCCAAGAGGGCCATGATGTCTTCCTGCTTCAGGACCGGCGAGATCGTCACGTTGCGGGTCTCGGTGGTTCGCCGCACGATCTCTCGCTCTTCTTCGATCGTGGGGTAGTCGACCTTCACCATGAACATGAAGCGGTCGAGTTGGGCCTCGGGAAGCGGATACGTGCCCTCCTGCTCGATCGGGTTCTGCGTGGCGAGGACGAAGAACGGGAGCGGCAGGTCGTGTCGGTGTCCGGCCACCGTCACGTGATGCTCCTGCATCGCCTCGAGCAGTGCCGCCTGAGTCTTCGGCGGCGTGCGGTTGATCTCGTCGGCCAGGATCACGTTGGCGAACACCGGGCCACGGATGAACTTGAAGACACGCTCCCCGGTCGTGCGATCCTGCTGGATGATCTCGGTGCCCGTGATGTCCGAGGGCATGAGGTCAGGCGTGAACTGGATGCGATTGAAGCTGAGATCCAGGATGCGCGACAACGTGGAGATCATCAGCGTCTTGGCGAGCCCTGGCACGCCGACCAGCAAGCAGTGGCCACGACAGAAGAGCGCCGTGAACAACTCTTCGACGACCCGATCCTGCCCCACGATGACCTTGTGCATCTCGGTCTTCATGTGGCCGTAGGCCTCGCGAAGACGCGAAACCGCTTGGAGATCTGCGGACGAGGGCTGGTTGGTGTCGGTCATGATCGATCGGATAGTGGGCGTCGTTACGCGCGGGTCGGGATCCTTGCGGGTGGTGCGATGGCCGTCGAATGGGGGAAGCTCACACCGGAAACGGTGTTCGACTGCGCCGGTGGCGCAGATCTTTCTTGGGTCGCGGGAGCCGCTCTCTCACACGGCCCGGCTGGAAACGGAAGGACGGCATCACCGCTTGGTCGTCGGTTCGGGCGGTTCTGCCGGGAGGGCGGAGGCGTCGAGGCCTTGGCGATCCAGTTCGACCAGCACGGTCTCCGGATCCTTGGTCAGGCGCTCCCGGCGCCGACGAAGCTCGGTGGCTTCCTCGGCGGCGCGGTCCAGTGATTCCCGCATCTGCTCTTCGACTTCGCGGAGAGCCCGGTCCTCGGCGAGGGCCGGCGCCGTGCTGCGGAAGTAGATCGTGATGCCGACGGCGAGACTGAGGAGGGTCACGACCCAGGGAAATGGATCGGCTCGTTCAGCGCGCCGCCCGCGGGCCGGTTCAGCCATCGCCGCGGAGGATAGAGCGCGCCGCGCGGGCTGGCTAGCCCACACTCGGGTCGCGTCTTGGCGGCGCCGTCCCGCGCTTGTCCCAAGCGCTCAGCGGATGCCGTAGAGCGCGTGGGTGCCCAGTTGCTCCTCGATGCGGAGGAGCTGGTTGTACTTCGCGATGCGATCGGTCCGGCACGGTGCGCCGGTCTTGATCTGCCCGACTCCGGTCGCCACCGCGAGGTCCGCAATGGTGGTGTCTTCGGATTCGCCCGAGCGGTGCGACATCACGGCGGCCATGCCGTTGCGATGCGCCAGATCCACCGCGGCCAGGGTCTCCGACAGGGTTCCGATCTGGTTGACCTTGATCAGGATGGCGTTCGCAACCCCTTCGGCGATCCCGCGCCCGAGCCGCTCGGTGTTGGTCACGAACAGGTCGTCGCCGACCAGTTGGACGCGGTCGCCGAGGGCGGTCGTCAGGTGCTTCCAGCCGGCCCAGTCATCCTCGGCGCAGCCATCCTCGATGCTGAAGATCGGGTATTGGCGAGACCATTCGGCGTACAGCTCGACCAACCCTTCGGCAGTGAGGGACTTGTTCTCACCGGCAAGGTGATAGCGGCCATCCTTGAACAGTTCGGTGCTCGCGACATCGAGCGCGAGCTTGATGTCCTTGCCGGGCACGAGACCGACAGCCTCGACCGCCGCCAGAATCACTTCGATCGCCTCCTTGTTGCTCCGCAGGTCGGGCGCGAAGCCGCCTTCGTCGCCGACGGCGGTGGCGAGGGAGCGCTGCTTGAGGACCTTCTTCAGCGCCTGGAACACCTCTGCACCCATGCGCAGCCCCTCCGCGAAGGTGCCGGCGCCGAAGGGCATCACCATGAACTCCTGGAAGTCGACGTTGTTGTCGGCGTGGGCGCCGCCGTTCAGGATGTTCATCATCGGCACCGGCAGTCGGGATGCCGACATACCGCCGACATACCGCCACAGCGGCAGGTCCAGGTGGTCCGCCATCGCACTGGCGGTCGCCAGGCTGGCGCCCAGAATCGCGTTGGCACCGAGCTTGGCCTTGTTCGGGGTGCCGTCGAGTTCGCACAGGAGCCGATCGATCATCGCCTGGTCGTCGGCAACCTCGCCGAGCAAGAGGTCGGCGATCCTCGAGTTCACGTTCTCGACCGCGGTCTGGACCCCCTTTCCGCCGTATCGCGGACCGCCGTCGCGCAACTCCACAGCCTCGTGGAGGCCGGTGGACGCTCCCGAGGGAACGATGACGCGACCGAAGGCCCCGGACTCGAGGCCGATCTCGACCTCGACGGTCGGGTTACCACGGGAATCGAGGACTTCGCGGCCGTGGACGTGGAGGATGGTGGACATCGATGGGTGTGGGAGGGTAGGCGGCGAGGACGGCGGTATCGGAGTGCGTTTTCGCCCGGGTCGAGAGCGATTGTGCCAGCGCTGCCGCCCGGAATCGCGGGGTGTCAGCCGAAACTGTTTCGAACTCGTGACCTAAGGGAATGAGCACAGGCCAGCCACAGGCCTGGGGCGCTCAATTCAGCACGGGCACGGGAATTGCCAACAGCAGTGCGCCTTCGGCGGGGCTCACCGCCGCGGAGTCACGAATGAACGCCTGCCTACGAACGATCGGCGCCCTGCTGCTGTCCGGCATCTGTGCTTCGGATCTGACCGCGCAACGCGCCGACTCACGGAAGGCGGGGCCACGAGGGGCGGGTGGGACTCAACTCCAGGATCCTTACACCGAGGGACAGCCGGCCGCGCTCGAGCGGCTCCGCTATGTCCGATTCGGGCCCTTCGCACTCGGGACTTACCACGGGACCAAGGAAGTGGACGCCCTGGTCGGCGGCGGCGGGATGACCTGGATCGAGACCGAGCACTTCAAGATCGGAGCACAGTTGCCGCCGCTGGAGCTCCGGGGCATGAACCGGGCGACGCGAGAGAAGCTCAAGAAGGAGGTCGACGCATTGCGGCCCAGGCTCGCCGGGGTGCCGGCGGAACTGACGGAACTGGATCCTTGGCTGCGTTCGCATGTTCTCGCAGCGCGCTGCGAGGAGATCTATCGCGACTTCCAGGAGTTGATCGGGTTCACGGATCGAGATTTTCCCATGCGTCCCCGTGGGGTACGGGTCGACGATTCCTTCATGGGCCTCGGTCCGTACCTGGGCCAGAGTCAGAAATACACGGTCCTGATCTTCGAGCGAGCCTCGGATCAACGACGCTATGCGAGCGAATATCTGGGCATCGATGTCGAGTGGCCGCAGCGCTATAGCCTGGGCCACGACCAATCGATCCTGTTCGCGACGGCCCTCGATTACGAGGGCAACCTGTTCGACGACACAGCACTCCACGTTCACCTCACCTATAACCTCGTCTACAACTTCTGTGACGGCTTCCGGAGTTTCCTCTTCGAGACTCCGGTATGGTTCAAGTGTGGTCTCGCGCAGAGCTTGGCGCGGCGAATCGACGACCGCTTCCCGCAATATGATCGGCCACCGACCCGGCGAGCCGACGCGCGACCCGACGGCAAATGGGCGCCGCGCGCGCTAGGTCTGGTCAAGAACGACTCTGCGAAGCCGTTCGCCGAAATGCAGGCGCTTCGGGACTTCGGGGACTTCAAGTTCCACGATTACGTGCTGGCCTGGTCGCGTGCCGAGTTCCTGCTTCAGCGAAGCAAAGTGGGAGTCGCTCGTTACCTGTTCCGCCTCAAAGCGCCGGTGAGTGTCCAAATCGGCACGAACGACTGGGCGGCGATCGTCGCGCAGGAGGCTCGCGCCCTCGAAGAAGGGTTCGGCTTCGAGACGCCCGAGGAATTCGACGCGGCCTGGGCGGCGTGGGTCAAAGGCAACTGATGCACCGTTCATCAGAGCCGCTGCGACCAACCCGAGTGCGAAGCCGCCGCGCCGGCCGCCCGCAAGTTCACGATTACACGGATTGCACGAACTGCGATCCAACGAAACCCCCCGGGCCGCGACGTGCACGTCAGCGTGTCGCGACCCGAACGTCCCACGCAACCCTCAAGACCTGATCTGGAGACGATCCATGAAGATGACGATGACGACCTTGGCCACCCTTGCCGCGTTGGCAGTGGGTAGCAGCCTGACCGCCCAGGCCGGCTATTACGGCGGTGGTGGTGGCGGCGGCCGTGGCCCGGGCGGGTTCCTGGGCGACCTCGGCGCCGGCAGCCCGAATGCCCCTCCGCCGCGTCCGCCGCTGCCGGAGTACCGACCCGGCGACTCGGTGCGCACGAATCTCGACACCCCGTCCTCGCCGCGGGGCAACGTGCCCGGCCCGACCACCGGCGGAACCCCGTCCGTTCCGACCCTGCCCGCGGCCGGCGGGATCGCCCGCGCTCCGCAGGGGCAGAGCGGCTTGCCGACGCAAGGCGGCATCCCGATGGACTTCCGTCGCGATGACGAGACGCTTCGGCACTTCGCCATCGACTGGAACTTCCCCCGCACCCCGAAGGCTGCCCAGCCCCTGGCTTGGGAGCGGGCGGTGGCGGCCCTCGCCGGCGACGATCCGCGCCCCCTGCTGGTGCGCCGACGCGGGCATGCCGAGGAGAGCGGCCGGGAGGCTCGCATCGAGGCCTTCCTGGATGGTGAAGAGATGCGGGTGCTCTCGCGATTCTTCCGCTGCGTCGATCTCCCTGACGCCACGCGCCACCCGCAACACGTGCTGTCGGGTCTCTACGTTCCGGAGCAACCGCCGCTGCTCTTCGTGACGACCGCCGACGGCGTGGATCCGATTGGCTTCTCCGGCCAGGAGCCCGCCAACCTGATCAGCGACGTGGTCGTGGACACCATCGCACGCGCCTACTCGGGCAACGTCGACTCCACGGTCAAGGGCATCCGCCGCCTGATCGAGGACTACGACCGTCTGCTGCCGCGTGAGCGTGAGCTGCTGGCTGCCGTCGACGATGCGGTCGCCGAGCACGGTGACAAGGCCAAGGCGACCGCGCGTCAGCGCGAACGTCTGGCCAAGGTCCAGGCCGAGCTCGCCGCAGTGCGCAAGCGCGAAGCGGCGCTCACCGAGTCCTTGGAGCTTCGTTCCAAGGCAGCCAGCGGCGTGCGCTGAGTCGCGCGTCGAGGCCGCGCGCGCGCCGCGCGCGTGGCCGATCCCGTGATGCCGGGGTGGGCCCCGCACTTCGGCATCGAACTCGTTCCAAAGGCCTCTCGATGTCCTTCCGTCTCACGTCCCGGTGCACTCTGTTCCTCGTAATCGGCTGCTTTGGGGTGAAGGCCCAGGGTTTGCCGCCTCCGGTCTATCCGCCGGGCAACGATCGATCGGTCGCGAAGCTGCACCTGGGCAAGGCGCTGTTCTGGGATGAACAGATGTCGTCGACCAACACGGTCGCGTGCGGCACATGCCATATCCCATCCGCAGGATTCTCGGATCCTCGCGTGAACCAGCTGCCCGACTCGGTTCATCCCGGCTTCGACGGGATCCTCGGCAATGCCGATGACGTGATCGGCTCCTTCGGGGTGCCGAGCAACCTGGGCAACGGCACCTACGCCAATGAGCCCTTCTTCGGGCTTCGTCGTCAGGTCACGCCGCGTCGAACGCAGCCTTCGCTGATGTCGCAGTACGGCATCATGCTGTTCTGGGATGGCCGTGCCGACACGGTTCTTCGCGATCCGGCGACGCAACAGGTGATCCTCGCGCAGGGTGCGAGCCTGGAGAACCAGGCTCTGGGCCCCTTCCTCAATGAGGTCGAGATGGGGCACGTCGGCAGGACCTGGACCGACGTCGTCGCCAAGATTCACATCGCGACCCCGTTGGCTCTGGCCAGCAATGTGCCCAACGACCTGGCGAATTGGATCAGCGGTCGCAGCTATCGCGACCTGTTCCAACTGGCCTTCGGCACCACGGACATCACTCCCGCTCGGATTGCGATGGCGATCGCGACCTACGAACGCGAACTGCGACCCAATCAGAGCCCCTTCGATCTCGGCACCATGAACGCCGCAGCGACGCGAGGTGCCTTGCTCTTCAACTCGGCGACCACCCGCTGCACTCCGTGCCACGTCGCACCGTTCTTCACCGACAACCTGTTCGCGAACACCGGTGTGCGGCCGATCGCCGAAGATCGCGGCCGCGCGATCGTGACTGGGCTCCCGGCCGACGAGGGCGCGTTCCGAATCCCGAGCCTGCGAAACGTGGAGCTGCGTGCGCCGTACTTCCACAACGGCCGCTTCAACACGCTTCGCGAGGTCATCGATTTCTACGACCGTGGCGGGGACTTCACCGCACCGAACCTCGCGATCACGCCGATGAACCTGAACTCGCAGCAGAAGAACGATCTGCACGAGTTCATGCTCGCTTTGACCGATCCGCGAGTCGCCCAAGAGCTGCCGCCCTTCGATCGACCGCGGCTGTCGTCCGAGGACTCGCGCATGTCGAGTGTGTTCGGCACCGCATCGCCGGCTTCGTCGGGAGTGGCGCCGCGCGCGATCGCGGAAGAGCCGGCGCGGATCGCACTCGGCACCTTCACGATCGGAGTCGATCGCGCGCACGGTGGAATCCCGGTGTTCCTGCTGCTCGGGCTCACACCGGATCCGGTCGGCATCCAGTTCCAGAACTTGCGGATCCACCTGAATCCGCTCGGAATGGTGGCGGGATTCATGGCCGGCTTCACGACCGGACAGGGGGTCAGTGACGGCGCGTTCACGATGCAACTCGGGGTACCGAACAACCCGTCGCTGATCGGCTTCGCCATGCACGGGCAATGGCTCGTCGCGGACCCGGTGACGAACGGCTGGAGCATGACCGAGGGCTTCACCGTCACGATGTATTGAGCGGCTCGTCGCGGGCCGAACCCGGGGGCTCCGGCAAGCGGAACAGTCTGCGCGCGTTTCGCGCGGTCGACGTTTCCACTTCGATCGGGTCTTCACGGCGAAGTTCCGCGAGCCGGTCGCGCACCGCGTGCAGCCAACACGGCTCGTTGCGGCGGGTCTTCGGGCGCGGACGCAGGGTGCGCGGCAACAGGTACGGCGAGTCGGTCTCGATGAGCAGACGATCCCTTGGGATGCGATCGACGATCGCCGCGAGGGGCTCTCCTCGGCGTTCGTCGCAAACCCAGCCGGTGATGCCGATGTAGAAGTCCAGATCGAGGAGGGCATCGAGGAGTTCGGCACTGCCGGTGAAACAGTGCACGACGCCGCCGACCAAGTTCCCGCGCCAGTGCTTGACGATCGCCAAGAAGTCGCCTGCTGCGTCTCGCTCGTGCAGGAACACGGGCTTCCCGACTTGCACCGCGAGTTGGAGCTGAGCCTCGAACGCGCGAGCCTGGTGGGGTCGCGGCGAGAGATCACGAAAGTAGTCCAGGCCCATCTCGCCGACAGCGACCACATTCTGGTCGCGAGCGAAGGCTGCCAGTTCGGTGGCAGCCGCGTCATCGAGAGCCGAAGCGTGATGCGGATGCATGCCCGCGGTCGCGAACAGGACTCCGGCGTGGGAGCGGGCGAGCCGGATCGCGCCGGCGGTGCTGACCACGGACGATCCCGTCACGATCATCTGCGCGACTCCGGCGCGACGCGCTCGGGCGATCACCGCCACGCGATCCCCGTCGAACGAGGCGTCGGCCAGATTCGCGCCGATATCGATCATCCCGAGGGCCGGTTCCGAGTCGTCTTCGGGCACGGCCGCGGACTTCGGCGGCGTCGAGTCGTCGGCGGGGGAGCCGTCGCGTCGCGGGTTCGTGGGTTGCGGCGTCATCGTCGCGGTCGATCGGTTCCTTGGCTGCGATGGGCCCGACTCGAGCTTTGCCGCAACCGTGGCGCGCACCGGAGATACTGGGGAGGCGGCCGACGCCGCGCAATGCGACTTCGGTGCCTGAGCGCTCGAAACTCGAAACCGGATCATGCGATGAAGCCCCATTTAGGCACGATCGACTTCGCTTGGTTTCTGTTGTCGGTGTTCGCCGTGGGTGAGCTCGGCGCGCAGCCACCGCGACGAAGCGACGCGCCCCGACTCGCACCTGGCCCGGAGACTCTCGCTCGCCTCGACTTCCGACCGGGATCGGCCTTCGCGCTGGGCGAACTCGGCGACTCGAGCGCGATCGACGGGTTGCTCGCTCGGCCGCTGACCTGGTTGGAGACACCCCACTTCCGGATCGGCACCGATCTGGCGACTCTCTCGCCGCACGAACTGAGCAAGCCGCGGTGGCACGAGATCGAGGCCGAGGCGAAGTCGATGGGGGGAGCGGCCCTGCTCGCGCAATGGCGACGATGGGGACTGGACGGACGCTGGCGTCAGCTCCTCTTGGCACTCCATCTCGAACGGCAATGGAATGAGCTGGAGTGCCTCCTGCCACCGATCGACGAGAGTTCGCCGCCCACGGGACCCGCGGTCGATCTCGAAGGTCGCGGCCGCGGCTGCGGTCCGATGCTCGGGCGCGATGCAAAGTTCGTCGTGCTGGTCTTCGCCCAGTCGATCGATCTTCGCCGGTTCTGCGTCGACTTCCTGGGGGACGACTCGCGTGGGTCGCGGCGGGCGGACCTGGGCGGCAACGACGCGCTCCTCTACTGCACGGCGGAGGAGATCGCATCGGGCGGTGACCGCGATCGCGATCTCTTGGCGCACGTGACCTTCGGCGTCATCGCGAACCTGGTCGACGGTTATCGCGGAGCCCACCAGCCGGCTCCGGCGTGGCTGCGTTTCGGTCTGGCACAGTCCTTCGCGCTCGCGATCGATCCTACCGCGTCCAATGCCGAGACGAACGGGGATGCGAACGGGGACGCGAACGAGCGGAGTCGCAGGTCGATGAACTGGTGGGAACTCCTTCGGCGAACTCGCAGCGATGCGGCGTTCGGGCCGGGCGCCCGCTTCGAAGCCGATATCGCTCGACGTGATCTCTCGGGCGCGAGCCGAGAAGACTTGGTCCGTGTCTGGTCTTACGTCGAGTTCCTTCGCCGGCGCGATGGTGAGGCACTCGGTCGCTTCCTGTTCGAACAAAAGGATCGAATCCCCTCGGACTTCTCGAAGTCGACGGCCGAGATCCTCGTCGAGCGGCAGCGCAAGAACCTCTCGCGCATCCTGGGATTCGCCGATCCGGCTGCGTTCGAGACCGCGTGGGAATCCTGGCGAGTCCGGAGGAAACCATGATTACGTCGCTCCGATGGCACTCACTTCTGCTGACGCCGCTGTCGACGATTCTGGCGGTCGCGTGCACTCTTGGGGCAGCCTTCGCCCAGCGAGTCGAGTCGGCGCATGGCGATCCCTACGTCAGCGACCGTTCGGACGATCTCGGCCGAGCCGGCATCGTGGGGCACGGACCGGCGTTCATCGGGCGCTTCTTCGGAACCAAGGAGGTGGACGAAGTTCTCGATCCCGACCGTCGCCTGCTGTGGCTGGAGACCGAGCACTTCGTGATCGGTTCGCGTCTGCCCGTGTATCCGCTCAGCGATGGAGACTCCACACAGCGTGAGAAGTTGCGACAGGAGTTGTCGCGACTTCGCGAACGACTGCCGAGGATCGAGCGTGACGTGCGTCTGCTCGATCCATGGCTGCGACAGCACTTGTTCGCACAACGCTGTGAGTCGGTCTACCGGGACTTCCTCGAAGTGCTTGCGCTTCGCGACGATGCATTTCCGGCGAAGGGGACCGTTCCGGTGGGTGCGACGGACTTCCGCGGCATCGGTCCATGTCTCGGCATGCGCGGCAAGTTGGTCGTGCTCCTCTTCGCGACGCCCCAGGATCTGTCCAGAGTCTCGATGCAGTTCTTCGGTGAGAGTTGGGTCGCGCCGACGGCTCGCGATCTCGGCCACGGCCTTGGATTCTTGGTCGCGGCCGCGGCCGACGAGTCGATCGGCTTGAACGACGACACCGAACTGCACGTGCGGGTCGTCGACGCCCTCGTGCGTTCGGCGTGCCAAGGGCTGTGTGCCGCGCTGTTCGACGTGCCCGCATGGGCTCGCGTCGGGTTGGCTCTCGAGTTCGTGCGCGCGGTCGATCCGGATCATCCTGGATTCGATCGTCGAAGCGGACGCATTCTCGGCGAACGGGCGTCGGTCGACTGGACGGAGCACGCGCTCGGGCTGGCGCGACGCCGCGGCGGGCGCCCGCTCGCCGAGTTGATCCTCGTCCGTGACGAGGCCGAGTTCGGCTTCAACGACCAGGTCGCGTTGTGGTCCAGAGTCGCTTGGCTGCGGTCGACCCGCCGCGAACAATTCGGGCGGTTCCTTCTCGACCTGAAGCAACCGCTCTGGCCGGGCCCCGGAACTCCCGACTTCGAGCGAGTTCTCGAGCACCAGTCGACGACCCTACATCGCTGCTTCCAGGTCGAATCCGCCGACGATCTCGATGAGCAGTGGCGGCGAGCGCATCGCTCCGGCGGCTGATTCCGTCTGACCCGGGCCGGTCGTGAACGCCTGCTGCGCTCGCCGCAAGTCGCGCCCGGCGGCGTCGCTTCGTCGGCTCCTCCCTGGCAGAGTAGCTACAGCTACGGTTCGCTGGTCGACCGCCGCAGCTCCTTGCCGGGCATCGACCAGCATCGATCTCGCGACGACGTTCACGAGTGAACCAGGCGACGTCTGTGATCACACCCACGAGTTGGTCAGGAGTTCGCCGAGTCCACCGGCACCGGGGACCACGTAATGGACGTCGGTCAGTCCGCGCTCGAGGTGCGGATGGGTTCCGGGTTCGGTCCCCTCGACCGCGGGCGCCGAGAGGCCGCGGTCGAAGCGCAGAGTCCACAGGGCGACGTCCTCGGTTGCAGCGAGAACGCGCTGCGTCGCTTCCGGTGTGCACATCAGGTGCAGCGCCGCGATCGCGCGCGGTCGGCCGCTGCCCAGCGCTCGATACATTTCGACTGCGCGACAGACCGTGCCGCCGGTCGCGCCCATCGGGTCCGGGATGACGATCACGGCACCATCGACGTCGCCGCCGATCTTGCTGCCGTCGGCGCGGACGCCGATGACACGTCCCTCGTCGTCGGTCTCGCGCGACAGGTGCAGGTAGTCGATTCGCACGTTTGCCGGCGGCAAGACCTGGCATGCGAGCTCGTAGCAGGTCTGCGCGGGAAGAATTCCCGCGCGCACCACGGCGCAGATCACCAACCGCGTCGTTCGGCACAGCGCCTCACCGGTGTAGTAGGCCTGCGGCTCCGTCGCCAGCATGCGAGTCGGCTCGCGAACCTCGATCACCGGGAAGTGACGGTCGAGCGCGGCCCACAGGAGTCGGGCGTAAGCCAGACGGACCAAACCGGGGACTTCCGCGGTCGAGGTGGTGGGCGCGCCGAGTCGCGCCAAGGCCGACAGCATCGACGGTTCGGAGAGGATGTGCAGCCGGGGGCCGTAGCGGTGCGCTCGTTCCATCGACACAGCGTACCTTGACTCCCTCGCGGAGTTCGCGAGCATCGGGCCCTTGCAACCCGACCGCCAGCCAGACCGCGTGCCCGCCTTCGAGGTTCTCATCCCCCGCGATCGCATCCTGCGTCGCACTCGTCAGCTTGCCGACGAGATTCGTCGGCGGTTCCCCGACCCGCATGCACTCTGTGTCGTCGCCGTGATCGAGGGCGCTCGCACGTTCTGCCGCACCTTGCTCGCCGAGCTCGGTCCGGGAATCGCGATGCACGAGATCCGAGCGAAGAGCTATGTCGGTACGGAGTCCAGCGGCGTGGTGAATCTCGGCCCGGTGGAGTTCGAGATCGCGGGTCGCGACGTGTTGATCGTGGAAGACATCGTCGATACGGGAAGGACGATCGAACGTCTGCGACGTGAGTTCGGAACCCGCGAGGCGCGCAGCGTCAGCGTCGTGACGCTGCTGAGCAAACCGTCGCGGCGAGAAGTCGCCGTCGAGATCGACTGGATCGGCTTCGAGATCGCCGACCGCTTCGTGATCGGCTTCGGTCTGGACTTCGACGGTCGTTACCGGGAACTGCCGGACGTCGCCGTGTTCGACCCCGCACTCGCCTGAGCCGTCGCCGTCGTCTCGATCCCGACCTCGCGCAGCAATCGCGGCGCCGGGAGGACCGACTCCAGGCACCATAGGACGTAGCGGATATCGACGCTGACGTTGCGCGATCGCGCCGCATTCCAGCCGAAGTCACCGGCGACGTTCTCGAAGACGCGGTCGAAGTTCAGGCCCACGAGTTCGCCGCGACCGTTGATGACGCACGATCCGGAGTTGCCGCCCGTGGTGTCGCCGTCGCTGAGGAAGCAGACGGGTACGTCGCCGATGCGCGGGTCGAAGAAGCGGCTCTTCGTGCGCGTCTCGGCCGCCTTTCGCAAGGCGGCCGGTGCGTCGAAAGGCTCGGCGCCGGTGTGCTTGGCCAAGAGACCCGCAACGGTGGTGTGCGGCGTGTAGTACGCGCCGTCCTTCGGCGAGTAGCCCTTCACGTTGGCGATCGAGACCCGCAGCGTGCTGTTCGCGTCCGGGTAGAACGATGCGCCTCGCCATTCCTCCTGCGCGAGGATCCAGCGACGACCGACATCGAGTCGACGGCCGTCGAACTCCAGAGCGCGACGACCGGCGGCGTCGCGTTCCGCGGCGAAGCCGAGGCAGAGCTTCACCAGCGGGTCCGTGCTCGCGGCGACCGCGTCGCGACCGCCTCGAACCAGTTGCAATCGCCCGTCCGCAGTGCGAAGGGGTGAGTTCGCGAACAGGCGTTGCACGACGCCGATCGTCGCATCCCGCGTGCGGGGCGAGAGCGCTGCTCGACCTTCGAACTCGTTCGTGTCGTCGAGTCGGCGAACCTCGTTGAGCAGGATGGTCAGGATCGGGAGCTGCACCTCGTCGAAGTCGACCCAATCTTGGTCGCTCTGCACTCGCTTGGCTTGGCTGTCGGTCAGTTCCGCGGCGGCGTCGCGATCGGCGGCAAAGCTCACGAGGTCGACGAGCGAGCGCAGCGAGGGGGCGATCCGTGGCGAGAGGACGAGTCCGAGCACGAGATCCTTGACGGTCGTCTTCTGCTCCTCGGTATCGAGTGCCGCCAATTCGTCGAGCACCGCGCCGTGGCGGGCCCGCCGCGACGGATCGGCGGCGAGCCATTCGCGGAACAGCGCCTCTTCGGCACGCTTGCGATCCACGACACCGTTCCGAGCCAGCCCGGCGACCATGCCTGCGGCGTTCTTCTGAACGTTCGCGAGACTCTTGATCGTGCTCGCGTAGCGGAGTTGTTCGGCGTCACCTGCCTTCGCCTTGGCTTCGAGCACGGCGATGATCCGAGTCAGGAGGTCGAGTCGTAACGGGTAGTAGATGCCCTCACGGTCGCTGACCGCGACAGAACTCTCGTAGCGCTCGGTGCGTCCGGGGTAGCCCAGGATGAGGACGAGGTCGTCCGTGTTCACGCCTTCGCTGCTCACCTTGAGCCAGTGCTGGGGTCGGAACGGGACGTTGTCGGCATGGAAGCCGCGCGGCGAACCATCCGGAGCGGCATAGGCTCGGAAGAAGGTGAAGTCGCCGGTGTGGCGCGGCCACTCCCAGTTGTCGACTTCGCCGCCGTACTCGCCGATCGAACGCGGCGGCGCGTACACGAGGCGGACGTCGGTGAGTCGCGTGCGGTGGTAGAGGTGGTATTCCTTGCCCTCGAGAAAGGAGGCGACGCTGCAGGTCGTGTGCGGTGCCTTCTCGCCTTCGGCGATCAGCTCAGCAATCACGGCCTGCGTTCGCTGGGACCGTTCGACCGCCGACTTCGCTTCCGCCTGGGCCGCATGGACCTTGGCGGTCACGTCCTCGATCCGTCGCACGACGAACACCACCATCCCCGGGGCCGGTAGTTCTGCATCCTTGGACGCGGCGACGAAGCCATCGCGAAGGTAGTTCTTCTCGGGCGTGCTGAGTTGGTTCACTGCCCCGAAGCCACAGTGGTGATTCGTGACGACCAGCCCCTCGGGAGAACAGAACGAAGCGCTGCAACCACCGATCTGCACGGCCGCGGACAGCACGCCGCCCCGCTCCGGATGCCAGAACTCGTCGCGGTTCAGTTGCATGCCGCGCGCCTCGAGCGCAGCCCAGTTCATGGCTCGGACCTGTTGCGGGAGCCACTGACCCTCATCGGGCGACGCGGCGAGTCCGAGCACGGCGAGGATCGGCAAGGCGGCGGTGAGTTTGGTGTTCATGGTGGGGAGTTCGCCGTCGCACCTTATCGCTGCCGCGCGCACCCGGCTATCGTCCGGGCCGTGATCGACGCCCTTCGCGCAGTCCTGTCGTCCCGTTTCGCAATGGTCGTGCTCGGCGGTCTCGCGATCGCCGGCGGGACCGCATCGGCGCAGAACTCCACGCGAAAGCTGCGCGCCGAGCCGTCGGAACTGGCCGGTCGCGCCGGGGCCGCTGTCGGCTTTGGGGACTCGCTGGAGGTCGCACTGGCCAGTGCGCAGGAAAGTGGTCGGCGGGTGTTCTGGTATGTGCCGACCCTTCGGAACTCACCGATGGACCGCAAGGTCGAGCTCGATCGAATGATGGCCGCCGGCCCGTTCTCCTGGTCGGCGGTCACCGATCTGCTCGCCGAGCGGTTCGTCGTCGTCAAGGCGGTGCCGAACGCCGCCCTCGCCCGTGAGTACGGACTCACTCCCGTCGGGTTCATCGAACCGGGATTCCTCGTGCTGGATGCCGGCGGGGCGGTCCTCGATCGCGTCGATCAGATCACGACCTTGTCGCCGCGATGGTTCGTCGATCGCCTCGGCGCATCGTTGGCGAAGGACGACGAGGCGCTCAGCAAGGCCCTGACCGCCGTCACCCTGCTCGAACGATTGGCGGTCGGCGATGTCGAGGATGCCCCTTCGGCGCTCCGCGCGTTCGCCGACGGCGCGCGGCGATGGTGGGGCGGCGACGAAGTTGCTGCCGAGGCGATCTGGCGTGACTTGACCGAGGACTCGGCGGCGAGTCCGTGGGCGGCGAAAGCGGCTGCGGAGATGGAGGGGCATGGACCGCTCACCCACGGCTTCGAGATCCCATGGTCGCCGCTGCCGGACGGCCTTCGCCGCGGCCCGGCGGTGGCCGGGACCCAGGCGAGCGAGGGCGTATTCACGCCGGCGCAATTGGCTGCGAGTGCGTTGCGCTTCTTCGCGACACAGCAGCGCAGCCACGGCGGATTCGTCGACAGCCGGTACGACTTCGGCGGTACCGACAGTCTGCCGAACGTCTGGGTGGCGATCACCGCGCTGGCCGGTCTCGCCGCGTTGGAGCTTCAGCCCGGATCGACGGGGGACGAGCGTGAACTCGCGGGCCGGATCTCGGCTCGTGCGCTCGACTACGTCGAGGATGAGAAGCACCTGGCACTCGAGGATCGCGACGAGCTGATCTGGGCGCACATCTATTGCGCGCGATTCGGTGTCGGAATGCTGGAGCGAGGCGCCCCGGATCTCGCCGATCGAGCCCGTGCCCTCGTGCAGCGATCGGTGGCCGGCATGGTCCTACTCCAGCCCGAGAGCGGTGCCTGGTTTCACGAGTACGCCAATCCCTTCGTCATCGCATCGTGTCTCTTGGCACTCGATGAAGCGCGACGGGTAGATGTCCTCTCGCCGCAGGCGGTGATCGATCGCGGCGTGCTCGCGTTGCTTCGCTGTCGTGCGGAGAACGGGGCATACAGCTACGGCTACTCCGCACGCGGCAAGCCGCGAGCGGCGGTCGAGGGCGGAGTCGGTCGCATGCCGCACGCGGAGCTCGCCCTCTTGCGGAGCGGACATGGCTCAGCGGACGCGATGCAGCGAGCCATCGAAGCTTCCTTCGAGTGGCACGACGAACTCGCGAAGGTTCGCAAGTACGACGACCACGCCAGTCGCCACGGCTACGGCGGCTTCTTCTTCTGGTTCGATGTCCTCGCGCGCACCGAGGCGATCGCTGCGCTCGCCGACGGCGAGTCCCGAAGTCGTTACGTCGAGCGCCAGCGCGAGCAGATCCTTGCCCTACCCGAGATCGACGGTTGCTTCGTCGACAGTCACGAACTCGGCCGGGTCTACGGAACCGCCATGGCACATCTCTGTCTCGGCCGCCTCGATCTGCGCTGAGTGCGCGTCGAGCGTGCCTGTGTTCAGCGCTTCTCGCCGCCGCCGCTTGCGGTCTTCTGCTTGTGATGCGCGAGGATCGCGTCGGCGACCGCGCGTGCCTTCACTTCGATGCCCTCGGGTGTCATGTGACCGGCGTCGATGAACAGCTCGTTGCGCTTGCCGGTCAGCATGACGTCGAGATCGACCAGGAGCGCATAGGCGCTGAGCTCCGATTCGTACAGTTGTCGCGTGAACTTCGCGAAGACTCCCATGATCTCGCTGTCACGGCCGACGAAAGGCAGATTCTGGTCCGTCGCGTGGGGCATCGTGACGATGACCGGTGTCGCGCCCCGAAGCAGACTCAACTCGGCGATGGTTCGTAGATTGCGGACGAAAGGGGCGAACTGGCTGGGATCGGTCTCGTCGACGCGCCAGAACCCCTTCATCGTGGCAGGTGCGATCGCTGCCCACGCCGGCTGACTCGAGAGCTTCTCGGCGATCCATCGATAAACGACGCTCGCACGCAGGAGCCATGCGTCCGGCGCGATCGGCGGATCGAAGACCTTGAAGACGTGACTGTAGTCGGAGCGGAAGACGTTCGGGTGCGCATGGAGTGCGCGTGCATCGTTCCAGCCGTGCAGCACGACCACGTAGTCCGGTCGGTAATCGACGACGTTGAGAACGAAGTTGGCCAGCGTGTGCGCGGAGGTCCAGAAGCCGTG
>JBFXDD010000011.1:0-117125 GCA_050181465.1 Planctomycetota bacterium
CAGAGCCCGCTTCTGTTTCGCCTGGCGGGGACATCGAAGGCCGCGCATCGGCACTTGACCACCATGAAGTTCAACGGCACACTCGGCATCTCCTAACCCCGTGTCCACTGAACTGGGGCAAGGTCAGCGCATCGCCATAAGTCGTTGGTGCTGAGTGCGTTCGAGCCTTCGGAAACGACGGGCAAATTCAAGTCACCACCTCGGATGGTGACGAAAGGTCGAAGGTGCTTCACTGTGACGCTCAGGGATTCTCACGACTCGGAATCCGCAAGTCGCAGAATCGGCAGTGGCGTGACCCGGGACCGCATACCTGGACCAGGTTCGGCCTTCGTGCCACAAGTCGGAGAAGATGGCGTCAGGAAGACCGACACGACTTCTTTCCTTCCTATAGTATCCCCGGGCACATTGCAGATTGTCTGTAGACGAAACATCAAGGTACTGCCTCGAACTGGGCGCCCATTCCTGAACACTCGATGTATCATCCCCGCACCACTCATATAATGGAAAGCACATGATGTCCAGAACTCCCTCTGGTGTCGCACCTGCGGCGAAAGTCCCGACTGGGCGAGAGAGCCATGAATGGTGGGGATCGTAGGCTCTTCGTGACCACATGAGGCCCCTTGATGGGTCGGGATGCGCTTCCCCCCACGGCCACGTCCGACCGCCTTGTCCTCTGGCCATGTACTCCCACTCATTCTCACTCAAGAGCCGATAGTCAAAATCCGGATCGTTTCGCGATCTCCACTTGCAAAACTCCATTGCACCCAGCCAAGTCACTCTGTTTGCAGGTTCGTGATCTGCGCCAACGCGCGGTGCGAATTCGTTATCTCGAACTTCAATCGATGCAATCGGCTCTGGGTAATCGGAATCATCGCACCATAGTGCGCCCGACAGATGTTCCATATCGTCTCGGTTGTTCAGGAAGGCGCAGAACTCTTGAGCCGTCGTGAGACACTTCGCAACCGTGAAATTAGGCAGACTCACAGTGCGCGACTCCTCCTCCTCGTGGTATTCGTCGGATCCTAGCGTGCATGGAGTGCCTAACACAATGTGATCGCTACCCGGCAATTCCACAAATGACCCGTTGGAACAAACTGCCAGTGGTCTTGTTCGAGAGGTTGAGCAACCAACAACAAGGATGAGAAGCCCGGACTGCGCGATGGCGAGAAGTTGTCGGCAATAGCGCGCCATGGATCAATTAGGCCCCCAGTCACTCGGCAGCGTAAGACCCAAGACATCCAGAAGCGAGGGTGTAGGGCCTGGCGTCGTCGGGTGGAAGGGGCCGTACGGCCGCTTAGTGCCGGGCCCCTCTTTGACGAAGGGAGTTTCCATTTCGGCTAAGCATTCTCCAAAACAGAAGTCGCGCGGATTGCGTTGATTTCGCTTAGCCAGTTTTCGGCCGAGTGCGTTATCCCAGAAGTCACTCTTCTGCATGGCGCTTTGTGCGGCGCTAGCGGACTTAAATGGTAATGCTGATGACTGATAGGTTTCAACGATGAGACCGACTAGAATGGACACATGCTCGGGGCAAGGACACTCGCTCATGATGAGGCAATGTACGAAGCAGTGAGAGAACGCCGCTCCGTACGGAGGTGGCCGTAGTTGCATTTCAAGCGACGACAGGAACTCAATCAGGAGTCCACACAAGAGTGCATTGGGAAGGTCAGTGCATTCCTTAGCCGCAGCGGCTGTTAGCTGGCTGAGCCAGGAAACGGCCCCGTTCCCGAGTATTGTGGGGCCTCGTCCACCCGACGAATCGCTTCCGCGCACGAAAGTACCTTGAGCGCATGGCCTACCCGTGTTGGGAGTACGGCCCTGAGCGCCATGGGGGAGACCGTTCGGACGCAGAACGGCACTGCCAGACGGCGAACGGATTGAGATCGAAATGGGGTCCGGAAAATGAAGTTTATGAGCAGCTGGAGAATTGGTCTCTCTCAGAGGGAGAACGCGCCCAACTTTCAGGGGAACGGTCGGCGTTAGTCCAGAGACCACCTGCACATCTGACCATGCGCGGAAGCCCTGGTCTTGCGTACTGGTTCGGTGCACGGAGTGGGGGCGCGTTGTCGCACGTCTCGGGCACTTACCTGGATCGCTGCATCGGCAGTCATCCGTAGTTCCGGTTCGAAAGGTTGACGGCCATTGTCGACGTGGTTCTCTTTCTCGCACGCAATAGGCCATCGGGAGTATCGTGCGAATGTCATGGCTTGAAGCAGGTGCAAACAAGTCGGCCATGTCACTAGCGTCCGATGTTGGATTGCCAGGAAGGGGCCATCTCTCGGAAGCAGACCCACTCCGTCACCGAGTAACCGCTTCCAGTCGCGAAGCGATACCGATAGAGCTGCTTGCAGCCGTCCAGTGGTGCCGCCGAACCGCCGCCGTCCTTGCTGTACTTCACACCCACTGTTGTCTCAGCTTGGTCAGATGCCATCAATGCGGTGGCGGAGGCATCGGTATCCTCCGAGTTCTTCGTCTCGACGTTCCAAGAGAGGGTGCAGCTCGCCGAGATGTTGATGATTTCGACGCCGTAGACAGCAGTATCGCCGCTAGCGCTCATCCATGGAGTGTAGACGTAGGTCGATGCGCTGGTACCAGCGATTCCTTTGAAGAGAGTCTCACCGTAGGTCTGCTGTGACATGATCGATCTGGCTCAGTTAGGCGTCCATTGGGGAGCGAGGAACTGGAACTGGAGGATTGGAGTGTTGGAACCAGTCGGCTGAATTACGTAGCGGACCCACTCCTTGGCGCCGCTGACAGTCCACTTCGTCAGACCAGTGGCAGTCAGTGCTTGGGCTGATCCGAGGGTCGTGGCGGCGGAGTCTGCTTGATCAGAGTCCTTGGTTTCCACTAGGACCTGAAAGCCAGAGCTCGAGGCGCGGATTACCTCGACGCAGAAGGTGCCCTGATCGCCGTCTCGCGGCATCCAATGGCCGTAGTAGTTCGTCGAGTCTGAAGACTTGCGCGTGAGCGTCTCGCCCAAGATGCTTAGTTCCATGGGGTGGCTTGGTTAGAGGTTCAGTTGGGCTGCCACATTGGGGGCAGCATCCGGAGATGAAGCCATGCAGAACCGCTGGAAGCGGCCACTGCATACTTGATGCGAACGAGTTCCTTGAGCCCGGAAACTGCTTTCGCGATGGTTCCCACCGAGGAGGCCAACGAGAAGGTGCCGGCGGTGGAGGCTGAGCTGTCGGCGTCAGCGATGTTCTTGTGCTCGATCGTGACGAGGACTTGGCCGTTGGTGCTGACGTGCATCAGTTGAAGGAAGAAAGTGGCCGCGTCCGCTGCGCGAGAGAACCATGGTGAGTAGTAGGTAGCTGAGGGGAGTTGGTCGTCACCGACCACGCTTTGTCCGATGAGGGGCATGAAACGCCTAGCTTGAGTGGCAAGGGGGTTGGCGCCACCGGAAAGAGTCTCGGGGACATTCCGCGGAGAAGGGTTCCGGAGAACGGGCAGGACCGAGTTTGCTTCGGTGCTCCAGCGATCTAAAGGGGGGGGGGGGCACAGGGAATTTTTCCGCGATCCAGATCGACACCATCCCGCCGCCAAGCCGCATCGAGCTGGTGGTGACTGACTCCTGGCCGAGAATCTCCCCCGGCACGGCTGTCGGGGAGGTTGCGCGGACGGGTCGTTCGACGAATTCTGGCGGGCGGCAGGCGTGCTCATGTCCGCTTGATGGGCGCGCGGCGGCGTCTCGTCCGGACGCGATCAGGCCGCGGCTGTGCACCGATTCGCGCGAGCGGGGCGTCACTCTACTCGGATTTGAAGGTTCGTTCGCTGCGCCGATGAGCTGGGCACGAGGTCGATTCGGCGAGAGCGGAGTCAAGGGCTGTTGGTGGCGTCTTCCGCTGCCTGGCGCTCCTCGGCCCTGGAGATGCCTCGGCGGATCTTGGAAACCGCGCGCTTGACCCGGGTGCGGTAGTTCCACTCGCTCATTCCAGTCCTTTCGGCGCGCTTCTTGGTCGACTCCTCCAGCGTGAATGCCTCGATCGCACGCCGCTCGGGTTCGGTGAGGCCGAAGAACCCGAAGTCTGCAGGCAGGTGTCGCGAGTTGCCTTCGGGCATCTTCGCGAGAGCATCGGTCGCATCCGCGATCTCTTCGATCTGCTCGCCGAGTCCGAGGGCACCGTCTCGGGACAAGGCCACGCGGGGCCCTTTCCTGACCACATTGCGGAACACGGAACGCGCGTAGGCGGGAAGGTTGCGAGGTATCGGTTTGGACGGATTCAAGATCCGCTGGATGACCTTGATCTGAGCAAGATCGACGGCGTCTGCCCGCAGTCGCCAGTCACCAATCCCGTGGTAGCGCGCGAAGCGATCGAGGAGTTCGGTCATCTTCTCGAGAAAGCCACCCGGTCGCGCCAGCTCAGCAAGGATCTTCTCCAGCCGATCGTCGGGCTCTCCTTCACCTTCTCCGTTTTCTGGCTTGTCGGCGTCCTTCATGACCATCCCGCGGCACGGTTTGGGTCGAGAGCATCGCGTGCCGCGGTCCCCATGGATCCGTGAGCTGCGATACCCGGACAAGCCTAGTCCAGAGAGCGTTGACCGTCACACCCCTCTGCCGGGGGAAGTCGAGTCCCTGGTCCGCGCTCGGGTCCCACGCGCGCGCAACTCGATCTTGGGGCGCGTGGCCACTGCTGCGCGAAGCCACGGGAGAACTGCGGGGGCCGAACAGAACCGAGTGTGCAACGGAGTGTGCAATGGCCCTGGTCACAACGTGACACCAGGTGGGACAACCTAGTCTGGGACGGGGCGCAAAGGCACGTTGCTGCGACCACGGATGCCTTTGGACAATGCGAGGTGATCACGGAGGCAGGGACCGACTGGGCTCACCATTCTTCGGGGAGAGAATGTGTGGGCCGCGCCGTCTTCGTTCGTTATCCAGTCTGACACTGAGTTCGAGCTGCCAAGATCGAGGCGATCGAAAACGGACGCGCACGACTACGTCACTTCGCGGTGACGGACGAGTTGGGGCGTGCAGTCATTCCCGTGGAGGTGCCGACGCCGTGGCGCGTGAGCATCGCGGGTACGACGACTCTGGATCACGCTGTGAGTCCTGTGCCGATCGGAGCGCCTCCGACGATGACTCGAGTCTCTGGTCGCTGAAGAGGAAACTCGCGGGAGCACCGACTCGACCCGCCTCCAAATGAGGTCGGCGAGCGCGCCGCTCTCGTGACCCGAACTACCCGCGCCGCAGACTCGCCCACAGCGCGATCGCCGCGGGATAGGCCTCGCATTCCGCTCGAAACACCCGCGCGGCCAGGGTGGCGACGTCGTCGGTGGTTTGGACGGGGACGCGGGCCTGGAGGAGGATCGGGCCGCGATCGTACTCGTCGTCGACGTGGTGAACGGTGCAGCCGCTCTCACGCTCGCCGCTCGCCAGCACCGCGGCATGCACCCGGTCACCGTAGAAGCCCTTGCCGCCGAAACGGGGGAGCAGCGAGGGGTGGATGTTCAGGACCCGACCGCGGAAGTCGGCAGGAATCTCGAGCAGGCGGAGATAACCGCAAAGACACACGAGCTCGGCGCCGTGCGAGCGGACGAAATCGAAGGTGTCGTCCATCGTGCGCGTGACCAAGGTCGGGATGCCCGCAGACTGCGCGCGCTGGACACCGAACGCGCTCGCGCGATCACTGACGACCGCCGTGACGTGGAGCGGATGACGCCCGGCATGGCCGCGGTCGAGCAGGTTCTGCAAGGTGCGCCCGCCACCCGACAACAGCGCCGCGATTCGCAGGGGCTCGCTCACCGCGCGAAACTCGCCACGATTCCGCTGAGCAGACTCGCCATCCGCGGCGCGGCGAGATCGGCGGCATCCAGCATCTGCTCGATGTCCGCCGGATTGGCGCTGTCGACTTCCACGAACTGGGTGATGCCGACGAGTGCCAGGACATCGAGCCCGCTGTGCACCGCGGCGAGGACTTCCGGCACCAACGACATCCCGACCAGGTCGGCCCCGGCGCGCCGCAGGAAGCGGTACTCCGCACGGGTCGGCAAGCTCGGCCCCGGCACCGCCGCGAACACGCCTTCGAGCGCCACGACGCCGACTTCGTTGGCGACGTCGCGGGCGAGTTTGCGCCAGCGTCGCGGGTAGGGATCCGACATGTCCGGAAAGCGCGGACCGAGCTCGGCGACCTGCTGGCCCTGCAAGGGATGCATGTTCGTGAAGTTGAGGTGGTCCTCGATGATCGCGATCGAGCCGGGCTCGAGTTGGCGCGACAGGCTCGCGGCACCGGCGGTCAGCACCAAGAGATCGATCCCCATCGCCTGCAGCACACGGACCGGGAAGGTGACGTCGATCGCGGCGTAGCCTTCGTAGGGGGCGAGCGGCGCATCGCCGACGACCACGACCACATCGTCGAGCTTGCCGGCGACGAGGTGCGAATCTTCCGCGAGGCGGATGCGGTCCTCGTCGTGCAACTGGAGCTTGCCCTCGAGTTGCGAGGAGATCGACGCGTGCCCGGTGCCGAGCAGCATCGCGACGCGCGGCCGAGTGCCGATCTGATCGAGCAGTTGCTGCGCGGTGTCGCGCACGAGCTGACGAAGCGGGGGGTCGGGCGGACTGACCATGTGCCGCAGACTATGCCCCGCAGAGCGCCCGCAGTCTCGTCAGGATCTCGGCCGGATCCGCGGCCTCGATCGTCACCACCTTGTCGCGCGAGCGCGCCCCGCTCGCGAGGCGGACGTGCCGAAGCGAGACGTCCAGAGCGTCGGCGAGGACTCGGAGAATGCGCTCGTTGGCGCGTCCGTCTTCCGCGGGCGCCTGGACGGCGACCTTCACCGCACCCGCCATGGCTCCGGTGATGCCCTCGCGCTTGGCGCCGGGTGCCGCGCGGACGCGAAAGCTCAGGACCTTGCCCTGGACTTGCGCATCGAGGGTCATCGCTGCGCGAGGATCACCAGGGTGCGCGGCGACTCGCTGAGCACGCTCTCGAGCAGGGCCGCCGCGACCTGATTTCGGCGGCCGGCGAAGGCGTTCAGGGCCCGTGCGATGCGATCGGCGGCTTTCAGCTCGGTGACCAAGTGGACGAGCGCTTCGTCCTGAGTGCCTTGCAGCAAGGTGAGGCAGATCGTGAGCGCACTACCCCGTCGATAGCCGGCGTCGCCGACGCCGGAGTCGTCGTCCGGCGGACGAATCGCGGCCAGCGCGCGCCGGGCCTCACGGATGTGGTGCGCCAGTTCGATCCAGGCGACCGCCGCGAGCCGCGGATTGGCCGGCTGCCCCTCGATCACGGGCAAGGCCTCGAGCGGTTCGTTCAGGACCGCCTCGGGTGAGGGCAGACTGATGTTGCCGGCGCGCGCTGCCTCGATGTAGGTGGCCGCAACCCCCAGCGAGGGCAACAGCGCGTGCAAGGAGACTGCGAGCACCGGCGACTCGATCGTGGTGGCCAGGGCTTCGAGGCGGGTGCGGGCGAGTGCAAAGTCGAGCGATTCGATCGCTGCGAGTGGGCCGTCCGGCGCGGTGAGGCCTTCGCGCAGCGCCGCGCGCGCCTTCGCTTGGCTCTCTGCAACCATCGCTTCGGCGAGTTCAGTGTGTTGCTTGCGGCGCGCACCGATCCACGTCTCCAGTTCCGTGCGATCGCGGAACAACTCGACCGGCCATGCCTGCTCGCCGCGCAGGATCGCTTCGAGGCCGCCGAGATCGCGATCGGCCGCTTCGGCATCGCGGGTTTCCAGGGCCGTCGCGATGCTCGCGCGTTGTTTCGCGATGGCGTCGGCGGCTGCGGTCTTCACGCGTTCGCGCAGGGCCGTTCGAACGCTCGCCAGCTCTTCCGCGGCGGCGAGACTCGCATCGCCGGGCGGTTTGCCGGCGGCGGCGAAGGCGCCGGGCACGTCGTTCTGCTCGAGGCGCTCGCGGACGGCAGACTCGAGTTCGGCGGTCGCGGTCGCGACGGCCTTGGCGCGCAGGGCGGCGCGCTCGGCGTCGCGAGCCGTTTCTTCCCGCACTGCCTTCGCTTCGGCGGTCGCCGACAGCGCGGCCTTCGTTTCGGGGAAGTCCAGCGCGACCTTGTCGAGGGCTTCGGCGAGTTCCAGCCCGCGCAATCCGCTCGCCTTCACGCGCAGGCGCGCATTCTCGGCTTCGACTTGCGTCTTCTCGGCGCGCGCCCGCTGTGCCTCCTTGGCGAGCCGCGCCTCGGCCTCCGGATCTCCGACCTGCTCGATGATGCGTTCGGGCTCCTTGGTCGCGAACCAGATCGCGACCCCGACCGAGGCCAGGACCAGCGCGCCGATCGCGACCCACAAGCCGCGGCGCGGCGGCGGCGCCACCGCGGCGTCGAGGTCTTCGATCAACTCGACGGCGCTCTGGTAGCGATTCGCCGGGTCCTTCTCGAGCAGTCGCGCGATCACGTTCGCGATCTCCGTCGGGACGGCGGCTTCGACCTTGTTCGCGGCCGGCGCCGGCTCGTTGAGGTGAGCGCGCAAGATCTCCTTCACGCTGTCCTTCTGGAACGGCGTGCGACCGGTGACGAGTCGATAGAAGGTGCAGCCCAGGCTGTAGAGGTCGCTGCGATGATCGAGCGGCTTGCGCTGCACCTGCTCGGGCGACATGAAGTGCGGCGTGCCGCGCAGCTTCTGCTCGTCGCCGTCGTCGTCGGCCTGCGCCAGACCGAGGTCGGCCAACTTCACGTTGCCGTGGCGGTCGACCATCAGGTTGTCGGGCTTGATGTCGCGATGGACGATGCGCACCTGCTCGGCGAAGGCGAGGCCGTTCGCCGCATCGCGGATCGCGCGCACGGCGTCGTCGATCGGCAGCTTGCCCTCCCGACGGAGCCGCGTCTCGAGCGAGCCGCCGTGCATCAGCTCCATCGAGTAGAACCAAGTGTCGCCGTCGTGGTCGACGTCGAACACCTGCACGACGTTGGGGTGGTGGAGTCGTGCTGCCGCCCGCGCTTCGGCCTGGAAGCGGCCGACGAAGTGCGGGTCGGCGGTGAGTTGCTCCGAGAGCACTTTCAGTGCGACTTCACGGCCGAGGCTCTTCTGTTCGGCCCGCCAGACCACCCCCATGCCGCCCTTGCCCAGCACGCCCAACAATGCGAAGCCGCCGAGTTGCGTCGGCGACGACTTGCCGTCGGTCGGCGGTGATTCCGCGTCCGTCGCGGCCGCATAGCGGATCTCGCTGTCGCCGATCCGCAGAACGTCGCCGTCCTCCAGTCGCGCCGCCTCCGTGGCTCTGCCGTTGTGTTCGAAACCGCCGCCGAGGCCGCGGGCGCCGAAGCCGCCGCCCTTGAGGGCTTTGACGACGACGTGCTCCTCCGCCACGCCTTCGCCGCTGACGCGGAGACCGGCATCCAGCGATGACCCGATCGTGACGGAGCGGTCGGCGGACAGGGCGACGGTGCTGCCCTTGCCCGGGCCGCGGACGACGATCAGCTCACTCATGGATCTTCGGGGTGGGCGGCCGAGGGGAGCGGCCACTCGGTGGTGCGGTCGCGAGGGGTGGCGACCGCGATGCGAGGCGGCGGACAGTATGGCAAGGTCGATGCCGGGCTGCCACCCATCGGGATCGAGCTGGACGCGAGAGGGACGGGGTTGGGGCCTGGGCTGGGCGGCTTGATGCGGAACACCAGCGTGTCGCGTCGGCGGGTGACGAGCAGGGTCGGATGCGCGTCCAGGTGGCGGCCGGCTCGCCCAGTTGCCAGTGCCAGCGCGCGCAGGGTCCAACTCCGCATCGGCCAGCCCTGCGCGAGGTCCTCACACAGGTGTTGGAGCAGCGCCTGGCCGAGGGCTTGACGCGTTGGCCACGAACCCAGCTCCACGACCGCCGTGCCGTCGGCGAACTTGGCGTTCTGGTCGATCCATGCTCTCGCCTCGGCGTCGATGCGATCGAATCGTCGTTGCCGGGAGATCGCGGCGCGTGCCAGTCGATCGAGTCGGTCGCGGCCGTGCCGGGTGAGGAGTTGCGGTAGTCGACCGGCCCGCAGCGCGTTGCGCGCGAAGCGCGGGTCGGCGTTGGAGGGGTCGGGTGCCACGCCGTCGCCGAAGCCGGCTTCGGCGACGGCGGCGGCGAGTGCGGACTTGGGCAAGCCGAGGAAGGGGCGGCCGAGGTGCCCATGGTCGTGGATCGGCCGGAGCGAGCGCATGCCGCACAGGCCGCGCAGCCCGGTGCCGCGGAACATGCGCAGCAGGATGGTTTCGATTTGGTCGTCGCGGTGGTGTGCGGTCAGGACGACCCGTGCCGAGTGCCTCTGCGCCAGGTCGGCGAGGGTGGAATACCTGGCGTCCCGCAGAGTCGCTTCGCTGGCCCCACGCCGGAGCTCGACGCGCCCGACGACCGCGGCGATTCCCAGGCGGGCGGCGAACCGCGCAACGGCTTCCGCCGCTGCCGCCGAGTCGTCGCGCTGGGCGTGATCCACGTGTGCGACCACGAAGCGAGCACGCTGCCCCGACTCGGACCACAGTGCCGCCGCCGCGAGAGCCAGCGCCGTGGAATCGACTCCGCCGGAGACCGCGATCAAGACCGGGTGGGCGTCCGAGAGGAGTCGATGGCGCCGCAGGAATCGCTCGAGTCGCGTGCGGAGTCGACACATCGCTTCGCTGCGCTCTGGGACTGCGGTCACGGCTCGATATGCTCGGCCATGACCTGCTTCCGAGCCAGCCCCGCGAAGGGTTCGCGGCAGCTCGGGACCTTCCGACTCGAGCCCCGCCTCCCTCCAGATGAAGATCCGCGTCGCCATCAATGGCTTCGGCCGCATCGGCCGCCTCGTGTTCCGCGTCCTCAAAGAGCGCACCGGCTACGACGTGGTCGCGATCAACGACCTGTCCGACGCCAACTCGCTCGCTCACATGCTGAAGTACGACTCGGTGCACGGGCGCTACCCGGGCACGGTCGAAGTGCGGGCGGGTGCGATCGTCGCCGACGGCGATGCCGCCAAGGTGCTCGCGGTGAAGGATCCCGCCACGCTGCCGTGGAAGGAGATGAACGTCGACGTCGTGGTCGAGTCGACCGGCATCTTCACGAGCAAGGCCGATTGCCAGAAGCACATCGAAGCCGGCGCGAAGCGGGTGTTGCTCACGGTGCCGCCGAAGGACGACGTCGATGCGATGATCGTCATGGGCGTCAACGAGCACATGCTGAAGAAGGAGCACCGCATCATCAGCAACGCGTCGTGCACCACGAACTGTCTCGCACCGCTCGCCAAGGTCCTGCACGACGCCTTCGGCATCGAACGCGGCCTGATGACGACCGTGCACGCCTACACGAACGACCAGCGGACCGCGGACATGATCCACAAAGATCTGCGCCGCGCGCGCGCGGCCGCGGTGAACATCATCCCGACGACGACCGGCGCGGCGCGCGCGGTCGGGAAGGTGATCCCCGACCTGAAGGGCAAGCTCGACGGCTATGCGCTTCGCGTGCCCGTGCCGGACGGGTCGGTGGTCGATCTGACCGCGAACCTCAAGCGCGCGGCGACGGTCGAGGAGATCAATGCCGCACTGAAGGCGGCGGCCGACGGCCCGATGCGCGGCATCCTCGCCTACACCGAGGAGCCGATCGTCTCCACCGACATCGTCCACGACGCCCACAGTTCGGTGATCGACGGCGCCTCGACCATGGTCGCCGACGGCGGCAAGATCGCGAAGATCGTGAGCTGGTACGACAACGAGTGGGGCTACAGCAATCGCGTGGTCGACCTGCTCACCAAGGCCCACCAACTCGGAGTCTGAGCTCGATGAGCGATCGCAAGACGTGGCGTCGGCTCGAGGAACTCGACGTCGCCGGCAAACGCGTGCTGGTGCGGGTCGACTTCAACGTGCCGCTCGACGATCACGGCGCCATCACCAGCGACGTCCGTATTCGCGAAGCCCTGCCCACGCTGCGCGCGATCCTCGCGCGCGGCGGTCGGCCGGTGCTGATGTCGCACCTCGGCCGTCCCAAGGGCAAGGTCGTCGAGTCGATGCGGCTGACCCCGGTCGCCGCGCGGCTTCGCGAACTGCTCGGCGTGACCGTGCACGCCGCCCGCGAGTGCGTGGGCGAGAGTGCGCTCGCGGCGTCCCGTGCGCTGGGCAACGGCGAAGTGCTGCTGCTCGAGAACCTGCGCTTTCATCCCGAGGAAGAGGCCGGCGACCCTGCCTTCGCGCGCGCCCTGGCGCAGAACGGAGATTGCTACGTCGACGATGCCTTCGGTGCCGCACACCGTGCGCACGCCAGCATCTCCGGTGTGCCGGCGATCCTGCCGGCCGCCGCCGGGCTCTTGCTCGAGCGCGAGCTCGTCGCCTTCGAGCGCGTTCTCGACAAGCCCGAGCGGCCCTTGGTCGCGGTGCTGGGCGGTGCGAAGGTCAGCGACAAGCTGCCCGTGATGAAGAATCTGGTCGACAAGGTCGACGCGATGATCGTCGGCGGCGCGATGGCCTACACCTTCCTGCGCGCCGACGGTGTCGACATCGGCAACTCGCGGCACGAAGCCGACCTGCTCGGTGCCGCGCGTGAGATCGCGCGAGCTTGTGCGATGAAGAAGGTGGAGCTCCTGCTGCCGGTCGATCACATCTGTGCGGAACGATTCGCAGCCGATGCGCCGGCGAAGCTCGCAGCGCCGGGGATCCCCGAGGGCTGGATGGGTCTCGACATCGGTCCATCCAGCATTCAGAGGTTCCGGTCGGTGATCGCGTCGGCCCGGACCGTCGTCTGGAACGGGCCGATGGGAGTGTTCGAGATGGAGGCCTTCCGCAAAGGCACCGAAGCGATCGCGCATGCGGTCGCGGACGCCCACGCCTTCACAGTGGTCGGCGGCGGCGATTCGGTGGCCGCGGTCGAGTTGTGCGGGGTCGCCGATCGCATCGATCACGTCTCCACCGGCGGCGGCGCCAGCCTCGAACTCCTCGAAGGTCAGGATCTGCCGGGAATCGCCGCACTTCGCGCGTCCGCCGGATCGTCGTGAACACGGACTCGAGTCGGTCCCGCGCGATCGCGCATCCGCTGCGCATCGCGCCGTCGATCTTGGCGGCCGACTTCACCCGGTTGGCCGCGGAGATTGCCGAGGTCGAAGCCGGCGGTGCGGATTGGCTTCACGTCGACGTGATGGACGGTCATTTCGTGCCCAACCTCACGATCGGCCCGCCGGTGGTTGCCGCCATCGCGAAGGTCGCCAAGATCGGTCTCGACGTGCATCTCATGATCGAGGACCCGTGGAGTTACGCGGAGCCCTTCCTCGACTGCGGTCTCGCCGTGCTCACGATCCATCTCGAGGTCGCTCGACGGCGTCCCTCGCAGGCGCTCGAACTCTTGCGCGCCATTCGGGCTCGCGGGGTGCGAGCCGGCATGGCATTCAACCCTGACCAGGATCCCCGCGGCCTCGCGCCCTTTCTCGGGGAGCTCGACTTGGTCCTCGTGATGAGCGTGTTTGCCGGCTTCGGCGGACAAAGTTTCCGACCAGAGGTGCTGGCCTACCCGCGAATCGTGCGGGAGGAACTCGGCTTTGCCGGCGAGATCGAGATGGATGGTGGGATCGGTTCGGACACGATCGGACCTGCCCGCGCCGCGGGCGTGAACGCCTTCGTCGCCGGCACGGCGATCTTCGGCTCACCGGACCGGGCCGACCGGATCGCCGAACTTCGCCGGCTGGCCGCGGCGGTCCAAGGTCGCTGACCCGGACGCTCTGCTCGCTTTCTCCACCACGTTCGCTCTATCGTTTCTTCCCGCTGCCCGCACGCCGCCGGCGGCGACCTACCCAAGACGACTTCCCTGATGGCCTGGACGCGGTTCACCAAGAAGAAGGACATGCCCGGTGGGCTTTGGATCAAGTGCGAGAGCTGCGGATCCATGCTGTTCCGCAAGGAGTTCGAAGCTCGCCACCGGGTCTGCGCCTCCTGCTCCTACCACTTCACGCTGCCTGGTCGCGAGCGAGTGGAGCTGACCGCCGACCCCGGTTCCTTCACCGAGCTCTACACGGACCTGGCGGCGGAGGACCGGCTCGGCTTCGTCGACCGCGTGCCCTACGCCGAGAAGCTCGAACAGACCCGGGGGAAGACCGGCGAGAACGACGCGATGATCGTCGGCACCTGCACGATCCACGGTCTGCCGGCGGTCTTGGGCGTCATGAATTTCGCCTTCCTCGGCGGCTCGATGGGAGTCGTGGTGGGTGAGAAGGTCGCGTTGGCGATCGAACTCGCGCTGGAACGCAAGCTCCCGCTCGTGCTGTTCTCCTGCTCGGGCGGCGCGCGCATGCACGAAGGCGCCATCTCGCTGATGCAGATGGCGAAGACCTGCGGAGCGCTGGCTCGCTTCGAGTCGGCCGGCGGCTTCTCGATTTCCGTCATGACGCATCCGACGACCGGCGGAGTCACCGCAAGCTTCGCGTCGGTATGCAGTCTCTTGCTCGCCGAACCCGGGGCACTCATCGGCTTTGCCGGGCCGCGCGTGATCGCGACCACGATCAAGAAGGAGTTGCCGAAGGGCTTCCAACGCGCCGAGTTCTTGCTCGAGAAGGGGCAGATCGACCGTATCGTCAGCCGCGACAACATGCGTGCCGAGCTGGCGAAGCTGATCGCCTACGCCACCGGCCGCGACGTCCTCGCGGCGGCCGCCTCGCAGCAGGCGGAGACCGTGGATGCGGCACCGGCCGCATCGGCCACCAAGGAAGAGAAGAAGCGCAGCAAGAAGGCTGCGAAGAACGCCGCCCGTTCCGGCGACGCGGAAGCCTGATTGGACGCGCCCGCCCTGCGTCCGACGCTTCGGTCGCCGTTGAGCAGCTTGCCGCGCCCACGAGTGGTCGGGCGGATCAAAGTCGAGCCGGAGGACTTCGTCGTCGACGAGATTCCGCTGTACCCACCGAGTGGGGAAGGCGAGCACGTCTGGATTCTGGTCGAGAAACGTGACCTCGCCGCGCACAGCGCGGTGATGCGCCTCGCGGAGCACGTGGGAATCCAAGCCCGCCGGGTCGGCTACGCAGGGCTCAAGGACGCCCGAGCGGTGACTCGCCAGTGGTGGTCGCTCGAAGGTGCGACGGAGGATCGCCTCGTCGGCCTCGAGCTGCCCGGCCTTCGCGTGCTCGAGGTCACGCGGCATCGCAATCGCATCAAGATCGGACATCTGCGCGGCAATCGCTTCCGCATCCGCGTGCGCGGTGCGCCCGGTTTCGCGCTCGACGACGTGCGACTCAATCTGTCTCACCTGAGCAAGCGCGGCTTGCCGAACTGGTTCGGCGCGCAGCGATTCGGCCGCGAAGGCAACAACGTCGCGCGCGGCCTGTCGATCCTCGACGGCGACTTGCGCGCCGCGCGGATCAAGATCCCCTCCCGCATCCTGCGCCTCATCCTCTCGGCACTCCAGAGTGAAGTGTTCAACCGGGTGTTGAAGGCGCGGCTCGCGAACTACGACGGCCTCCAAGACGGTGACATCGCGTGGTTGCATCGCAACGGTGCGTGCTTTCGCGTGGAGTCGGCGATCGCGGAGCGCATCCGCGCGGAGCGATTCGAGATCTCGGCGAGCGGACCTTTGCCTGGTCCCAAGTGCCTCGAGCCGGGCGGCGACGTCGCCGCGATCGAGGCCGAAGCGGTGCAGTCCCTCGGTTTGGACGTGACCAAACTCGCGAAGCTCGCGAAGGGCACGAACGACGGCGCGAGGCGTCCATTGAGGGTCCCGCTGAGTCAGGTCGTGGTCGAAGCCGCGGAGGACGGCTTCATCGTCGGTTTCGAACTACCGCGCGGGTCGTTCGCGACTTCCGTGCTCGAGGAACTGCTCGAGCAGGTCGACGATGCGAGCGCGGCGGGGTCAGACGACCCGGACGCCGCGAGCGAAGACTGACGCGAGCGCGCACGGTCATGCGCGCTCACACGGGTCGTCATTCTTTCGCGGTGACGATCTCGATCGCTTTGCCCTCGAGCACGATCACCACCGCGGTGCTGAACGCGAAGACCGGCTTCAGCTCGGGATGCGCAACCAGCAATGCGAAGTACTCCGGCGAGAAGGCTTCGAGCTTCTGCTCCTTGCCGCGCATCTCTTCGCGGTAGTCCTGGTCGACCCAGACGCCGCCGACCATCAGGAAGGTGCGGCCGGCCATGCGGCGCGCGAGCGATGCGACGGTCTGGTCTCGCACTCCACCGCGCCCCGAGGCGTTGCCCGTAGCGGAGACTGAGCCCGGACCTCCGGTTGTGGGACCGCTCGGGCCCGGCGTCGCCGCGGCGAGTGCCTTGAGTTCGAGGCTCCGCTCGACCGCCTGCTCGCCGGAAGCCGGAGCCTTGGAGAGGCCGCCGAGCGCGTCGCGCGATTCTGTGGCTTCCTCGTGAAGACGTTGTTGCAGTCGTCCATCGGCGAGGCTCTCGAGGTCCCAGCTCACCCCCGCGCGCTGCAACTCGCGCGCGCGGTCGTCGCCCTGCTGACCGAGGAAGAACACGCCGTTGCTGTCCAGCCCGCGGGTCTGCGCGATCTGCATTCCTTCCTCGACGATCAGGTGGGAGGTGTACGGAGTCGCGATGCCGTATTCCTTACCGAGCAACGTGACCTCGTCGACGAGTTCCTGCTGTGCGCCGTTGAGGCGGATCGCGTCGAGGAGACTCACCACACGCCGTTGCGCCCACAGTTGCGGGACGAAGTCGTGGGTCATCGAGTCGGCCGGGAAGGTCGCTTCGAAGACGAGTTCCTTGACCTGGCCGTTCACCTTGCCGCGCAGCCGGATCGCCTTCTGGCCGTCGCCGCGATATCGGGCGAGCACCATGAGACGGCTGCCGCGGAAGAGATCCGGCAGTCGCCGCGGTTCGATCGCGTCGAGAGCGATGCCGTCGACCAGCAACTCGAGATCGGTCAGCACCGGGTGCGAGAGCTTGTCGAACAAGGCCGAAGTCTTGTGCTCGATGTCCTCGCCTTCCCGAACGTAGTCGCGATCGCCGCGAGATCGCTCAGCGAGCGCATCGAGGAGCTTGGTGTTGACATCGTGACCGACGCCGAACGCGAAGATGCGCGCACCTTGGTCGGCGGCCGCCTTCGTGTGACGGGCGAGCAGGCGTTCCGCGTCCGTCTCGCCGACCGTCGGTAGGCCGTCGGTCAAGAACACGACGATCGGGACGACCGTGGTGCCGGGTTCGGCGGTTGCCAGCTTCACGCCCTCGATCGCGCGCGTGATGGCGTCATCGATGTTGGTGCCGCCGCGAGCTTCGAGGCTGCCGATCAGTGCGCGGGCTGCCGCGAGGTTGTCGGTGCTCGCCGCGGATGGGGTCGGAAACAGCGGTCGCGCCTCGGTCGAGAACGGAATGATGTTGAAGCGATCGGTTGCGCGAAGGGAGCCGACGAAGAACTCCAGCGCCTTGCGTGCCTGGGCGATCTTCTCGCCTTGCATCGAGCCCGACGTGTCGAGCACGAACTGGATCGAGCGCATGGTGTGCGGATCGTCTTGCCATTCGTGCTTGGGAGTCACCATCATCAGGACGTGGCCGTCCTTACCGGCCTTGCGGTATGGCAGCACCGTCATGCCGAAGTCGCCGGTGCCGGTGGTGTAGAACACCTCGAGATCTCGAGCGGGCACGTAGCCCGCGCTCGCTTCGAAGCCGAGCACAGCGTGGTGATCGTTGGTCTTTCGGATGTCGAGTCCGGGCAGCGGCGACCACAGACCGCGCAACGGGGCGCGCGAGTCGAGCTTCATCGTCAGCGCGATGCGTTCCGCGGGCCGGCCGCCGAGCGCCTGCGCCCGCAGCGGGAAACGGTAGGTCGAGAGACCGGCGGTCGCCGGCAGCACGTGGCGCCAGCGGACCTTGACGTCGATCTGGCCCTGCGGCGGGATGGGAAACACGCGTGCGCGCAACAAACCCGAATCGACGTACTCGAGCAGCCCAGGGTCGCGACGGCTGCGCACGATCTGTTCATAGATGCTGCGGGCGCGGCCACTGTCGAGGACTTCGGCCGGCATCGGCTTGCCGCCGACGGTCATTTCGAAGCCGTCGACCGCCGCATCCGCCGGCAGCGGTAGAAGCCAATCGGCTTCGGCTTGGCTGAGACCGTCGTTGCGAATGGTCTCGACCACTTCCGTGGTCGCCACACCGTCTTGCACGTGAACGGCGATCTTCGTCAGCAGGGATCGCACCGCGACTTGCTGCACGTCGATGCGCGTCGGCGGGATGATCGTGATCCCGGGGAAGGGTGCGGGGGGCGTTGCGGGCGGCGATTGCGCCGCGAGTTGACTGGTGAGGAGCAGGCCGGCGATTACTCCGGCGGACGTCAGATGTCGTGCTTGCATGATTCCCGGTCTCGTTGGGTGGTGGCGACGTGGAGCGCGCGGCCAACGGAACCCGAGAAGCCCGGTTCCCGGTGCACGGTCGGGGCTCGACCGCGGAGGGCCGGAGCGCGCCCTGATCGCGCTGCGATGGGGCCCTAACCCGGTTGACTTGTGAAGGTCGTCGCGAGATCGCCGCAGGTCGATGTCCGGCAAGGAGCTGCGTCGGTCGACGACCGAAGCGTCGCTGTAGCTACGCTGCCAGGGAGGAGCCGACGCAGCGACGCCGCCGGGCGCGACTTGCGGCGATCGCAGCAGACGTTCACGAATAATCCGGGCTAGAACCGCGCTCACATCCTGCGATAGCGCGGACCGCTGCCGCCCTCGCGGGGGCGCCAGCGCGGACCGAGCACGTCGGTCGCCTTGCAGTCGATGCAGTTGGGGGCGTTGACCACCAGCTTGCCGTCCGCAACCTCGTAGACCTGGGCCGGGCACATCGCCTCGTACATCGCCGCGATTTCCGGCGAGACGTCGGTGCCGATCTCGAGATGCTGGGGGATCGTGTCGCGCGTCGCGTTGCCCGACTTGAACACCGCGTCGACCTTGCGGAAGGTCGTCTCGCCGTCGGCGACGACCGTCTCGGTCGGAGTGACCTGCTTGCCCTCCTCGGCGTCTTCCTCGACCGCCATGTGCCCGCCGAACAGCCGGCCACCCGAGATCGTCATCAGGCCTGCCTTGAAGCCGCCGGACCAGAAGCCGGACTTGAAGGCGAGTCGCATGTTGCGCGTGCGCTTCATGTCGGCAACCACGTAGCTCGAGCGAAGCGCTTCGTCGTAGCCGGCGAGAGCCGCTGCGGAGACGTCGCCCTTCGCGAGTGCCGCGAAGATGGCGCGCGCGGCGTAGATGCCGCTCTGCATCGCGTAGTGGATGCCCTTCAGCGACGGCACGTCGACCAAGCCCGCTGAGTCGCCGCAGATCAGGAGGCCGTCCCCGCTGAGGCGGTCGGGCAAGGACCAGTAGCCGCCCTCGGGGATCGTCTTGGCGCCCCACTCGTCGAGCGTCCCGCCGCGGAGCAGGTCGGCGAGTAGCGGATGGCGCTTGAGCTTCTGCAGCAGGTTGTGCACGTCGAGGGTCGACTGTCGGTAGTCGAGACCGACGACGAGCCCTAACGACACCAGGTTCTCGCCCATGGGATAGATCCACGAGCCGCCGAACGCGTCCTTGGGCAGCGGCCAGCCCATCGTGTGGATCACGCGATCCAGCGGCTTCTTGACCTCCCACACTTCCTTCACACCGAGTGCGTAGATCTGCGGGTTCTTCGCGGGGACCTTGCGATCCGCCAGCCAGGCCTGGGTCAGCGGATCGCGCGTGCCGGCGGTGAGGGCGACGACCTTGGCGGCGATGTCACCGGCGGGTTCGAAGCTGCTGCCGGGCTTGCCGTCGCGGCCCAGGCCGGAAGGCACGGTGCGCACACCCACGACCTTGTTCTGATCGAGGAGCAGACTGTCGACCGGGAAGCCAGGGAAGATCTGAACCCCCAGCGCTTCGGCCTCCGCACCGAGCCACCGCACCATCTCGCAAATGGAGATGACGAAGTTGCCGTGATTCTTCATGGTCGGCGGCGTCGGCAGGCGACGCGCGGAGGTCTCCCCGAGCAGGTACACCGCTTCCTGGTCCACCTGTTTGCGCAGGAAGGGGAAGTCGCTGTCGGGCCGGCCGGGAAACAGTTCTCGCAGCGCGCGCGGGTTCATGACCGCGCCGGAGAGATTGTGCTGACCGAGCTCGCCGGCCTTCTCGAGGACCGCGATCTCGACCTCCATCGACTGTCCCTTCGCTTTGGCGTCGCGGACGAGTCGAGCGAGCTCGATCGCCCCGGCGAGGCCGGCGGGGCCGGCGCCGACGAAGACGACGTCCATCGGGATCGCGTCGTCGCCGGGGACTTCGCGAACGAGCAACTGGTCGGCGGGAAGGGGAGCCTGGGACTTCTTGGGAACGATGCGCTGGGTCATCGCGGATGGGATCGGAGTGATTCGGGCGAGTTGCCGTGCGGCCGGATCGCCCGTGGCGGGGAGTGGCGACTATAGTCTGCGGGCGGTCGCGCACAGCCGCGCGGTAAACGGAAACCCTTGCCGACTCGAGCTTCTTCCCTCCTGGTTCTGGCGCTCCACTGCGGACTCGTCGCCGGCCTTCGCGCACAGGACCTGCCAGCCGACCCCAAGGCCTTGCGCAGTGCCGCGGCGGCGGCGGTCGACGAGGCGCTGGGTGGCGCAGAGGCTGCGTGCGAGCCCTTCCTCGCGCAGACCCGTTCGGCGGCAGCCCTGTTGCTGGAGCTGCGCACCCGAATCGATCCTGGGCTGCGCGCGTTCGAGCGGGCGTTTCCATCGCACGACAAGGCGTTCCGCAAGGCGGCCGCAGCGACACTCGCCGCACGCCGCGGTCGAAACGGTGACGCGCGGATCGACGAGTTGCGCAAGAGGTCGTTGGCGGTCTCCTTCGGTGACGAACTCACCAAGGAGAGGATTCACGCCGAACTCGACCCCATCCTCGCGGAGTTGGAGAGCTTGTTCGTCATCGGCGTCGCCGACGTGCATTCGCACTCACCGGCGGTTGCGGAGGAGTCGACTCGATTGCTCGGGGAGGCGGAGCGACTGACTCGACTGTTCCTGCTCAACGAAGTTTGCGAAGAGGCCTTGCTCGCGCTCCCCAACGGCAAGGCCTTTCTGGGAGCGCACAAGCTGGCAGGAGATCCGCGGGGTTTCGCGGAACGGATCGCCTCGATGGAGACGACGCGCGCGAGCGAAGCGACGCCGATCCTGCCGCGCGACGCGAAGACCCTCTCGCGCAACGCTGCCACCTATGCCGAACTCGACCCTGAAGAGGTCGCGGGATTGCGGGATCTCGATCGCATCCGGATGCGGCTGGGTCTGCCGGTCTTGGCAGTCGACACCAAACTGTGCGCCGCCGGTCGTGGGCACAGCGAAGACATGGCCACCTTGGGCTTCTTCGCGCACGAGTCGCCGGTCGAAGGCAAGCGCACTCCGTCCGATCGCGCGGCGCTCGCCGGCACGTCGGGTGGGGCGGAGAACATCGCGGTCGGCTCGACGACCGGCGTCGGCGCCATCGGCCAGTGGTGGTACAGTCCCGGCCACCACCGAAACATGCTCGGTGGGCACGGACGGGTCGGACTGGGGCGTCACGGCCGCCATTGGACGCAGATGTTCGGCGGCTGAGTCCAGTCGAGGGTTCGGGATCTGGGCGTCAGGTCCCAGCCCGTACTTTTCGTGAAGGTCGTCGCGAGATCGGCGCAGGTCGATGCCCAGCAAGGAGCTGCGTCGGTCGACGACCGAAGCGTAGCCGTGGCTACGCTGCCAGGGAGGAGCCGACGTAGCGACGCGGCTGGGCGCGATTTGCGGCGATCGCAGCAGACGTTCACGGAGAGTCCGGGCTAGCCTTGTCGGCTCAGTCCGACCTCAGCACCAACCATGCGCCGATCTCCAGTCCTCTTCTTTGCCGCGCTGGCTCTTGCGGCCTGCTCGGCCGACGCGACTCCGACCAAGAAACCGGCCCCCGACCTCGGTCTGCCGGAGATGAATCGGCCCGCCGGCTACAGCGCCGCCAAGGCGGAACTCGGCAAGAAACTGTTCTTCGACACGCGCCTGTCTTCGAACGGCTCGATGTCCTGCTCGAGTTGTCACCAGCACGCGTTGGGTTGGACCGACGGCAGGTCGCTGTCACCGAAGGTCGACGGTTCGATCAACACGCGTCACTCGCCGTCGCTCTACAACGTCGGTTATCAGCCGCACTTCTACTGGGACGGTCGCGCCGCGACCCTCGAGGGGAACGTCGAAGCGGCGTGGAAGGGCCACATGGGCGGCGATCCCGCGGCGATGGCCCAGAAGCTCGCGGGCATCGACGCTTACGCGAAGGAGTTCCAGGCCGCCTTCGGCGCGGCTCCCAGCGGACCGTTCATGGTCGATGCCCTCGCGAGTTTCGTCCGTTCGCTGGTGAGCGGCGGTTCGCGATTCGATCAGTTCCAGGCTGGGGACGCGAAGGCGCTGACCGCCGACGAACAGGAGGGTTGGAAGCTGTTCCAACAGGCCTGCGTCGCGTGCCATGCGGCGCCCCTGTTCACCGATCACCTGTTTCACAACGTCGGCATCGGGATGACCGCGGCGACCGTCGACATCGGGCGCAAGAAGGTGGACGACAAGGCGGCGGTGGGTTCCTTCAAGACCCCGAGTCTGCGCGCGGTCAGCAGGAGTGCGCCGTACTTCCACGACGGCAGCGTCGCGACTCTGGAAGAGGCCGTGCGCCTGATGGCAAAGGGTGGGATCGAGAACGAGCACCTGGATCCGATCCTCGGCGCCGTCAAGGCGCGCAACTACACGGATGCCGAAATCGGCAAGCTCGTGGCTTTCCTGCGCAGCCTCGACAGCGTCGAGGACTTCGTCGCACCGACCCTGCCGAACTGAGGCGCCGGCTTGCCGCGACCCCTGCTCGTCGGCGGCGTCCTCGCGCTTGCCGGCATCTTCGCTGTCCTCGCACTGCGCGACACGTCGCGGCCCCTCGCGGAGAACACCGCCTACGTCGGCTCGTCGGCCTGCAGCGACTGCCATGCCGACGCGGCGGCGGCGCACGCCGGGTCCGACCATGACCTCGCGATGGATGTCGCGAGCGATGCCACCGTGCTCGGCCGCTTCGACGGTCGCGAGATCGAGCACCAGGGCGTGCGCACGAAGCTGTGGCGTGACGGCACGCGTTTCATGGTGACGACGGACGGCAAGGACGGCGCGATCGGCGACTTCGAGGTCACGCACGTCTTCGGGGTTCGTCCGCTCCAGCAGTATCTGGTGAGCTTTCCCGACGGTCGCAAGCAATGCCTGCGTGTCGCCTGGGATACCGAGGCACAGCGTTGGTTCCACCTGTATCCCAACGAGCGGATCGCTGCCGATGACGAACTGCATTGGACGGGTGCGAACCAGAACTGGAACTGGATGTGCGCCGACTGCCACTCCACCTGGTTGCGGCGCAACTACGATTCGGTCACGGATCGCTATGGCACGCAGTGGGCAGGGATCGACGTCGGTTGCGAAGCCTGTCATGGTCCGGGCGCCGCTCACGTCGAATGGGCGGGCAAGTCTTCATGGCGGCGCGCGTTCGAGAGCGGTCGGGGTCTCGTCGTCGACCTGGGTTCGCAGACCGCGCAGCTCGACACCTGTGGGCGCTGTCATTCGCGGCGTGAGTCTCTGACCGACGGAGTCCACGCCGGGCAACCGTATCACGACCACTATCGGCTCGAGCTGCTTCGCGACGGCCTCTACGAGGTCGATGGGACGATGCGCGACGAGGTCTACGTGCTCGGCTCCTTCCTCCAGAGCCGCATGGCGCACGAGGGTGTGCGATGCACGGACTGTCACGACGGGCATTCGCAGCGTTTGCTCGCCGACGGCAACGCATTGTGTGTGCGGTGTCACGATGCCGGTCGCTACGACTCGGCGAGTCACCATCACCACCAGGTCGGAACAAGTGGCTCGCGTTGCGTCGAGTGTCACATGCCCGAGCGCACCTACATGGAGGTCGATCGGCGTCGCGAGCACGCGTTTCGAGTGCCCCGACCGGATCTCTCGGTGAAGCACGGCAACCCCAACGCGTGCAACGACTGTCATCGCGACAAGGATGCCGCGTGGGCGGCCTCGGCCGCCGCGGCCTGGCGCGGTGGTGCGAAGCCGCACGAATCACCGGTTACCCAGCAGAGCACCTGGGCCGCGGCGTTCGCGGCACATCGTGAGCAGTCCCAGCGCGCGCCAAGCCTGCTCACAGCACTCGGCGTCGACTCCACACAGCCGGCCATCGTGCGTGCGACTGCACTCGAGTCGCTGGCGGATTGGCCGGCGCCGGACGTCGCCGTCGTGCGCGTGGCGGCTCGCGACTCGGATCCCTTGGTTCGCTCGGCAGCCGCGCGGCTCGCACGACAACTTCCGCTCGACCAGCGGCGCGATTCGATCGAAGCCCTGCTCGTCGACACGACGCTCCGGGTGCGTCTCGCGGCCGCGGAGGCCTTGGCCGAGTCCGCTGCCCGAGGAGGGGTGCTGCCGCCCGCGTTGACCAATGCGCTCGCCGAGCGTGACGCGGCCTTCCGCGCGAATGCCGAACGCGTGGAGTCTCGCATGGGACAGGCCATCCTCGCTCAGGATCGCGGGGACGCGAAGGAGGCGGAACGACTGTATCGATCCGCGATCGCGTGCGATCCTCGCTTCGTACCGCCGTATCTCAACCTGGCGGTCTTGCTCGATGCGCTGGGACGCGGCGAGGAGAGTGTTCCCTTGCTCGAGACTGCGATTCGCATCGAGCCGTCGTTCGGGCCGGCACACTACTCGCTTGCGCTGGCGTTGGCGGCGATGCCGGAGCGCGAACGCGAAGCGCTCCGTGCACTCGAGCGAGCTGTGGATCTCATGCCGACGCACGCGCGCGCTCACTACAACCTCGGCCTCCTGCGCGACCGCGTCGGCGACCGAAATGGTGCCATCCAGATGCTCCAGCGGGCGGTCGAGCTGGCTCCGGAGGATGTCTCGATCGCGCGGGCGCTGCAGTCCGTCCGCAATCGCTGATCAGGGCTTCTTGCGGTTGCGGGCGATGGCGTCGCGCACGATGCCGAGTGCGGTCTCGCGGCCTTCCCAACCGATGGGTTCGACCGAGCGTCCTTCGAGCTGTTTGTAGGTGGCGAAGAAGTGTTCCACCTCGCGCAGGAAGTGCGGCGGCACGTCGCTGAGCTCGCGATAGGTGCCGAACAGCGGATCGCCCTCCGGGACGGCCAGGATCTTCTCGTCCGCATCGCCGCTGTCGATCATGTGGAACACTCCGAGCACTCGCGCCTCGATCAGGCAGCCGGTGAAGGTCGGCTCGTTGACCATCACCAGGACATCGAGCGGATCGCCGTCGTCCCCGAGAGTGTCCGGGACGAAGCCGTAATCGCCGGGGTAGTGCGTCGCCGAGAACAGGAACCGGTCGAGCTTGAAGAGACCGGTCGTCGGGTCGAGTTCGAACTTGCTGCGCCGACCACGCGGGATCTCCACGACGACGTGAACCGCCTCGGGAGCGCGTCGACCTGGTCCGACATGCGTGAGTTTGTTGCGTTGAGAATCGGTCATGAGGGTGGTGAGCTGTCCGTCTTGCTGCTCGCTGCCGCGCTCGAACGATCGGCATTGGCGGGTACCGCATCGAGCGACCGCGGCCGAGCCGAGACCATGCGCCAGTAGGCGGCGGCGCGCTCCATTGCCATCGCGAACACCGTGCCTTCGGGATAGCGTCCCTCGTCGTTCAAGACGCCGGCAGGGGTGCCGAGGAAGAGTTCGATCGCAGCTTGGATCGAGTCGACCGCATGCACGAAGAATCGACCCTCGGCGCACGCCTCGACGACCTGTGGTCGCAGCATCAGGTCGCCGACGTTCGCCGTGGGGATGATGACGCCCTGGCTACCGGTCAGTCCGACTTCGTTGCAGACGTCGAAGAAGCCCTCGATTTTCTCGGTTGCGGCGCCGATCGGTTGCAGGTTGCCGAGCTGGTCGATTGCGCCGGTCATCGCCAGGTCCTGGCGCGCCGGCAATCCGGCCAATGCACTGAACAGGCAAACGGTCTCCGCACCGGACGCGGAGTCCCCATCGATACCGCCGTAGCTCTGCTCGAAGGCGAGCGCGATGCGGAAGGCGAGGGGATGATCGACCGGCAGCAAGCGGCGGAGCAAACCGGACAGGATGTGGAAGCCCTTGGTGTGGATCGAGCCGCTGAGCTGCGCTTCGCGCTCGATGCTGATCGCGCCGTCGGTGCCCGCACCGATCGAGGCGGTGATTCGCGACGGAAAGCCGAAGGTGAGGGGGCCGGCTTGCACCACGGCGAGACCGTTGACTTGGCCGACGACGCTGCCGCGGGTCTGCACGCGGATCGCACCGCTGGTGATGCGCTCGCGGAAGCGTCGCGCGGGAAGGTCGGCGCGCGTGCGGCCACGACGGATGGACTCGCGAACGTCCGTGTCCTCGACGACGGCGGTGCCACGCCGCTTGGCGAGGAAAGCAGCCTCGTGAGCGATGTCGATCAGGCGACCGAGTCGCGCCGTCAAACGATCCTGACGCCCGGCGATGCGAGAGCCGTGTTCCACGAGGAAGGCGACGGCGCTGGCTGCGAAGGGCAGCAGCCCGCGCGACTTCGCGACTCGCGCCAGGACCCCGGAGTACTGACGGATCCCGGCGTCGTCGCGCGGGATGTCCGTATCGAAGTCGGCCAGGACCTTGAACAGGTGCGGAAAGTCCGGGTCCATGGCCTCGAGTTGGTAGTACAGCCAGGCATCACCGACCAGCACGACCTTCACGCGGAGGTCGATCGGTTCCGGCTTCACCGCCGACGCGACACCGAACATGTTGTTCTCGGGCGGCGCGATTTGCAGACGACCACTTCGAAGGGTGCGCACGAGTGCGGGCCAGGCACCGACCTCGGTCAGGAGGTCGCGGGCGTCGAGAATGAGATATCCGCCGTTCGCGCGCAGCAACGATCCGGCGTGGATCTGCAGGTGATTCGGAGTGCGCGTCTCCGACTGCGGCCAATCGCGCTCGATCGTGCCCATCAGATTGACCAAGCTCGGACGGGTCTCGATCTGAATCGGATGGGTGGCTTCTCCGCCGTGCACGTTGATCGCGTTCGCGGCATACAGCGAGGTGAACGAGTAATCCTCGGGAGCGCCTTCCGTGAAACGTCCGACGAGGTCGTCGATCAGTTCGCGAAGAAAGGTGGCGACTGCCTTCGTCGCGAATCGGCCACGCATCGGTTCCGTGAAGGTGCGCACTGCGTTCCTCAGTTCTTCGGAATGCACTTGGCGCACTGCATCACGGTGTCGTGATTGCGCTTCGAATACCCGACGATTCAGCTCGTCGAGTTGTTCGGAGAACTCGGCGATCTTGGCGCGGATCTGCTTGACGTCCTCATCCGTGAAGATCCCCTTCTGGCGAAGTTCGTCGAATTGTTCGGGAGCGACCGGTCGTCCGTCGTGAATCGGAACGATCGCGGGGTGCGACGCGCGGCCGATCTGCACCGTGACCAGCGCCAGGTGGTTGGCTGTCAGCTCGTTGCCGAAGGGCTCCGTGATCGATTCGATCTCCGCGCGCGCGGTCTTCTCCAGGCCCGCGATGCGGGCTCGGACCGAATCCACGACCAGTGCCTGTGCCAGGTCCTTCTTGACGAAGTCGATCAGTTCCTCGACGTGTTTCTGGAATCGTCGGCCGTCGCCGCGCGGCAGAGTTACCAGTCGCGGCTGTTCCGGTTGCGAGAAGTCGTGGACATAGACGTGGTCGGGCGCGAGGCCGGCGAAGGGGAGGATGTCCTGGAGCAGTTGTTGGATCAGGGTCATCCGACCGGTTCCGGCCAGGCCGCGGACGAACACGTTGTGCCCGGGCGCCTCGGTCTCCAGGCCGAATCGCAGGGCCTCGATCGCCAGGTCCTGACCGATGATCCCGCTCTCGGGGGCGACGTCGTCGGTGGTAGCGAAGCCCAGCGACGCGGGATCGCAGCGACGTCGCAAGGACTCGATCGGAAGGGGGCGATGCGTGGTCTCGCTCATGAGCGGGAGGCTAACCCGAACGGCCAGGCGAGTTGTGGAGCAGTTGGCGCAGTCCCGAGGGCGACGATGCCGAGGTGTCGGGGAGGCGCTGGGGATTGGACCGGCGTCGGCGGAATTCATGAGGCGGAGGACTGGCCTGATCCGCGCCGTTCGCCCTATCTTCCTTGCCATCCGACTTCGGTCGCCGTCATCGCCAGCCATGTCCAGAATCATCGTCGCGCTCCTTCCCCTCCTGCTCCTCTCGTCGCTGCTGCCGACCCCGGTGAGCGCACAGGAGGCGGCTGTCAAGGCCGAGCCCGCCGCGGCAGCCGCGGTGCAAGTGGCTCTGCCCGCGCAGGTGCAGTCCTACCCGTTGGACACCTGCGTCGTCTCGGACGAGCCGCTGGACGAAGACGCGGTCACCTTCGCCGTCGACGGTCGCACCCTGCGCACGTGCTGCGCGAAGTGCAAAGCCAAGGTGGAAAAGGAGCCGGCGCCGTTCCTGGCCAAGCTCGACGCGGCGATCATCGCGCGACAGAAGTCGAGCTATCCGCTCACAACCTGTGTGGTCTCGGGCAAGCCGCTCGGTTCCATGGGTGAGCCGGTCACGCACCTCTTCGACGGTGTGCTGGTCCAGCTCTGCTGCAAAGGCTGCAACAAGAAGGCGATCGCCGCTTCCAGCGAGATGCGCCGCAAGGTGATGGAGGGGCACTACGCGACCCAATCCGCGAGCTACTCACTCACGGTTTGCCCGATCTCGGGCGAGGAACTCGGCGACGACTTCGTGGAGCGCTTTCTCGACACCCGTCTCGTGCGGTTCTGCTGCAACAACTGCGCGAAGAAGTTGCTCGACAAGTCGAGCGCCGTGCTGGCGCAGCTCGATGCCGCCGCACGCGAGCGCGCCGAGGCCTCCGGTGAGGATTCCGGAACGGATGACGCCGCGGCGAAGCCGGCCGACGGCAAGTCCCCAAAGAAGTCCAGCACCCCGGCGAAGTCCGCGGAGAAGAAGGGGCAGGCGGCCGCGGCCGGCTGTGCGTGCTGCGGCGATGCATGCGTCGAGGGGGCGACCGGCGGCTGCTGCAAGGACGCGGCTGGCGGTGGAGCCAAGCCGGCGACGGGTGGGAAACCCGCCAAGCAAGCGGCGGGTGCGACGGAGTGCTGCGAGTCGGCGCCGGCTCCCGTGAACCCGCCCAAGAAGGTCAACTGAGCGGTCGTGACGCCAACTCCCTCCGACGAGGAACTCGTCCAGACGTGGCGAAGCGCGCCGGCACCTCTGCTGCCGTTGCTTCACGCATTCCAGGACCGCGATGGGTGGCTGACGGAGAGCGCGATGCGATCCGTCGCAGCCGGGCTTCGCATTCCGCTCGCGGACCTCTACGGAACCGTCACCTTCTATCACTTCTTTCGGCGGGAGGCCCCCGGCAAGAGTGCGCCTCGCGTGTGCGACGGGCCGATCTGCAAGCTGCGCGGTGCCGATGGCGTGCTCGAGCGATTGGCTGATCGAGGTGCGACGCCGATGCCATGCGCCGGTCGCTGCGACGAACCGGTGCCCGTGCTCGTCGGGGATGACCAGTTCGTCGCGCGCGACGACGGTGCGTTGGAACTCCGACTGACGCCGCGGCCGCCGTCGCGGCCCTCGACTCACGCGGAGTGCGTGTTCGAGCACATCCGTTCACCCGAGCGCGCGTCCTTCGACGGTTATCGCGCGTCCGGCGGCTATGTCGGCCTCGAGCGCGCGGCTCGCAGCATGTCTGCGGCGGACATTTTGGCGCTCGTCGAGGCTTCCGGGCTCGCGGGTCGCGGCGGGGCAGGCTTCCCGACCGGCCGCAAGTGGCGTGCGGTCGCCGAGGCACCGGGTGCACCCAAGACCATCGTGTGCAACGCCGACGAGGGGGAGCCCGGTTGCTTCAAGGATCGTGTGCTCATGGATCACGATCCACACGCGGTGATCGAAGGCATGGCGATCGCAGCGCTGGCGACCGGGGCCACCCGGGGATTCCTCTACCTCCGCTACGAGTATCCACATACGCAGCGTGTGCTGGAGACCGCGCTCGCGAGCGCGCGAGCTGCCGGCATGATCGGCGAGAACGTCGCGGGGAGCGGGAAGTCGTTCGAGATCTACGTTCGCCGAGGCGCGGGGGCTTACATCTGCGGCGAGGAGACCTCGTTGCTCAACAGCCTCGAAGGCAAGCACCCCTTCCCGCGCAATCGGCCGCCGTTCCCCGTCACGCACGGCTTCGAGGACCTGCCGACGGCTGTCAACAATGTGGAAACGCTCTGCTCGGTCGGGCCGATTCTCTCTCGCGGTGCAGATTGGTATCGCGGTCTGGGGATCGCGCCGCACGCCGGCACCAAACTGATCTCGCTCTCGGGCGATGTCCTGCGGCCGGGCAACTACGAGGTGCCGCTGGGGCTCCCGTTGCGGACGCTGATCCACGAATGGGCCGGCGGTGTGCCGTCGGGTCGTGCGGTCTTGGCCGTCACGATGGCGGGACTCTCCGGCGGTTTCCTCGCCGGCGACGACCTCGAGGTCACGCTCGACGAACCCTCGATCCGTTCGAAGGGCTCGTTCCTCGGCGCCGGCGGGATCATGGTCTTCGACGATTCGCGCGACATCCTCGCCGTTGCGGCGGACGCGATGCGATTCTTCGCGCACGAGTCGTGTGGGAAGTGTTTCCCGTGCCGGATCGGCACGCAGCGCTTGACCGAGCGCTTGGATCGTCGGGCCGGACCGCGCGACTTCGCGTCATGGCGAAGCGAGGTCGAGGATATCGGACGGACCATGAAGGCGACGAGCGCGTGTGGACTCGGTATGGCGGCGCCGCTCGTGACCGAGAGCCTCTTGCGCTACTTCGGCGATCGAGTGGCTGCGTCGATGGCGATCGGCGAGTCTTGATCGACTCATGGCTTCCACTCACGGGATCGGCTGACGTCTTCGGCCCGCGCGGCCGGCGAGTCGACTACACTCTTCGAACGGTGACCCGATGACTCAGACTGCTCCCATCCTGCGCGACTCCTTGCCGCAGTCGGCCACGATCGAACTCGACGGCGTGGAGGTCGCGTTCACCGCGGGGGAGACTTTGTTTCAGATCAGCGAGCGCATGCGCGCCGAGGTGCCGACCCTGTGCTACGACGATCGCCTCGAAGCGTTTGGCGCCTGTCGATTGTGCGTGGTGGAGGTCGAGGGTTTCCGCAATCCCGTCGCGTCTTGCACCACGAAGGCGGTGGCAGGCATGAAGGTGCGAACCCGGACTTCGGCGCTCGAGAGCCACCGCAAGACACTGCTCGAACTGGTCGCCAGCGAGAGTCGACCGAGCGGTGACCACGCAGCCGACTCGCGTCCCGGTGCCGTCGACCCGCTGCGTGGGCACTCCAGCCAGGAGTTGGTCGCCCTGACCAGCCGCTACGGAGTCGACGGGTCCCGTTTCCTCGGTGAGCACTCCGGCCACAGCAAGCTCGACGACTCCAATCCCTTCATCCTTCGCGACTACGACCTCTGTATCTCCTGTTACCGCTGCGTGCGTGTGTGTGCGGAGCGCGAGGGGGACTACGCGATCAGCATCGCCAATCGCGGGTTCCATACCCAGATCACCACGGAGTTCGACAACCTCCTGGTCGACTCATCCTGCACGTTCTGCGGTCAGTGCGTGCAGACCTGCCCGACCGGTGCTCTCGCCGACAAGAAGGCCCTGCGGAGCAAGGATGATCCGAAACCGATCGAGAAGACCCGCACGATCTGTCCCTACTGCGGCGTCGGTTGCTCGGTCGACATCCTCACGAAGGGTGATCGCATCGTCGGAGTGCAACCGGCGATGGATGGCCCCGCCAATGCCGGCGCACTCTGTGTGAAAGGGCAATTCGCATTCGATCACGTGCACCATCCGGACCGGATGAAGTCGCCGATGGTGCGCGGTGAGGATGGTGTCCTGCGTGAAGCGTCGTGGGACGAAGCCCTCGATCGTGCGGCCGCGGGTTTCCAGCGCGCGCGTGAGGAGTATGGCGATCACGCGATCTATGCGATCGCTTCGGGGCGGGCGCCGCACGAGTCAGCCTACACGATTCAGAAGTGGGTCCGCGCGACCTACGGCACCAACTACGTCGACAATTGTAGTCGGGCTTGACACGCCCCTACGGTCGCCGGTCTGGCGGCCGCCATCGGTCGAGGCGCCATGTCGAATCCGTTGATCGACATGGAGAAACCCGAGGCCATCCTATGCATCGGCACCAACATGACCGAGTGCCACCCGGTTGCCGCGACGCGGATCAAGCGCGCGGTCAGCAAGGGGGCTCGCATGGTGGTCGCGGATCCCCGGCGTATCGGCTTGGTGGATCACGCCGAGCTGTATCTGCCGATCCGGGTTGGATCCGATGTCGCGCTGTTGCTGGCGATGGCCCACGTGATCGATCGCGACGGATTGGTCGACGAACAGTTCGTCGCGGCACGTACCGCCGGTTTCGACGCCTTCCGTGCGCACCTGCAGCAGTTCACTCCACAGTGGGCGAGCACGATCTGCGGAGTCCCCGCAGCGGACATCGAGCGCGCCGCGCACATCTACGGCAGCGCCTCACGGGCGGCGATCTACTACACGCTGGGTATCACCGAGCACATCTGCGGTGTCGACAACGTCCAGAGTCTGTGCAATCTGGCCCTGATGACGGGAAACCTGGGCATCGAAGGTGCCGGGATCAATCCCATGCGCGGCCAGAACAACATCCAAGGTGCCGGCGACTGCGGCGCCATTCCGGCCAATTTCCCGGGCTTCCAGCCCTGCGATGATCCGGCAAGCGTTGCGAAGTTCAGCGCCTTGTATGGTCGGCCGATCGAGGGCAAGCGCGGGATCACGAAGGTCACCGCACTCGAGCGTGCCGTCGAGGGCTCGATCCGCGCGATGCTGATCTGTGGCGAGAACACCGTGGTGTCCGACCCTGATCGCCATCACTGTGAACACGCCCTGAACGCGCTGGACCATCTGGTCGTCATCGATGTGTTTCCCACCGAGACGACCGCCTTGGCGGACGTCGTCCTGCCGGCGACTGCTTGGGGCGAAACCGACGGCGTCTACACGAACACCGAGCGTCGCGTGCAGCGCATTCGAGCGGCGGTCCCGCCCGCCGGGCAGGCGCGGCCCGACTGGTGGATCGTCAGCGAGATCGCCAAACGCATGGGCACGCCGGGTTTCCAATATGCCAGTGCCCGAGAGGTGTTCGACGAACTGTGCTCCGTGTCACCGATCTACGCCGGGCTCGATTGGGATCGAATCGATCGCGGCGAGTTCCAGTGGCCGGTCCCGGACAAGAACCACCCCGGCACGCCGATCTTGCACGAGGGCGAGTTCAAGAACGGCAAGGGCAAGTTCCATGTGATCAGCTATCGCGATCCGGCCGAGGTCGTCGATGCGGAGTTCCCCGTCTGGCTGACCACCGGGCGGCGGCTCGAGGCGTACCACACCCGGACGATGACGGGGCGTTCCGCGGGCATCGACTACCTGCTCCACCAGGAGGAGTTGGAGGTCCATCCCGACAACGTCGTCGCCCTCGGCCTCACCGACGGCGGCTTGGCGCGTGTCACCAGTCGACGTGGCTCGATCGTCGTTCGGGTCAAGGCGGAGCCGCGGTCCCCGCGTGGGACGGTCTTCTGCTCCTTCAGCTTTGGTGAGATCCCGGTCAACGTGCTCACCGGTGGTGGGTACGACCCGGTCACCATGACCGCAGAATTGAAAGTCTGCCCGGTTCGAATCGAGGCTGCGACGGCCGCGGACTTGGAAGAGCAGCGGCTTGCCTTATTGAGGCACGGTTCCATCGCGATCGGCCTGCCCGCAACGACATGATGCTCCTCAAGACCCGAGTCTCCACGCTCGTCGCCGCGGCTCTGTTGTTCGCAGGCTGTTCGCAGAACCGGGTGGAACCGGTCGCAGACCCGTCCGCGTCGAGTCCGATGAAGAGCTCTCCCCACGATTCCGGCAAGCCGACGGCACCTGCTGCTACGGCCACCTTTGGTGCCGGCTGTTACTGGTGCGTCGAGGCGGTCCTGGAACGTCTCGACGGCGTTCTCGACGTCCGCTCGGGATTCATGGGAGGGTCGGTTCCCGATCCCTCGTATGAGGCAGTGTGCAGCGGTGAGACCGGTCACGCGGAGGTCGTCCAGGTCGATTTCGATCCCGCGCGGGTGTCGTTCGACGAGCTGCTTGGGTGGTTCTGGCAACTCCACGACCCCACGACGCTCAATCGGCAGGGCGCGGATTACGGCACGCAATACCGCTCCGTGATCTTCTTCCACGATGACACACAGCGCGAGCAGGCACTGGCGTCCAAGGCGAAGGCGCAAGCGGAGTTCGCCGAACCCATCGTCACGGAGATCAGCCCGGCGAGCACCTTCTACGAGGCGAAGGGAGAGCATCAGGACTTCTACCGAAACAACCCGGCCTACGGCTATTGCCGGGTCGTGATCCGACCGAAGATGAAGAAGCTGGGGCTCGAGAAATAGCCTGGCCAGAGGGAGCAGCGGCTGTGGGCGGGTCACGCACAGTGCGCTTGGACATTGGTTTCACTCGTCGTCGAACGGCTTCTCTGGATTGAGAAACGGCTTTTTCGGGGAAGTTCCTTGCATTGGATCTTTCTCCGGTGCGCAATGCGGTTTCCATGCCAAAAGCATCCACCCCCGCATACCAACTCCTGATCGATTACCTGCAGCGCAAGCCCGATGCCTCGTACGCCGAGATCCGCGACGCCGCTGCCAAGAAGAACCTGGACATCGCACCGGTGTCCTACGGTCGAGCCAAGCTGCAGCTCGGCCTCGTGAAGCAAGGTGCTTCGAAGAAGAAAGCCGGCAAGAAGGGCGCTGCGAAGAAGGCTTCCGCCAAAGCTTCCGCCGCCGGCGAAGCGCCGAAGAAGCGCGGTCGTCCCAAGGGTTCGAAGAACAAGCCCAAGGTTGCTCCGGTTGCCATGCAGGCTGCCGGTTCCGTCGACGACATCGTCAGCATGCTCCGCAGCATGCAGCGTGAGCGCGACGAACTGCGCAATCTGCTGGGCCGGATTCGCGGCCTGCTCGGCAACGTCTGATTGCCGATCGGTCTCGATCCTTTCGTCGAGTGCGTGCGGCCTTGCCGTGCGCCCGGCATGATCCGCGGCCGTGCGAATCCTGCTGCTCCCCACCTGCCTCGTCGACCAATGCTGGCCCCAAGTCGGGCTGGGCGCGGCGAATCTTCTCGAGCGCCTCGGTTGTGAGGTCGTGGTCGATCCGGCCGCCACGTGCTGCGGGCAACCCGCGTTCAACTCGGGTCACCTCCGCTCGGCGCGGGCGCAAGCCTCGCAGTGGATTACCAGCTTCGAGCGCAGTCGCGCAGACTACGTCGTCCTGCCCTCCGGCTCATGCGGCGCGATGGTGCATCACTTCGATGGACTGTTCGACGCGAGTGATCCGTGGCACGCGCGCGCGAGTTCCATGGCGTCGGTTACCGTGGAGTTGTGTTCGTTCGTGGTTCGCATACTTGGGGTCACCGACGTGGGCGCCGAATTCTCGGGACGAGTCGGTTGGCACGATGCGTGTCACGGCTTGCGCGACCTCGGAATTCGTTCCGAGCCGCGACAACTCCTCGCTGCTGTGCGCGGCGCGCAATATGTCGAGATCCCGGAGGCTGACTCCTGTTGTGGATTCGGCGGGACCTTCGCCGTGAAGTACCCGGAGATCTCGGTGGCGATTGCCGATCGCAAGCTCGATGCGATTCGAGCTGCAGAGATCGACCTCCTGGTCAGCGGCGATGCGAGCTGCCTCATGCACATCGAAGGGCGCATGCGGCGCGTCGGGCTGAACGTTCGCGTCATGCACATCGCTGAGTTGCTGGGGGTCTCTGCATGAGCGGCTCACACCAGCCGATGGAGACCTTCGATCGCAACGCGGTGGAGGCGCTTCGTGACGAACCCTTGCGCAACGCGCTTCGGCATGCCACCGGACAGTTCGCTGGGCGACGTCGGCAAGCGACGGCGGACCTCGGCGAGTCCACCTGGCAAGCGCTTCGTTCCCGTGGCCGTGAGATCAAGGACGAGGTGCTCGGCGATCTCGATCGGCACCTCCGCCAGTTCATCGACAAGGCGCGATCTGTCGGCGCTGTGATCCACGTCGCGCCGGATGCGGCGACGGCGTGTCGCCAGATCGCCGAGATCATCGCGCGCGAAGGCGGCGGCGTCGTCGCGAAGGGGAAGTCGATGACGTCGGAAGAGATCCGGCTCAACGAGTATCTCGAAGCCCGCGGCGTCGAACCGGTCGAGACCGATCTCGGCGAGTGGATCGTGCAGATCGCTCGCGAGGTGCCTTCGCACATCATCGTGCCCGCGATCCACCGATCGAAGGCGAGTATCGCCGCGCTGTTCGCCGAACACCTGGGAACCGACCCTGCCGCCGACGTCGACGCGTTGACCAAAGCCGCGCGACAGGCTTTGCGCGACCGGTTCTTGGCCGCGCGGGTCGGGATCAGTGGGGTCAACTTCGCGGTGGCCGAGACAGGGTCGATCCTCGTGTTGGAGAACGAGGGCAATATCCGGCTCTCGACCACGCTTCCGCGGGTCCACATCGCTCTGATGGGGATCGAGAAGGTCGTGCCGCGGCTCGCCGACTTGGCGACTTTCCTCCGACTGCTGCCGCGCGCCGGCACCGGCCAACGTCTGACCAGTTACCAATCGCTGTTGACGGGGCCGGGCGCCCGCGCGGGGGAAGGTCCTGCGGAACTGCACATCGTGCTGCTCGACAACGGGCGATCGGAGATCCTCGCCGACCCAGTGATGCGCGAGGCGCTGGCGTGCATTCGTTGCGGCGCGTGTCTGAACGTGTGCCCCATCTATCAGAACGTGGGCGGTCACGCGTACGGGTCGGTCTATCCGGGCCCGATCGGCGCGGTCGTCAGTCCGCAACTCTTCGGGCTGGACAAGGCAGCGCAGCTCCCTTTCGCCTCGACGCTCTGCGGTGCGTGTCGGGATGCGTGCCCGGTGAAGATCGACATCCCGAAGCTACTGCTCCATCTTCGCGGTGAGTTGGTGCAGCCGCGTGGGATGCGCGACGTGACCGGCGGGCCGGCGCGCAGGCGGCTTCGCTTCGTCGAGCGATTCGCGTTCGGCACGTGGTCCTTCGTGATGCGCGGTCGACTTCGCTATGCACTGGCGACGTGGGTCGCACGCAAACTGTTCCGGTTGTTCCATCGCGAGGCGTGGGTACGGGGCGGTCTGTTCGCTCCCAAAGCGTGGACCAAGGGGCGAGACCTTCGCGCGCTCGCACCCCGTTCCTTCCACGCCTTGTACGCTGAGCGCGCGCGAAAGCCCGGAGCGGGGAAGCGATGACGAACGAGTCAGGACTCGTGAGCGAGTTTCGCCGACGCGCCGAAGCCGTGGGTGCGCAGGTCCGAGGATTCGCGACCTTCGCGGAGCTTCGACAGGCGTTCGAGGAGTGGATCGCCGCGCGTCCGGACGCAACCATCGCGGCGTCGACCGGCGCCCTCGCGCAACGGCTGGTCACCGATACCGCGATCGCGGAATCACGACTCGCCGACACGCGTGATCCGCGTTCGCTGGCGAGGTGCGCGCTCGGGATCACCGGGGTGCGAGCGGCCATCGCCGAGACCGGGACCCTCGTGCTGGACGCATCGCTCGAGCGGGCTCGTCTCGTGTCCCTCCTGCCGGAGATTCACCTGGCCATCGTTCGATCCGATCAAGTGGTGGCGGATCTGACCGAACACTTCGAATCGCTGGGCAGCTCCCCGCCGGCGGCGATCACCATGATCACGGGGCCCTCGCGCACCGCGGACATCGAGCTGACGCTCGCGATCGGCGTTCATGGCCCGAGGGAGTGCTGGATCTGGATCGTCGAGGACGTCCACGATCTGTGCGCGGACGGCTCCGAAGTGCTCAAGCCAGAATCGGGCGAATGAGCTCGCCGTACACATCCGTGAGGCGGATGTCGCGGCCGCTGAACCGATAGGTGAGCTTGGTGTGATCGATGCCGAGCAGATGAAGCATCGTCGCGTGGAGATCGTGGACGGTCACCTTGCCGTCGACGACCTTGTAGCCGTAGTCGTCACTCATCCCGTGGACCACACCGCCGCGGATACCGCCACCGGCAAGCCAAATCGAGAAGGCGAACGGGTTGTGATCCCGGCCGTCGCGACCCTGCGCGAACGGCGTGCGGCCGAACTCACCGGCCCACACCACGAGGGTCTCGTCCAACAAGCCGCGTGACTCGAGATCCAGGAGGAGCGCGGCGATCGGCTGGTCGACGGTTTGCGCGTTGCGTTGGTGATGGTCGCGCAGACTGCTGTGTTGATCCCACCGATCGGTGCCGGTCGACGGACACGTCAGTTCGATGAATCGCACGCCACGCTCGACCAGGCGTCGAGCGAGTAGACACTGGCGCGCATAGATCCGCGTCGGCTCGTAGTCGGCATTCATTCCGTATCGGTTCTTCTGGGCCTCGCTCTCGTCCCGAAGCTCGGTCAGCTCCGGCACGGCGAGTTGCATCCGCGCCGCCAACTCCTGGTTGCGAATTGCCGACTCGATCACGTCGGGGCGACCGAGTCGATCGCTCGCGGCTCGTTCGAGAGCCGCCAGGAGATCGAGGCTGCTCGGCGTGAGTCCGCCGCTTCCGGGCGGCGACAGATTGGCCATCGCGACGGCGCCGGGCTTCAGCACCGATGCCTGATGACTCGCCGGCAGGAATCCGGAGTGGAAGCAATCGAGTCCGCCCGGCGGAATCAGCCCGCCGTTCAGGACCACGAAGGTCGGGAGTTCCTGCGACGCATTCCCGAGTCCGTAGCCGATCCACGCCCCCATGCTCGGCCGACCTTGCAGACCATGACCGGTGTGCAGGAAGTAGTTGCCGTTGGTGTGTTCGCTGAAGTCGGCGACCATGGACCGAACGACGGCGATCCGATCCATCACTCGCCGCACGTGTGGGAACAGGTCGCTGACCGGCGTGCCGCAGCGGGGTGCCGGTCGAAACTCCCACGGCGACCCCAGGATGCTGCCGTTGTCGTTGAACTGAGTGGGCTCCATCTTCATCGGGAAGGGCTTTCCCGAGTCGCGCTGCAAGCGAGGTTTGGGATCGAAGGTGTCGACCTGCGAGGGCCCGCCGTCCATGTAGAGGAAGATGACGGATCGCGCGCGCGGAGCGTGGTGCGGGCCTGTCCCTGCGCGGCGCCTGGGGTCGGTGCCGGCGAGGAGGTCGTGAGCCCCGATCGCGCCGAAGCCCATCGCGAAGCGGCTGAGCAGTTCGCGTCGCGTCACCGTGCCACCGGCGGCGCGCGCCGTGCGTCTCGTCTCGTCCTTCGTCATCGCAGGAACCGGAACTCTTCGAGGTTGATGACCACGAGCGCGAACTCCGCCCATGCTCTGTCGTCGTCGTGCGAACTCAAGTGCACCCGCGCCAGCTCGGCTTCGGCGGCGCTGGGCGCTCGACCGATCCCCTCACGAAAGAAGATCGTGATGGCACGCTGCACGTCGCCGGCAGCGTCTCGTCGCACTCGCGCGGCCCAACGCTTTGCCATCTCGATCACGAAGGGGTCGTTGCGGAGCGCCAGCGACTGCGCCGGAACGTTCGAGGTCGTCCGTGCGCCGATCGTCGCGCTCGGTGGCGGTCGATCGAAGGTCGAGAAGAACGGGTCCGGGAAGTTACGCCGCACTTCGAGATAGATGCTCCGGCGGCCGGCACCGTCGATGGGGCCGGAGATTCGCGGGCGACCCCGGCCTTCCATGAAGGCGGTGAGGTGTACGGGCACCGACGGTCCTCCGCGTGTGGGGTCGAGGCGTTCGCCCAGCAGCAGCAGCGTGTCGTGGATCGCTTCGCCGTCGAGCCGCCGCAGCGAGGCAGCGTGGAGCCAGTGTCGATTCGGGTCGACTTCGTCGGCGCGCTGCGCCGCTGCGGGGTCGCGGTGAGTCACCGCGAGCGCGAAGGTCTCGCTGAGGCACAACCGCCGCACCATCTGCTTGATCGACCAACCCGACGCGACGAAGTCGACCGCCAGCGTGTCCAAGAGTTCGCGATGGAGAGGTGGCGAGCCGAGTCGTCCGAAGTTGTCGACGGTCGGCGCGAGGCCGCGGCCGAAGACGTGGTGCCACAATCGGTTGACCGCGACGCGCGCGGTGAGCGGATGGTCCCCGCGTGCCATCGATTCGGCGAAGGCCAAGCGACCGTGGCCGGGGCCGTGGCAGGGCAGCGCGCCGAGCGCCGTCGGAGTTCGGTGCTGGACGACCTCGCCAACCTGTCGGGGATTGCCGCGGACATGGACGGCCTCGTCGATCGGATCGGAGTTCGCGAGGGTCGTCACGAAGATCGGCGTTGGTACGGCTTGCTCGGCACTTCGCAGCCGTTCGATCGCGGCTCGGATCCGGGCGCCGCCGAGCATGGGGGAATTGGCAGCGGCCGGCGGCGGCGGTGCGGGCCCGTCGCTCGAGACCGCGCGCGCGAATGCGATCCAGCCATCCGCCGGCCAGCCACCTTCTGCATGTGGGTCCGCCGCATCCGGCGCGGTCATGTCGCACAGTTCGATGCTGGCACGACGCCCCTGCACGGGCAGCATGTCGATCGTGACCCATTGCGGCTGATCGTGCGCGAGTCGCTGCCGCATCGCGTCGTAGATCGGACCGCGCACCAGGCGGAAGCCGTCGATCAAGATGGTGAAGCGTGAGTTGCGTCCGGCGATGAGTAGGTGGAGCCAGCGGCGATCGACGACGAAGTCGTTCGTCCGCAGGGAGCCGACCTCGAGCCGGCTCCGTCGCGCCGAATGAACGAACGTGCCGGGGAAGTGCCACAGGCGCACTTGTTCGGCGTCCAGGATCTCGACGACGTCGGCGTCGTGGATCGCGGCATCGGTGAACGCGGGACCGTCGGCGTACCAGCGAGGGAGATCGCGAACGACGTCGGCGACCACGATCGCGTCGGCAGTCGAGGCAGCGGCGGCGATCGAGGGGCTGTCGGTCCCGGACACCGCGATCGGTTCCCGGCGATCGGTTCGCGAGCGTCGTTCATTCCACGCCGCGTGCTGCAGCTCTTCGGCGGCTGCCGAGAGTTCGGCGCGAGCCGCGTCGTGCGGAGGCAACAGCACACGATGGATCGCCTGAGCGCTGCGAAAGATGCCGAACGCGGCGTAGTAGTCGGTCGTGGGGATCGGATCGAACTTGTGGTCGTGACAGCGAGCGCAGGCCAAGGTGATGCCGAGAAAGGCCTTGCTGGTGATGTCGATCATCGCGTCGATCCGCTCGCACTCCGCGAGCCGTGTATCGATCGGCGAGTGCACCTGCTCACCGAGGAGCAGTCCGGCGGTTCCGATCGCGGAGATCGGAAGACCGGTCGACGGGTCGCGCCGCGGGGGATCGACGAGATCGCCGGCGATGGACTCCACGAGGAAACGGTCGTACGGCAGATCGCTCGCGATGGCGTCGATCACCCAGTCGCGATATCGCCACGCCCCCAGGATCGGGAAGTCGAACTCGTGGCCCATCGTCTCGGCGTAGCGCACCAGATCGAACCAGTGTCTGGCCCAACGCTCCGCGAAGGCCGGTGAGTCGAGCAGTCGATCGACGACCGCGGCGCGCCTCGTGGGCGTGTCGTCTGCTTCGAACTCGGCGAGATCCTCGATGGCTGGCGGCAGGCCGATCAGGACGAAATGGACGCGCCGCAACCAGTCGCCCGAACCCGCCGCAGGCGCCGCGGGCAGTCCCATCGCCAGGAGACCGGCGGCGACGAAACGGTCGATGTCGTCGCGATCGAATCGTGGATCCGTGGTCGGCGGGGCCGCGGTCCTCGCCGGCGGCTGCCAACACCAGTCGGCGGGGAGAGTCGTCGCCGCCGGGTCTTGAGCACGCAGGTCGACTGCCGCGAGTCCCATCGCGAGGAGGCTGATGACGAGTTGGGTACGCATCGTGGGCGGAGAGCGAGCGCCGAGTATGTTAGGCGCTGATCCCTGCATGAACTCGAAGACTCCGCCCGGCTTCTCGCTCGAGGGGCGCACCGCCCTGGTCACCGGTAGTTCCCGCGGCCTCGGGAGGGCGATCGCTTTCGCGCTCGGTCGCGCCGGTGCGAAGGTCGCCTTCAACTACAAGAACGGCCGCGAGACTGCGGAGGCGGCGTTCGCAGCCTACCGCGACGAAGGGCTCGCCGGCGGATTGTTCCGGGGGAGTGTGATCGATCCGAGCGAGGTCCGGCACCTCTGTCGCGAGATCGTCGCGTCGCTCGGGAGCATCGACATCCTGATCGTCAATGCCACTCCCGATCAGCCACTGCGACCGATCGAGGAATACGACTGGGACTTCCACCAGCAGATGCTCGACTTCTTCGTGAAGTCGCCCTTCCTGCTGACGCGCGAAGTGCTTCCGGCCATGAAGGCCAACCGTTTCGGTCGCATCCTGAACATCGGCTCCGAGGTCTTTCGTCGCGGGGTGGGCAACTTCAGCGCCTACGTCGCGGCCAAGGGTGCTCAGGAGGGCTGGACGCGGAGCATGGCGACGGAACTCGCGCCCTGGAACATCACGGTGAATCTCGTCGCACCGGGTTGGATCCCGGTCGAGCGGCACGCCAATGACTCGGAGGAAGACAAGGCGGCCTACCGTGCCTTGATTCCGATGAACCGCTGGGGCGTGCCGGACGATGTCGGCGGTGCCTGTGTCTTCTTCGCCAGTGAAGCCGCGAGTTTCATCACTGGCCAGAGCATCGCCGTCAACGGGGGAATGACCGTCGGTTGATCTCGAGTCGGACCGATTCCTCGCGCTCTCATCACGCTCCAAGCAACGCATCCATGCGACGCCCGCTCCTCGCCATCTTCACCGTCCTCGTCTCGCTCGCGTTCCATGCCTGCCAACCGAAGGACCCATCCAGGATCCGCGTCGCCTACGTGACCAACGGCGTCGATCCCTTCTGGGTCATCGCCGAAGCCGGGGCGAAGGAGGCGGCGAAACGCCTGGGCGTGGAAGTGCTCGTGCGGATGCCGCCCAACGGCATCGGCGATCAGAAGCAGATGCTCGAAGACTTGCTCACCCAAGGAGTGCAAGGGATTGCGGTCTCGCCGATCGATCACGAGAACCAGACCCCGCTGCTCGACAAGATCGCGGCCCGCGTCCCGCTGATCACGAGCGACAGCGATGCGCCGTCGAGCAAACGCAGGTGCTTCGTCGGGATGGACAATTACGAGGCCGGTCGTCTCGTCGGCGACGCCGTTCGGCGCGCCTTGCCGAACGGCGGCAAGGTCATGATCTTCATCGGTCGGCTGGAGCAGGACAACGCGCGCGCGCGCACCTTGGGCACGATCGACGCGATCCTCGGGCGTTCCCGCGACGATTCGCGTGACTTGCAGGCGGATACGGCGGCGTCAGCGGGTGGCTACACAGTGCTCGGCGTACGAACCGACCAGTTCGACAAGAGTGCAGCGAAGGCGAACGCCGCGGATGCGTTGACCGCGAATCAGGACATTGCCGCGATGGTGGGGCTGTTCGCCTACAACCCGCCGGCGATCCTCGAGGCTCTCCGGCAAGCCGGCAAGCTCGGTCAGGTCAAGGTGATCGCGTTCGATGAAGCCGACGCCACCCTGCAAGGGATCCTCGACGGTCACGTGAGCGCGACCGTCGTGCAGGATCCCTTCGCGTACGGCCAGCGATCGGTGGAGATCTTGACGGCCTACGCCAGGAACGACACCGCGAACCAACCCGGCGCCGCCGTGATCACCATTCCGGCGCGGGTATTGTCGCGCGAGCACGTCGACGAGTTCTGGGCCCAGAAGAAGGCACGTCTCGCCGGCGATGGGAACTGAACGAGCCTCGATCCTCTCGGCTCGCGGCATCGGCAAGCGATTCTTCGGCGTCGCGGCGCTGTCGGAGGTCGATCTCGAGCTCCATCCGGCGGAGGTCGTCGCGGTCGTCGGCGAGAACGGTGCCGGCAAGAGCACGCTGATGAAGATCCTCGCCGGTGTGCAGCGGCCGGATGCAGGGAGTCTGCTCGTCGACGGTCGGACGGTGGAGTTCGGGTCGGTGCGCGATGCTGCCGCGGCAGGCATCGCACTGATCCATCAGGAGCTCGAGCTGTGTGAGAATCTCGACGTCGCCGGCAATCTCCTGCTCGGTCGTGAACCACGGCGGGGGCTCTGGCTCGATCGTCGAGAGGAGATCCGGCTCGCGAAGACCGCCCTCGACCAGGTCGGTCTCCGCATCGATCCCAGCACACCCCTGGCGGAATTGAGCCTCGGACAACGCCAGCTGGTGGAGATCGCGAAAGCACTCTCGATGCATGCGCGCATCCTCGTAATGGATGAGCCGACCTCGAGCCTGTCACTCGTCGAGACCGAGCGGCTGTTGGGCTCCGTGCGCGAGTTGCGGCAGCGCGGGACCACGGTCGTCTACATCTCGCATCGCCTCGGCGAAGTGACGGCGATCGCGGATCGCGTCGTGGTGCTCCGCGACGGCCGCAACGCCGGCGAGTTGCGACGCGATGAGATCTCGCACGATGCGATGGTGCGATGCATGGTGGGGCGCGACCTCGGCGACCGTCATCGACCGCAGCCACGGTCCAGGGATGCCGCGGCCCGGTTGTCCGTTCGCGGATTGCGAACGAGTGCGTGGCCGACGGAGCGGATCGATCTGACGGTCGCGGCGGGTGAGATCGTGGGTCTCGCCGGGCTGGTCGGTGCCGGTCGAAGCGAGGTGCTGCGCGCGGTGTTCGGTGCCGATGGGCGAGTTGAGGGCGAAGTGGCGGTCGATGGTCGAGCCGTTGCTTCAGGCTCGATCCGCGCGGCAGTGGCTGCGGGCATCGCGTTCGTGCCGGAGGATCGCAAGGCCGATGGACTGATTCTCGACGAGGGGATTCGGGACAACGTGGCGCTCCCCGTCCTGGCGACGAAGGCACGTTCGCTCTGGCGTCGCGAGCGCACGGAAGCAGAACTCGCCGCAGCGACCACGCGAGAACTCTCGATCAAAGCTGCGAACGACTCGACGCCGGTCCGGACTCTGAGCGGCGGCAATCAGCAGAAGGTCGTGATCGGCAAGTGGCTGACGGCTTCGCCGAAGGTACTCCTGCTCGATGAGCCGACGCGCGGCATCGATGTCGGCAGCAAGGCGGAGATCTATGCGTTGCTGCGCGGGTTGGCGGCCAACGGTGTCGCGATCCTGTTCGCATCGAGTGAGATGGAGGAGGTGCTGACGCTCGCCGAGCGGATCGTGGTCCTCTGCGAGGGGCGACTCTCCGGCGAGCTGTCGAGTGACGGGGCCGACGAAGAGTCCGTCCTACGCCTCGCGACGGCGCACTCCGGGCACAGGAAGTCGGCGGCCAGGGTGGTGAACTCGTGAGGAAAGTACTCGGAATTCTAGGTCTCTTGATCGCGGTGAGCCTTGCCACGGCGCTCGCGAGCGATGCCTTTCTCTTGCCGGGCAATCTCGAGAACCTGCTGCGCCGTAGCGCCTTGTTCGGAATCCTGAGCGTAGGGGCGGCCTTCGTGATCGTCACCGGCGGGATCGATCTCTCGATCGGTTCCGTCGTTTGTCTGTCCGGATGTCTGTTGCCGTGGCTCATTGTCGAGCAAGGCTGGTCGAGCGCTGCGGCGCTGCCGGCGGTGCTGCTTCTGGCGGTCGCGATCGGCGTCTTCCACGGCCTGCTCATCACGCGTCTGCGGCTTCAGCCGTTCGTCGTGACCTTGTGTGGTCTCCTGCTCTACCGCGGTGTGGCGCGAGGAGTGACCGGGGATCGCACGGTGGGATTCTTGACCGGAGAAGAACTCCTGCGGGACCTCGGCTCCGGTCGGGTTCCGGTGACGGCAGACTTCGGACTCCCCGCGCCGTTCTTCTACTTGCTCGCGATCGCGCTCCTGTGCCACCTGTTCTTCGAGCGGACCGTGTTCGGCCGCTGGCTGATCGCACTCGGGCGGAACGAGCAGGCGGCGCGGCTCAGCGGCGTTCCCACGCAGCGGATGATCCTCGCGAGCTATGTCGTCTGCTCGGCATTGGCCGGACTGGGCGGCGTGCTGTTCGTCATCGACGTCAACTCCGCTCAGCCATCCGACTTCGGCAACTTCTACGAATTGTATGCGATCGCCGGTGCGGTCCTCGGCGGCTGCGCGCTGCGAGGCGGGGAGATCAGTGTTCTTGGTGTGTTGATCGGTGCGGCCGTGATGCAGGTGCTGCGCAATGCGATCCAACTCATCGAGGCGATCCCGACGCAGATCGAGTTCGCCGTGATCGGCGCGGTGATTCTCGGCGGCGCGGTCGTCGACGAACTCGTCCGGCGCGTCGGACGTCGGCGCCGCTGAGCCTCAGTCCGGACTCCTCGTGGAGGTCGTCGGGAGATCGCCGCGGGTCGACGCCCAGGAAGGAACGGCACGGGACGACGACCCAGGTCCAGCCGTAGCTACGCTGCCAAGGAGGAACCGACGAGGTGACGCGGCCGGGCGCGAGATGCGGCGATCGCAGCAGGCGATCACCGATCGTCCGGGCGCGACTACTTGCCGCGGGTCTCGGCTTCGAGGTGCGCCTTCAGCGAGTCGACGGCGAAGTCGTCGCGGAGGTCGTGAATCACGAGGTGGATGTGATTCGCACCGTCTTGGATGTTGCAGGCTTCGACGACGAAACGATCGTCGCGCAGTCGCCAATAATGCGCCGCCCCGGGCTCCTTGGAACCGGCCCAGGTGAAAGCAATCGCGGCGAAACCCTCGGCGGTGGACCAGCGTCGGGTGAGTTCTGAACGACCGGGAGTGCCGTCGAGGAAGAGGTCCACGAGTCCGCGAGCACAATCCCGCGCCGAGCCCTGCAACTCCGCGAAGGCGATGCCTTCCGGCGCCTTCGGCAATTCGAGCGAACGACCGGGTCCGAGCACGATGTCGGCCGGGCACTTTCCATCGACGATCGCTCGCGCACGTTGCGCATCGTCGAGCGCGGCGAGCAGTGCGGCGGCTTCGGTGTCCTCGCGCAGCATGGGGCCGGTGCCCGCGAAGGGGCCATCCCTCAACTCGGCCGGATTCGCGCCGAAGAAGGTGGGAAGCGAGGTATGAACGGCGCCGTCACGCACGACGAGGTTCCAGGACACGTGATGACCTTGGAATCGGATGCCGAAGGCCCCACTCTCGACCGGCTCGCCGAAGATCGCCAGCGCGTAGCGCTCCGGATCGCGATGAGCGGCGATCCGATCGGGTGTGGACTCCTTTGCGCGAAGGACATCCTCGAGGCGCTGGATCCAAAGCGTGCGTTGGTAGCCGCTGCTGCCCAGCGCTTCTCGCAACAGCGCCTGCGCCAAGCGGCGCTGGGATAGATCCAGCGCGGCAAGGGCGATCCCCGGATACTGGCCGGGAACGAAGGCCCAGTTGCGCCGCTCGTCGTCGCCGAATGCGAAGCGCGCTTTCTCGCGCTGCGCGTCGGTCAAGGTGTTCATGAAGTTCCGCGCGGCGGCAACGACTCGCGACGGTGAGTCCGCCGGGGCGAAGCGATCCGCGGCGATCCCGAGCAGCGCCGGGGTGACGGCGAGCGCCAGCCACAGCCGTGCTCGCAGCGAGCGCGCGCTCACTTGCCCTGCTTCTCCAGAGCTGCCTTCTTGCGGGCCTGGAAGGCTTCGTACTTCTCGAGCGTGTCGTTCTCTCGCAGGAAGTCCTGCCAGGTGCGAACACCCTTCGCGTTCCAATCCGCGGTCTCGAGATCGGGCTCGTCGTCGACTTGCTTGAAGCTGGTGTTGGTGCCCTTGGCGATCAACTCCATCAGGCGATGGATCTCGTACGCCAAGATCGTTCCGTCGCGGGTCGTGTAGTCGATGTCGCGAAGGCGATTGGTGAGCCCGAAGAGCGCGGGATAGCCGAGTTCCTCGAGTCGAGCCTTTGCGCGGCGTGCGGCGCGGGTCCCCGTGCCGTCGATGGCCTGCACGGCTTCATCGATCTCGGCACGAATCGCTGCGTCGACCTCATCCGGGTAGGTGAGCGGTTCGAGAGTCTTGGGGTCGAAGATGTCCGCTTTCGTTTCGAACTTCGGCGCGCCGGCGGGCTTCGCGGTCGGTTTCGCGGCCTCGGGCGCTTTCGGCGTCGCGGCCGGCGTGTCGTTGCCGCCGGCCGGGTCGGTGGTGGCCGGTGCGTTGTCGGTCGGTGCCGGTGTTGCCGGATTCTCGCCGTCGCCGATCTTCGTTGCCGACTCGTTCGCCGCGTTGCTGCCGCTGCCGGAGCTTGCCACCGGTTGCGGGTTCTCGGTCTTGCCCGCCTCCGCAGGCTTGTCGCCGTTGAACATCAAGATCCCGCCGACGACCAGCGCGCCCACACCCACGAGGATGCCGCCGATCACCGCCGGGCTCATGCCGGACTTCTTCGCCTCCTTCTCGCCGCGGGCACGGCGGCCTGGCTTCTCGCTGTTTTCACTTCCGGCGTCACCCTTGGCGCGACGAGAGGCCGGACTCGCCGTGCTCGCTCGTGCCGGTCGCGCCGGCTCGCTCGTCGGCCGCGCCTTCGCGGGCTGTGCCTTCGCCGTGGCCGGCTGGGCCTTGGCGCTCACCGGTGCCGCCGCGGTGGATTCCGGCGGCTGCGCGCGCTGGGCCGCGACGTCGATCGCTTGCCCGCAGGCTTTGCACTTCGCTTTGTCCGCGGCGAAGGTGGCTGGGAGTTTGTACTTGGCGCCACAGTTCTGGCAGACGACCTGGATCACGGACATGGGAGCGAGGGTGTCGAAGGGGGTTTCGGAGGGAAGCGCGAAGTCACGCGCTGCGGATCTCAGTTCTTCTTGGCGGGAGTGCTCTTGCCCGAGGGCTCGAGCGACTCTTCTTTCTCGATCGCGTAGTCGAAGTCCTTGCGCCAGTGGTTGTCCGCCCACCAGCCGTACCACTGCTTGAGCGCAGACAGCCGATACTCCTCTTTCGCAAGGTTGCCGGCGACGGCAGAGGACGGGTCGAAACCGAAACGCTGACCGGTCATGTCTTCCAACGCGCGCGTGACCACTCGAGCGGTCAATCGATTCGCCTCGATACCGGCCTGAGTGAACTCGTAGAGCTGGTTGAGCAGTCGCGGAACCGCGGGTTTCCCGAGGTCACGCAAGCGCAGGATGCTCCGATTGATCTCGCGAGGATCGCTGTCGCCGTTGGCGAGCACCGCGATGAGGCGGTCGATCTCGGCCTGTTGCTCCGGAGTCGTGCCCTCGAGGTGGCCCAGCGGCGCCAGCTCGACCTCGCGCGCCGTGAAGGTTTGTCCGTTGATCGTACGTTCGACGTCCTTGGCCGCACCGAGCTCCTTGTGGGTGGAGGCGCGGGGGCCTTTCGGCGCGGTGTTGCGCGGCTTGGGTTCGTACATCACTTCCCAGCCGACGACCCGAAAGCGTCCATCCGCACTGCGGAACTGCACCCGATACTCGGCGGTGGGTTGCTCGAACTTCGCCTTCTCTGCCGGGTCGAGCAGGCCGATCGAGATTGCCACGTAGCCGGTCTCGGACTCGGCCATTTCCTTGGGCACCGAGCTCATCGTGACTTCGCCGGCGCGGAGGAATGCGGTTCGGCTGTCTTCGATCAGCAGCTTGCGGACGGCATCCGGTGCCTGCGAGGGAGAGACCTCCGCGCCCAGCCCCAGGTAGGTCTTCAACGCGGAATAGTCGGAGATCTGGTTGAGCTTGAAGTCGTTCCCGGTGCGGACTGCGTCGACCCATTCCACGACATCGCGCACGCGCGGGTTCTCGATTCCGGTCGCCACGACTTTCGGCGGCGGCTGGACCTCCCGCTTCGTCTCGCCACCGCCGCCGCTGGAGATGATGACGCCGAAGGCGATCGCGATCGCGAGCACGGCGCCGCCGATGATGAACGGTTTGGCAGGGCTCTGGCCTTGGATCCGGCGCCGGCTCGACTGCGAGGGTACGAAGACCCGCTTACAGCTCTTGCACTGGATCTGCTCGTCGACCATCTCGACCGGGATCCGATACTCGGTTCCACAGGCCGGACAGGGAATCGTGGTCTTACCGTCGCGACCGGCCCTGCGGGAAGAACCCGCGGAACCGGCGGCCGTGCGTCGTCGGGTCGCCAAGGTGATGTACTGGTGTCTATTGGGGGGCGGGATCGGAAACGGTAACCCCGCCGTCCGTCCTGGGGAAGGGCGCCGGAGCGAAGGTGCTCTCGCCCGCCGCTCCGTTGGTCGGCACGATGCCCCGTGCATGTCCCGCTTCCGATTGGTCAGTGATCTCCGCCCCGCCGGCGACCAGCCTCGCGCGATCGCGTCGGTGAGCGAGTGGCTTCGGGCGGGTCACCGGTTCGCGACCGTGCTCGGGGTCACGGGATCGGGCAAGACGTTCACCATGGCCAAGATCGTGGAGGAACTGCAACGGCCGACGATCGTGCTCGCGCCGAACAAGACCTTGGCGGCGCAGCTCCACGCCGAGTTCAAGTCCTTCTTTCCCGACAACGCGGTCGAGTACTTCGTCTCCTACTACGACTACTTCCAGCCGGAGGCCTACGTCCCGACCACCGACACCTACATCGAGAAGGATGCCACGATCAACGAGGCGATCGATCGAATGCGCAACTCGGCCACGCGTTCGCTGATGGAGCGTCGCGATGTCCTGATCGTCGCCTCGGTGTCGTGCATCTACGGACTGGGTTCTCCCGAGAACTACCGCGAGCTGTCGGTCCGCGTCCAGAAGGGCGAGCGCGTGGCGCGCGATGCGATCCTGCGCGGACTCGCGCAGATCCAATACCGCCGCGACAACTACGAATTCGCGCCCGGTCGCTTTCGTGTTCGCGGCGACGTCATCGAAGTGTTCCCGGTCTACGAGGAGCAGAATGCGATACGCATCGAGATGTTCGGGGACGAGGTCGAGACGATCGCGGTGATCGATCCCTTGCGCGGCGACATCGTCCGTGAGCTCGATTCGATCGCGATCTACCCGACGAGCCACTACGTCGCTCCCGATGCACGCTTGCGCTCGGCCTGCGAGTCGATCGAACAGGAGCTGGAAGAGTGTCTGATCGCGCTCGAGCAACAGAAGAAGTTGCTCGAACGGCAGCGTCTCGAGCAGCGCACTCGGCAGGACCTCGAGATGCTGCGTGCGACCGGCATGTGCCGTGGAATCGAGAACTACTCGCGTCACCTCGACGGCCGCGCCGCGGGTCAGCCGCCGGAGACCTTGCTGCATTACTTCCCACACGACGTGTTGATGTTCGTCGACGAGAGTCACGTCGCCATCCCCCAGGTCGGCGGGATGTGGCGTGGCGATCGTGCTCGCAAGGAAACTCTGGTCCGTTTCGGGTTCCGGTTGCCGTCGGCGATCGACAATCGACCGCTGACCTACGAGGAGTTCGCGGATCTGCAGAACCAGATGGTCTTCGTCAGTGCGACGCCGGCCGATCATGAACTCGAGAAGAGTGAAGACCGGGTGGTGGAGCTCGTGGTGCGTCCAACCGGGCTCATCGACCCGCCGGTCGAAGTGCGATCCGCGACCGGGCAGGTCGACGACGTGCTCGGCGAGGTTCGCGCGCGAGCGGCGCGGCAGGAGCGGGTGCTGATCACCGTGCTCACGAAGCGCATGGCGGAGGAATTGACCGACTACTTCCGCGACGTGGGCGTGCGCGTGCGCTATCTGCACGCCGACATCGACAGCCTCGAGCGCACCGCGTTGATCCGCGATCTGCGCCTGGGTGTGTTCGACGTGCTCGTCGGGATCAACTTGCTGCGCGAAGGGCTCGACCTGCCCGAGGTGACGTTGGTCGCGGTTCTCGATGCCGATCGAGAGGGGTACTTGCGAAGCAAGACTTCGTTGATTCAGACCTGCGGTCGCGCGGCGCGCAACGTGGAGGGGCGCGTGATCCTCTACGCCGACAAGATCACCGACTCGATGCGCGGCGCGATGGAGGAGATGGAGCGTCGGCGTGCACGCCAGATCGCCCACAACGAGGCGCACGGAATCGTTCCGCGTACGATCATCAAGGCGGTCCGTGACTTGTTGCATGTCGAGGAGCCCGAAGGAGTCGCCGAGCCGACCAAGCGAGAGCGGCGTTCGGGTAAGAGCGGCGCACGGAAGGGAGCGGTCGGGGACGGCGGCGGCACCGGTGACGCAGGCCGACTCGCCGCCGCCGACCTGGTCGAACTGTTCGCCGACCGCCGAAAACTCGGCGAGCACCTGGCCGCGCTACGCAAGGCGATGACCGAGGCCGCGCGCGCCCTCGAGTTCGAGAAGGCGGCGCAGATGCGCGACGAGATCTTCCGGCTCGAGAAACTGGAGTTGGAGTTGTTGTGAGCCGTGCTCACGACGGCTTCATGGACGATCGGATCGCCGTCAAGGTCGCCGGTTTCCCTACCGGACCCGGTTGTTACGTGTTCCTCGACGCCGCGGGCAAGGCGCTCTACGTCGGCAAGGCGGCCAACTTGCGTGCCCGTGTGCGGTCCTATCTGCGGCCCGGCGGCGACGGCCGTTGGATGCTGCGCTTCCTCGCCGCGTCTGCGGCGGACGTAGAGTTCGTCGCCACGAACACCGAGCAGGAGGCCCTGCTGCTCGAGGACACGATCGTCAAGAAGCGGCAGCCGCGCTTCAACGTCAAGCTGCGTGACGACAAGGCGTTCCTCATGTTGCGCCTCGATCGTCGCGAGGAATGGCCGTGGTTCCGCCTGGTACGCCGAAGGAAGGACGACGGGGCCGAGTACTTCGGTCCCTTCGCCTCGGCCAAGTCGGTACGACGAACGCTCGCCCTCGTGCACAAGATCGTTCCGTTGCGCGATTGTCGTGACGCCGTCTTCCGCAACCGCAGCCGCCCGTGCATCAAGTTCGAGATCGGCCGCTGTCCGGCGCCGTGTGTCGGACGCATCGAGTCGTCGGACTACGCGGCGCTTCTCGATCGCGCGACGGCGATTCTACGCGGCGGCCACGCGACGATCCTCCGGCAGTTGCGCAGCGAAATGCGAGCTGCGGCGGATCGGCTCGAGTTCGAGCGTGCGGGAGCACTCAAGGCGCAAATCGAAGCACTCGAACGCATCGGTGAAGATCAACATGTGATCCATGACGCCGGTGACTCGGACGCGATCGGTATCGCTCGCGACGAACAAGGCGACACGGTCGTCTCGATCCTGATGTTCCGCACCGGTCGGCTCGAGAGCGCGCGGCGGTTCCAACTCACGACGGCGCTTCCCGAGGAGCTGCTGCTGGCCGACGTGATCACGCAGTTCTACGGCAGCGACCGTTACGTGCCGGCCGAGATCCTCGTCCCAATCGAACCGGACGAGGCCGCCTTGCTCGGCGACTGGCTCGCCAATCGCCGCCGCGGTCCGTGCGCGTTGAAGGTCCCCCAGCGCGGGGCGGCGCGCCGGCAACTCGAACTCGCCCTCGAGAACGCTCGACTCAATGCGGCTGCCGCCGAGAGCGAGGAGAGCGCTCGCGAGGACGCTGCAGTGCGACTGATGGAGATCTGCGGTCTGGACTCGCCGCCTTCGCGGATCCACTGCCTCGACGTGTCGACGACACAGGGGCGAGAGACCGTCGCGTCGCGCGTGTGTTTCGTGGACGGCCAACCCGAGAAGGATGGCTATCGTCGCTTCAAGATCAGTTCGGCGGCTGCCGGCGACGACTTCGCCGCGATGGAGGAGGCGGTCAGACGCAGCGTGAAGCGGTGTCTAGGGGAGACGGCGGACCTGCTGCCCGATCTCGTGATCGTGGATGGCGGCGCCGGACAACTCGCCGCAGCACGTCGGGCGCTCGCCGAATTGTCCCTCGCCGCCGACTTGCCGATCGTCGGGCTTGCCAAGAGTCGTTTGCGCGGCGCTGGGGCGGCCGGAGCGCGAACCCCCGAACGCATCGTTCTTCCCGACGATCGGGGCGTCATCGCCTTGCCGCAAGATGCGCCGGAGACCTTGCTCGTCGCGGCGATTCGCGATGAAGCCCACCGCTTCGCGATCACCTACCATCGCAAGTTGCGTGGTCGATTGACGAGCGTGCTCGACGAGATCGAGGGGCTGGGGCCGGCGCGCCGTCAACTGCTGCTGCGCTACTTCGGATCCATCGAGGCCCTGCGCGCCGCGGATCGCAGTGCATTGTCCGCCGTGCCCGGACTACCCGAAGATGTCGCGGACCGCGTGTTCGCCGCGCTCGGCAGGACGAGCCACGACCCCGACGGTGCTGAGGATCAACCGCGCGGGTGATACTTCTCGTGGGTGCGGCGCAGGCGATCCTGATCGACGTGGGTGTAGATCTGGGTGGTGCCGAGCGAGGCGTGGCCAAGCAACTCCTGGACGGCGCGCAAGTCGGCGCCGCCGCTGACCAGATGGGTCGCAAAGGAATGACGCAAGGCATGCGGCGAGCAGGCGACCGTCAATCCGGCCCGCGTGGCGAGTTCGCGAACGACGCGCCAGATGCGGACCCGATCCAGGGGGCGGCCGCGGTGGGAGAGGAACATCGCTGCGGTGGGTGACGTGGCCCGTGCGGCAAACAGCGGTCGAACGTCGTCGCGCCAGGCCGAGAGCTGGGCTCGAGCTCGATCCGACAGCGGCACGAGCCGCTCCTTTCGTCCCTTGCCGTAGAGGCGCAGGAAGCCGTGGGAATCCAAGACGGAACCCAATTCCAGATTCACCACTTCCCCGACCCGACAGCCGGTCGCGTACAGAACCTCCAGGATTGCCCGGTTGCGGATCGTGAGCGGGTCGTTCCCGGCCGCGGCGGCGAGGAGGCGTTCGACGTTCGCGCGACTCAGCGCCTTCGGCAGCCGCTTCTCGAGGTGAGTCCCGAGCAGACCCTCGCTGGGATCGACCTCGAGTTCGCCCTCGGCCAGGAGAAAGCGATAGAAGCCGCGGATCGCCGCCAGGTTGCGGAGCACCGATGCGGGTGCGAACTCGCCCCGCAGTGCGCGGACATGTCGCAACAGATCGGTCCGATCGGGGAGCTTCGCCGCGCCGGTGAGCAATCGGTCGAGGTCGGTGCGGTAGGCGGCGACGGTGTTCGGCGAGAGTTGCAGTTCCGCGCCCAGGAACACGAGGAAGTCCGACAGGAGGCGGCCGATCGAGGACTCCATGGTGCTGGCGGTTGCGGCGCCGTCGGCCGGCGCAAAGCTCCGGCAAAGATCGTCGGAGCCCGGCCCGGTCACCTTGACCGTTCCGCAGGGGAAGCATAAGGTCCCCGCCCCTTCGGCGGAACGCGCCCCGTTCGTGCCGATGAAGTGCGTTCCGAAGCCGGGCTCCGGGGCGGCGCACTTCCCGCGCGCAGCGCGGGGATGGCAACGATTCCAAGACATCTGTGATGGCGAAGTTCACCAAGGCGGAGCTCACCAAGTTCCGACGCCTCCTCGAATCCCAGTTGGCCAGTCTGCGAGGGGACGTCGGCTCCATGAAGGATGAGGCGCTCCGTGCGTCCGACCAGGACAGTTCGGTCGATCACCTCGCGGACCAGGGCACCGACAACTACGACCAGGGCTTCTTGCTCGGTCTGATCGAGAACGAGGAGGAGACGATCGAACGGATCGAGGAGGCTTTGGAGCGGATCGAAGGGCGCGGTGACTGGCCGTACGGGGCCTGCCCGATGTGTATGGAGGAGTTGGAGGGCGAGAAGGCCAAGCCGACGACCAAGTCCGCCGCGAAGTCCACGAAGTCGAAGTCGACCGCCAAGGCGCCGAAGGCGGACTACTGGATCCCGGCGGACCGCCTCGAATACGTGCCCTGGGCTCGGTACTGCGTGCGCCACCAGGAAGAGGCCGAACGCCGAGCCAGCGCCTGATCCCAGGCGCGGTGCATCCGATGAGCGAGGCCCCTAGTCCGCCGCGATCGACGTTCCGGGGCAAGCTCTGGTTCTTCCTGCTGCCGGCAGTGTTCGTGGCGCTGGACCTTTGGTCGAAGGCCGCCGCGTTCGCCTACGTCGCGGAGAAGGCGCCGTTCCAGCAGCGCGTTCCGACCGGACTGCTACCGGAGCCCTTCGGATTCGACCTCGTCCGCTACACCAACACCGGCACGATCTGGGGGCTCGGGCAGACGATGACCATCCCGCTGATCGTTCTCCGAATGGGGGCGGTCGTGGCACTGGTGTGGTTCGCGGCGCGCACTCCCGCGCAACGTCGGTTCCAGCTCACGGTGTTGGGATTGGTGCTGAGCGGTGCGCTCGGGAACCTCTACGACAACTTGTGGATGCCCGACCGAGGGGTGAGGGACTTCCTGCTCTTCTTCTATCGCGGGAAGGACGGGGCCGAGCACATGTTCCCCGCGTTCAACGTCGCCGATTCGTGCATCACGGTGGGGGCGATCGCGCTGGCCGTCATTCTGTGGCGGGAACCGACGCCCACCCGTGCGGAGACTGCCGCGGTGTCGTCGGCGGGAAGCGAAGAGTGACAGCGAGTCGGGTCGCGCTAGACTCACGACGACCGGGTCGTCGTGCCGATCCCGGTGATCTCGGGCGGATGGGCCTTGTCGCAGACGCGGTCGTTCGCCACAGACCCGCCCCGTCGCCACTTGCTGTTCCCGTGAGGCTGTCCGAGCTGACGTCGACCATGGTCCAGACGGCCGTGGATGCCTACCTGAGCTTGGCCTACGACCAGGCGAGCGGAGGGCAGTCCAAAGCCAGGCTCGACCTCGCCGCCGACGCGAAGCCGGAGGAGGTCCTCGCGCGCTTCCAACATGATGTGGTCGCCGATGGTGAGCGGGGTCGTTGCGATCGCTACTGGTTGCGGCTCGGCAATCGGAACTATCCCTTCATGAAGCTCCTGCTGCAGGAGCACATCGTCGCCGGCGAATTCTACTTTGCCGTCGATACTCACGACCAGTTGGAGATCCGACCGGACTTCCCGGACTACGAGGCCTGGAAGCAACTGCAGGCCTTCAACCGCGACCTGCGGCGCAAGATCGAAGAGCGCTTGATGGAGTTGGGGTTGCCCACCTCGGCGTCGATCGAGGAGTTGTGTCGGCGGCGCAAGGTCGAGGTCGACGTCAAGCATTCCGCATTCACCATCCTGGTGGTCGATGACGAGGAACACCTCGCGAGCGCCGTCGCCAGCGTGCTGCGAGCCCGTGGGTTCCAGGTGGAGGTCGCGCTCGACGGCATGAGTGGGTTGGATCGGGCGCGGGTCGATCTGCCGGATCTGATCGTGCTCGACTACGAGATGCCGGAACTCGACGGGATCGAGGTGATCGCGAGGCTCCGCGCCGACGACGCCACTCGGGGGATCCCCGTCCTGTTCTGCACGGCGAGCAAGGTCTCCTTGACGGAGATGCGCAAGGCCGAAGGCTTCCTGGCCAAGCCGTACACCGAGACCCTGTTGCTCGACATGGTCGACCGACTGTTGGGGTTGCCCAAGCGAGAGGGCGCTCGATGAGAGTCTGCGATCGACGCAGCGAACCGCCGGTGCTCGCCCTTGCGCTCGTTGTCGTCATTCTCGCGGCACTCGGCTCTGCGGAGGCGGCGTGCCGTGAGACGCGTTTCGGCTCGCCCGCGCCCCTGGTCGTCAGTCTGGTGCGCGGCGATCAGATCTCGGAAGCCTTCGCCCGCGGAAGCGAAGGGAACGACGCGGCGCACCCCGACCTCAGGGTCCGTCGGGAGGAGGGCGGCGCGTCCTCGCGGCGGCCGCATGCACTTCCGCCGGCGCGGGCGCCGACGGTCCTGCGCGCGTCCTGACGGCGCTTCGGCGCCGACATCGCCCGCGATGCCGTGGGCGCGCGCGCGGCTCCGTGCCGCCGTTTCGATCCGGTTCGGTGAAACCATTCCCGGACGCATGCGTCGCACTCGCGACGCACGTCCACGAGAGACTCTTCGATGAAGTTCGATTTCGGAGCATTGCCGGGCAGACTCGGCAAAGGACTGCAGAAGCTTTTCGGCTCGGCCAACCAGCGCGCGTTGTCGCGCTTCAGCGCTCGAGTCCAACAGATCAACGACCGCGCGGCGTGGGCGGAAGCCCAGAGCGAAGAGCAGGTCAAGGCATCCGTCGCGGAGTGGCGGCGGAAGGTGCGGGCCGAGGAAGCCACGCTCGACGACGCGTTGGTCGACATGTTCGCGCTGACGCGGGTCGCCGCACAACGCACGCTCGGACTGCGGCACTTCGACGTGCAGCTCATCGGCGGCATGGTGCTGCACGAGGGGAAGATCGCCGAGATGGCGACCGGCGAAGGCAAGACGCTGGTGGCGACCCTTCCGGCCGCACTGAACGCGTTGGCGGGCAAGGGTGTCTACGTCGTGACCGTCAACGACTACCTCGCCAAACGCGACTGCGAGTGGATGGCGCCCGTCTTCGAGTATCTCGGGATCAGCGTCGCGGCGATCCAGGCGCCCATGGGGCCGCAGGAGCGCCAAGGCGTGTACGCGTGCGACATCGTTTACGGCACCAACAACGAGTTCGGGTTCGACTATCTGCGCGACAACATGAAGGACTCGCCGGAGCTTCAGGTGCAGAAGCGACTGGCCTACGCGATCGTCGACGAGGTGGACTCGATCCTGATCGACGAGGCGCGAACCCCGTTGATCATCTCGGGGCCCCCGGAGGGCACGGCCGAGAAGTTCGTCGTTGCCGACCGCGTCGCTCGCCGGCTGAAGCCCGACGAGCACTTCGAGATCAAGGAGAAGGAGCATCAGTGCCTCCTCAGCGAAGCGGGCATCGACCTGGCCGAGGAACTCGTCGGCGTGGGCAGCTTCTATTCGAACCCGGCCAACATGGATTGGCCGCACTTGCTCGAGCAGTCGCTGCGAGCTCACCACATCTACAAGCGCGACAAGGACTACGTCATCGCGAAGAACGAGCGGAGTGGGCAGGTCGAGGTCATCATCGTCGATGAGTTCACCGGTCGCTTGATGGTCGGTCGCCGCTGGGGCGACGGATTGCACCAAGCCGTCGAAGCCAAGGAAGGCATGGTCCCGCAGGACGAGTCGCAGACGCTCGCGACCATCACTCTGCAGAACTACTTCCGGATGTTCGACAAGCTCGCGGGGATGACCGGCACGGCGATGACCGAGGCCGCGGAGTTCTCGAAGATCTACAAGCTCGACGTGGTCGCGATCCCGACCAATCGGCCGATGGTTCGGCGGGACGTCGATGACCTGATCTACCTCGACGAAGCCAGCAAGCTGGACGCGATCGTCGACGACATGGTGAGGGAGAACACCGGCGGACGGCCGGTCCTGCTCGGCACGACCTCGATCGAGAAGTCGGAGAAGCTGAGCGCGAAGTTGAAAGAGCGCGGAGTCGTCCACGAACTCCTCAACGCCAAGCAGCATGCGCGTGAGGCGGAGATCATCGCCCAGGCCGGGCGAAGCGGTGCCGTGACCGTGGCGACGAACATGGCCGGTCGCGGAACCGACATCGTGCTCGGCGGCAATCCCAAGCGACTGTTCGAGCTCGAATGCCGCCAGAAGGGCCTCGATCCGGCCGATCCCGCGGTCGCACCCCGACTTGCCGAACTGACGAAGCAGTGCGTCGAGGACCAGTCGAAGGTCAAGTCGCTCGGCGGCCTGCTCGTCGTCGGCACCGAACGTCACGAGGCGCGCCGTATCGACAATCAGCTGCGCGGTCGCTGCGGTCGACAGGGCGATCCGGGCGAGTCGCGGTTCTACCTGTCTTTCGACGATGACCTGATGCGCATCTTCGCGCGCGATTGGATCAAGTCGATGATGGAGCGGCTGGGCCTGAAGGCCGGCGAGCGCATCGAGTCCGGCATGGTGACGCGCGGCATCGAGCGCGCCCAGAAGAAGGTCGAGGCGCGCAACTTCGACATCCGCAAGAACCTCATCGAATACGACGAGGTCATGGACAAGCAGCGGAAGTTCATCTACTCGCAGCGTCAGGACGTACTCGAGATGCGGGGCCTGCGCGAGAAGGTGGTCGGCATGTTCGAGGAGCTGCTCGATCCGGTCGTGCAGCGATACAGCGGCGACGTCGACAAGCCGGTCGAGTGGCAGGAGCTTCGCACCTGGGTGCAGCACAAGAGCGGCGACGTCGTGGTGCTCGACGGTCTCGAGTCCACTCCGCGCGAGAAGGTCTTCGAGTTCCTGATGGAGCGCATCCAACGCTCGCTGGACGCTCGCCAGGAGAAGTACGGAGCGGAGACTTGGGCGCGGGTGATGCGCTTTCTGCTTCTCGACTCCATCGATCAGAAGTGGAAGGACCACCTCCATGCGATGGAGGTCCTCAAGGCGGGCATCGGTCTGCGCGGGTATGCGCAGATGGATCCCAAGAACGAGTACAAGAAGGAAGGCTGGGAGAAGTTCCAACTGCTGAAGGAGGCGATCGCCGACCAGGTGACCGGCCTCGTCTTGCGCGTGGTTCTGGAACAGGCCCCCGAGCCGAGGCGAGCGCCGCCGCCCCCGCGTATGCCGACCATGCCGTCGGATCCGGTGACGGCGCGCGCGATGGTGGAGGCGTTGATCGCCGCCGGGCAGGCACCGCCCGAGGTGATCGCGGCTTTCAAGCAGGGTGCGGAAGTGCGCGTGCGGCCGCAGGCCGAAGTCGAGCGCGAGCGTCGGGAAGCCGCGCAGAAGCAGGCTGCGGAAGAGGCGCGCAAGCGCGCGGAGGAGGCGCGGATCAAGGCCACGGCGACCGAGCAGGACGTCGGCCGCAACGACCCTTGTCCCTGCGGCTCGGGCAAGAAGTACAAGAAGTGCCACGGCGCCGCGTGAAGGCGTCGTGCACATCGGCTGGCGCGCCGTCGTGCGGCGGCGAGGGAGGTCCCCACGGCGACTGAGTCGAAGCACCCCGGAGCCGTCCGGCCGCGCATGCTGCGTGGCCTCCTGCCCCTGATCGTGTACCAGGGGGTCTTTCTCATCGCCGCCGCCCTGTGGTTTCCCGTGCTGGCGTGGCGACTGTGTTTCGATCGCCGCTACCGTGCGGGCTTCTGGTCGCGCAGCGGACGCATCCGTCAGTTCGTGCCGGGCGTTCCGCGAGTCTGGGTGCACGGCGTCTCGGTCGGCGAGGTGAAGAACCTCGCGAGCCTGATCGAAGCCGTGGCTACCCGGTACCCGGGAGTCGAGATCGTGGTCTCTGCGACGACGCCGACCGGCTTCGACCTGGCGCGGCGGCTCTACGTCGGTCGGCCGGTGATCCAGTATCCACTCGATTTCGGCCTCTTCCCGGGCCGGGCGCTCGATCGGGTGCAACCGAGTTGCGTGTTGCTCATGGAACTCGAGATCTGGCCCAACTTCCTGCAGGCGGCAGCGCGACGCGGCGTGCCCGTAGCGGTCGTGAACGGTCGAATCTCCGAGCGGAGCTTCCGTGGCTACCGCATGGCGCGCGGCCTGCTGCCGCAGTTCGACTGGATCGAGCACTACTGCGTGCAGAACGAGGCCTATCGAGAACGTCTGCTCGCCTTGGGAGTGGAGGACTCTCGGATCGCCGTCACCGGCAACATGAAGTTCGATGGAGTCGGTCTCCGCGGAGTACCGGAGGCCTCGGCCAAGCTTCGCCGATGGTTGTCCGCGGATGGACAGATGGTCGTCGTCGCCGGTTCGACCCATCCACGGGAGGAGGAGTGGATCGCGGAAGCGATGGTGCACGTCGCCGCCGCCATCCAGCGACCACTTCGGCTCGTGCTGGCGCCGCGCCACCCCGAGCGCGCCGTCGCCGTGGTCGAAGCGCTCGCGAGCCAGGGACATCGCGTCGTTCGCTGGTCGAAAGACGGCGGTCGTGAGCTTCCGCTGGCCAGCGACGCGATCCTTCTCGTCGACACCATCGGCCACCTGGAGTCGTTCTACGGCGCCTGCGACGTTGCGTTCGTCGGCGGCAGCCTGGTGCCGCACGGCGGCCAGAACATGATCGAGCCCGCTGCGCTCGGTCGCGCGGTCGTCTTCGGCCCCTACGTCAGCAACTTCCGGGCAGACGTCGAGCTGCTGCTCTTGGCCGAGGCCGTCGTGCAGGTGCAGGACCAGAGTGAACTCGCGGCGGCGTTCGGAGACCTACTGTCCGATGCGGCGGAAAGGACGCGCCTCGGCCAGCGCGCCGTCGAAGTGATCCGCAGCAACCAAGGCGCGACGACTCGGACGCTCGAACTCGTCGCACCTCTGCTCGATCGGGTCCTGACTGCGCGCCCGGGTGGCGTCGATTCGGCGGCAGAGACAGGGTAGTACGGCGCTGCGGACCGCTCGCCAGGACGATTCGTGAACGTCGTCGCAAGATCGACGCAGGTCGATGCCAGGCAAGGAGCTGCGTCGGTCGACGACCGAAGCTTCGCCGTCGCTACGCTGCCAGGGAGGTGCCGACGTAGCGACGCCGCCCGGCGCGACTTGTGGCGATCGCAGTAGACGTTCACGAATGGTCCGGGCTAGAGTCCCCGCCCCGAAAGCGGCCCTTCTCGGCGGCCGCCTCCCTCTCCCCGACACCGATGAGCCAGCCCTCCCTGTTCACGAGCGAGTCCGTCAGCGAAGGACACCCCGACAAGGTCTGCGACCAGATCTCAGACGCCGTTCTCGATGCCATTCTCGCTCAGGACCCGCACTCGCGGGTCGCCTGTGAGACGCTGACCTCGCGAGGCCTCGTCGTGGTGACCGGCGAGATCACCACCAAGGCGATCGTCAATCATCAGGACCTGGTCCGCGCCGTCATCGCCGACATCGGCTACAACGACCCGGCGATCGGTTTCGACGCGAATTCCTGCGCGGTGCTCACCGCCATCGGCACGCAGTCTCCCGATATTGCGCTGGGCGTCGACGCGCACACCTCGCAGAGCAAGGAGCAGGGTGCCGGTGACCAGGGCATGATGTTCGGCTACGCGTGCCGCGAGACCGAAGCGTTGATGCCGTTCCCGATCCACTACGCACACCGGATCCTGGAAGCCCTGGCCGCGGTGCGGAAGTCCGGCAAGTATCCCTTCCTGCGCCCGGACGCGAAGAGCCAGCTCACGGTGGAATACGACGAGGCGATGCGTCCCAAGCGCATCCACACCGTCGTGATCAGCCATCAGCACACCCCCGAGGTGAAGGACAAGGAACTCCACGCGGCGTTGAAGTCGGTCGCCGAGTCGGTTCTGCCGAAGGACATGTTGGGCGCGAGCACGCGCTGGTTCCTCAACCCCACGGGTCGTTTCGTCGACGGCGGGCCGAAGGCCGACGCCGGCCTGACGGGCCGCAAGATCATCGTCGATACCTACGGCGGCATGGGTCGCCACGGTGGTGGAGCGTTCTCCGGCAAGGATCCCAGCAAGGTCGACCGCTCGGCCGCCTACGCTTCGCGCTGGGTGGCGAAGCACGTCGTCGCCAAGGGCTGGGCCGATCGATGCGAGGTGCAGGTTGCCTACGCGATCGGCGTCGCCGAGCCGGTGAGTCTGCGACTCGATACCTTCGGGACCTGGAACAAGGATGCGTTCCGCAGTGAGCAGCAACTGATGGACTGTGTCGCTGCGCACTTCGGTCCCTTCCTCCGTCCGGCTCGCATCGAGAGTCACTTCTCCCTGCGCCGGCCGATCTTCCGCACGACTGCGGCCTACGGGCACTTCGGTCGACCTGATTTCCCCTGGGAACATCTCGACCAACTCGAATCGATGCGGGCCTGAGACTCGGTGCGGGCGTTTTGCCCGCGGTCGGCGACGGCTGCGGTGCGCAATCTCTGGGTGTAGGCAGTTCCCCAAGCGGTCGGCTCGACTAGTCTAGGCAGCGCCCGGGCGACGTTTTCGCCGAAGGGCACTGTCGATCGCTGGAGCACGCCATGCAGCAAGAGACCGAGGTCCATTTCTGCAACCTCTGCAACACTTCGATCCCGCTTGCCGCTCTGGATGACGGGCGAGCAGTGCGCGTTGCCGGTCGCTGTGTGCCGACAGCCAGCCCGGGTTCGGCGGCGGCGCCCGCCACCGGTGCCGCGGGTGGCCGGGCCGGCATCTTCGGAGCAGCGGTCCTGATCCTGGCTGGGATCGCCGGCGCCGCGATTTTCGTCGACTGGCGCATGGGTGAGGAGATCGCCCGGCTCCGCGGCGACATGGCTGCCGAGGCGCCGAAGCTCGCACGACTGGAGGAGCGCTTCGCCAGCCTGGAGACGCGGCTGGAAGACATGGTGACCCCGAGTCAGTTGCAGCCGCTGGGCCAACGGATCGCCGACTTCGAGACCGCGACCGCGAGTCAGTTCGGCGTGATCCGAGACGGGTTCGCCGAGATCGGTCGCGGACGAGCCGACATGCGGACCCAGATCGATCGGCTCCACGAGTCGCAGGTGCAACACGCCGCGCGGCTGGCGCTCATCGCCGATGACCTTCGGGCGCTCGGTCGTGACGTCGCGGAGTTGCGCGCGGCGCCCGTGCGAGGTCCTCTGCCCAGCGATGTCGGCGATCCGGCTGTCATGGGCGATCCGGATCCCCGACCGCAGCCGGCGGCCGAGGGCTTCCCGCCGGCGATTCAGCACCATCTCGATCGACTCAGCGACGCCGACGAGAGCGTCCGTTTCGAGGCGGTGCAGGAACTGCTGCTCGCGCGCGAGCCCAAGGTGCTCCCCGCCCTACTGCCGTTGGCCCGCGACTCCGATCCCTTCGTCCGTCGTCTGGTCCTGGATGGACTGGCCGAGCATCGATCGGCGGAGCACGTCGATGCTCTCATCAATGCCCTGGCGGATCCGGAGAGCATCGTGCGCCATTCGGCGTGGGTCGGCCTGAAGAAGTTGACCGCCCAGACCATGCCGTTCGATGCCGACGCCGGTGCCGAGCAGCGCAACGGGATGCAGAAGCGTTGGCGGAGCTGGTGGGACAAGAATCGCGACGACTTCCGCTGACCGCCCGCTCGCGATTCCCTCCGCAGCGAAACGCCGCCCTTGCGTCGCTCTGCGCGACGGCTCTACTGCGGCACGCGTGTGACACGAGGTCCCACGGCAAACCCTCGCGGAGCGGATGAACCACCGAAAGCGGACGAAGATCGTGGCCACGCTGGGGCCGGCGTCGCGGCAGCCCAAGCAAATCGAACAACTGATCCGAGCTGGGGTGGACGTGTTCCGCCTCAACGCGGCGCATGCGGACCACGCGACTCTACGCAGCGACGTGCACGCGATTCGCAAGGTCGCTCGCAGGCTGGAGGCCGGCGTCGGGATTCTCGTCGATCTCGAGGGCCCCAAGCTGCGCGTGGGACCGCTGCACGACGCCGAGCCGATCTTCGTCACGCGCGGCGAGCCCCTCATCATCCATTGCGAACCGCACTACGTCGGTCGTAAGGGCGACGGGAAGCAGCCGACGAGCATCGGGACTCGCTACCTGAACCTCTCGCGTGACGCGAAGCCGGGTGAGCGAATCCTGCTCGACGACGGGATGATCGAGCTGAAGGTGCTCGCCGTGGATGGTCGGCTCGTGCGCACCAAGGTCGTGCACGGCGGGCTCCTCAAGCAGTACAAGGGAATCAACCTGCCGGGCACCGAGGTGAGCATGGCCGCGTTGTCCGCCAAGGACCGTGCCGACCTCGAAGTCGCGATCGACGAAGACGTCGATTTCGTCGCCATCTCCTTCGTTCGGCGCGCCGAGGACGTCCGCCAGCTCAAGGCGCTCATCGGTAAGCGCAAGTCGGACATTCGCGTCGTTGCCAAGATCGAGCGTCCGGAAGCAGTCGAGGCCATCGACGCGATCCTGGAGGAAGCGGACGCGATCATGATCGCCCGCGGCGACATGGGCGTGGAGCTGGGATCCGATCAGGTCCCCGGCATTCAGAAGCGGCTAATCCGGAAGGCGAACGAGGTCCGCAAGCCGGTCATCACCGCCACGCAGATGCTCGAGTCGATGATCACGAACCCACGACCGACGCGCGCGGAGGCGTCCGATGTGGCGAACGCGATCTACGACGGGACTTCTGCGGTCATGCTGTCCGCGGAGACTGCGAGCGGGAAGTACCCGCTCAGCGCGGTGAAGTTCATGACTCAGATCATCCGCCGGACCGAGGACGATCTGTTCGCGAACTTCGAGTTCACGCGCCGTCGTCGCGTCGGCGAGAAGGGGATCTCGGTGACGCTCGCCGCGGTGCGTTCGGCGGCCTGGGCGGCGCTGCTCGCCGAGGCGAAGTTGATCGCCGTCTACACGGAGTCCGGGAGCACCGCGCTCCTCATGGCCGGTGAGCGGATGGCGACTCACGTCTATGCGCTGACGCCATCGTCACGCACGGTGCAGCGTCTCTCGCTGGCCTTCGGCGTGACGGCCCTCAAGCTCAAGAAATTCGGATCCGTTCGTGCGATGGTCAACCACGGTGAGGAACTGCTGACCGGCGCCAACCTGGTCCAAACCGGCGACTGCTACGTGATCCTGGTCGGGACCAGTCGCCGGCCCGGGCTGGCCAACATCATCAAGATCCGGACGGTCGATCCCGAGGAGGAGGCTGCGGCTCGAGGCGGGTGACCTGCCGTGGGCGCGGCGGGCGCCGCCGGCGAGGCGAGCCCCACGGAGCCGAGTGAGGGGAGCGAAAACGGAGCCCGCGGCGGGCTTGACTCGGCTCGTCGGATCGTTACTTTCTCCGCCCCTCCCGTTCGCAGACGGCGGCTCCGCCGAAGACCTCAACGCCATTCGAGTCGGTCTTCCGGCCGTTCCGCCACTGAGATTTCGTATGACCAAGACGACTTTCGCGACGCTGCAAGACCACCAGAAGGCGATGGCCGATTGGGTGATCGTGGATGCCTCGCAGCACGTGCTCGGCCGCATGGCGGTTCGAATCGCTTCCGCACTGATGGGCAAGGACAAGCCGCTCTACACCCCACACATGTTGGTGGGCCGCGGCGTGATCGTCGTGAATGCCGAGAAGGTCCAGACGAGCGGCAACAAGCGTGAGCGCCGGGTCTACACCCACTGGTCGGGTTACACGGGTGGCCTGAAGCGCCACACGCTCGGCGAGCGTCTCGAGCGCGATGCGAGCAAGCTCATCAAGGATGCCGTGCGGCGCATGCTGCCGAAGAATCGCGCAGGTGCCGCGATGGTCGCGCGCCTCAAGGTCTACAACGGCCCGAACCATCCTCACGTGGCGCAGCAGCCTCAGCCGCTCCAGTTCGCCAACTGATCGTCCACCGTCGCGCGCGAGCCGTCCCCGGACTTGCGCGAGACATTCCTCTTCGAGAAAGAACTCTTGGTCCTCGCCACCGATCCCTATGTCTGGGGCACCGGCCGTCGCAAGACTGCGGTTGCCCGCGTCCGCATCAAGTCCGGCACCGGGCAGTTTCTCGTGAACGGGAAGCCCTTCGATGCCTTCTTCACGACGCCGGAGACTCGCAAGGCGGCGCGGATGCCGCTGGATGCGACCGAGACGTCTTCGACCTACGACATCTGGGTCAACGTCCAGGGTGGTGGAATCACCGGCCAGTCTGGCGCGGTTTCCCTCGGTCTGGCCCGTGCGCTGAAGAACGAGAACCCAACGTTCGAGGCGGCGCTCCGCGAGCATGGGCTGCTGACTCGTGATTCGCGCATGATCGAGCGAAAGAAGTACGGGCTTCACAAGGCTCGTCGCGCGACCCAGTTCTCGAAGCGTTGATCCTCTCGGATCCGGGCCTCGTGCTGCGGATCCCCGAGATTGCGATCCGCGATCTGCTGGAACCCGAAAGCTGCGGTGCGCCCACGATGGCGCTTGGGTGCAGCTTCGTGACCGCCGACGAAGCAGCTGTCGCATTCGATCATCGGCGTCGGTCGGGAAGCCGACCGGTGAACTCGACTCGCGACGCCGGCATGATGCCGCACGATGCAAGATGCGGCCGGTCGTGTGGTGTTGTTGTCCAAAGACGCGGGTCTCGCGGCGTCTCTGCGTTCCTTCGGCTTGGAAGTCACGCACCTGAGCACTGAGTCGGCGGTCTCCGCGCAGGGGCTCGGAGAATCGGATGGGTGTGCCGTGGTGCTCGACGCGGACCACCCGCTGGGTCGCAACGCGTTCTCGGAGTGTCGTCGACTGAAGGCGAATCCTCGCCGACCGGTCTTCATCGCGATCGCCGCCGATGATGCCTTCAGCGCGGAGATCGCTCGCTTCTGCATGGCCGACGGCGTGCTCGTCGGAGGTGCCGCAGACGAGTTCGTCCTCGCCAAGCTCGGTGCGCGCGGCGCTGACGTGCGCCCGCGCCAGCGTCCGGCAGTCGACGCCTTGCTCAGTCGACTGGAGGAGAAGCTCGTCGACGATCCGGCGAGGGTGTCCTCGGGCTTGGTCCGAATGTTGGAGGGATCCGCGGCGGAGAGTGTCGCTGCTCGTTTCACCGATGCGGAGACCGGGCTGTTCGACGCGGCTTTCGCCGGCTTCAAGCTCGACGAAGAGCTCAAGCGGGCCGTCCGGTTCCATCAGCCGCTCGCGCTGTTGCTGCTGGATTGTGGTGTCGCAGCGTGGCCCGTCGATGCGACCGAGCGTGCAGCCGTGCTCGCGGAGGTCGCGGGTGTGTTTCTCGAAGAGACGCGTGATATCGACGTGCTCGCCCGGTTCTCGCCGACCGTGTTTCTCTTCTTGCTCCCGGGAACCGGGCTGGATGGTGCCAGCATTCTGGCGACGCGCATAGCCGATTCGCTGCGCGAGCGAGAGTTCTCGGCATCGATTCGATTGGCGCCCGCGATCGGTTTGGCGACCGCGCCGCACCCGGAGGTGCGCGACCGTCGTTCCTTCCTTGCCCGCGCCGAAGGGGCCCTCGAGCAAGCTCGCCGACAGGGCCGGCAGGTCGTGGTCGCGGAGTAGGCGGTGCCGGTGGTCATCGCCGACTTCGGTTTCTGAGGGCCACGGCTGCGACCAATTCGGAGTTCGAGCGTCCAGTAGGTCATGATCGATTCCACCAGCGCGGCGATGCCGCGGATGCACGTTGCACTCGAGACCGCGGATCTCGATCGGGCCATCGGGTTCTACACGCGACTCTTCGGTCGTCCCCCGGCGAAGGCGCGGGCCGACTGGGCGAAGTTCGAACTCGACACGCCGCCCGTTGTGTTCTCCCTGAACCTGGTAGCGACTCCGAGTGAGCGGGGCCGACTTTCACACCTTGGGATTCGCGTGTCGACCAGCACGGAGCTGGCGGCGATCCGTCGTCGCCTCGATTCGGCAGGACTGGCAGTTCACGAGGAGATCGCGACCACGTGCTGCTACGCGCGTTCCGACAAGCTCTGGGTCGAGGACCCTGACGGCAATGCGTGGGAGTTCTACGTCCTCCTGGCCGACGTCGATGCGCCCTCAGCCGCGAACCGCCCGCGGGATTGGAAGGAGGCGCCGGCCCCGGCGATCCTGCGCGGCTCGTGTACTCCAGGTGGTTCGAGTGGCTGCTGTTGAGGCGACCGGGGACTCAGCGCCCGTCGAGTCGCCCAGCGAAGCCATGCGTTGGTTGCGGCGGTGGTTTCATCGCCACGGCGTCCGACCTCAGGACGCCGACGATCTCGTCGCCGAAGTGATGCTGCGAGCGACCAGGGGCGCAGACTCCTTGCGACAGGCCGGCTCACGGAATGCGTGGCTCACGGCGATCGCGCGCGGGGTTCTCGTCGACCAAGTGCGACGGTGGGAGCGACGGCGAGAGTTGCCTTTGGAAGAGGCGCTGGTGGTCGACGACTCCGGCACCGCCGCTCCGGATGCGATCGCGACCCTCGTCCGCTGGTTGCCGACCGCCCTCGGCGCGTTGCCGCCGGCGCTCGCAGCGACCTTACGTCAGGCAGACCTCGAGGGTCGACCCTATCGGGAGATCGCGGCCGACCTCGGTCTCAGCCTCAGCGCAGTGAAGTCGAGAGTGCAGCGAGCCCGTTCCCGACTGCACGAACTCGTCCGCGAGTGCTGCGAAGTCGAGCGCGACGGTCGGGGGGGTGTGATGGGGCTGGTGCGGCGGACGGGTCCGGCCGGAACCGAGCCGATGGGGCCGGCCTGTGGTCCCGAGTGCGGACCGCGGAGCGTCGACTAGCCCGTCCTCGGAATAAGCTGGGGCCCAGCCGAACTCCTTCCCCGGCCCATGTTCGACCGCTTCGTCCGATTGGCTCAGGCTCGGCGCGCCGTGCGCGAATCCCGTCTCGAGGAGGCGCTGGCGCTGGCTTCCGACCCGATGATCGCCGGTCATCGCCGGGCCGAGGACCTGCGACGCGAGATCTGCAACCGACTCCTGCGGCGGGCCGGCGAGCGCGTTCGCTCCGCGGCAGTGGAATTGGCCCGAGCGGATCTCGAGCGCGTGCTGAAGACCTTTCCGAACCACCCGGAGGCGGAGAGCGCTCTGGCGGCACTCGGCCCACGCGATGCCGCGGCGGAGCCGGCGGCGACCGCGGAGATCGAAGGCGTGCGTGCCGCACTGGGTCGAGGTGAACTCGCAGCGGCTCGTGCATCGCTCGAGCGCGCCAAGAGAGTGCGGGAGACCGCTGAAACACGGCGGCTAGACACGGCACTGGTCGCGGCAAAGTCGCATGTAGATCAGGCGTTGGGCTCAGCGAGCGTCGCCATTCAAGCTGGCCGTTGGCGTGACGCAGCCGCGGAGTTGTGCACCGCGCACAAACTCGCTGTCGATGATCCGGCGGTCCTAGGGGCGATCGGCGCATTCGTGCGCAGCCACTCCGGCCACCTGGTGCGCGAGCTGAGCGCTGCCCGCGGTGCGACCGACGCTGTCAGTTTCCTCCGCGAATGGGAACGTCTCGCCGCCGCTCTGCCCGGCCTGGCGACCACATCCGAATTCCAAAGCCTTCGCACGGCGGCGATCGCTCCGTTGCGGCAAGCGATTGTCGTCGCCCTATCGGCGGGGGATCTCGCCGTTGCGAAACGGGCGCTCGGTGACATCGGTTCGTTGACCGGGATGGATCGCGAGACCGAGCTGGTCGGGCGCCTCGAACGCGGGCTGCGCGCCGAGGAAGAGGGGGCGGACCTACTGGCCGCGGAGGACTTCGAACGCTTGGCTCGAGATCTATCGGCGGCAGATTTCGCGCTGAGGGCGGCGCGACTTCGCTCCCGCGCGGCCGCCATCGAGTCCGGTTTGCGAACGGTACGTGAGCTCGCGGCGGCCGGATCGATCCATGAGGCCCGTCTCGCACTGCTGGAACTGACCGTGCAACACCCTGGACATCGTGGACTCTTGGACGAGGGACGGCTGCTCGACGAAGGTGCGTTGGATCGGGCCCGTCAACTCGAGTCGGCTCGCAAGGCCGCTGCAACCGGCGATCTTCGCGAAGCGAATCGACTCGCGCTGGCGCTTGCAGTGCCCGGCAACAACGGTGAGGAGCCGAGGGCTCTGCTCGCCGAGATTCGTCAGCGCATGGATGCCGTTCAGGCCGGACTCAATCAGGTGTTGTCGCGCCTGCACGATCGCGCATGTTCGAGCCCTGACGGCATCCGCCAATGTCTGGCGCGGCTCGACCAACTCGCACTGCTCCAGCGCGATCACGAGGACCTGACTCGCGTTCGCACGAGCTTGACAGCCGAGCTCTCGGCCCTCGAATCGCTCGAGACTGCAGAGGCTTGTGCTGCATCGCCGCAGGTCGAGGAACTTCGAAACGCCGTGGCCGCGTATCTCTCGCAACGGCCCGCTCTGTTGAGCGCAGAGCGGCTCGACGCGAGGGCGCTGCGAACCGGCGAGAAGATCTTGGAAGATGCGGGGCGCCGATTGACGCGCGGTGAGACTGCGCGTGCGAGGTTGCTCGCGGAGATCTGTGCGCCGTTGGCTGCCGTCCTGTCGGGATTGCAGCGCGAGCACGCGATGCTGCTCACAAGGGTGGATGAGGCCTGCGCGAACGCGCGGCATCATGCGGCGATCGGCCGTCGGGCGCTCGCCGAGAAGGACCTCGATCTTGCGTTGGAATCGCTTCAGTCCGCACGGGCGGGATCGTTGGACGAGCCCGAGGTGCTGCGGCTGGCGGATGAGATCGCCGCACGCTCGCGCGCCGACGAGGCGGTTACTCTCGCGCGAGCCCACGCGCATCGCCGCGACTTCGGGGCCGCGCATCGTGAGATCGATCAGCTCGGTCCGACCGCCCCGCTGATGCGAACCAAGATCTTCGACCTGAAGCGTGAGCTGGCGAAAGCGCAGGGGCTTGGTACCGCGTTCCTCCTGCGAGTCGACGAGGGCGGCGAGTTCCTTGTCGTTCGCGGCGAGTCGTTGACGATCGGCAATCTCCGCGACAAGTGCGCGGATCTGCCGATGCTCGCGAACGTCGCCGGCCGGCACGCACGGCTCGTCCGCACCATGTCGTTTCATGGCGGGCAGGTCGACAAGTTGGTAGCGGAGGGAGGCGAGGTCTTCGCGAACGGCGAACGAGTTCGCGAACTCAAGCTCGCCGGGCGAGTCCGATTTCGACTCGGGCCGACCGTCGAAATGGAGTACCGGCTCCCCGGCAGCCGCTCGTTGACCGCGGCACTCACCATCCTGGGTGGCTTCGTCGTCGCTGGGACGGACCGGGTCTTGTGGATGAAGGACCGAGGTCGCGACGGCCGGATTCTGATCGGCGCCAATCCGGACGCCCATGTCGTCGTCGCCGGTGCCGACGTGGAACTGGAGCTGTTCGCTGATCGCGACGGTCGCGTGATGGTGCGCGCGCCTCAGGGGGCCACCATGGACGGCAAACCGATCGCCGGCGAGTACCCGCTATCGGCCGGCGTCGAGGTGCGTGCTGGCAACCTGAGCTTCGTGGCCTTGCCGTGGCAACGTCCCTGACCGCAGAGGCCGCGGTCGATTCCATACCGGGTGGTGCCGGTTCTCGCGGTGCCCAGATCCCCTCTCGGAATAGTCGGCCAGGGGGTTCGTAGCCGCGAGCAACCCGATTGGAACTCGAGCATGCTCGAAAAGACCCTGGCCTTGACCGTGTTGTGCTTGATCGCTGCTCCCATCGCGTCGGTCTCGGCAGCGGCACCGCAGCAGTCTCTAGTGCTCGCCGTGGACTCGACGGTCGAAGGGCCGGTCGAATTGAGTCCGAACGCGGCCGATGCTGCGGCGATCGAAGTCGCGGCGGAGCAGGTCCGCGGCGAACTTCTCGGCAAGGCGGTGGGGTTGGCTCGGCGAGTCAAGCAGATCTGGGTGCCCGAACTGGTGGCAGACCAGTTGGCTCGCGACTGGGTCGCCCGCCAGGAGCCGATGAGGTTGGTCGAGGTGACGGATCGTGCGCGGGTGGTGAAGGATCACGGCTCGTTCACGAGCTATCGCACCAACCTCGAACTGCGACCGCTCGAGCGAGTCCTCGAGCGCGGACTGCACGGTCTCGCCGGAGAAGTTCAGCGGCGCGGCTTGGCGCTCGGCGCGTTCGCGGGTGGGACCCTCGGGCTCTGGCTCCTCTTGACCCTCGTCTACGGCTGGCTCGACCGAATCACGCGCGGCTACATGCCCTGGCGGTTGCGCGTGCTGTGCGGTGGAATGGGGGTGGCCCTGCCGGGGATCGCTCTGCTCCTGATTCAGGAATTCGTTCGCTGACCTGAAGAATCCAAGCTCTCTCCGGAAACGCCGACCATGGAAGCCCCGCGCCGACCTCTTCGACCACACGATGCCGCGAGCGCGATCGACTGGGAGAGCTTCTATCGCAACTACCGGAAGCCCGGTTATGTGACGGGCTTCGAGATCGTCAACAAGCTCGGCGGGGGCGTGTTCGGGGTCGTCTTCAAGGCGCGGAAGGAATCGATCGGCAAGGACTACGCCATCAAGTTCCTCAAGGTCGATGACGAGGGCGTTCGTGACGCGGTGCTTCGTGAGCTCGAGAGCGTCGATCACTTCGCCCAGATCGATCATCCGAATCTGGTCTCGATCGAAGACAAGGGCACGGTCGACGGCATCCCGTTCATCGTGATGAGCTATGCGGGCCAGGAGACGCTTCGCACCCGAATCGACGACCGGAGCCTTTCCCGCGACGATGCCCTACGGATCTTCATCCAGGCGGCCCGTGGCGTCCAAGCCCTGCACGAACACAGTCTCGTGCACTTCGATCTCAAGCCCGCAAACATCTTCCTCAAAGGCGATATCGCGCGGGTCGGCGACTACGGCCTGAGCAAACTGGTGACCGAGTCCAGAAACTCGCTCTCCTTCGGTCGCGGCACGCCCTACTACATGGCGCCCGAGATGCTCAAGCGGCGCGGGGACGCGCGCAGCGACATCTATTCGCTCGGGGTCATCCTCTACGAATGTCTCACCGGCAGTGTGCCGTTCCGAGGCGACAGCGAGTGGGAAGTGCTGCGCAAGCACGAGAATGATGCGCCGGAGATTCCAGCGAGCGTGGGCGTGGTGGAGCGGGCGGTGATCCTTCGCTGTTTGGCCAAAGACCCGCTGGATCGATTCCAGTCGGTCAGCGATCTGCTGCACGCGCTCTCGGCTCCGGCCGCCTTGGGCGAGAGTCTCGTGATTCCCTTCGCACGGCCGGCAGCACGAACCGCGTCGACCGAGGAGCCCGCGGCCGTCGGGCGAAGCCCTGCCGTCCCTCCCGCGGCCTCTCCGCCGACACCGAGGACTTCGGCGGCGCAACTGCCCGCCGAGTCGCCCCGATCGTTCCCCGCCGTCGCCGTTCTCGCGGTCTTCCGCGCCTTGGAAGTGCTGGTGATCGCTACCTTGACCCCGATCAAGGCGATCGCCAGCGGGGTCGGGAACCTCCTCGGGTTCACGATCCAGCTACCCTTCAAGCTGATGGCGATCGTGTTCACGATCGCGGGCTACTTGGTCGTCGGACTCGCCTTCGGCATGTTGCTGATTGCAGTCCTCAAGCTGTTCGCGAGATGATGGGCCGCATGCCTGCCGCGGACGCCCAAGAGATCGAGAAGCTCAAGTCGATGGATGAATCGGCCTGGGAACGCCTCCAGGACCAGTTCGGTCGCCGTGTCTATTTCTTCGTGAAGCGCTGGGTGGGTGACCACCAGACGGCCGAGGACCTGACGCAGGACGTGTTCGTGGGGGCCGTCAAGGGCATCGCCCGATTCGATCCCGAGTTCACCTTGGATCAGTTCGTGTTCGGGATCGCGCGCAATCGAGTGATCGATCACTTCCGCAAGCACAAGTTGCCTTTGATTCCGGCAAAGGGCGACCCGGACAGCGATCGGAGCGCCGTGTGGATCGAGAACATGCCATCACCCGAGTCCGCACCGCCGACGAGTGATCTCGTGGCGACCGAAGACGGGCTGCGGCGACGGAATGTGCTCGGCCGGATCCTCCGCGAATTCGTGGGCGAGCTTTGGGACGCCGGGGAATTCCAGAAGCTCATGGTTCTCGAGTACCTCTTCGTTCTCGGCGGGCGCAACAAGGATGCGGCGGTTCGATTCGGGATCCCGGACGAGAAGCACGTGGCGGGAATCAAGTTCCGCGCGGTCGAGAAGTTGCGCGGACTTGCTCGTCAGAACGATCCGAACCATTCGCTGTTCATGGACCTGTGGGGGCCGGGGTCGCGATGAACCGAGAACCATCCGATCGTGACGAGGCTTTGGGATTCACGGTGTCGTCGGTTTGGCGGCAGGAGCGGGTCTCCTGTCCGCATCCGGACGTTCTCCGAGCCTGGATGACCGGGTCGTTGGATGCCGGTGCGACTGAGTTCCTCGACTTCCATCTGAAGGAGAGCCGGTGTCCGTATTGTGCCGCTGCCGTGGAGGAGATGGGTGAGCGTGACGCCGTGGCGGCGCGGCCGCGTGTCGAGGACCTGCGCGAGCGTCTGCTCCGTTCCACGATCGCTGCGATCCGCGCCCAGCGCGGCTGAGAGGGTCGCCGTCGCGCAGGCTCGGACGATTCGTGAGTGTCGTCGAGATCGGCGCAGGTCGATGTCCGGCATCGAGCTGCGTCGGTCGACGACCGAAGCGTAGCTGTAGTTGCGCTGCCAGGGGGAAGCCGACGTAGCGACGCCGCTGGGCGCGACTTGTGGCGATCGCAGCAGACGTTCACGAATAATCCGGGCTAGTCCGGGCTGGTTTCACGTCGACGGCGCGCACTTTCGGAATAGTCCGACCCAGCCGCGAATGGTCGCCATCGGATGTCGATGTCGACCTCCGACGCAACACGACCGGAGGTTTCAAGACCATGATTCGCAAGATGCTCAAGTGGGCCGTGATCGGAACGGTGGCGGTCGGTGCCGCCGGTTTCGCGATGTTCGGCCGGCAGTTCACCAGTTACTTCGGCACTGCGGCGCGCTCGCTGCGCGACGGTGTCGCCGAGTCGATCCCCCTCGAGTTCGAACTCAAGCGCGCCCGCAACTTGATTCGGGAGATCGATCCGCAGCTGCACGACGCTCGCCGTGAGCTCGCCCAGGCTGAAGTCGACCTGGAAGGCGCCGAGGGCGACGTCATTCGACTCGAGAAGGAAGTCCAGCACGGCGAGCGGAAGCTTCGCGCCGTCAGCGCCGCCTTCGACGGCAGCGCCCCGGTGGTGCAACTCGCCAGTCACGACCGCACCCGAGTGGAGTTGGACCTCGAGCGGACCTTCGAGGTCTACAAGAACAATCGTGCGCTCCTCGAAGGCAAGCGTGGCCTAATCGAGCGTCAGCAGCGTGCCGTCACTGCCGCGCGTATGCGCCTCGACGCCGTCCGCACGGAGAAGACCCGTCTCGAGGAGATGGTGGCGTCCTTGACCACTCAGAAGCGCCAGCTCGATGCGCTGGCGGCGAGCTCGAAGACCATCGAACTCGATGACAGTGCGCTCGGTCGTGCCAGAGACGTCCTCGATCAGGTGAAGCGTCGTTTGGACGTCGCACAGCGCATGCTGGAGGATGAGGTGTTCGCTTCGCCGTCCGACAGTTCGCCGCGCCGAGACATCGTCGGTGAGATCCAGCGCTACTTCGGTGGCGAAGAGCCTCAGGGCGGAGAGGCGTGCACGGAGCACGCTTCCGCGCCGATCACCGTCGAGATTCGCTGATTGACGAGTTCGGACTGTGAGTGCGATCGCACCGCAGTCCGGGCCAGGACGCTGCGCTCACTTGTCGGCGCGGTTGGCGTCCTCGATGCGGTCGACCTTCCATTCGACCCCGATGCCGGCGAACGTGACGGCGTCGAGTGCCGGCGAGCCGGCGACCGGGGGAAGGGCGATCCGTAGGTCGCTCTGCCCGTCCGTCCGGGCTTCGATCCGCGCATGGGAGTGCATGCTGCGGACGAAGGCGCCGTCGCTCCGCCCGCCGTCCTCCGCGGTCCAGCGCACTTCCCAATAGGGTTGTCGCACGAACAGGAGCTTGAAGCCTCGGCCTGCGACGGAGAGCGTGTATTCCCGGGCGTCCGCCGAGAGTTCGCGAGTGCCGGAGACCTCGGCTGTGCCCAGAAGGTGGATCCCATCGAACTGCTCGGTGAGGCGTCGCCAAGCGACTTCGATCGCGATGGGGTCGAGCTGCTCGCGGCGCTTGAACTCTTCGGAGAGGCACCGAAAGAGGGTCTGGCGATCGGCGCGCCGGAGCGACTCCTGTAGGGTGCCCAGTGCCAGATCGGCGGTTTCGTACCGTTCCGAGATCCACACGCTGCGATCGGGACCACACCACAGTCGGGCGAGGGTGCAGCAGCCGGCCGGAAGCACTGCGACCCCGCTCAGGACCGCCATGGCAGCGAATCGCTTGGCGATCGGAAGAATCCAACGATCCATTCCGGGAGGCTATACTCCGCCGCCCCGTTGCACGGAACCTCCGCCGGCCCAAAGCCGGCGTCCCGCGTCCCTCCCCGACGGATTTCTCATCCCGATGAGCCACTTCTCCTTCGTAGCGGTCCTCGGTGCCGCCTGGTTGACCTTCTCCCCTGTGGTCGCGCAGGATCTCGGCGGCGTCCGGCAACCTCCGGGCGCTCCGACGCCGACCACCGGTCGGAACGACTGGGTTGAAGCTCCCGAGCTCGACCTTGGCACGCACTTGGAGGGGGAGGTCGCTCGGGGCTCTTGGCGGTTCAAGAACCCCACTGCGGCTCCGCAGCAGATCAAGAGTTTCCAACCGAGCTGTGCCTGCTCGAAAGCCGTCATCCGGCTCGGCGACCGCTCCTACCGGGTGGAGAACCAGCCACGCCCGAACACGATCTATCGAATCACCACCGGCGAGGGCGGGGCGGAAGTGAAGGAGATGGTCGAGGTCGTGCCGATCGCGCCCCATGAAGAGGGCTCGGTGGACGTCGAGATCGATCTCCACAACGTCAGCGGTGCGAAGGAGGCGACGATCACGGTCCATACCTCCGACGAGAACAACCGGCTGTTGATGCTGAAGGCCCGTGCGGTAGCCACGCAGTTCTTCCGTATCTCGCCGCCCGAGGTGTCACTCAACAAGATGCGCTGGGACGAGAAGAAGGAGTTCGAGGTTCGGATCAACTCGCCCCTGCAGAAGGACTTCTCCATCACCGGCCATGACCCACTGCCCGACCGAATGGAGATCAGCTACACGAAGGAGATGGTTGGGGAAGAGGCTTGGTGGGTCGTCAAGGGGAGCTACGGCCCCAATGTCGATCCCAAGGCCGGCGGCGGGGTCATCAACCTTCGAACCGACGTGCAGGGGAAATCGGTCCAAGTTCGGGTGTCGGCGTTCGTCGAAGGGCCGCTCACGATCACCCCTGGGTCCTTCGTCCCCTTGGGTCGCATCAGCGCCACGGAAGGACTGACCCGAGAGATCGAGATCACTCCGAACTCTGACTTCGATCTTCAGGCTGAGTCGATCGAGGTGAAGAACTTGAGCGTCGAGGACAAGTTCGTGGCGGTCGACAGCCACAAGGACGGCAAGGTCCTCAAGATTCGAATCGTCGTGCAGCCCGGTGCGCCCAAGCGACTCCTCCGCGGTGATGTGACCGTGAAGCTCAACCATCCTTCCCTTCCGATCCAAGAGTTCCAGTTCAACGGGTTCGTGCGTTGACGGATCTACGCGCGCTGGAGACGGCGCTGGTCGAGACGTGTGGGCTGAGCAAAGAGGACGTCGAGAAGGCGCGTGCGCTCGGCAGCAGCCGAGGCATGTCACTCGAGAGAGCTGTCTTGGCGCTGGGGATCGCCCCCGAGGAGTCGGTTTGGCGGTGCTTGGCGAAAGCCGCCGGCATGGTGTTCGTCGACCCGGCAAAGGCCAAGCTCTCGCCCGAACTGCTCGCGAGAGTGCCGGCCGACCGCATCGAGCAACACCAAGCTCTACCCGTTCTCGTCAAGGACGGCGTGCTCTGGGTGGCGATCGACGATCCGCTGAAGACCTGGGTCGCGGACGATCTCGGATTTCTGGTCGGGGGAGAGGTCCGTTGTGCGCTCGCTCCACCGAAGGCCCTGAAAGCTGCGATCCAGAAGGTCTTGGGCGGGGGTAAGCCTACTGCGGATGCAGCGCGCGGCGGTGCCAAGGGAGCGGCGGCGGACGACGGCGATCCGGATGCGCCGATCATTCGCCTGGTGGAGAAGATCGTGACCGGGGCGATCGAGCAGCGCGCCAGCGACATCCACATCGAGCCCTACGAGACTCGAGTCAGGGTCCGTTACCGCATCGACGGGGTCCTGCGTGACCAAGCATCTCTCGAGCGCGCATTGCATGGTCCCCTGACCTCGCGACTCAAGATCCTCGCGTCGATGGACATCGCGGAGCGGCGCAAGCCGCAGGACGGGCGCATCGACTTTCGATCGACAGGCCGCGCGATCGACGTCCGCGCTTCGGTCTTGCCGAGCAACCACGGCGAGACGGTGGTCATGCGTCTCCTCGACAAGGATGCCGGACTCCGATCGCTGGAGTCCCTGGGATTCGTGGGCGAGGACCGCGATCGCTTCGAGGCGACGATCCGGCGACCGAACGGGATCGTCTTGGTCACCGGTCCCACGGGTTCCGGCAAGACGACCACTCTCTACGCTTCGCTGAAGCAGCTCAACCGACCGGATGTGAAGATCATCACCGCGGAGGATCCGGTGGAGTTCAACATCGCCGGAATCAACCAGTGTCAGGTTCGAGCGGCGATCGGGCTCGACTTCGCACGCATCCTCCGCGCGATGCTTCGTCAGGCTCCCAACGTGATCCTGGTGGGCGAGATTCGCGACAAGGAGACGGCCGAGATCGCCGTGCAGGCAGCTCTGACGGGCCACTTGGTGTTCTCCACCCTGCACACCAACGATGCTCCGTCTGCGATCACGCGGCTCGTCGACATGGGAGTGAAGCCCTTCCTGGTCTCTGCGGCAGTTCAGGCGGTGATGGCCCAACGTCTGGTCCGAGTCCTCTGCCAGCACTGCAAAGCACCTCACTCGCCGACGGAGTCCGAACTGCGTTCGGTCGGGATCGATCCTTCCATGAGCAGCGAGGGTCGTTTCACCCGTGCGGTGGGCTGCGAGCAGTGCGAGCACTCCGGCTATCGCGGTCGTGTCGGCATCTTCGAACTCATGGTTCTCGACGGCACTCTCCGTGAGATGATCTTCGCTGGTGAGCCCGACATGCGGCTCCGCGACTACGCGCGCTCTTCCGGCGGCATGCGATCGTTGCTGGAGGACGGTGCCCGCAAGATTCTGGCGGGCACGACGAGCGTTGACGAGATCCTGCGCGTCACTGCAGCGGTGTGAGACGAAACACAGCATGACCGATATTCACTCCCTGATGGACGCGTGCGTCGAGCAAGGCGCGTCCGACCTTCACATCTCGGTCGGTCGCGCGCCGGTCTTGCGCCGACACGGTCATCTCATCGAACTGGGTTCGGCGGGTCGCGTGAGACCGCAGGACGTCGAGGAATGGGCAAACTCGATCCTGCCGGAGCGCAACCGCGCGGAGTTGCAGGCTGGCGGCACCACCGACTTCGGTTATGCGCATGGCGACAAGTGTCGCTTCCGCGTGAGCGTGCTCACGCAGAAGGGCAACCGCGCAATCGTGATGCGCATGATCCCGCATCGCCTCCTGTCATTCGAGCAGATCGGGTTGCCGGCCGCGGTTCGCAAGCTGTTGGATCTGCATCGTGGGCTGATCCTGGTGACCGGTCCGACCGGCTCGGGAAAGACCACTTCTCTCGCCACGATGATCGATTGGATCAATCAGAATCGGGATGTGCACATCATCACGATCGAAGATCCGATCGAGTACTACCACGAGCACAAGAAGAGTCAGGTCACTCAGCGAGAGGTCGGGAACGACGTGCCTTCGTTCGCCGAGGCGATGCGTCGTGCCCTGCGCCAGGATCCCGATGTCATCCTCTTGGGAGAAATGCGAGATCTGGAAACGACCTCGGCTGCGATCAGCGCTGCGGAGACCGGCCACTTGGTCTTTGGTACTTTGCACACCACCGGCGCCGCGCGAACCGTGGATCGAATCATCGATCAGTATCCGACTGAACAGCAGGAGCAGATCCGTTCGCAGTTGGCGGTTGCCTTGGTCGCTGTGATTTCGCAGATCCTGGTACCGACTGCCGACGGCAAGGGTCGCGTGGCCGCTTACGAGGTGATGATCACGAACCCCGCCATCGAGAATCACATTCGCAAGACCGAGACGTTCAAGATTCCGTCGGTGATGCAGACGAGTCGACGCCAAGGCATGCAGCTCATGGACGAAGCGTTGCTCGACCTGTGGCGCGCTGGTCGGATCAGCAAGGAAGCTGCGTTGGAGCGGTCCTTCGATCGCGCCGCAGTGGAGCAGAAGATGGGCGGGGGGAGCTGATCGTTGGCGGCCCGACGCCTCCTTGGCCAAGTCCTCAAGGACTTGGGATTCCTGCACGAAGGTCAGATCCAAGAAGCGCTGATGGTTCAGCGCGAGAAGGGAGGGCGGATCGGCGAGATTCTGCTCGAACTGGGTCACCTCCAACCGGCCGAGCTCACCCGTGGATTGGCGCAGCAAGCCGGCTTGCCCTTCGTCGACGTTGCCACCGCCAGCGTCGAAGCCAAGGCGCTCGAGAAGGTCGATGTAACTACGGCGCGGGCGTTCGGCGTGCTGCCGCTGCGAATCGAGAACGGTGCCCTGATGGTGGCGCTGTCGGATCCGGCGAACCTCTCGGTCCTGGAGGATCTTCGGTTCGGCACCGGTTTGGATGTTCGGGGGGTTGTCGCCGATGAGTCGGCGTTGCGAGTCGCGCTCGACCAGCACTACCGGGAGGAGGCTCGCAGTAACCAGGCCAAGATGAAGGAGCTCGTGGCCGAGTTCGCGCGAGAAGGCGCGAAGCTCGATCTCGAGGACAAGTCCGCGATGGCCGCGGCGGCGCCGGTGGTCAAGCTCCTCAACTACCTGCTCTATCAGGCGATTCGCGACCGAGCGTCGGACATCCACCTCGAGCCGTTCGAGGGCGATTTCAAGATCCGCTATCGAGTAGACGGGGCGCTGTTCGAGCTGGAAGCGCCACCGCCGCATCTTGCGATCGCGCTGGTATCCCGAGTCAAGGTGATGGCGGATCTCGACATCGCGGAGACTCGCCTGCCGCAGGACGGCCGCATCGAGCTGACGGTCGGCGGCCGACCGGTGGACCTACGTGTGTCGACCCTGCCGACGATGCATGGCGAGTCCTGCGTGCTTCGCGTCCTGGATCGATCCGTCGTAGCCCTCGATATCGACAATCTCGGCGTCTACGACGACACTCGGGCTCTCCTGCGCCAATTGATCGCGTTGCCCAACGGCATCGTCCTGGTGACCGGACCGACGGGGTCGGGCAAGACCACGACGCTCTACGCGATGCTGAACGAGGCGAATCGCGAGGACGTCAAGATCATCACCGTCGAGGATCCGGTCGAGTATGACCTCGACGGCATTGTCCAGATCCCGGTCAACGACGAGATCGGAGTCACCTATGCCCGTGTCTTGCGGACGATTCTCCGGCAGGATCCCGATGTCATTCTGGTCGGCGAAATCCGTGATCGGGAGACGGCACAGACCGCGATCGAGGCGAGCCTTACGGGGCACCTCGTGTTCTCAACCCTTCATACCAACGATGCGCCCAGCGCGGTGGCCCGGCTCGTCGACATCGGGGTCGAGGCGTTCCTCATCACCGGCACGTTGCGCGCGGTGATCGCGCAGCGTCTAGTTCGCCGGGTGTGCAGCGGTTGCAAGGTGCACTACGAGCCGTCGGACGAGGTGCTTCGCGAGTTGGGACTCAGCCAACGAGACGCCGGCGGTGCTAGGTTCGCGCGCGGCAAGGGGTGCGAGATCTGCAGCTTTACCGGCTACAAGGGACGGCAGGGCATCGCCGAGGTCCTCATCGTCGACGAGCGGCTGCGGCGGGCGATCCTCGACCACGCGAGCACCGGCGACCTCCGCAAGCTGGCGCTCGAATCGGGGATGAAGACGCTTCGCCAGGCCGGACTTCGTGCGGTGTTCGAGGGAACGACCAGCGTCGAGGAAGTGGTGCGCGAGACCCTGCACGAACAGGGCTGATCCCGGCCCGCTTGCTGGCCTGAGATCTTCCGCTGTCTATCGCACTCGTCCTCCCCGAGACGAGTCTTCCCCTGGGACCATGGAGGGGGTCGGAATCTGCACGGTGAACCGACTCGTCCCCGGCACAGGAGACCAGCTCGACTGGGGAGCCGTGCGAAGAGCTGCCCGCGTCCCGCAAGAGCGGAACGGCCAAGCAGAACACCAAGTCGATCCAGCCTCAGCCGACGCGGAAGTAGCCGCCGGACTTCTTCCGCTTGCGCTTGATGATCTTGCGTCCGCCGGCCGTCTTGGAGCGGGTTCGGAAGCCGACCTTCTTGAGTCGCTTCTGGTTCGAGTTGCGGACCTTGAGCTTCATGGGCGTGATGCTGGGATGGAGGGGCGAGGAGGGTAGCGGTCGCTGCGAGACAGGTCAACCGCCATCCCGGGAGCTTCGGCAGACGATTCCGGAGCGGGCGGACTCGGCCGTCGCGGCGTCAGCGCGGCAGTTGGCGCTTGAGGAACTCCATGTCCTCGGCGAACTGCGTCAGGGCCGCGCGGTCGGCCTCCGAAATCGCCGCAAACGTTGCGGTGATCCGGAGTTGGCCGTCACCGGCTTCGCCCGCCTCGCTCACCTTGCCGAGCAGCTCGAAGTAGCCCTTCTTGAACATCTTGACCTGGAACTTCAGGTTCAAGTCGCTGCCCTGGAAGAACAACTGCTTGCCCTGGTCCAAGGAGATGCCGTGCTTCTCGCCGTTCCAGAGGAACTGAATCCGCTCCCCGTTCACGTTGCCCATGCTTCCGAGCAGGGTTTTCTGTCCGCCGATCTGCTGGTTGCGAGTCGCGTCCGGGAACGTGATCATGACGCGCTCCTGATTGACCGGGGCAGCGCCTGCCAACTCGAGCGCATTCAAGGCCTTGATCACGTGCTTGACGGCATGCTCTTCGTCGTCGAGCACCGGGACGAGCTGGTCGATTCCGATCTTGCCGATCACGTCCCGCACGAAGGCCGAGGGTTGTGCGACGACCATCTCGCCGTTCGCTGCCTTGCAGAGCTTGTGGATCTTGATGATCGCGCCAAGCGCCGTCGAGTTGATGAACTTGACCAGGCGCATGTTCAGGATGATGTGGGCGATGCCGTCATTGAGCAGCGCCTGAACCTCGTCCTGCAGGGCGGGGACGTAGAACGTGTCGAACTCCCCCTTGAGGGCGAGGATGCAGTAGTCGTCGCGAACGAACTTGTCGATCTTCATGTGCGCTCTGGAGGAGATTTGGGGATGGGCATTCTTCCGGCCCGGCAGCGTCGAAGCAACCGGCACTCGCTTCGATTCGGCGGCGACGCGAGAAGCGGACTCCGCGCCGGTTCGCGCCAACCGTGCCAAGCGATCGAACGGAGCCTGTCGCGGGGGGCCGGGTGGTGACCGCATCGGGACGGACGAGGTGGTACTGGGCCGGGCCGCACGTGGCTCGGACGATGTCCCGCGGGCTTGGGGATGGCCGGGGCGTCGCCGACATCCGTGGCCTCATTCTGTCTTCCCGGATTCATGCTGGTTTGCAGCGAACTTGCGGCCGCGGTTCCAAGGGACCTTGCTATCCTCCCGAGCTGGTTGGAACCTGCGGATCCCAGCCGACTGACCCATGAGTCGATTTCGCTTCTGGCGCAAGAGCAGTGACCCCGCTCCCGTGCCCACGCCCTCGGCGCAGCCCGAGTCCCCGGGGCTCCTGACCGGAGACCCCGCGCAGGATGCTCAGTCGCTCGAGATCCTGCTCGACTCCATCGCGGAGGTGAACTCGAACATCGACCTCGACAGCGTTCTGACCGACATCGTCGACCGCTCGCTCGAGGTCACTCGCGCGGAGCGCGGCATCCTGCTGCTTGGCAAACCTGGGGCGACTCTCGAGATTCGAGTTGCCCGCGACAAGGAAGGGAACGACCTCGGCACCTCGATTCGTTACAGCAAGACGCTCGTCCAACGGTGTGTCGAGACCGGGCATGCCGAGCGCTCGGTGGTTCAATCCGACCAGGAGGCTCTGGAACTCGGTCAGTCCGTGTTCAACCTCAAGCTACGCGCCGTCATGTGCGCGCCACTCCGCGCCCGCGACAAGCAAGTGGGCGTCATCTACGTGGATTCCACGGCTGTTCGTCGCGAGTTCTCCGCGCGCGACTTGGCATTGTTCGAGGCGCTGTCGGTCCAGCTCGCAAGCGCGATCGAGAACGCGCGGCTCCACGCGGATTCGCTCGAACGCGCCCGGCTCGCCAAGGACGCCGAGATCGCGAAGCGCATCCAGAGCCATCTCATGGCCCCGCTCCCGCGCAATCTCGCGGGGATCGACGTCGCCGCGAGGTTTCTTCCCCGCGATTCGGCGAGCGGTGATACGTACGACTTCATCGCGCTGCCGGACGGACGCTTGGTGGCGCTGATCGGGGATGTGACCGGTCACGGCGTCGGCGCGGCACTGATCACTCACGCGGCGCAGGCCGCAGTACGCACCTACTTCGAACTCATCGACGATCTGAGCGAGATCGCGACGCGACTCAATGACCAGCTTGCTCGCAGCGTCGAGACGGGCCTGTTCATGTCCCTCCTGCTGACGCTCATCGATCCTGCACGAGGGCAAGTCCATTTCGTGAACGCCGGCCATTCGGGCTTGGTGTTGGTCCGCGGCGAGGAAGTCGTGGAACTCGAGCGAACGGGAATGGTGATGGGCGTGGTCGAGAAGCAGCGCTACACCGCAGCGGGGCCGATCGAGCTCCGCCCTGGTGACCTTCTGTTCCTCCGGACCGACGGAGTCGACGAGATGCGTGCTCCAGACGGCGAAGTCTTCGGCACCGAGCGCATCTTCGCGACTCTCCGAAAGCACCGGAACGGCTCCTGCGAAGCAGTGCTTGCGGGGATGGACGCGGCTCTCCGCGAGTTCTCCCACGGTGAGGAGCCGGATGACGACTTGACCATGGTTGCCTTGCGCCTTTCTGCAGGAGTCGGACGTTGAATTCGAGGATCTGGATCGCGGTCGGGGCCATCGTCCTTCTGGGCGGAGGCAGTATCGGTTTCGTGATTTGGCGCGGACAAGCGCAGGCTGCAGAGGCGACGGCCGCCGTGCTCGAAGATGCTCGAAGCGAACTGGCGCAGGAACAGCCGTCGATCGAAGACCTTCGGCGTGTGCTTGAAGTGGTTCGTGATCGGCAGAAAGTCGATCCGAGTTCCGACTTGGTGCTCGCTGAGGCAGAGCTGCTTGCCGCGACCGGTCGGCAGAGGGACGGATTCGAGCGAGTCGAGCCTCTTGCGACCGCCGTGGGCGCCAGTGCCGAGACCCTGCGAGTCGGCGCGGTGGTCGCGCGTGCTGCGCACGCGGCCACCGGAACCGAAGCAATTGGTCGCCAAGCGCTCGCATTCGGCATCGATTGGGAGGCCGCGGGAGGTGGGACAGAGGCATCGGCGCTCGTCTGGCAGATGGCGTTCCGCCTCGGTGCCGTCGAGGAGTTCGCGCAGCGCGCATTGGTGGCCTTCGAGCCGGCAGCCAGTGGACGGGCCAACGTGCTCATGCGTTCATGTTCGAGGCCGCTCGCGGAACTTCTCGCCGCGCGACTTGGGTTGGAGCCGTCGACAAGTGCGCGAACTCTGGATGGGCCGCTCGGGGAGGTGATCGCGAAGGGCACGGTGCCAACGCTTCGCGAACTCGCAGATGCAGCGGCGGACTGGCGCGTGGTCCCTGCGGAACTCTCGTTGGTTACCGCGCTGGTCGGTCTGGAGTCTGCCTCTACCGATGGCGCCGACGTTGCGCTGCGTGCGCGCGAATGTCTGAGCCACTGTGATCAGGCGCTCGCGGCGTTTCCCGCATCGGTGGAGGCGCGCCACATCGCCGTGATCGCCTTTGCGGCGCATCGTCAGGCTGGTGGGCTCGATGCAGAGGATGTCCGGAGATTGCGTGGTTACTTGAGTTGGTTGAGTGCGAATGGGCCTAAGGAACACAGGTCACGTGGTCTCTGGCAGAGCGCGCTGTCAGAACTCGGATACTGATCGAGCGATTGTTGCTGGTCGGCGCGGCCGGCCGCTGCGGCTCGGTCGCTTGGCGGTCCGGAGTCGTTTCAGGCGCTGGCGGGGCCTCGGTGCTCGCAGCTCTCGAAGGGATGCAGCACCCGCTCCTTGGCCCAGTCTTGCCGCCAGGTCAGCAATTCGGCGCAGCTTGCGGACCGCGGCATCAAACCCAGTAGTTCCGCCGGCGTACGCACTTCCTCGTTGAAGCGCACGCGCACGTAGTTGCGATACGCCAGGAACAGACCGAGATGCAGGTCGAGATACTCACGCTTCTTGGTCGCCAGCCATGATCGGCGGCGCATTCGACCCATCTGATCCCGTGCCATCGCCAAGGTCAGATTGATGCGATGGAGTGGATTCAGCGGAGTTCGCGGTTCACGCGAGTTGGTCTGGCAGATTCTGATGCTGAGGTTCGCGCGAAGGTCATGCTCACCCTCAGCACACACCCTCGCGAAGGACGATCGAATCAGCCCAGGATACGTCGACTTCTGGTCGCATCGGAACTCGATCGACTCTTGGGTTGCGACCAGTTGCGCGGCCATCGCGAGGGACTCCCCGACCACACGCTTGGACTCGTTCTTACGCGCCCTGCGGGATCGGGATTCGCTCTCCCCTTTCGACTTCGCGGGCTGTCGGCTCGGTGCCGACGGCCGTGGCGGGAGCGTGCCGCATCGCGCATCGACGAGGAACATCGTGTTGCGCTCCACGACGAAGGGGACCGTCAACGGTGCCTCGAGGCGCGAGCCTTCGAAGCTCTCTGCTTCATCGAAGATGAAGCAGAGAGGGGCGTGCACCGGGCGGATGCGGTGTCGATGGAGTTGGAGGAGGTGCCTCGCGATCTTGCGGAACTTCCACTGAACCCCGGACGGCGACAATCCCAGCTCGCGCGCACTCTGACGCAACCCGCCGCTGGAGGCCAGTCGCGAGAACAACTCGGCGTTGACCTCGGGACGACGGTCATATCGGCTCATGCAGAAGGTCTGGCGGGAGAACGTCGTGTTGCAGCGCTTGCACCGCATCCGCGCGATCGGCTTCTTGCTCCAATTCGGCCAGAAGGTGCCGTGCAGCTTGAAGAAGCGTTGCGACGGTTGAAGGTGATAGGGGCAGGATGGGTTCGGACAGAACGGCGGTTCGAACATGGGCACCGAGCGCTTCGCGCGGCGAGAGCCGCGCAACCGCTACGTGTGCCGGAGGCCCGATCGGTTACGCGCGAACTCGGGGCTGCAGCAACATTCCACGGACCAGTATCATCGGGGGATGACTTCGCCTCACGTCTTCGACGTCCGGACCGACACCTTCGAGCCAGACGTCCTCGAGCGCTCCTCAACCACACCCGTCCTGCTCGACTTCTGGGCCGATTGGTGCGGCCCCTGTCGGACGCTCGGACCCGTGTTGGAGAAGTTGGCGGATGAGTTCGGTGGTGCGTTCGTGCTCGGCAAGGTGGACACCGAACGGGAGCAGGAGCTCGCTTACGCGTTCGGCGTACAGAGCATTCCGCTATGTGTGCTGATGGTCGGCGGGCGCCCCAAAGATGCCTTCAACGGAGCTGTCCCGGAGGCAGAGATTCGCAAGTTCCTCGCACGCAACCAGGTCCAGCCCGTCGCGGCGGTCGCACCGGCGGAAGCAGCGGGCGATCCGGACGATCCAAAGGAGCGCCTCGAGACCGCGATGGACGCTGTTCTTGCGGGAGACTTCCAACTCGCGCGAGAACGACTGGCGGGGATCCCGGAAGAACATGACTCGGCAACCGCCGCGCAACGACTCCTCAACGGAATCGAAGCGTTCGAGATGGTCGTTCCGAAGTCGGCCAGTACCGCTCTCGTAGAACTAGAAAACGCACGAGAGCACTTCCGGGCCGGAGCGCTCGAGAGCTCCGTCGAGTCGGCGCTGGCCTCGATGGCCGCCGATCGTGGCTTCGCGAACGGGCTCGCGCGTCGTCACGTGGTGCTTTGCCTCGATCTGCTCGCCAGAGATCCCGAAGAGGAAGATCGCGTCGCTGCGTTCCGACGACGGATGGCAACGCTCCTCATGGTCTGAAGTTGCGCCGCCGAGGCTCGCCCGTCGCCGCTCTTGGCGATTCCGGGTCTTCATCCGCAAGCACCAGGACCCAGTTGGTCTCCCCTGGCTGCGCCTGCGGGATTCTCGCGGAGTGCGTGTGGCCGTTTCTCGAGATCGCGGCGAAGAGCACGAACGACGCGTCCGGGATGCCGCGGAAGACGAAACTCCCCTGTTCATCGGTCTCTACGCGGCGGGTCGATCGCAGATGGATACCGCTGGGGTCGCGAAGTTCGACGATGACGTCGCGCGCCGGTGCGCCGACCGCGTCTCGCACCGCACCTCGCAACTCCGATCCGTGATCGAGAACAATGGTCCTCCGGCTTTCCTCGCCCGGTCGAACGGCGAGATCGAGATCGTAGAGCGGGAGGTGACTGCGGGATTCGACTTCGACACGCGCTCCGGTCGGCAGGCGTTCCAGCATCACGCGTCCGCGTGAGTTGGTTCGTTCGATTCGCAGGTCCGCGGGGATGCGAGGATCGATCACCCGGACCGTGACATCGCTCAGCGGTTGCCCGGTGGGGTCGGCGAAGTCGAGAACGGCTACGCCAGCCGGAGCCAGCGTGATGCGCAATGCGTCACGGTTCGCAAAGTCGTCCGCCGGGAGATCCAACCAAGTCGCAGCGAAGTCCGGGTGCTCGGCCACGACTGCCAGGTCTCGATCTTGCTGACGCGGGATCCAAAGCGAAGCGTGGCCGTCGATGGTGGAGAGGGAACGGCTGACGAGTCGCCATTTCCGGCCGACTCGATGGACGACTGAGAGGCGCGCCTGCTCGATGGGTCCGCCGTCCTCATTCGTGACGACGATCCCCCGATCCAACCCTTCGGGCTGGGAGGGCGCCGCCGACCGCGGGTCGACGAGGAACTCGGTGAAGACCGCCGCGCTGCCGCGCTGCCATTCGAGCCACGCGCTGCCTTCGGCCAGAAGGAGCGGGAGATGGCCGTCAATCACAGGTTCGCGCAACTCCGGCCAGCGGTCGAGCCACACTCGGTGTTGTCCCGCTCCGCTCATTGCCAAACCGGAACCGTGCGGCAGAAGGATTTCGTGGCGTGCTCCGGAAGCGAGCGTCGCGGCGAGTTCGACGCGCCGGCTGCGATCCTCGGCGAGGAACATCCAGCGACCGGGCGGCAGCAAGAGCTCCTGGCCGTTTCGTCGTCCCAGCGGGACCGTCTCTCCGCCGTCGAGGACGAAACGGACTCGCGTATCCAATGGCTCACCGTCGGCGCGCCGCACGGCTGCCATTGGTGCAGCGCGGACGATCGTGGGGACCTGGGCATCGACTGGCGCCGCGATCGCGCCGAGCCCGGCGGGGGTCGTGACCACCAGCGCGGCCCGCGACCACTCCAGCTCGAATCGAAACCGCCCGTCCGCTCCGGTGTCCGCGCGAACGGGGGCGGCGAGCGGCTGGTCGTCCGGCCCCGAAATCCAAGACTTCCCGACGATTGGGATCGCGGTCACGGTCGCCCCTGCCAGTGCGCGACCACTCTCGCTGACGACGCGCCCGAGGAACACGAACTCGCCGCGCTGCGCGCGCGCGGCCGTGCTCGCCACGAGGCTCAGCGCGAGCACTCTGGCGATCGCCGAAGCGGAGGAGATCGGGCGCACCCGAGGCAAAACGCGGCGGGCGTCGACGGGGTTCAGCGGCCCGGACTATTCGTGAACGTCGTCGCGAGATCGACGCAGGTCGATGCACGGCAAGGAGCTGGGTCGTGCGACGACCGAAGCGTAGCCGTAGCTACGCTGCCAGGGAGGAGCCGACGTAGCGACGTGGCCGGGCGCGAATTGCGGCGATCGCAGACGTTCACGAACAATCCGGGCTAGGGGTCGAGTTCCTCGCGAGTGCCCACGACCTTGTCGATGATGCCATAGGCAAGCGCTTCGGCGCCGGTCAGCCAGAAGTCACGGCGAGCGTCCTCGAGCACGCGCTCCACGTCACGACCGGAAGCGTCGGCGATGATCTTCACGTATCTCTCGCGGAGCTTCAGAACCTCGCGCGCGGTGATGTCGAGATCGGAGGCCGTGCCTTGGCCTGCGGTCGACGGCTGGTGAATCATGAAGCGGCTCTCCGGCAGGCAGAAGCGCTGTCCCTTGGGTGCCGCGAGTTGGACCAGGATTCCGGCCGAGGCGCAGAGCCCGTTGACGACCGTGCGGATGGGCGGGCGAACGAAGCGCAAGAGGTCGTAGATCGCGAAGCCCGAGTCGGCGCTGCCACCCGGAGAGTTGATCATGACCGTGATGGGGCGTTCCGGGTCCCGAGCTTCCATCACCAGCAAGCGCTCGGCGCAGGCGCGTGCCAGCCGGTCCGAGATCGGTCCGGACACCATGAGGGTCCGGCTCTCGATCAGGTGTCGTTCCAGGAACGACCCCGACAGTCCGCCGCGCTTGGGTTCCCGCTCCTCTTCGTCTTCGTCCAGCCAGGTCGGTTCGATCGGTGATGGTTGCTGCATGGTCTCAGATCGGCCCGCGGTCGGCGTGCCCGAAGCGAACCTTCGGATCCGCGCGCCCTGCGGATTGAGTTGAGCTCGTGGATACGCGTCCCGGGCCAGCGACGCAAGCCGGCGTGACGCAAAGGGGCGCTGGTATTGGCTCCACCGCGCCGTCGCCCGGAGACAGCAGAACTTCCGCGAGGCCGGGGATTGCACTCCCGCCGTCACTGAGCGTCGCGAACTCCGCGGTCAAGCCTTGCAAAGTGGAGATCCCCTTGCTACCCTCCCCGACCAGCAGGCAGCGTCGCTGCCTGTTCCGGCCAGCCGGGGAGCGGTCCCCGCAGCGCTCGACTCCTGGAGTTGGACTCCTCGATCTCGAAGCTGGGCCGGATCCGAGATGTAGGGCCCGACCTCGAACGAGGTGGACCGTCGCGGACGTCGAACTGCTCCACGGGAGCAGACCAAGTCTCACCAGCGCTGGGTGCGCGGGCGAGGTCGACTTCAGGTTCGCGAGCGTTCCCGTTCGCTTTGCAGGCTGGCGGCCCGATCGCCAAGACTCACGACCTCGGTCCATCCTGAACCGATTCCAGCGAGCTGACTACGACCGCGGGGTGCAGCCTTCCCAGCGAGGCATCACCAGGCATCCGCGTCGATCGATGGATCGCCTGTCGCGATCCGAACCGAGGCAGAGATTCGTCGGCGAGTTCGACAACGTGCGATGAACAACCGATTCGAACGGGACCAATTGATGATGAATCACGAGAGTGGCGCGGATGACGCGTCGGGCGGCCAGAAGCGGTGGCGCAAGCGTCGTCGTCGTCGTGGCGGACGTGGCGGTGGTGGTGGTGGCGGCGGAGGCGGCGGTGGTCACGCCGGCGGCGGTCACGGTGGTGGTGGTGGTGGTGGGATGGCGAGCGGAGGCGGCAACGACTTCGTGCCCGAGTTCGAAGGCGAACTGCAGACTTTGGCTGGGGTCCTGGAACTGCAACGCGACATGTCCGGCTGGCTTCGCCAGAAGCGCCACATGTACCTGCCCGATCCGGACGGCTACGACGACGTCTTCGTGCCGATCTCCGTCGTTCGCAACAACCGCTTGCCGGAAGGCAGCTTGGTTGTCGGGAAAGGCGGAATGCCGATTCGAGGGCACAAGCGTCCGACTCTCGCCGAAGTCGAATCGGTCGACGGCATGACGCCGGACGAATCTCGCGAGCGGCATCTATTCCGCGAATTGACCGTCGTCGATCCCGCGCCGATGTTCGTGCTCGCGCACGGTGACGATGCGGACATCTCGCTTCGAATCGTCGACCTCTTGTGTCCGATCGGACGCGGACAGCGCGGCCTCATCGTCGCTCCACCGCGGTCGGGCAAGACCGTGTTGATGCAGAAGATCTGTCACGCGATCGCGGACAACTATCCGGAAGTCTGCATGATCGTCTTGCTGATCGACGAGCGGCCGGAGGAGGCGACTGGGTGGAAGCGTGCTGTCGAAGGCGATAACCGAGAGGTTCTCGTGTCGACGCTCGACGAAGGGCCCAAGCACCACATCGCCGTTTCGGAGATGGCGCTCAAGCGCGCGCAGCGACTCGTCGAGACCGGAAAGGACGTCGTGATCCTGCTCGATTCCATCACGCGACTCACGCGCGCCTACAACTCTGCGCTCGGTCGTGGCGGTGGCGCGACCATGTCCGGCGGCATCGGGAGCAAGGTGCTCGAGCAGCCGAAGAAGTTCTTCGGTTCGGCTCGCAACTGCGAAGAAGGTGGTTCGCTCACGATCCTGGCGACGACTCTCGTCGACACCGGATCGCGCATGGACCAAGTCATCTTCGAAGAGTTCAAGGGCACCGGCAATATGGAGTTGGTGCTCAATCGCCAACTCGCCGAGCGTCGCATCTTCCCGGCGATCGACCTCGAGATGTCCGGAACCCGCAAGGAAGAACTCCTGCTGACCAAGGGAATGGTCAACAGCATCTACACGCTTCGACGCGTCCTGGCGCGCCTCAATGTCCTCGATGCGATGCCGATGTTGATCGACAAGTTGGGCAAGACGAAGTCGAACGCCCAGTTCCTCGCGTCCTTCCGCGTGGACGAGTGAACGGGAGCCGCGGCGCGAATTCCAGTCGCGTCCGTTGCCCTGTTCGGGAGTGATCGACGGTCCCGTGCGTGACCACGGGATCTCCCACTGCTTTGGGATCTCCGAGCGATGATCCAGGTCGAGAACCTAGCGAAACACTACGGTCCAGCGGTCGCCCTTCGGGGCATCGATTTTCGAGTTGCCCGCGGCGAGATCGTCGGCTTCCTCGGGCCCAATGGGGCCGGGAAGTCGACCACGATGAAGATCCTGACCGGCTACCTCTCGCCGACCGCGGGTCGAGCGACCGTAGACGGACTCGATGTGGTCACCGAATCGCTCGAGGTGCGGCGTCGAATCGGTTACCTCCCGGAATCGACACCGCTCTACGCGGACATGTCGGTGCGCGACTACCTCGGCTTCGCGGCGCGAATCCGCGGCCTGCGTGGCGCTGCAGTTCGACCCGCGATCGAACGTGTCGTCGAACTGTGCGGACTCGCGCGAGTCTTCGGGAAGGGCATCCTCGAACTCTCGAAGGGCTATCGCCAGCGGGTGGGTTTGGCCCAGGCGATGGTGCACGAGCCGGAACTCCTGATTCTCGATGAGCCGACGAGCGGACTCGATCCGAATCAGATCGTCGAGGTTCGCTCGCTGATCCAGCGACTGCGAGAGTCCCACACGGTGCTGCTCTCCACGCATTACCTGCAAGAGGTCGAGGCCGCGTGCTCGCGTGTGATCGTGATCGATCGCGGTCGTATCGTCGCCGACGGCACCCAGGCGGAGCTTCGCAAGGCGCTGCCGGGCCGTGGGATTCGTGCTCGGATCGGCGGGGAGCGCTCGGCGGTCCTCGCCGCGCTGCAGTCCGAGATCGAGGGTCTCGAGGTCTCCCATTCCGGGGCGGAGGACGAATACCTGCTGACGGGCGTTGGCGGCGATGCGGCGGCCATGGTCGCACGCAGCGTGGTGGCTGCCGGCTTCACACTCCACTCTTTGGAAGTCGTCGAGCCGACGCTCGAAGATGCGTTTCGCGCTCTGACGGTCGGTACGACGGGGGTGCAGCATGCGTGAGACCGCGATCGTCCTCGGGCGCGAACTGCGCAGCTACTTTCACTCGCCCATCGCGTACGTGTTCGGTGCGCTGTTCCTGTTCGTGCAACTGGCGCGCAGCGTCGGTTCGATCGGCCACGGGCGTGCTGCGGACATGGGGCTGTTCTTCAGCGGACTTCCTCTCCTCTTCCTGCTGTTCCTTCCCGTGCTCTCGATGCGGACCTGGTCGGAGGAGCGCAAGCTCGGCACGATCGAGCTCTTGCTGACCTTCCCGGTCACGATTCCGCAGTTGGTGCTCGGCAAGTTCCTGGCATCGCTCGCCTTCCTCGCCGTGGTGTTGTCGACCTCACTCATGCTGCCGATCACACTCGACAGTCTCGGTGATCTGGACTGGAGCGTGACGCTCGGCGGCTATGCCGCCAGCCTCATGGTCGCGGCGGCATATCTCGCGGTGGGTATGTTCTTTTCGAGCCTGACTCGTGACCAGATCGTGGCCGCATTGCTGACCATCGTTGCGCTCGGCGTGCTGTACGTGCTCGGCGTCGCCGACATCATGCTGTTCCTGGCCCGCCTCGGAGTGCCGGCGTGGCTCGTGGAGTTGCTCGCGTCGCTCAGTCCGCAGCGGTACTTCCAGAGCATCACTCGCGGGGTCCTCGATACTCGCGACGGTATCTACTTCCTCGGCTTCTGCGGGCTGTTCCTGTACGGCAACGCGCTCGTGCTGCGTGGGCGGAGGCTTCGCGGATGAGTCAGGATCCTCGGCATTCTCTTCATCGGTCTGACTCACAGCGGCCGTCCCCGGTTCGACGCGACGACGCCGGGTATGTCCTGGCGCTGCTGATCCATGTCCTGCTCCTGATCGCGATCCTCGGGATGGTGCTGTTCCTGGCCGGGCGCTACCGCGCTCGCGTGGATCTCACCGCCGACCGAGTCTTCACGTTGAGCGGTTCGACCGAGAAGGTGCTCGCTCGCATCGAAGAGCGTCTCCGGATCGAGGCTTGGTTCTCCCCGGACGAGGAACTGCCGGCGACGGTGCGGGAGGCGCGCCGGACCTTGCGCAACGTGCTGGACGAGTACTCGCAGCGATCGCGTGGCCGAATCGCGGTCCAATACCTCGACCCGGAGTCGGATGTCGAGCTTCGCAAGAAGGCCGAACGACTCGGGATCCAGGCCCAGCGCGTGCAGGATCTCGAGGGGTCGACGCTCTCCAGCAAGAAGTTGTGGCAGGGGTTGCGATTCCTCTACGGCGGCTCGAAGCAGAAGGTCGTCCCGGTCATCGGCTTCACCGACCAGCCGTCGCAGTACGAAGCGGCGCTGACGCCGCTGCTCAAGACCGTCACCATCACCGAACGTCCGAAGATCGGCGTCATCCAGTGGCCTTCGCCACCGCCCGAAACCAGTGTGCGTCACCAGCGCGCGGAAGGTCCGAAGGGGTTCTCCTTCCTCCTGGAGATCGAAGACATCAAGGACCGCTACGAGTTCGTGCCGGTCGACCTCACCAAGGGCCAGCTCGTTCCGGAAGAGATCGTGACCTTGGTGCTGTTCCGCCCACGCGGTCTGAGCGAACGCAACAAGTACGCGATCGATCAATTCCTGATGCGTGGCGGCCGCCTGGTGATCTTCGCGGACACCGATGATGTCTCGCTCGGTCAGGCCCGCGTGCTCAACGTCCGCGAGGTCGAGTACGACACTTCGGAGCCACAGACGCGCTTCCTGGAGCAGCTTGCGCACTACGGGGTGGTGACCAGTCGGAAGGGACTGATCGACTCGGCTTCTCCCCGCGTCCCGTTTCTGTTCGCCGCCGAAGAGTCCGGCCGGTTCCAACAGGTCGATGTCTATCCCTACTGGTTTCAGCCGGCCGATCAGAACTGGGCCGATTCCGCGGCCGAGATCGCTCGCGCTCGTCAGCAGAGCGACCCGGCGCTCATCGCGAGCTACAAGCAGATCTTTCGTCCCGGTGTGGATCGGGAGCACAGCGTGGGACTCACCGTGCCGACGGTATTCTGGCCGACCGCGGTGGATCTGACGGAGCCGCTACCGGCCGGTGTCCGCGGACAAGTGTTGTTCCGCAGCTCCCCACTGTCGGCGCTCGCGATGCTGCCGCAGAGCGTGCATCCGATCGGTGAACGCCCCGAGGCGCGGCAAGCCACCTACCAGGCCTTTCTCTCACGAGTCCTCGGGTTGCTCGGGAGCGAGCCGCCGCAACAGCACGGCTTGATGGTCGCTCTCGACGGCTCGTTCCGCTCCTTTTGGTCCGGCCGCGAGGCGCCGGCGCGGCCAGCAGCTGCGAAACGTCCGAAGGATCCGCTCGCGGATCCGGTCGGGGCTGAGGTCCGGGAGACCGACCCTCTCGGTCCGCCGCTCCCCGACGCGGCGACCACGGGTGGACCGGACAAGGATGCGGACCCGCCCAAGCTCGACTCCGCGGCAGATGGCGCGCGCCTCATCGTCATCGGCGACAGCGACTTCCTACGGGACGATCTCATCCGCGGCGATTACCAAGGAATCGGCGGACCCGTGAGCACCACTGGTCCGGTCTTCTTCCTGAGCTTGCTCGACTGGATCGTGCAGGATCGCGATCTCTTCGACCTCCGCGGGAAGCGTTTCGTGGACCGGCGACAGCGCGTGATCGACGACGCCGAGGTGGCGCGCATCGCGCCGGAGCGACTCCAGCAGGAGATCGCGCGGCAGGAGTCGAAGCTGCGTTGGCGCAACACGCTGTGGCCGCCGCTGCTCTTCGTCCTGCTCGGCCTCGGTCGCGGTCTCTTCGTCTGGCTGCGCAAGCGACGATTCCTTGCCGAGGTGGGTGGCTGAGATGACGCGGTCGAACTGGATTCTGCTCTTGATTGCCGTGGTCCTCGCGATTCCCACGGTGTTGACCCTGCGCAGCGAGCGTGTGGCCTTCGCCTCGTTCGAGGACTCTCAACTGCTGCTCGCGGGTTTCACACGCGCGAACGTGCGGGCCTTCGGAATCTCGGTTCCACGTTTCGATGCTCGGGGCGAGTTGGTTCGCGATGAACGAGGCCAGGCGCAGCGGACGGTGTCGCAGTTCGCGCGCACGAACGACGGCTGGATGCTCGCCGACGTCGGGGCGTTCTCCGGCATTCCGGTGCCCGAAGAGATGGTGTTCGACCGAGTCCTGCGTCACTTGGAGTCGATCCGGCGGGACGAGAAGGCGCTCGTTGCAGTCGATGCGAGCCCCGCGGAGCTCGCTCGCTACGGACTCGACGAGGAACACGCCGTCGAGATCCGCTGCGTCGACTCTCAGGGCAACATGCTCGCGGAACTGCTGGTCGGCAAGGACGCCTCCGCGGGGCGGCTCGATCCGAACGCCGTGCGAGCGTTCTTCGTGCGTACTCGCGACAGCAGCGATGTCGTGCTCTACGAGCAAGACCACTGGCTCCTCGATCCGACTCCGGCCACCTGGTTCGACAAGAAGCCGCTCGACATCGCGGTGGATGAGGTCGTACGGGTGCGACTGCTCGGGCCACGCGGCGAGTTCGAGGTGCGCCGCAACGGTCGCGACGACTGGGAGTGGCGGAAGTCGATCGGTCCCGAGGAGGCCGGTGCACCGTTCGCGGCCGAGATTCGCGGCCTGATCCAGTCGATCGCGGGGTTGGAGATCGCCGACTATCGGGAGCCGGTCGCCCAACTCGCGGCGGATCCCGCCGTTCTTCGCCAGCGGGGGTTGTCCGAGCCGATGATCCGCGCCGAGGTGGAACTTGCGGATGGAACGAGCCACGTCGTGGACGTGGGCTTCCGCCTTGGTTCGAGCAACGAGTACTGGTTGCGCATCAGTACCGTCGGATTCGTCATGACGGTCGGCGATTGGGTGGTCAGTCGTCTCGATCGCGATCCGATGGCGTACTTCGGACCCGCAGCGTCGAAGATCGGCGGCAACAAGTAGCCGACGAAGCGAGGGAAACCGCATGGTTCCCCGCGTCGCGACCGCAGTCGCGTGCGGATCCTCGGGAGATGCCTCGCCGGTCGGTCGACGCTACGCTCCCGTCGTGAGCCAGACGCAGGTCGACGGCTTTCTCGCGAGGGCGCGCCGGCAAGCGCGTTGGACCGAGGTCGTGCCGGTCGCGCGGGAGATCGCGCTGTTGTTCGCGGTCCTCGCCGCGAGCGCATGGATCGCTTGGCCGCGCGCACTGCCCGCGGTCATCGTCGTGGGGGCCGTCGCCGTGGTGACCGGTGCATGGTGCGTAGCGCGCGCTCGACGCTTCGACGTCGTGCGACTCGATGCCTCTCTCCAACTGCGCGGGTGGCTCGCGAGTTACGTCGAGAGTCAGAATGCGGACCCCTCGATGCGCGCCTGGCTGGCGGACCGATTGGCGCCGCAGATCCCTTCGCTGCCCGCCAGTGATCTCGCTCGACGACTTCGCGGGATTCGTCGACGGCCGCAGCGCCTCGTCACGATCGTGCTGCTGATCCTGTTCTTGCTGCGCCTCGTGTGGTTGCCGCAGTTGCCCACCGGGGTGTTGCCGCTCGGGTCCGGTCGGGCACCCGAACTCAACGCGAGCGGCAGTGCCGCCGCTTCCGACGGCGACCGCGAACTGGGTGAGCGTTCGCAGCCCAGTCGAAGCGACGGGGATTCGAGCGCGGGACAAGTGGATCCGAGCGTGGCCGAGCAGCCGAGTGAGACGACTCCCGATGCGAGCGTCGGCGGATCGGCAGACGCGCCCCCGCCGCCGTCGCCACGGTCGCCGTTGCCCTTGCCGTTGCCTTCTCGGGATGCCTTCCTGCCGGCGGCGATGGTCGAACCGACGGGTCGCGGACCGGCGAGTGATGTCCCGCCGCCGAGCGCGGCCAACGCACCGGCGCGACAGGATCCTCCGCCCGTCGCGAACACGACGGCGGCAAGCGGAGAGCGTCCGCCGCGCGACTACCGACGCGCCCGCGAGCAAGCGATGCGCAGTCGTCACCTCGAGGAACGCGAGCGCGCGGGTGTCGCCGCGTGGTTCGATGCACTGCTGGAGCGCGATCGTTGAGCCGTCTCTTCGACGACGAGTTTCGAGCGGTGATCCGCGCCGTGCTCGAGCGCTCGCGGGCGATGGCGATCGCGCGCGAGCCCGGCGATCGCGCACGTCATCGTCAGCTCGGCCGCGCCGGCACCTTCGCCGGGCATCGGGCGTATGCGGCCGGCGAAGATCCGCGGCTCGTCGATTGGAACGCCTTCGCCCGCGCGGGCGAACTGTTCGTCAAGGTCTTCGAGGCGGAACGTCGGCGCGCTCTGACCTTGGTCCTCGATGCATCGCCGAGCATGTTGGCGGGCACACCCGATCGCTTCTTCGGGGCGCGACGCCTTTGCGCGCTGGTTGGCGCCGCAGCCCTCGCGCGGCTCGATGCGCTGACGTTGCACATCGGTACGGATCGCTTCGAGTTCGAAGGTCTCTCGGACTTCGAGCGTCTGTTGACCGCGCTCGACGCGGCCGCCACGACGACGCAAGGTGCCGAGGAAGGACTCGGCCTAGCATTGAAGTCGGGCGTGAGCGGCAGGCTGGTCTGGCTCTTCGACGGCAGCGATCTGGTGGAAGTGCAGCGTGCGATTCGAAGACTCGGCCGCACCGCGAATCGGACCCTCGCCATCCTCGCGGAGATCGAGGAGGACCACGGCAGTCCTGCCAGCGGCTTCTGCGAGTTCCGCGATCCAGAGACCGGTGCACGCGAGCGGATCTTGGTCGACGATCGACTTCGCGACGCGCTGCGCGAGGAACTCGCGCGTCACGCTCGTCGGCTGGACACGCTGTTCCTGCAGTCCGGCATTCCACTCGTTCGACAGCTCGTCGATCGAGCGCGTGACCTCAGCGGCTGGTTGAGCGGAGGGTGGCTGCCTTGCCTGCGTTGACCTTCGACGACCCCGCGCGCGGCTGGCTGCTCGTTCTGGTCATCGTCGTCTGGTGGTTGGCGCGGCCGTTGCGCGTGCGTGCCCGCATCCTCACGGCGCAGGTCGAGCGCTGGCGCGCAGCGCTGATGCGGCTCGGTCGTCCGCGTGCGCGACCGCGACCGCTGCGGTGGATCCTGTTGGCTCTCGCGCTCGGGTGTGCGGTGTTCGCGGCCACCGGCCCGCGACTTGGCGCTCGCGCGGGTGCCCGCCGCTTGGTCGTCGCCCTCGATCGCAGCCCGAGCATGGGGGCGACGGAGTCCGACGGCACCTCAGCCTATGCGCAGGCACTCGAAGCGATTCGCGATCTGTCCGGCGAAGTCTCCACGGCGGTCTCGCTGCGCGTGCTGACAGTCGGAGAGCGGTTGGCGGTCGTCGACGTCGGCTCGCCGGAGGAAGTCGAACGCTTGCCCCAGGTCGTCGACGGGGAGTTCGGGACGACGTCGACGGACGCGGCGCGCCGATGGACTGCCGTGGTGGACGACCTGCTCCAGTCCGCCGGGGCGGCGGCCGGGGACCTCGCCGTGCTAACCCTGACCGACGCCCGCGGCTCAGCCGAGCTGCCGGCGCGCGGCGCCTTGCGGATCCTCGGCTCCACCCGACCCAACCGCGGTATCGCTTCGGCAACGCTGACCGATTCGTGGCCGTCGTCGGCGATGAGCCTCGCCGTCACGCTGTGGGCGCCGACCGACACTCGCCTCCCGGACCTCGTCGTGGCGGGCGGTGCTCGTTTCGAGGAGGGCGCTGCCGCGGAAGCTTCGTCGAGCGCCCGGTTCGAGGAGGGTCGCTGGCACGCGACTTACCGGCTTCGCCGAAGCGTCGGCGGCACCTTCTCGGTGACGCTGCCGCGCCACGATGACGACGCGCTGGCCGTCGACGATCACGTCGAGTTCGCGATCCCTCCGCCGTCCCTCGGCCGCATCGGCGTCCTGCACCCGGCCGACGGCGCCCCAGATCGCGATGTCACCCTCGCCGCTACGTGGCTGGCGGACCAGGTTGGCGGCGAAGTGGTGGATTCGGGCCGGGATCCGAGTCTTGCGGTCGATGCAGTGCTGGTCGACGGCGGGCGACTGATCGACATCCCGCCGCGCGCCATCGCGTTCGGGGCGACCTTGCCCGGGGAGGCAACTGCGGACGCCGTGGCAACACGCGTGATCGGCTGGGACCGCAACCACCCGCTGACGCGCGGTCTCGATCTCGCCGATCTCGTTCTCGACGCAGCGGTGCCCATGCGATCGCTGCCTCCTGAGGCCAAGGTGCTGATCGAGGGGGAGCGGGGTCCGCTCTTGGTGGCGGTCGAGTCGCCGGCTCGCCGCGCTCTGCTCTTCGCGTTTCGCCCCAGCGCGTCGAATCTGCCGCTCCTGTCGGCTTTCCCACAGCTCCTCTTGCGGTCCGTTTCCTTCCTGGCCGGCCCGGGCCCCCAGCCGCCGCCGCAGACTGCCGGCATCGGCGCCGGTGAGTGCGATCTTCGTCGCCAAGGGCCGGTCGCCGACCGTGCACTGCCGCCGCTCTCGCGCCCCGGCGAGTCCTTGGCGGCGATCGCCCTGGCGAGCGCCGCAATGCTCTTGGCGCTACGGCTCTGGGTTTGAGTTTCGTCCTCGTTCCGGTTCGACTCCGCGCTTGCACCCGCCCGAGTCGGTCCCTATCCTCTTCGCCTCACTTTTCCAACGAGAGCTGCCCACGCTTCGAGGGCGGCAGACGCGATGACGATCGGCATCCTCGGCAAGAAGTTGGGCATGACCCAACTGTTCCATTCGGACGGCACCTGGGTCCCCGTGACGGTGGTCCAGGCCGGCCCCTGCAAGGTCCTGCAGGTCAAGAGCAAGGAGGTCGCCGAACTTCCGGAGTCCGACCGTTCGGCGAACGGTAGCCAGGGCAAGAAGCGCGCTGCCGTGCCGCGGCCGCGACGGCCTGACGGCTACTACGGCGTCCAACTCGGCTTCGCCGACCGCCCGGAGCGCACCTCGACGAAGCCCGAACTCGGCCATGCGAAGAAGGCCGGCACCGGCGCCAAGTACTTCGTGCGCGAACTCCGCTTCGCCGAAGTTCCGCCCTACAAGGCCGGCGATGATCTGACGGTCGCTGTGCTGAAGGACGTGCCTCGCGTCGACGTCGTCGGCATCACCAAGGGCCGCGGCTTCACCGGCACCATCAAGCGCTGGGGCTTCCACCGACAGGCGGCGTCGCACGGCAACTCGGTGTCGCACCGCAAGCTCGGCGGCACGGGCCGCACGAACTCGACGTCCAAGGGTGTTCCCAAGGGCAAGAAGATGGCGGGTCAAACCGGTGTGGATCGCGTGACCGTGCAGAACCTCGAGGTCGTGAAGATCGACGAGGAGCGCAACCTGGTCTACCTGCGCGGTGCCGTTCCCGGTCATCGCCAGGGCTACCTGGTCGTCAAGAAGTCCATCAAGAGCTGAATCAGCGCCACCCGAAGATCAACAGCTCCCCACGGAGATCATCATGGCCAGAACACGACACAAGTCGAACGGCTGCCGTCGCGGCGCCTTCAAGATCAAGAAGATGGGTAAGGGTCGCTCTTCCATGCTCAAGCCGCGTGGACGTCCCAAGCCCGTGGTCCGCACGCAGGAACCCGAAGCGTCACCCGTCGCTGCGGAGTGATTCGGCGGCTTGAGCGCGATCGTGGCGCGGCCACTGGTCGCCGAGTCGCCAAGCCAAGATGAGCGCGGGCGAGCCGATGTGCTCGTCGTAGGCGCCGGGCCGGCCGGTCTCATGGCCTCCTGGGTCGCCGCACAACGCGGTCTGCGCGTAGTTCTCCTCGAGAAGAACAGCCGCGTCGGTCTCAAAATCCTGATCAGCGGTGGTGGTCGGTGCAATCTGACCACCACGCGCACGGGTGACGATCTCGAACGCCAGTACGGCATTCGGCGTGGTCGCTTCTTGCGCGGCGCACTCCGCGCGTACCCGCCGACTGCCCTGTGTGCTGACTTCGCGGCACTCGGCGTGGCGCTGCAGGAGGAAGACCTGGAGAAGATCTTTCCCGTGTCGGGTCGCGCCGCCGACGTGCGCGACGCGCTGCTCGACGCGGCGCTCGCAGCCGGCGTGTCGCTGCGGACTTCATCACCGGTGCTCGCCATCGAACGTCGGGCGGATGGGTTCACGGTGCACACTCCGCACGGCGACCACGACGCGCCGAACCTGATCCTTGCGACCGGCGGCCTCAGCTACCCAAAGACCGGCGCCACGGGCGACGGCTATCCCATGCTGGCAGCGCTCGGTCACTCGATTCGACCGACGGTTCCGGCGCTCGCGCCGCTCTCGCTCGAGCAGGACTGGCTTTGTGCGCTGCAAGGACTGGTCCTCGATGCTCGGCTGACCGTGCACGATCGTGAACAGCGTGAACTCGTGACTCGGCGACGGCCGACGCTGATCACGCATCGTGGCCTCTCGGGTCCCGGACCGATGGACGTCTCCGGCTTCGTCGAAGAGGTTGGCGGCGGCTGTGAACTTCGATTGGATCTCGCGCCGGATCGGGATCGGAGCGCGTTGGACGCCGGTCTGCTCGACGCAGCGCGAACGCATCCTCGTCGCCTCGTGCAGCACGGCTTGTGTCCAACGATCCCGGAGCGACTACGCATCGCGCTGTGCGAACGACACGGCCTGGGTGCGACGAACTTGGCCGAACTCGATCGCGAGCGACGGCGCAGCTTGGTCGAGGATCAGAAAGCGCTGCGACTGCCGGTGGATCGCAGTCTGGGCTTCGCGCACGCCGAGGTGACCCGCGGCGGGGTTGCCCTCGAAGAGATCGATCCGAAGACGATGCAGTCGCGCGTCCAGGCTGGACTGTATGTCTGCGGTGAGATCCTGGATGTGGACGGCCCGATCGGCGGGTTCAACTTCCAAGCGGCGTTTGCCACGGGTCGCCTGGCCGGGCTCTCTTGTGCGCGGTAGTCCAACCTATCCGTGGACGTCGTCGCCCGATCGGCGCGGGTCGATGCCCAGGAAGGAGCTGCGTCGGTCGACGACCGAAGGGTGGCCGTAGCTACGCTGCCGGGTAGGAGCCGACGTAGCGACACGGCTGGGCGCGAGTCGCGGCGATCGCGGCGGACGTTCAGAAATGGTCCGGGCTCCATCGATCCGAGCGGGATCCGCTTCAGGTGGTCAGCAACTCGCGCACGACTCGACCGTGGACGTCGGTGAGTCGATAGCGACGGCCCAAGAAGCGCCAGGTCAGCCGTTCGTGATCGATTCCGAGCTGATGCAGCACGGTGGCGTGCAGGTCGTGAACGCTCACAGGATCGTGCGCGACGTTGTAGCCCAACTCATCGGTCTCGCCGAAGGTGAGCCCGGGTCGGAAGCCGCCGCCGGCGAGCCACCAGGTGAAACAACGTGGGTGGTGGTCGCGGCCGTAGTCGTTGGCGGTGAGTTTGCCCTGCGAGTAACTCGTGCGACCGAACTCACCGCCCCACGCGACGATGGTGTCGTTCAGCAGCCCGCGGCGTTTGAGGTCGAGGACGAGTGCTGCGGATCCGCGGTCCGTCGCGCGGCATTCGCCGCGAATGCCCGACGGCAAATTGCCGTGATGGTCCCAGTCGCGATGGAAGAGTTGTACGAAACGGACGCCCCGCTCGAGCAGTCGCCGCGCGAGCAGGCAGTTCGCCGCGTAGGTTCCGGGAGTGCGCGCGTCTTCGCCGTAGAGGGCGAACGTCGACTCCGGCTCATCGCTCAGATCGGTGAGGTCGGGGACCTCTCGCTGCATCCGAAACGCCAACTCGAACTGGGCGACTCGATCGTCGAGCGAAGGGTCCGATTCGATCGCTCGCTCGTCTTCGTGCAGAGCGCGCAACGCATCGAGCATGCGTCGACGTGTCGCGCGTTCGACACCTGCCGGATCGCGCAACCACAACACCGGGTCGCGTTCGGCCCGGAACTGCACACCTTCGTGTCGACCCGGCAGAAAGCCCGGTCCCCAGAGACGCGAGTAGATCGGCTGGCCGCCACGGCCCTTCGTGACCAGCACCACGTAGCCCGGCAGGTTGGAGTTCTCGGTTCCCAGCCCGTAGTCGAGCCAGGAACCGATCGAGGGCCGGCCGGCGATGGCGGATCCCGTTTGAAAGAAGGTGATCGCCGGATCGTGGTTGATCGCGTCGGTCGTCAACGAGCGAACGAAGGTGACGTCGTCGACGATCTTCGCGAGGTTCGGAAGCAGTTCGCTCACGCTCGCCCCACACTCGCCGTGCTGCGAGAACCGAAAGCTCGATGCCGCGAGCGGCAGCTTCGCCTGGTGTCCCGACATCGTCGTCAGTCGCTGTCCCATGCGCACCGAAGCCGGGAGATCTTCGCCGTGGTGCCGCGTCAATGCCGGCTTCGGATCGAAGAGATCCAACTGCGAGGGACCGCCGCTCTGGAATAGCCACACCATTCGCTTGGCCCGAGGCGGGTGGTGGAAGCCGCGCGTCGACGCGGCATCGTCCATGGTCAGCCTGGCCATGACGCCGCCCAGCAATCCCTGAGACAACAGCGCACGTCGAGTGATTGCGTTCATCGGAGAGAGCTGCATTCGTCGTGACACAGCAGAGTGCTCGCGACCATGGTCCAAGCTGCGAGTTCACCGTCGGGAAGCCGCAGGTCGGCCGGAAAGTGCCCGATGCCGATCAGCTTCGCGGCGGCATCGGTGTCGGCGGTGAAGACGGAACGAGCTTCGTCGACCTGGTCGAGAAGCACCTCTGACTCGCGCGCTCGGGGCCGACGAGAGAGGGTTCGCAGGAACATCGATTCGATGCGCTCTGCATCTTCACTCGCCGCCCTGGAACTCGGCGTGCTCGACAGGACTCGCTGCGCGAGCACTCGCGCGGCTTCGACGAACTGCGGGTCGTTCATCAGCAGGAGAGCCTGCAGCGGATTCTGCGTCGTCGTCCGTCGCACGCAGGTGACCTCGCGCGAAGGCGCGTCCATGGTCGTCATGGCGGGCGGTGGAGAGGTTCGCTTCCAGTACGTGTACAGGCTGCGCCGCCACAACCCGTTCGAGGTGTCCGGCTTGTAGGCGGCACCCGACTTTTCCTCCCACAATCCCGGCGGTTGGTAGGGCTTGACCGAGGGGCCGCCGACCTTGCGGTCGAGGAGCTCCGCGGCCGCGAGCGCGCTGTCGCGGATCACTTCCGCGCTGAGTCGAAAGGACGGTCCGCGGGCAAGGCGACGGTTGTCGGGATCGCGGGCGCGTTGCTCCGCTGCGACGCGCGAGTCCTGGCGCCAGGTCGCGGAGTCCAAGATCAGACGGTGGAGTGCGAAGAGATCGAAGTCGTGGTCGACGAACCAACGTGCGAGCCAGTCCAGCAACTGGGGATGGGACGGACGATCCCCCTGGACACCGAAGTCCTCCGGTGTCGTGACGAGGCCGCGCCCGAAGTGCATCTGCCAGATGCGATTCACGGCGACGCGCGCCGTGAGCGGATGCTCGGGATGGGTCAGCGAACGCGCGAAACCCGCTCGATCTCGCCGAGCATCGGGCGGCCAGTCGGGAAGTGATGCCGGCAGGCTCGCGTCTACGGCTTCCGCCCGCCGATCGTAGAGCCCTCGTTCGAGCCGATACGCGGTGCGCGTCAGTTCATCGCGCATCGTCATGATCTCGCGGATCTGCGCGACGATCTGACTTCGCGCCCGGCGCTTGTCCTTCAGCTCGGTGCGAAGCTGCTGCGCGGTTGCGTCGATGCCGAGGTCATGGAACTCGCGCCAAGCGGAGCGGACGTCGGCGCGATCGCGCTCCGCGAAGCGCGTCGCGAGCGAGCCAGGCTCGGCGAGTTCCGCGATCTCGAGCGTGCTGAGTTCCCGGTGATGGATCGTCAATTCGTCCAGTGAGCCGCCGGCGAGCCCGTAGTCGCGGAATCGATGGGCCAGCGTCAGCGCGTCGGCGCCGCCGCCCTGGATCGTCCGGGTGAGCTTGTCACGAACGACATCGACGGCAATTTCCTTGCCGTCGACGAATAGTTGCAAACCACTCGCGCGTGATGAGCCGTCGTAGCGGACGGCGACGTGATGGAAGGAACCGATCGGGAACGATTCTCGCGCCGCGACCGCGATCGCGTTGCCGGGCCAGAAGTGGACCAGAGCTGCCGAGAGTCGACCTTCGATGAGAAGCAACTCGTAGCCGCGACTGCCGGCATCGGTCCACGCGCGCGAGCGATGCCAAACGACCGCACGCTCGTGGACCCGATCGACGCGAAGCCATGCGGAGATCGTGAAGGGGGCGTTCTCGTCGAAGTCGGCGACGCCCGGGAACACCGCGCCGTCTTCGCCATGAAACGTCATCGCCTGGTCGACTGCACCGGGGGTGACGCTCGGGGCTTCCACGACCTTGCCGTGCTGCTTGGCGACGATGCGGTTTGGCAGCGCACCGTCGGCGGCGAACGCGTCGAGTCCGAAGGCGGCGAAAGGGGGCGCGATCATCGGGGCCGTCGCCTGCGCCGCGAGCCAGCGATCGAACTCCTCCTTCGATCGATCCTGATGTGCTGCGAGTCGCTCTTCCAGACTCTCGATCTCCGCGGTCGAGTCCGCGAGTCGTCGGGCCTGTTCGGCAGTCGGCAACCACAAGGTCGGAGTCGGCACCGCATCCGTGAAGTGGGAGTAGAGCCCGGCCTCGTCGGCGTCATCGAAGAGTGCGAAGAGGCCGAAGTACTCCCTCTGAGAGATCGGATCGAACTTGTGATCGTGACAGCGAGCGCAACCGAGCGTGAGTCCGAGCATCGCGGTGCCGACCGTCTCGAGTCGATCGCATACGACCTCGACGCGGAACTCCTCTTCGACGCTGCCGCCCTCGTTTGTCATGCGGCCGAGCCGCAAGAAGGCGGTCGCCAGCCGTTGGTCATGCGTGGCATGCGGAATCAGGTCGCCGGCGAGCTGCCAGGTGAGGAACTCGTCGTAGGGGAGGTTCTTCTGGAAGGCATCGATGACCCAGTCTCGCCACGGCCATACCTCACGATGCACGTCGCTCTGGTACCCGTAGGTGTCGGCGTAACGCGCAGCGTCGAGCCAACCTTGTGCCATGTGCTCGGCATGCGCAGCGCTGCTGAGCGCGGCATCGATGGTCAGTGCGAGGTTGGCAGGTGACGGATCGCCGAGGAAACGACGCGTCTGTTCGAGTGTGGGCGGCAGCCCGGTCAACGTCAGCGTGGCGCGACGGAACAGTCGTTCCATCGAGGCTTCGGGTGCCGGATCGAGTTCGGCAGGAACTTCAGGTGAATCCTCCAACGCGGCGAGGACGAAGGCGTCGATCGGGTTGCGGATCCTCGCAGCGAGTGCGGGGTCACGAACTGGCGGTAGCTCGATCTGCGTCGGCAACGGGGCGAAGGCCCAGTGCTCCGTGTAGGGGGCGCCGGCCGCAATCCAGCGTTTCAGAATCTGGACCTGCGCCGCGGTCAGCGGCGGACCCGAGTCCGGCGGCGGCATGCGTTCGTCGGCGTTCGTGCTGCACACGCGGGCCCAAGCGAGACTCTGTTCGAGATCGCCGGGCGCGATCGCCCGCGAGCCGTCGGCACGTACGGCGCTTGCGAACTCGAATCGATCGAGGCGAAGTTCTGCCTTGCGAGCGGCGGCGTCTGGACCGTGGCACGAGAAGCAGCGGTCAGCCAGGATGGGGCGTACTTCGCGATCGAAGTCGACCTCCTGAGCGCGGGCGAGACTGCCCGAAACGGCCGCAAGGAGAGCGATGCGGCAGGCGCGACGAGACCACGCGATCACGCGACAGAGGCTACGCGATCGCGCGGTTCACCGCAGCCGCTCAGGGCCCGCGCTCGCGATGAGCGCTGCGCTCAGTACGACTCGTCGAGGCTCGGGAAGCGACCGGCGCGGACGTCGGCCGCGAACTCGCCGGCCGCGTTGCGCATCTCGACGCCGAGTTCTCGATAGCGCCGCACGAAGCGAGGCCGAAACCGCTCGAACAGACCCAGCATGTCGTGGGTCACCAGGATCTGGCCGTCACAGTGGGGGCCGGCGCCGATGCCGATGGTCGGGATTGGCGACTGTGCGGTCACCGTCTTGGCGAGCGTCGCCGGGACCTTCTCGAGGACGAGAGCAAAGGCTCCGGCGTTGGCGAGCGCGTGCGCATCGGCCGCCAACTCATCGGCTTCGGCGGAGTCGGTCGCGCGAACGCGGTAGGTGCCGAACGCGTGGATGCTCTGTGGCGTGAGGCCGAGATGCCCCATCACCGGGATGCCGGCATCGACCAGTCGCTTCACCACGTCGATGACGGCGCGGCCACCTTCGAGCTTCACCGCTTCGACGCGTGCCTCCTTCATCATGCGCCCGGCATTGCGAAGGGCGTCCTTCGCGCCGGTCTGGTAGGAGAGGAACGGCAGATCGCCGACCACGAAGGCTCGCTTCGCGCCGCGCGCGACCAATCGTGCGTGGTAGACCATTTCGTCGACGGTCACCGGCACGGTGGTGTCTTCGCCTTGCACCACGGTGGCGACCGAGTCGCCGACCAGGAGGACGTCGACACCGGCTTCATCCAACAGGCGTGCCATCGTCCAGTCGTAGGCCGTGAGCGCGACGATGCGCTGGCCCTCCGCCTTCATGCGGCGCAGGGCTTCGGTGGTGATCTTGCGCTCCATGACCGGCTTTCCGCTTACCAGTCGCCGAACCCGCCGGGCTCACTCGGGGGTGGCGGCGGCGGAGAACTCGGGCCGTCCTGCCCGGGTGGCGGCGGCGGTCGATAGTCATCGTCGCTCGCACTGCGCGAAGGCGCGCGCCGCTGCTTCTTCTTGTCGTTCTCGACGATCGAGCCGAAGGTCGGAACCTGCCGCGGATCGAGCTCTACGTCGAATGCCGAGACATCGACCGCCACCGGCTCGATCGACTCCACTCGTGCTTCGCGCCGCTGGTTCATCCGTTCGTTCCGGCGCTCCTCGCGCTTGGACTGACGTTCGGCACGCTTCTGTTGCTGTTTCTTGTGGCGTTCGCGACGACGCTCTTCTTCCCGAGCGCGGCGCTCCGCCTTGCTGCGTGCGGCAGAATCGCGTGCTGCGGTGTCGGTCGCCGGCGCTTCCTTGCGGACTTCCGGTGGCCGAGGCGCTGCCGGCGGTCCACTTTGTTTGGTGTCGATGCGCTTGGTGTCGATGCGCCTGGCCTCGACGCGCTTCGCATCGACATGCATCGGCCGCGGGCGCCCGAAGCGCGCATTGGCCCGGCTTCGCCACACCGCCGCCACGTCCATCGAGTCGCTGTCGGCGATCGTGCAGAGCTCGAAGAGCTCGAGTGCTGGCAGGAAGAAGGGATCGTGAAGCATGGCTTCGATCCGTCCCTTGCGCTCGGGCTCGGTGTCGTGAAAGCGGCTCTGGATCGCGCAGATCCGCTTCACGCAGGCAGCGTCTCGCTTCGGCAGTTTGAACGCGTTCGCGAAGGGCCCCACGATCTCTTCGGCGAGGGTGGAGGGGCTGCGCTGCGGATTCTGTCGCGCCGCGACTCGGATCGAGCGCTCGAAGAGACAGCCGAGCAGGAGGCCGTTCTCCGGCGGCCACGGCGCGCCGTCGCGCTGCGACTGCCGATGCCGAGCATCGAGGGCTTCCAGCGTGCGCCAGAAACCGGTCCGTTCTCGCCGATCGGCCTGTCGCAAGAAGCTGTCGATCGGCGGAAGCACCGCGCGCAATGCGCCGCAATCGCGCATCCGCTCGACGGCGTCGAAGGCGTGACCGCCGCGGAGCAGGCGCAGGATCTCCTCGAGCAACCGTGGCGGTGCCGCACGAACCAGATCGGGCGCGACCGCGCTCATCGCCGCCGCAGTCCGATCCTCGATCGAGAGACCGAGTCGACCGGCGAACTTGATCGCCCGCAGGATCCGGACCGGATCCTCCCGGAAGCGCACGTAGGGGTCGCCGATGGTGCGGATGAGGCGGCGCTCGATGTCGTCCAGGCCGCCGACGTGATCGATGATTTGGTCCGCGATCGGGTCGAGGAACAGGGCGTTGATCGTGAAGTCCCGCCGCAGCGCGTCCTGCTCCGCCGTGCCGAACTCGTTGTCCCTGGTGATCAGCAGGTCTTGTTCTTCCTCGCCGTCCTCGGAGCCTTCGCTCTCGGGTTCGGGCGCGCGACGAAAGGTCGAGACCTCGAGGATCTTGGTGTTGTTGTCGAAGTGCAGGTGCGCGAGCTTGAAGCGGCGACCGATGATTCGGCAGTTGCGCGAGAAGGTTCGCTTCACGACCTGGGGGCGCGCCGAGGTCGCGATGTCGAAGTCCTTGGGTCGCGACCCCAAGAGCAGGTCGCGCACACAGCCGCCGACCAGATAGGCCTCATGGCCGAAACTGTGGAGGCGCCCGACCGCGCGAACCGCATCCGGATCGAGCAATCGACCGTCGAGACCGCTTGGGCCGATGACGGCGGGTTCCGAGGACTGGGAGATGGCTTCGATGATTTCGGGGCTCAGATCGGCCTCCAGAGCTGGAGGGGGAGGGTAGCTGGGCAGTCGCGCGGCCTCAATCCTTCTCCCTCATTCTGACGCGATCGCGGTCAGGGTCGGATCGTCACCGTCGTCGCGAGCGAGGTCGCGCCGCCGCCGGTTTGTCCGCCGAACAGCACGAGCACACCGTCATCGGTGCTCATGGACACATGACCCGCCCTGGCCGTCGGCAGGTTGGGCAGCACGGTCCATGAGTTCGACAGCGGCTGGAACACCAGCGCGTTGGCATGTTCGACAGGAGTCGTCAGGGTGCCGCTCGCACCACCGGTGACCACGACACGGCCGTCGGCGATCACGCTCACCGCGTGGATCGCGGTCGCCTGCGGCAAGGGCGGTAGCGCGGTCCAGGTGTTGGTCGACGGGTTGTAGATCTCGGCCCCGGCGATCGACGCCGCCTGGGTGAGATCCGGACCGGACTGCGCGCCGCCGGTGACGAGCACGCGGCCGTCCTGCAAGCGCACCGTGTTGGGACCGTGCGCGCCACGACTGCTCTGCATCGTGGCGGCGTTGCCCCACGTGTTGTTCGTCGGGTTGTAGAGCCGTGACGTCCGGATCGAGCCGACCGGGATCGGAATGCCGAAGAAGGAGTCCACATCGAAGCCGCCCGAGAGCAACACGCGGCCGTCCGCCAGAGTCGTGAGATCGGGGCCGATCAAGCGGTCCGCCATTCCCGCCGCGTTCGACCAAGTGTTCGTCGCGGGGTTGTAGATCTCGACGCTCGACTGTGCATTGGCGAGCGCGCTCACCGCATCGACGAACGTGGTCGTGCCGCCGGCGACCAGGACACGCCCGTCGTTGAGGAGGGCGCCGTCGAATGCTGCGCGAGCGACGGCCATCGACGCTGCCGGGGTGAATTGGTCGGTCGCGGGGTCATAGATCTCGGCGCTGGACAAGACGGCGCCGGTGCCGTCGACGCCGCCGACGAGCAACACGCGGCCGTCTTGCAGCACGGCAGAGAACGCGAGGGCGCGAGCGGTACCCATCGTCGGCCCGGCGGCTACTCGCATCGTTCGTGCGTCGTAACGTTCCGTGCTCGCGAGTCCGGTTGCGCCGAGGAGGGAACCCTGGCCGCCGCCGGCGAGCATGACGTCGCGGCCGACTCGGAAGGACTGGGTCAGCGCGCGCGCTTGCACGAGGTTGCGCGGGAGTGCGACAGGCGTGCCGACGCTGCCGAGCTGTTGCGTGACCGGATTGGACAGCGCGCCGAACACCAAGCTCGTCCCGGGAAAGGTCAGGGCCTGCAGATGGAGGAGACCGCCCGCGAGAGCCGGTGTGTTCGGGATCGGCAGTGCGAGCCCGCCTGCGCCGGTGCCGGTGTTCGTGACTTGCCATGAACCGGCGAACTCGAGACCGACGGCGAGCGAGCGTGGATCCGACGGATCGATCGCGGCCAGCGGAATCGGTCCACTGCCGACGCTGAACATGAACAACAGCGAGGCTCCGGCAGGCGCCTGGTCGTAGCCGAGGATCAGCGACTGACCGAGCGATCCGTCCGTCACTTTGTCGAGTTCGAAGCTCCCCTGGGCAGGAAGAAGGGTCGCGAGCGTGGAAGCGAGGAGACTGGCGTTGAGAAGCGAGCGCATGGTGGGGAGTCGAGAACGATGCGACCGCGGGGCGGTCTGGACCCTCGAAAGACTAACCGCCATCGCCGACGACGGCTTCGGCCTCGGCCCCCGGCGCGCAGGCGGCGACGAAGCCGTCGCCGAAACGGTCGACCAGAACGCCGTCCGGGAGCGAGACTCGGTAGTTCCGCGGTTCCTCAGCCGCGCGGCCCCACAACCCCGATCGCGCGCGGGCTCCCCGGGGCGGTCGCGATCAGAGCCGGATCGTCACCGTCGTCGCGAGCAAGTTCGTGCCGCCGCCGTCTTGCCCGCCGAACAACACCACGACACCGTCATCGGTAGTCATCGAGGTGTGCCATGCTCGTGCGCTCGGGAGGTCGGGCAGCGACGTAAACGAATTCGATTGCGGGTCGAACAGGAGTACGCCGGCATGTTCGACGGGATTCGCCAATGTTCCGCCGGCCCCGCCGGTGATGACGACGCGGCCATCGGCGAGCAGGCTGACCGCGTGAAACGCCGTTGGCCGGGGCAAGGGTGGCAGTCTGGTCCAAGTGTCGGTGGACGGGTCGTAATACTCGGCCCCGGCGAACGAGTATGCCTGTGACAAGTCGGCCAGGCATTGTGCGCCGCCGGTAACGAGCACACGACCGTCTTGCAGGCGCACCGTGTTGGACGAGTGTCCGCCGCGGTAGTAGTTCATGCTCGCCGCGCGGGTCCAAGTGTCGGTGGTCGGGTCGTAGATGTGACAGTTCCTGGTCGAACCCATCGGGATGAACGCGCCGGGAACGTAGTCCAGGAGAAATCCGCCCGACACCAGCACGCGGCCGTCCGCCAGAGTCGTGAGATCGTGACCGAGCAGTCGGTCCGGCATGCTGGCGACCGGGAGCCAACGGTCCGTCTCGTAGTCGTAGATTGCGGCGTTCCAGCGCGCGTTGTGGTACGCGGTCGGCGCATCGACGAGACTCGTCGTTCCACCGGCGATCAGGACACGGCCATCGTTCAGCAGCGTACCGTCGAAGACGGCAAGCGGCTGGATCAGCGATCCTGCCGGCGTGAATTGGTCGGTCTGGGGGTCGTAGATCTCCGCGCTCGACAAGACGGCGCCAGTGCTGTCGACGCCGCCGGCGATCAAGACGCTGCCATCCAAGAGCACCGTGGAGAACGCCGCGGAGTGAGCGGTGTGCATCGGCGGGCCGGCGGTCACCTGCATGGTGCGCGCGTCGTAGCGCTCCGTGCTCGACAATCCGTTCAACGCGAACATCGTGCCTCGACCGCCGCCGGCGATCACGATGTCGCGACCTGCGCGGAAGGAGTGCGGCTGCGCGCGCGCCTGGAGCAAGTTGCGGGGGAGCGCGACGGGAGTGCCGACGATGCCGAGTTGTTGGGTTACCGGGTTGGACAGCGCGCCGACGACCAAACTGGTGCCGGGAAACGTCAATGCCTGCATATGGAGTAGCCCGCCGGCCAACTCCATTGCGTTGGGAATCGGCAGTGCGAGTGAGCCTGCGCCGGTTCCGGTGTGTGCGACTCGCCACGTGCCTGCGAACTCGAGATCCAAGGCAAGCGAGCGCGGATCGGCGGGATCGATCGCGGCGAGCGGAATCGGTCCGCTGCCGACGCTGAACATGAACAAGAGCGAGGCGCCGACAGGAGCGCCGTGGAAGTCAAGGTTCAGGGTCCGACCGATTTCGCCGTTCGTGACCTTGTCGAGTTCGAAGCTCCCTTGTGCGGGGACGGAGGTCGCGAGCGTGCTCGCGAGAAGACCGAAGTTGAGAAGGTGTCGCATGGCGGTGAGTCGACAACGGTGCGACCGCAAGGCGGTCTGGGTGCCCTGACACGGAGCGTTCGTGAACGTCGTCGTGAGATCGACGCGGGTCGATGCTGAGGAAGGAGCTGTGCCGATTGACGGGCGGATCGTAACCGAAGCTACGCTGCCAGGGAGGAGCCGACGTAGCGCCGCCGCCGGACGCGGGTTACGGCAGTCGCAGCAGGCGTTCGCGAATCGTCCGGGCCAGCGACTATCCGCCATCGCCGACGCCGGCTTCGTCTTCGGCCCCAGGCGCGCAGGCGGCGCCGAAGCCGTCGCCGAAACGGTCGACCAGAAAGCCGTCGGGGAGCGAGACCTTCTGCGTCGTCCCGCGCTTGCAGCGCTTCGCCGTCAGGGCGGCCGTCGGGTAGGGCTCCTCGCGCGGGAGCGCGTCGAGGATCGCGAACATTTCGCTGCGAAGGCTCACGCGCTGCAGGGCATCGAGAGTGCGGCGCACGCCGTGGAAGCCCCGCAGGTACCAGCCCGACCATTTGCGCGAATGCAGGAGGCCGACCTTCTCGCCGAAGAACTCGACCAGCAGGTCGACGTGTTCGCGAAGGACATCGACGACCGCGCCGAGCGTCGGCGGTGGGGGCACCGGCCGGCCGTCGAAGGCCGCGCAGAGTTCGCCGAACAGCCACGGGCGGCCGAGACAACCGCGACCGATCACGACCCCGTCACAACCGGTCTCGCGGATCATGCGCAGCGCGTCGTCGACCACGAAGATGTCGCCGTTGCCGAGCACCGGGATCGAGCGCGTGCGCGCCTTGAGTTCGGCGATCGCCGGCCAGTCGGCCGAACCCGAGTAGAGCTGTGCCGCAGTGCGCGCATGCAGCGCGATCGCGGCGCAGCCCTCCTCTTCGGCGACGCGGGCGGCGTCGAAGCAGGTGATGAGGTCGTCGTCGATGCCCTTGCGGAACTTCATCGTGACGGGCACCGCACCGGCCGCGCGCACGACGGCGCGCACGAGGCTCGCCAGCAAGCGCGGCCGCGCTGGGATCGCGGAGCCGCCGCCGAGCGAGGTCACCTTGCGGACGGGGCAGCCGAAGTTCAAATCGATGTGATCGGCACCGTCCTCCTGTACCAGGATCCGCGCGGCTTCACCCAGGCTCTCGGCTGCAGTGCCGTAGAGCTGGATGCTCCGCACACTGCCCTGCTCCTCTGCGCCGAAGGTCGCCAGCTTGCGCGTGCGGGCGTGGCCTTCGACGAAGGCGCGCGCGGTGATCATCTCGCCGACGTAGAGACAGCGCCCTGCACTGAATCGGCGGCACAGCGTGCGAAACGGTGAGTTCGTGACGCCGGCCATCGGTGCCAGCACGACCGGTGGGCTGATGCGCAGGGGCCCGAGCGCGAGCGGGCCCGGGAGGCTTGGTGCTGACGGCGGGGGAGATTCGGACGAGTTCACGGTGCCGACGCGAGGCCGAGTGCGCCGCCTGGCGCGCCGGGGCACGCCGCGCGCCGAAGCACGCCGGCGCCGTCGTGCGCGCCTGCCGGTCGAACACCGGCAGGCGGCGAAGCTTGCCCAGAAGAGGACTCGAACCTCCACGGGGAGTTACCCCCACTAGGACCTGAACCTAGCGCGTCTGCCAATTCCGCCATCTGGGCGTGCGGAGGGCGGGGAACAGTAGCGCGACGCGGCAAGGTTGCAAGAGGCGAGCGAGGGGGAGGACTGGATCGGGATGGGGCGCACGCTAGGGTCTGCCGCGTGTCCGATTCCCGCGCCAAGGGTGCCGAAGCTCCGCGACTCGTGGTCGAGAATCGCAAGGCCCGCTTCAAGTACGAGGTCCTCGAGACGGTCGAGACCGGCATGGTTCTCGTCGGCACCGAGGTGAAGACCCTGCGGGGCGGGACCGTCCATCTCGACGAGAGCTACGCGCGCGTGCAGGACGACGAGTTGTTCCTGATCGGCGCGCACATCGCCGAGTACACCCACGGCAATCGTCAGAACCATCTGCCGACGCGCCGTCGCAAGCTCCTGCTGCGCAAAGCGCAGTTGCGGAAGCTGAAGGCGCGCACCGAGCAGAAGGGTCTCACGCTCGTGCCGTTGCGCATCTACTTCAACGAGCGCGGCATCGCGAAGCTGGAACTCGGCATCTGTCGCGGCAAGAAGACGCACGACAAACGCGAGGCGGCGAAGGGCAAGGCCGCGGCGCGAGAGATGCGCGAGGGCTGAGCGTTCGCTCAGTCGGCTCGTGCGATGGCG
>JBFXDD010000012.1:0-14219 GCA_050181465.1 Planctomycetota bacterium
CCCCATCACCCCCCACCGAACTTCACACTCCGCACCATCGCCGCGAAGAGGGGATGGAACTCGGCTGCGATCGCCTGCGGCGAAGTGAAGGTGATCGTGTAGCCGCTCTTGCCGTCGACGAGAAAGAACTGCGAGGACTCGATCGGGTAAGCCACTTCCTTGACGCGGTAGACGACCCGCAACAGTTGACCGTCGCGGCCGCCGAAGTCGGCGGCGGCGAGAGCCTGCGCATCCGCCGGCGTGCCGGCGCTGCGAAGCATCGGCAACAGGGTGTCACGGCTGGCCTCGGCGTACTCCCGCGTCGTCATGTCGGAACCGAGCGGCTCCATCACGACGTTCGCATTGACCACTCCCTTCCAGGTGCTGACCGCGAACACCAACGGCCCTTGGTCGCGCGGCTCCTTCGTCCACGAGCGCGGACAGTCCATGCGCAACGAGGTCTTCGGGACCGCCACGGCCAAGAGACCCGCCGTCGCTTGCTCGGCCTCGGCTCGCGCCGCGGCCGGATCGAGGGGATCCATCCCGCGAATCTGCTCGACCCCCTTCGTGAAGGCGAAGATGCCGACGGCGATGGCCGCGAGGCCGGCCAGGAAGGTGAGGACGCGAAGGACCGGGTTCATGGTTCGTCGTCCGCCGCGAAGATCGCCCGCGAACTGGAACGCGATTGCCGAGCAGGGCAGCCGCCTGAAAAAATCGCGCGGTGGACCCTACCGCGATGGACCTGCAAAGTCGCTGCATGGCGACCGGCCGCTTCGACCGCGACTACTACCAACGCTTCTATCGCGACCCCAAGACCCGGGTCTACGAGCCGGCGGACGTCGAGCGCATGGCCCGGTTCGTCCTCGCGTGGTGCGAACGCCTCGATCTGCCGCTGCGTGCGGTCGCCGACCTCGGCTGCGGACTCGGCTACTGGCGCGACGCCTTGCGCACCCTGGCACCGAGAGCTCGCTACCGCGGCGTGGAGATCAGCGATTACCTCTGTGACACGATGGGTTGGGAGAAGGGTTCGGTGGTCGACTGGCGCGGGCGCGGCACCTACGACCTGGTGATCTGTCACGGGGTGCTGCAATACCTGAGCACCGCGGAAGCCGCCCTGGCAATCGACAACCTCGCGAGTCTCTGCCGCGGCGTGCTCTTCCTGGAAGCACTCACGAAGGCCGATTGGGAAGAGAACTGCGATCGCTCCCTCACCGACGGCAAGGTCCACCTTCGCACCGGCGCCTGGTATCGCCGCCGCCTCGCGCCGCACTTCGTCGGCCTCGGCGGCGGTGTATGGCTCAAGCGCGAGACGGGCATCGCGGTGTTCGAGTTGGAGCGAACCGACGGCTGAGTCGAGTCACTTCTCGCGCGACGCAGTCACTTTCAACCGCTTGAAGATCATCACCAGTTCGCGGGCGAGACCATTGCCGAGGCTGGTAGACGTCGAACTGACCAACTCCCAGCCCTCGTCACCCAGGCGGTTGAGCAGAGTGTCGAGCTCACCGGCATCGAGGTTGGCGACCTGCCATTGGGGATGAAAGAGAAGGGTTCGGTACTCCCAGCGATTCATGACGACATCGTGGCGAAGTTCCCCGCCGTTGCCAGCCCGCTTCGGAGAACGACCGTTACAGTGCGCGCTCGATGATCTCGACCCTCCTCGGTCTGGCCGTCTGTTCGATCTCGGTCGCCGCCTCCGTCCAGGAGCCGGAGCCGGTCCAGAACCTGCCGCAATACCTCGCCCAGGCCCGCGCGCACCTCGACTCCAAGGAGTTCGACAAGGCGCGCCTCGCGGTCGATCAGGCGCTGGAGCGCGACGGTGCCGACCTCGATGCGCTGATGCTGTCCTCCAAGATCGCCGAGGCCGCGGCCGACAAGGATCGCGCGGTGCACGATCTGCACGTCTGGCTCGACCTGGTGGACTCGCTGCCGAAAGCGGCGCGCGACCTGGCGCGAAGACTGGCACCGGTTCGCAAGGTCGAGTTCGCGCGGCTCTCGACTCTCGATCCGGAAGCGAACGGTTGGAGTCGACTGCAGAATCGCGCGGTCAGCGAGCTCGAACTCCTCGCCAAGGACTACCAGAAGCGTCGCGACCTGCTCGGCGCGATCGAGGTCTATCAGGACGAACTGGTCGTGGATCCCAATCGCGCCGCTGCGCGCAAGGCGATCGACGACATCCGCCGCACCGGCGGCAACGAGGTCGCCGTCGACGACGTCTTCGCCGGTGCCGGTGATCCGCTCGCGGGGATGTCCGAGTCCGAGCGGCGCGCTCTCGACGATGCCCACTCCGCGTGGGAAGCCGCGTGGACGAAGGAGACCGACAACTATCGCTATCGCACGAACGCCGGGCTCATGGTGCTCGAGACCTCGGCGATCGCGATGGAGCAGATGAATCGGTTCTATCGGCGCTTCTTCCACTTCATGGAAGACGGCGGCAACACCCCGAAGATCGAAATCCGCATCTTCAAGAGCCGCGACGAGTACCTGACGCTCGGGCGCAGTCCGGTCGAGTGGTCGGCGGGACACTTCATCGGTGATGCGGTGGAAACCTACGTCGGCGGCGGCGTGCAAGGTCGAGAGGGCGTACGCGACATGTACCGCACGCTGTTCCATGAAGCGGCGCACCAGTTCGTCTCCCTGACCGGCCCCTTCGTGCCCGGCTGGCTCAACGAGGCGCACGCCTCGTTCTTCGAGGGTTGCACGATCTTGAGCAACGGTGCGGTGCGCTGGAATCAGCCGCCGCCGGGGCGGCTGTTTCCACTCGCAACGAGGATGGAAGGCGGTTGGATGAAGTCCACCGACGAAGCCGCGGCAAGCGGCGACGGCAGCTTCGCCGAGCCGGCGACCGCGCCGCCGTTCCGGATGGTCGTCGAAGGCAACTACGGCTGGGGACCGCCTTGGTACGCGCCCACCTGGGGTGTGGTGTACCTGCTGTGGAACTACCGCGACGACGAAGGTCGCGCCGTCTGGCGCAACGCGATGCACGAGTACTACCAGTCGTTCCGGCGCGGTCGTCCGAAGGATGCCGCGGCGCACTTCGAGGAGATCGTGCTCGCCGTCGAACACTCGCCGGTGAAGAAGATCGACGAGATGGACGCACTCTGGAAGGAATTCATCCTGCGGTTGCGCGATCGCGCGAACGGCAAGCTCGACGATCGCGGCCGCTTCCTCGACTGGGCGCAGAAGGCCGTCGAACGCGGCGACAAGGAGAGCGCCCTCGAACTGTTGGACGAGGCGCGCGCCGACGGCCGAACCGACGTGGCGATCCTCGAGAAGTCCGCACGCCTGCTGGAGGAGCTCGGCAAGAAGCCGCGCGCGGCGGCGACCTGGCGCGAGGTCAAAGCCGCGCTCGAAGCCGAAGGCAAACGCGACGATCCACTCGTGACCGAGGCCAACGAGAAGATCCTCAAGCTCGATGCCCTGGCGCGAAAGCGCAATGAGATCGCGCAGCGCTTCGCGCGCGACGGCCTCGCACTCGCACAGCGTTACGAGACCGCCGGCCTCCCCACCATGGGCCTCGAGATCCTGCGCCGTCTGGGTTCTCGCTTCTCCGTCCCCGAAGTCCTCGACTTCTACACCGCGCTCGCCGAACGCACCGGCAAGAGCCTCGCGCGCTGGCGCCTCGCCTACAACGAGCGCTCGCTCGAGGGTTGGTCCGGCGACAGCGGCAACTATCAGGCGTACGGCGCGCGCATTCGTGCGCACGTGGATGGAACCGACGACGGCGTGCTGGTCACTCGACTGCTGGTGTGCGACGTCGCCTTCGACGCCGACTTCTCCTTGGAGTCGGAGATTCGCGTCCCGCTGCGCGCCGACGGCACGAGTTCCGGTCGACTGGCCGGACTCTGCTTCGGTCGAAAAGGTGATCAGGACTACTCAGCCGTGCTGCTGCACCCGAACGGCTTCCTCGACGTTTCGACCAATCGCGGCGGCGTGTGGGAGATCCACGATCACCGCAGCGTGCCGGGCGGCGCCGGCGAGTGGCACAAGCTGCGGATCGACGTGGCAGGGAATTCGGTCGACGTCTACTTCGACGGTCTGTTCGCTCGCTCCGTCGACTTCCCCTCGCCGCACGCGGTCCGCGGCGGTTTCGGGCTCGTGACCGGTCCCGGCGACGCGGAGTATCGAAACTTGCGATTGCTCGCCCGCGATCCTCGCGATCCGGCGGCGCGCGTCGAGCGGGCACTCGCCCAGAAGCGCATCCTCGCCGACGCCTCGCTGCGCCAGCCGGGCAGCTTCTCGGGTTTCGAGCCACCCGCTCTCGACCTGGATTGGGTGCAGGGCGAAGCAGTCGCCTTGGAAGCGCTGCGCGGGCGGCCGGTGATGCTGGTGTTCTGGACTCCCATCGTCGAGCGCATCATCCCCACCGCGAAGTACCTCCAGCATCTGATGCGCAAGGGCGAGGCTCGTGAACTCGAGACCATCGTCGTGTGCGACGGCGGCACTTCGTCGGCCTCGCTGCTCGAATACCTCGCCGCCAATCCGCTGCCCGGCGCACGCATCGGGATCGACCGCGGCGCGACACTCGACGCCTATCACGTCAAGATCGACGGCTTCGGAATGCCGCGCATCCTGCTGCTGCGGCGGTCGGGACGAGTGAGCTTCGAGGGCGACCCCGGCTTCAAGAGCGGCAAGGGCTGGCAAGAGTCCGATGGACTCACCTTCGTGGACCAGCCGTTCGAGGCATTGCTCGACGATCGCTGAACTCTTGGTGTCGATCGTCGCGACACTCATCCCGAATCGGGACGATCGCAGGCTCGATCGCTGCGGTGATTTCGAGCAGCAAGGCTGCCGACGTGGCGAACTCCAACGCCTGTGGTCCAGGCGGAACGGAGATCAGCCGATCGCACGATGGGGATCCCCGAGTCCACCTCGCGCCGAGGTGAGGGTCGCAGGGAGACCCGACCGACCTCGAACCGTGCGTCCAGGCATCGCCATTCCCTCGATCGCTGCACTCGCCGTCATGGCAGGGGGAATGTCTGTGATGCTCAGCGGCTCGCTCGGAGCGGATCCGAACGGACTCCGGAGCGAGGCCGTCGCGATCGCGAGGGTCGCGACACTCGCACAGAGCCTCGCCGATGACGGCCTGGAGGAATCGGCAATCCGTCGGTCGCTCCAGCGCGTCCTTCGCGCGGATGCCGAGACGAGAGGTGCGAGCTGCTGGATTCAGAACCTGACACACGGTGTCGAGATCGCGCTGGTCGAGGGCGAGGCCGCTGATCCCGCACAGCTCCAGCACGAGCGGCAGCTCGCGGTCGCAGCGCGGTTCGGAAGCTTCGACTTCCTGGCACCGGTGCGCGCACCCGACGGCGCTGTTCGCGGCGTGGTTGCCCTGCGAACGAACATCGCCGTCCACACGGATCCGACGCGGTCAATCCTCCTGCTGTCGGCCCTCGCCGCTGCCACTTGGTGGCTGATTCGCCGTCAGATCGGCCGCCCACTCGATCGGATTGCGCATGCAATCGCACCGACACGGCGCACCGCGGATCTCATCGAACTGGCGCAGTCGGCATCGGACCGCATGTGCCAAACGCGTCGGGATGCCGACATCGAACGGCAGGTCCGAGTCCGCACGCGGGACGCGACACAGTCCGCACTCCGTCTCGACTCCCACATCGCGAACACCGCTCACGAACTTCGGACACCGCTGACCTCGGTGCTGGCGTCGATCGAAATGCTGCGCGACGGCTACGCGACGACACCCGAGGAGCAGCGGCAGTTCCTCGACCAGGCCCGCGTCTCTGGTCAGCACATGCTCATCCTCCTCAACGATCTCGTCGATCGCGCGGCAGTCGAGTCGGGCAAGCTGCGAATCGAACTCCGCGATTGCTTCGTGAAGGAGTTGATCGAGGAGGCGATGCGAGTGCTCGGTCCCACCGCAGCAGCGCGGGGTTCGAGTCTGGAGATCCAAACCAGCGGTCACGAGGATGTGGCCGTTTCCGCGGATCCGTCGCGCGTGCTGCAGGTCTTCTTCAACCTCGTCAGCAACGCGCTGAAGTACTCGCCGCCGCACTCCCCGGTGGTCGTTCGCACCATCGCGGACTCGCGAAGCCTGACCATCGAAGTCGCAGACCGAGGCATCGGCGTCAACAGCGAAGCCGCGAAGCACCTCTTCCAGAGATTCAGCCGTGTGCACGACCCCGCGTCGTCGAATGCGTCGGGTGCGGGTATCGGGCTGCACGTGAGCAAGGCGCTGGTCGAAGCGATGGGCGGCACGATCGGCTATCGCCCGAGCGAGAACGGCACCGGCTCAGTGTTCTGGTTCCGCTTGGCTCGGGCAGCGAACCCGACCTCACCCGCGGAACGCGAGACCGCACAAGCCGGTGCCTCGCGTGGCGAACGCGCGACCCTCGCGCCATGATCCGGCGATGCGCGCATGGCCGCTCTCCGCACTCCTAGCCGTCGCCGGACTGGTCTCGGCGGCAGCCGGTCAGGAAGAGGTACGAAAGCGCATCGAGGGCGTGTGGGCCGTCGAGTTGCCGACCGCCTGGGACGCGCTGAGCCCGGCCGACGTGCCCGATGTCCGCGGCCTTCCCTTCGACACCCCGCCCGGCGTCTTCTCCAGCCGCGAATTGACGGTCTTCGGTGACGTCCGGCGCTGGCTGCGCGAGGGCGTTGGCGGCGGGATGCTCGTCGTGGCCATCTTCGACGGAGAGCGCGATCTCGACGACACCCTGCTCGCCGAACTACGGCGACCCTACGACCAGGGCCGCACCGAGCGCGGGGAGCACCGTGTGATCGATCGCGCCGAGAAAACCACGGTCGGAGCGGACGCTCACCCCGCGTTCCTGCTCGAAGTTCGCGGTCTCGATGCCGCCGGCAGTTCCTCCTTCCGCTCGCTCGACGTTTGTACGGTGAGCTCCGGGAAGCTGTTGATCCTCAGCTTCCGGGCATGGGAGAATGAGTGGCAGGACATCGAACCGCGGTTGCGTCGGATGGTGGCGAGCTTGACCTTCGCTCGACCGCCGCGACCACGGAAAGAACTGTCCGACGCCCTGATTCAGGCGGCAGTGTTCGGCGGCATCGTCGTGGTGGTGCTGTTCGTGCTGCGCGCCTTCCTGCGGGGACGTCCACCGGAACACCAACTGCCGTCGACCCGCGATCGCGGGCCCGAGCCTGGCAGTCGCCACGACCCTTGAAACGATCCTCACGCCGCGCGGCCGAACCCGCCGCGATCACCAAGCCTCTGTTCGAAGCCGGGATGCAGTGCTCGAAGCGCCTGTATCTCGAACATCACGAGAGCAAGAAGAAGCCTTCCCTCAGCGAGTACCAGCAGGAGTTGCTGGAGCTGGGGAAAGAACTCGTCACGCTCTCGAGTCAGGCATTCCCGAAGGGCATCGAGCTCGGTGAGGCGGAGTTCGACGACGCGCTGCGAAAGACCGAGGCCTTCCTCTCGATGGGGAAGCCTGGGGTGCTGTTCCACGGCGCGTTCCGCAGCGGCGGTGTCGAAGTCCGCGTCGACATCCTGCTGGTCCAGAACAAGGGCGAAGTCGACCTGTTCGAGGTCAAGGCGGGGACCTCGGTCAAGCCGCGACACGTGCAAGACGTCGCGATGCAGATCCGCGCCATCGAGGCCGCGGGCTACGCGGTGAAGAGCGCTTCGATCCTGCACTTGGATCCGCGCTACGTCTATACCGGCAGCGGCGAGCACCCGCCGCAGAAGCTCTTCCGCAGCGCCGACGTCACTCGCCGCGCGCGCAAGATCCTGCCCCGCGTGCAAGAGCAGGTCGAGTCCTTCAGCGCAGTACTCGAGGACGCGAGCACGCTCGACCTACCCACCGGAACTTGGTGCAAGAACCCGCTGCCGTGCCCGTATCTCTCGCAGTGCGTCGGCGAAGGGAAGGCGCACCCGCTGGTCGAGCTGCCGCAGCTCACGCCGATGCAGGAGCGCCGGATGCATGAGCATGCGATCGAGTCGATCGCCGAGATCGATGCCCGGCAACCCGGGTTGACCTTGCTCCAGCGCCGAGTGGTGCGCGCCGTGCAGAGCAACGGCCTCATCGCCGAGCCCTTCGTCGCCGAGGAGCTTCGTGATGTCGATTGGCCGCTGTCGTTCCTGCACATCGGCTGGCACCTCGACCCGATGCCGAGATTGGCGAACACGCGACCGTGGTTGAAGATCCCCTTCGGCTGGGCGGTGCATCGACTGGGCGCGACGGGCTATGTGGCCTGCAACAGCGTGGTGAGTGCGAACGCGGAAGATCCGCGACCTGAGATCCTCGAGAAGCTGGTGAAGGAGTTGGCCGATGCCGGAACCGTGATCGTCTACGGCAACGGTCACGACGAGCGGCTGCGCGCGCTCCTCGACCTGGACAAGTCGGCAAAGCCGGGGCTGCGACAACTGCTCCAAGCGCCGCTCCTCGAACTCGGAAGCCTGATCTACCACGGCGTCTACCACCCTGGATTCGAGGGCCGTTTCGATCTGTCGACCGTCCACCGCGTCATCGCCCAGGAGCTTCCGCTTGCAGAGCCTACGGCGATCCCGGAACTCGAAGCGGAGTGCGAGATCGAAGACGACGAAGCTGCGGCGCGGGCCTATGCGAAGATCATCGCGAAGCGAACGCGAGCTACGACTCGTGAGAAGCTGGGCAAGGACCTGGAAGCGTGGCTGCGACGCTCCAGCGGGATGCTGTTCGACCTGTGGCGCCGCCTGAAGTGAGCGCCTGATTCTCGGTCAGTATCCGTCGGTGGATTCGAGGGCGGTCTCCGATCCACCCTGTCGCACCCGCGCCCAGGCCGACCGCACCATCGCATGCTCATCGTCGAGCACGATCACCGAGTAGGGATGGTCGGCGTACAGGTTCTCGCGCTCCTCGATGCGCAACACACCTAGGTCGCGCAGTTCGTTGATCATCGCACGACGCTCGGGATGAACGACGTGAGCGAAGTGCTGGCTCATGGGGCCCTTGAGAAACGGCGAGAGCCACACCTCCTTGCTGCCGTGTCGCAACAGGGAACGGATCATCAGATCCAGGCACTCTTCGAGTTGCTCTTGGTGTGAACGCGGTGCGACCTCGTTGGCCCAAGTGACGGGAATGCGCCCGACCACCACCGCGCTCGGCTGCCGGTCTCGCGGGACCGGAGCCGACTTCGTCGGTTCGATCGCCGATCGGGTCGCCGCCCGATCACTCGGCGGCTCTCGCCGGAGATCCGAAGCGGTCGCGCGCTCGAATTCGTCCTCGACCGGACGCGGCTCTCGTACTCGCTCTTCCTGCTCGAGCGCAGCACCGTGCTCGCGCGCCAACTCCATCGCATCCTGGAAGCGGTCTTCGCCGACCCTGGCGCGCAGGTCGCCACTCGTGGCATCGAAGATCGAGACCAGCCGCAGTTCGCGACCCTCCTCGATCACCTGACGCGCCAGCGGCAGGAAATCGCGGTCACCCGAGACGACGACGATGAGGCCGATGTCGCTCCGTCGAAACAACACGCGGGCCACATCGAAGGTGAGCTGTACGTCGGCGGAGTCACGGCCGGAATGCCCCACGAGCACATACTGGGGATCGAGCCCCAGGAGCGCGAGCTCATGCGCAACCTCCGAACCCGGATAGCTGTCGAAGGCGGCGTAGCTGCGCCCCATCAACATCGCATGCCCCGATTCCCGCAGTTTGGAAACCACCCCCTGCAGTACCGCCAGAGCGGTGTCGCGCACTTTCAGCTCACTGACTTCACCGCGCTCCCGGATGGTCTTGTAGAGATTCTCGAAATCGACGAAGACGGCAGTGTTCATGGAAAATTCACAGTTCGAGCACAGCGAAGAGAGTCGGAGTCAGCCCCCGACCGCCTCGCCCAGATCAGCACCTTCGGGCTGCGCAGCCTGCGGCACGTCATCACGCGATAGATAGGTGTAGCCGGCGAGCGCCTCGTCGTAGCGACGCATCAACAGTGCGAGCTCTTCGAGCTTGAGGGTCTTGCTGCGCACCGCGTTCTCACCGGCTCGGCGCACGCGCCGCATGAGGTCTTCACGGCCGTATTGCACATAGCTGAGCACCTCGGTGATCGAGTCACCTTCCACGACGCGCTCGATCTCGTATCCGAGGCCCTCGTTCAGAGAGACGTGGATCGCGTGCGTGTCTCCGAACAGGTTGTGCAGGTCACCGAGAATCTCCTGATAGGCGCCGACGAGGAAGGCCCCGACGTAGTAGGGCTCGTTCGGCTTCGGCTCATGCAACTCGAGCACTCGCTTGGTGTCGTGCAGATCGATGAACTCGTCGACCTTGCCGTCGCTGTCGCAGGTGAGGTCACACAGTACTCCTCGGCGGCGCGGCTCTTCCTCCAGGCGATGGATCGGCATCAACGGGAACAACTGCTTGACCGCCCAGTGGTCCGGAATCGATTGGAACACCGAGAAGTTGCAATAGAACGTGTCCGCGAGCACGCGCTCGATGCTCTCGAAGTCTTCGGGCACGTAATCGAGCTCCCGCACGATCTTGCGGATCTTGAGACACACTGCCCAGAACAGCCGCTCGGCGAGTGCACGCCCTTCGAGGTCGAGGTAACCCAGGCTGAACAGCGAGAGCGCTTCCTCCTTGTGCTGCAGCGCGTCGTGCCAGCACTCGCCGAAGTTCTTCTTGCTCACCGATCGCCAGGTATCGAACAGGGCGCGGATGGGCGGACTCGAATGCTGACCGGCGGCATCGCTCGGCGTCTCGACCGGCAGCGACGTCTGGCCGAGCACGTCGAAGACCAACAACGCGTGATGGGCGACCAGGGCTCGGCCGGACTCGCTGACGATGTCCGGGTGCGGGATGCCCTTCTGGTCACACGCTTCCTGCACCGCGCTCACGACGTCGTTGGCGTATTCCTGCAAGGTGTAGTCGGATGAGGAGTGCCAGTTGGTCTTGCTGCCGTCGTAGTCGACCGCGAGGCCGCCACCGATGTCCAGCAGGCTCATCCCCGCGCCCAAGGCGTGCAATTCGACGTAGATGCGGCTGGCCTCGCGGAGCGCATCCTTCACCGAGCGGATCGCCGTGATCTGCGAACCGATGTGGAAGTGCAGCAACTCGAGGCAATCGAGCATGTCCTCCGCTCGAAGCCGATCGACGACGGAGACCAGCTCCGCCGAAGTGAGTCCGAACTTCGAACGATCGCCGGACGATTCGACCCACTTGCCGGCTCCCTTCGCCGCGAGCCGCGCGCGAACGCCGATGTGCGGGCGCACTTCGAAGCGACGACTGACCTTGATGATCGTCTCGAGCTCATCGAAACGATCGATGACGATGATCGCATGGCGCCCGAGCTTCTGCGCCAGCATCACCGTCTCGACGTAACCGATGTCCTTGTAGCCGTTGCAGACGATCAAGGCCTCCGGATTGTCCATGTGCGCGAGCGCCACGAGCACCTCCGGTTTGCTGCCTGCTTCGAGACCGAGACAGTGATCGCGGCCGAAGTGGACGAGCTCCTCCACCACGTCGCGCTGCTGATTCACCTTGATCGGGTAGACCGGGCGATAGCGACCCTTGTAGCCGTAGTTGGCGATCGCCTCGGCGAAGTTGCCCGACAGAGCTTGCACGCGGTGCCGCAGAATGTCGGAGAATCGGAGCAACACCGGCAGGTCGTATCCGCGCTTCTCGAGATCTCGCACCAGATCGAGCAGCCCGACCTCCGCGGTCCCGGGCCCACCCGGATGAACCGCCAACTGCCCGTCGGCCCGAACCGAGAAGTAGCCGCTACCCCAGTTGTGGACCTGGTAGAGCTCGGCGCTGTCACGCGTGGTCCAACTTCGGAACTCGTTTTTCTTGCTCAAGGGTGGTGACCTCGGTCGGGATCGCCGGGCGCACCGCCGGGCGAGCCGGACATTCAAGCAACGACACGGACGCTGCGGCAGAGCATCGCCCGTTTTTCCAAAACTCCGCCGAGGTGGCTAGTCTGAACCGGTGACCTCGCGCGCGCCCTCCGACCCCTTCTCCACGATCCGCCAGACCGATTCCGCGCTGGCGGAGTTGCTCGACGCGGAAGACGGCCGCCAGAGCGGAACGCTCACCCTGATCGCGAGCGAGAACCACTGTTCGACGGCGGTTCGACAAGCGCTGGCGTCGCGCCTCACCGACAAGTACGCCGAGGGGTATCCGGCGGCCCGCTACTACGGCGGCTGCGAGGTCGCCGACGCCGTCGAGTCCTTGGCGATCGAGCGCGCGCGGAAGATCTTCGGCGCGGAGCACGCAAACGTGCAGCCGCACTCGGGATCGACGGCGAACTTGGCCGTCCTCGAGGCACTGGTCGGTGCCAAAGGCAAGATCCTCGGCATGGCCCTGAAGGACGGCGGGCACCTCACGCACGGCCACAAGGCGAGCGCCACCGGCCGCCTCTTCGAAGCGGTGCAGTACGGCATCGACCCGGCCAGCGGACGCCTCGACTACGACGCGATCGCCGATCTGGCGAAGCAGCATCGGCCGGCCGTCCTGATCGCCGGCGCGTCCAGCTACCCGCGCACGATCGATTGGGCGACTCTGGCCGGAATCGCCCGCGGCGTCGGCGCCATGCTGATGGCCGACATCGCTCACCCCGCCGGGTTGGTCGCCGGCGGCGCGTTTCCGTCGCCGGTCGGATTCGCCGACGTGATCACCATGACGACCCACAAGACACTGCGCGGCCCGCGCGGCGGCATGGTGCTCTGTCGGGCCGATCTCGCCAAGAAGATCGACTCCGGGGTGTTCCCCGGCGCCCAGGGCGGACCGCTCATGCACTCGATCGCCGCCAAAGCCGTGGCTTTCGGCGAAGTGCTGTCGCCGCAGTTCCGCAGCTATGCCGCCGAAGTGGTCGCCAACGCTCGCCATCTGGCCGATCGCTTGCTCGCCCGCGGGTTGGCGGTCGTGACCGGCGGCACCGACAGCCACATGGTCGTCGTCGATCTCCGGGCGGAGGCACTGTCCGGCGCCGACGTGGAGGAACGCTGCAAGGTCGCCGCCCTCGCGGTGAACAAGAACATGGTGCCGAACGATCCACGGTCACCGCGAGTGACGTCCGGCATCCGCATCGGCACGGCGGCGGCGACCACCCGCAAGATGGGGCCCGCCGCGTTCGACGCCATCGCCGAAGTCCTGGTCGCGATCGTCCGCGGTGAGGACCCGGCTCGACATCGCGGCGTGATCGCCGAGCTCTGCACGGCGCATCCGCTGCCGTGATCGGCCCGCTTGAGTCGGACCATGCTCCCCGAACGCATCGTCTGTTTGACCGAGGAGCCCACGGAGGTCCTCTACGCGCTCGGGGAGGAGCATCGCATCGTCGGGATCTCTGGATTCACGGTGCGCCCTGCGAGAGCTCGCCGCGAGAAGCCCAAAGTCAGCGCGTTCACTTCGGCAGACGTCCCGGCGATCCTCGCGCTGCGGCCCGATCTCGTGATCGGCTTCTCCGACCTCCAGGCCGAGATTGCACGGGATCTCATCCGCGCGGGCATCGAGGTGTGGATCAGCAACCATCGCACGGTGGCCGGCATCCTCGGCTACGTGCGTCGACTGGGCGCGATGGTCGGCGCTGCCGAGCGCGCAGACCGCTACGCCGAGTCCTTGGCCGCGCACCTTGCAGCGGTGGAACGCGCGGCGCAGTCGCTACCGCTTCGTCCACGGGTCTACTTCGAAGAGTGGGACGACCCGATGATCACCGCGATCGGGTGGGTCGCGGAGCTGGTGCGCATCGCCGGCGGTCATGACGTGTTTCCCGAACGCAGCTTGCCGCTCGCGAAGGACCGAATCCTGCGCGATGCCGGCGAGATCGTCGCGGCAGCGCCCGATCTCATTCTCGCGTCGTGGTGCGGCAAGAAGGTGCGAGCGGACGCGATCGCGTCACGCCCAGGGTTCGGTGGCCTGAGCGCGGTGGCACGCGGCGCGATCGTCGAAGTCGACTCCTCCATCATCCTGCAGCCCGGTCCGGCAGCACTCACCGACGGGCTCGACGCGCTCGCCGCCGCCATCCGCAAGGTGGCGACGGACTTGGCAGCGCACTAGCCCGGATTACTCGTGAACGTCTGCTGCGATCGCCGCAACTCGCGCCCGGCGGCGTCACTGCGTCGGCTCCTCCCTGGCAGCGTAGCTACAGCTACGCTTCGGTCGTCGACCGACCCAGCTCCTTGCCGGACATCGACCTGCGTCGATCTCGCGACGACGTTCACGAATAATCAGGGCTAGCCCGGATTACTCGTGAACGTCTGCTGCGATCGCCGCAACTCGCGCCCGGCGGCGTCACTGCGTCGGCTCCTCCCTGGCAGCGTAGCTACAGCTACGCTTCGGTCGTCGACCGACCCAGCTCCT
>JBFXDD010000012.1:14319-19448 GCA_050181465.1 Planctomycetota bacterium
CTAGCCCGGATTACTCGTGAACGTCTGCTGCGATCGCCGCAACTCGCGCCCGGCGGCGTCACTGCGTCGGCTCCTCCCTGGCAGCGTAGCTACAGCTACGCTTCGGTCGTCGACCGACCCAGCTCCTTGCCGGACATCGAGCTGCGTCGATCTCGCGACGACGTTCACGAGTAATCCGAGCTAGCCCGGGCCAGGGCGCGGCGGCGCGAGGTCCTGCCGCAGGGGCATTCGTCGACGGCGACGGGCGAATTTTCTGCGACCGAACCGGGGTCGAGAAACACGACGGGATCACCGGGTCGTGCCCGGCTGCCACCGCTCTTCGCCGCCGCCAGTGACCGAACTGCCCCTCGACCTGAGTGCGAACATGCCATGGGAACGGATCTCGAGTTCCAGAGCTATGCTCCGCGTCCATCCGACGCACGTTGCCGGACGACCGTCCCGGATCGGCTCTTCTCCCGCCCGGCTGCGCCCGATGGAACGCATCGAACCCTCGCCGGCCGAAGACCTGAAACTCGTGGGCGCCGCCCTGGGCGGTGATCGGGACGACATGGACCGCGTCACCGAACGCCTCGCCTGTATCCCCAGGATCCTGGCGGCGCTGAACGCTCGGTTCGGCCGGCGCCTGTCCCCCGAAGACCTCGAGGATCTCACCTCGGACGTGATCGTGATCGTGATCGAGAAGCTCGGCACCTATGCAGGCACCGGGCAGTTCGATGCCTGGCTGTATCGCATCGCGCGGCTCGAACTGATGAACGCGCTGCGTCGCCGCAAGCGATGGATGCGCAGCGGATCGGAACTCGAGGCGGACGATGTGGTCGCCCCGACGGAGACGTCGCCCAGCGAGCGATTCGAGGTCCTCCACGGCGCGCTCGAGCGGCTGGGCGGGATCGAAGCCGACATCTTGCGGCTGAAGTACTTCGAGGGGCTCACCTTCCGCGAGATCGCCGATCGCTTTCACGTGCCGTCGAGCACCGTCAAGGCGCGCCACTACCGCGGGATGAAGCGCATCAAGGCATGGCTGATGGAGGTCACCGGAATTCGGAGGAAGCAGGCATGAACAGTCCACCCAACCCACGCGACGAACTGCTGGCGCAGCTCATCGCCGGCGACATCGATCCGAACGGCCCGATCGCGGCCCGAGCCTTCGCGGAGGATCCGTCTCTTCGCGTCGAGTTCGAAGAGTTCGATGCTCTGAGCGAGGAACTCGCCGACCTGGGTGCCATCGAGCAGGAGATCCTCGCGAGCGTCCGGTCGGAACCGCCGCAATGGCAGGCGAACGACCGCCATCGAAGGCTGGCGCTCACGGAACTCGAGCGGAGCGTCGCAGCGAACCGGCACTCGGCGTGGCGCCGCCTCGCACCCTGGCTCGCGACCGCCGCGATCCTCGCCATCGGCGTGATCGTGGGTTGGCCGCGCGATCGCCCGCGTACGGTCGACCCCAACCAGTACCTCGGGAACGAGGGCGAGACCACGATCCGCGCCGAAGGAGTCGGCGATCCCTTCGACGTGCTGACCTGGGACCACAAGCCACGCTTCGGCGAACGGTTCCTCGTCACCGTGTACACCGCCGATCCTGCGCGAGGCGGCAAGCGACTGGCCTCCAGCGCAGAGATCGAGGAGACCTCGCGCTGGTCGCCGCGCGACGACCATGAAGCTGGCGAGACACCGGTCGAGGCGTGGCCCGATGTCGTCGTCGTCGTCGTGCGACTCATCCGCGACGCGAACCGAACCGACACAGTCGGGAGCGCGGAGATTCGACGCCGACCCTGAACCGCCAGGAGCCTTCGGTTCTGCCCCTGACGAACTTCGGCACGCAACGCCGACGTCCGGTTGCCTAGCCCGGACTATTCGTGGACGTCGTCGCGAGATCGACACAGGTCGATGCCCAGGAAGGAGCTACGACGGTCGACGACCGAAGCGTAGCTGTAGCTACGCTGCCAGGGAGGAGCCGACGTAGCGACGCAGCGGGGCGCGACTTGCGGCGATCGCAGCAGACGTTCACGAATAGTTCGGGCTAGCGAAGCTTCGCCAACACCGAGCGGCGCCACCAGTCTTCGGTCCACGACCGCTCGACCATCCCCCAGACCACCACGCGAGCCTTCGACTCGGATGCTTCGATGCGGCGCAGGACATCGACGAAGCCCACCACGGGCCCCTTGCCGGGCATGACGCCGACGAAGTCGACCGCGGTTCCGAGGTGCCCGACGAGGGCCGGGCCGAGCGCCGTCGCGAAGCTGTCGCCGGCGAGAGCGAACTCCGCGTTCGGCTGCATCGGCGCCTGGAAGTCGATCTTGCCTTCGGCACCAGGAGCGGAAGCGAAGGCCATGCGCCGGTTCTCGCGGAGATCGCGCACGTAGAAGCCGTGATCGGACAGGTGCAGTGAGCCGACGAGATCGCCACGGAAGTCGACCATCATCGTCGGACTCGGCTCGATCGGCCGACCGCGGTCGAGCGACCACTCACCGAGCTCCGTGAGCCGATGGAGCACGTGCTCCGCACAGCGGAACGCGAACTCCATCGTCCAGTGGGTCTCCAACCTCGTGTAGAGCGCTTCACCGGGTCGATCGATGCGGCAGCGGCGCGCGAAGGCATCGAAGTCGGGGACTTCGAAGCCGACCGAGCGCAGAGTCGCCATCGCGTCGGCATACACCGCACGTCGCTCGGGCAATCGCTCCAGGTTCGGCGGGAGCATGTCCGCCATCGTGTTCGCCTTGTCCGGCACGACGACGCAGACGACCTTCACGCCGGCCTTCTTGGCGCGCTCCGCGAGGCGCTGGAGCAGATCGACTCGCTCCGTCGCGAGCGCTTGGGAGAGCGGTGCGGAATCGATCGCACTTCGAAGGAAGTAGTAGCCGGCCTTGCCTCGCACCAGATTCGGCGGTTGCAACCGACCGATGCTCAACAGGAACTCGCTGAACACCGTGCGAACGGTGTCCGTGACCGGCGAACTCTCCACCAGGTACCGATCGAGGTCCTTCGTGAACTGACCGTCCTGGAAGTACGCCTTCGACAGGCTCTTCATGGTCAGCGGTGCCGGCGGGGCGGGCGTCGACGGAGTCTTGATCCGGTCGCCCAGGAACCAGAGGCAGGGACCGACGGCGAGCGCCGCACAGAAGCCGGCCGTCAGGAGCCAGGCGCGGAGCCGCGCGATCGGCTGGAACGGGTCGGTGGCGACGTGCAGTTGCATGGTCGAGAGGAGGATCGGGGAAGTCGGTCGCGGCCGCGGGAATCAGAACTGGAAGTAGATGAACGGTGAATGGGTCCGTGTCGCGAGCTGACCGAGTGCGAGCAAGCCCACGACGATCGCGAAGAGCACGTCACGCAGCGCAAAGCGAGCGGCGATCGACTCGGTGCGCGGCGCGAACCACGCCAGCAGGAGACCGAGCACCAGGGCGACATGGGCCTCGAGGGCATAGTGACTCGGTTGCGGAACGCTGCCCAACCCCGCGACGCCGATCATTCCCTTGGTCATCACGACGGCGGCTCCCATCGTCTTGACGCGGAAGAGCACCCAGCCGAAGACGACCACGACCATCGCGCACACGATTCGCAGCGGATGCGGAAGGAAGCTCCAGAGCGCTCGCTTGCCCACCGCACGTTCGATCACGAGCCAACCGCCTTGCCAGGCCCCCCATGCGACGAAGTTGTAGGCCGCGCCGTGCCACAGTCCGCCGAGCAGCATGGTCAGCGCGAGATTCACGTAGGTCCGCAGCGTGCCGCACCGATTGCCGCCGAGCGACACGTAGAGGTAGTCGCGCAACCAGCTCGATAGGCTGACGTGCCATCGTCGCCAGAACTCGGTGATCGACTCGGAGCGATAGGGCGACAGGAAGTTCGGCGGGAAGCGGAAACCGATCATCAACCCGAGCCCGATCGCCATGTCGGAGTAGCCCGAGAAGTCGAAGTAGATCTGGGTCGTATAGCCGAGTGCTCCGACCCAGCCGTCGAGGAAGCCCACGGTGGATCGCTCGAACACCGCGTCGGCGAGCAAGGCCGCGTTGTCGGCGATCAGGACCTTCTTCGCGAAGCCGATCAGGAAGTAGACGATGCCGCGCGCAAACGGTGCGATCGCGAGCGGTCGGTCGAACATTCGATCACGCACGTCGACGTAGCGCACGATCGGTCCCGCGACGAGTTGCGGGAACATCGACACGTAACAGAGGAGATCGAGCAGGTTCCGCACCGGCTGCACCTCCCTGCGGTACACGTCGATCGTGTAGCTCATCGATTGGAACGTGTAGAACGAGATGCCGACCGGCAGGACGATGCGCTCCCAACTCGACAGCTCGGCGCCGAAGGCATCACGCAAGATGTCGACCCCGAGATTGGCATACTTGTACCAACCCAGCAGCCCCAAGTTCGTGACCACCGAGAGGACGAGCCACCAACGCCGCGTCCGCGGCGCCTCGGCCGCACCGATCCGTCGCGCGGCGAAGTAGTCGATCAGCGTGCTGACCAACATCAGCGGCGCATACTTCGGGATCGACCACGCGTAGAACAAGAAGCTCGCCAGCGTGATCCACAGGTTGCGCGCGCGCACGAACGGCAGCGCGTAGTAGCCGACCAGGAACAGCGGCAGGAACCCGAAGAGGAACAGGATCGACGCGAAGATCACGCGACTCGCTCCTCCACCAGACGACCGCCGTGGATACCCGAAGTCGACGCATCGCCTCGCATGGGGCCAATCGCGCCCGACCGGCTCTCGAACTTCACCACGAGGGCTGCTCGCCGTGCCGAACGACGACGACCGTGTGGATCCCGCCGCGAACCATGAAGTCGCCTTCCACTTCCATGAAGAGCGGATCGGTGACCTTGACCAGGTCGTCCAGGATCTTGTTGGTGACCGCCTCGTGGAAGGCGCCGACCTCCCGATAGCTCCACAGATAGAGCTTCAGCGACTTCAACTCGACGCACAGGTCGCGCGGGAAGTAGCGGATCCGGATCGTGGCGAAGTCCGGCTGACCGGTCTTCGGGCACACGCACGTGAACTCCGGACACTCGAAGCGAATTTGATAGGGCCGTGCCGCAGGATTGGCGAAGGTCTCGAGCATGAGAGCAGAGCGGGAGCTTAGCCCGAACGATTCGTGCACGCCTGCTGCGATCGCCGCAACTCGCGCCCGGCCGCGTCG
>JBFXDD010000012.1:19548-50717 GCA_050181465.1 Planctomycetota bacterium
AGCGAATTTGATAGGGCCGTGCCGCAGGATTGGCGAAGGTCTCGAGCATGAGAGCAGAGCGGGAGCTTAGCCCGAACGATTCGTGCACGCCTGCTGCGATCGCCGCAACTCGCGCCCGGCCGCGTCGCTGCGTCGGCTCCTCCCTGGCAGCGTAGCTGCGGCTACGCTTCGGTCGTCGACCGACGCAGATCCTTGCCGGGCATCGACCTGCCGCGACCTCGCGACGACGCTCACGATTCGTTCGGGCTAACCCGAACGATTCGTGCACGCCTGCTGCGATCGCCGCAACTCGCGCCCGGCCGCGTCGCTGCGTCGGCTCCTCCCTGGCAGCGTAGCTGCGGCTACGCTTCGGTCGTCGACCGACGCAGATCCTTGCCGGGCATCGACCTGCGCCGATCTCGCGTCGACGTTCACGATTCGTCCGGGCTAGGGAGAGTCGTCGCCAGGCGCCTGCCGGGGTCCGGTGCAGTCGCGAATCGCTCGCTCGAACACCCGCTCGTCCAGTTCCATACAGACGGGGCCCATCGGGTGATGACACTCGCGCCGATCGCAAGGCATGCACGCAGGCGGCTGGTCACGCTGGATCACGATCGCACTGCGGGCGGTCGTTCTCGCCGGATCCGTCGGCCCATGCACCATCCACACCGTCGCACCGGCAGCGCCGAGCACATGCGTGGCACCCTTGTCGGGACCGACGACGTGACCGCGCGCCTCGGCCACGATCGCGCCCAGTGCAACGAGCCGCGACAGTTCACCGCGGCCGTGTTGCAGCACCGGTAGGCTCATGCGGTCGCCAACCGCGCCGTCGGCGGGCCCGAGCAGGCCGAGGACCTGGCCGCCTCCGTGCGCGGCCGCAGCAAGCACACTCGAGGGCCGCAGCGAGCGCGGATCCGCCGAATGCCCCAGCACGATCACCGTGAACGGGCGCGTCGGCTCGATGCCGAGAGCACGGACCGCCGCCGACTCCGCAGCCATCGCTGGCGCCGTCGCATGCAAGCAGGGTGCGGACGTCCCCGTCGCCGACGGCGCCACGGCATTCACGAGCGCCCAGGCAACATCCGCAGGGTGCCTGGAATCGCCGCGCGACGGGATCTGCTCGGAGAGCAACACCGCGCTCGAGGACTCACGTCGCAGTTCGGCTCGAATGCCGAGGCGACGTACGGCACCGCTCGCACGACAGAGTCCCGCACTCTTCCAGTTGCCCTGGAGGTCGAGCGCGACTTGGACGCCGAGGCGGCGTACCGCGCGCATGCACCGCCAGTAGGCGAGCGGGCCGCCGCGGCGATCGAAGGGGAGGATCCCCGTCAGCGGAAGTCCCGCATGTTCGAGCAAGGGAATGAACTCCCGTTGCACGACCCAGAACACCTGCGACGACGGGAGCGCATCGCACAAGGCGCGGACGGCCGGGATTCCGTGCACGACGTCCCCCATCGCCGACAGCCGTGCGACGAGGATCCGCATCTTCAGGCGCGCCGTTCGTCGGCAGCGAAGACCAGGATGCGCTGGCGGAACCAACGCATGGCGAAACAATCCCGCAGGCCACGCAACGCTCGATTGCCGATGCCGTACTTGGCCTTGCCCGCGACCCGCGGTCGGTGGTTCACCGCGACCTCCTGCACCTTGCCGCCGCAGTAGCGCACGAGCGTCGCCATGAAGCGGTGCATGCCGTTGAAGCGAGGCACCATCAGGAACAGATCGCGGCGGTAGCCCTTGATGCCGCAACCCGAGTCAGCGACTCGATCTCCGGTCAACCAGTTGCGAACGCCGTTGCCGATCTTCGACGACATCCTGCGTACGAAGGTGTCGCGTCGATTCTTGCGTATCCCAGTCACCCCGTCGGCCTCCTTGCGCTCGAGGATCCCGAGCATGGTCACGAGGTCACGCGGATCGTTCTGTCGGTCGCCGTCCATCGTCATCACGAACGGCGCACGCGAATGCATGGCGCCGGCGAGCACTGCCGCGCTCTGGCCACCGTTCTTCTGCATGCACAAGAGCCGCAGCCAGTCGGCACCGTGTTTGCGCTTCCAGGCGAGGATTCGCTCGACGCTGTCATCCTTGCTCTTGTCGTCGACGAGCACGACTTCGAACGGCGCTACCGGCGCGAGCACTTCGGCGATCTCGTCGAGGAGCGCATCGATGTTGTCGCGCTCGTCGTAGATCGGAACGATCAGAGAGAACCTCGGTGTGGCGTCACTCATTCGATGGCCCCCACTCGCATGCGTGCATCGACCGCGAGGGAGCGACTGCTGCGTCCATCGCCGGTTGCGTCGAGAATGAACGGATTCATCTCGATCTCCTGCACGGTCGGATGATCGAGCACGAGTTGTTGGATCCGCAACAGCGCGTCGATCGCCGCAGCGACGTCGGCCGCGGGTTCACCGCGGAATTCGCCGAGCAGCGGCGCACCCTTGAGCGACGCGAACATCTCGACCGGATCGCGCGCATCCATCGGCGCGATGCGGAACGCGATGTCACGAAGCACCTCGACGCGCGTGCCGCCGAGACCGGCGGCGAACAGCGGCCCGTAGCGCGGATCTCGCGTCATCCCGAGCAGAACTTCGCGATGACCCGGTGCCGTCTCCTGCACGACCAAGGTCAAGGGCGCGAAGCGCCGGCCCAGCCGCTGCGTGAGATCGCGCGCGGCCTCGAACACCGCGTCGCCGTCGCGGAGCCCCGTGCGGACCGCGCGGTGTTCGGTCTTGTGCAGGAGTCCCGGGCCCTCGGCTTTGAGAACGACCGGGAACCCGAACTCGTGCGCAGCGGCGACGGCATCGCCGGGCGAGTTCACCCGCCGACTGCGTGCCAGCGGGATCCCGTACGCCGCCAACACCCGCTCCACGCGTGGAGCATCGAGCCAGCCGTCGGACGCTTCGCGCAGCACCTTGGCGACCGAGCGCTTGTCGACCGCGAACTCGGGGCGCGGCGCCGACTCCCGGAGCAACATGCGCGATCGCGCAACCAGCATGCGCATCGTGCGCGCGGCATCCTCGGGGTAGCGGAACACCGGGATTCCGTTCTTGCGCAGGATGTCCAGAGCTTCGGGACCGCGTTGTCGTCCCATCACGCAGGCCAACACCGGACGATCCGTCTTGGTCTCGGCCACGATCGCTTCGGCGACGGCCGCGGCATCGATCATCACCGGCGAGACGAACAGCACGAGCAGACCGTCGACGTCCCGATCGCGCGCGATCACCCGAAGCGCCTTCTGGTAACGCGGTGCGTCAGCCGAGGCGATGAGGTCGACCGGGTTCGCGATGGAAGCCTCCGGCGGCAACACCGCGCGCAGCCCGGTCGCGGTCTTGCTCGACAGTTCGGCCATCCGCAGTCCGGCCGCGTCCAGTGCATCCGTGGCGAGGATCCCCGGACCGCCGGCGTTGGTGACGACGGCCATACGGTCCCCGCGCGGAAGCGGCTGGTGCAGCAGTGCTGCCGCCAACGCGAACATCTCCCGGAAGGACTCGACGCGGAGCACTCCGCATTGACGAAACAACGTGTCGACCGCCACGTCCGCACCGGCGACGCTGCCGGTGTGCGACCCCGCGGCAAGCGCACCCGCGGCGCTGCGTCCAGCCTTGACGGCGAGGATCGGCTTTCGACGTCCCACGCGCCGCGCAACCTCGACGAAGTGCGCGGGGTCACCCAGGCTCTCGGCGTAGAGCAAGATCACCCGCACCCGCTCGTCGTGCTCCCAGTATTCGATGAGATCCGCAGCGGTGACGTCCGCGCGGTTGCCGATGGATGCGAAGGCCGCGACCCCGAGGCCAGCATTGGCCGCATCCGAAAGGATGGCTTCCCCCAGGGCGCCGGATTGCGAGACCATCGCAACCGCGCCCGGCGGTGTGCGCGTCGCGGCGAACGATGCATCGATCGACCACTTGGGGTCCGTGTTGATGATCCCCATGCAATTGGGACCGATCACGCGCATGCCGTAGCGCTTGGCGATGCGCATCAACTCCGCCTCGCGCGCGATGCCCTCACCGCCGACCTCCTTGAAGCCGGCGGTGATGACGACCAGCCCGCCGACTCCGCGCTTGCCGCACTGCTCGGCCACTTTGGGGACCTCCACCGCCGGAACACACAGCACCGCGAGATCGACCGGACCCGGAACCTTCGCGATGGAGTCCCAGGTCGGCATCGACAGCACCACTTCGGCGCTGCGATTCACCGGGTAGAGCGGGCCGGTGAACTGTCCGGCGAGAATGTTGGAGCAGACTTGTCGGCCGATGGCGCCTTCTCTCCGGCTGGCCCCGATCACGGCGACCGCGCGGGGGCGAAAGATCGCGTCCAATGGATGGCGTTTCGCCTCGGGCGGGGCGGACCCGGAGCTCTGCTTACGGCGTGAGGACAAGGTTCGCGAGCGTAGCGGACGACGCCGTCCGCACAACGCAGCAGCCGCACGACCAGGTGGTTCAGGTGTGAGTCGGAGCGGACGTGCGGTGCTCGCGCGCCGCAGTGAGGGCGGCCAGCAGGACGTCCTGCCGAACCGGCTTGGTCATGTAGTCATCGCAACCAGCGGCGAGGCACCGCTCACGATCACCGATCTGCGTGTGCGCAGTCACCGCGACGATGCGTTGACGATGCCCCAACCGGCGCAGCTCTCGCGTGGCCGCATAGCCGTCGAGCACCGGCATCTGCATGTCCATCAGGATGAGGTCGATCGGTGGCGCATCCGCACGCTCCATGGTCGCGACCGCCTCGGCACCGTTCTCGGCCAGGACCACCTGCACGCCGGCCTTGCGGAGCTTGAACTCCATGACCCGACGAGTGTCGGGGGTGTCCTCCACCAACAGTACGCTCAGCGCATCCAACGAGGGGCCAGGTGGGTCGCACTCGACCTTGGTCTGGAGCGAGGTCGTCGCGGGTGCGGATGATCCGACCGCACTTCGATCGCTTTGCGCCGCCTGGCTCGCAGCCCGGGTTGCAAGCGGTCGTTCATACGCCCGGAAGATGCCGGAAGTGCCGTCTTCGCCCGACGGCGGCGTCACTTGCGCCGAACACTGCACGGGAATGACGGCAACGAAGCAGCTACCGACTCCAACCTCGCTCGACGCTTCGATCCGGCCTCCCATGAGTTCCACGATGCGGCGAGTGATGCTGAGGCCGAGCCCTGTGCCCCCGGCGTTGCGGGTCAACGTCGCATTGCCCTGTTCGAACGGTTCGAACAGTCGCTGCCGCGCCACGTCGTCGATGCCGATGCCGGTATCCGTGACCTCCACGGCGATCGCGTCGCCATGGCGCTCCAGCATGGCGGGCTTGACCACGATTCGGACTGTTCCATGATCCGTGAACTTGATCGCGTTGCTCACCAAGTTGAGCACGATCTGCCGCAGCCGCACGGGGTCGGACTGGATCGTCTCGGGTAGTCCATCGGTGCGCTGCACCACGAACTCGAGCCGCTTGGCGTCGGCGCGGTCGCGCAGGAGCAGCGCAGCCTCGGACAAGACGGTCCACGGAGAGGTCGGCTCCACACGAATTCGGAGCCGGCCGGCCTCGAGCTTCGAGAAATCGAGAATGTCGTCGATGAGCGACAACAGGTGATCGCCGCTGCTGCGGATCGTGCGCAAGCAGTCCGTGCGTTCCTGCGCGGAGGTCTGATGATCTTCGAGAAGTTCGGTGAGCCCGAGGATCGCGGTCATCGGCGTCCGAATCTCATGACTCATGTTGGCGAGGAACTGCCCCTTGGCCCGAGCCCCGGCCAGCGCGCGTTCGTTGGCGTTCGCGAGTTCGCGATTCGACCGCTCCAAGATCTCGTTGCGCTCGGCGAGCATTTTCTCGGCCACGCGAGCCTGCGCGAGTTCCACCGACAGGCAGGCGGCGATCGCCATTCCGATCAGTATGGCGAAGGCCGCCAGCGCGAACGCGCGGTGGAACAGCACCGCCGCGATCCACTCTTGTGCATCGAAGTCGACCCCGAGTGCCGCTCCGATCGAACCATCCGCGTCGTAGATCGGCGTCAGGCAGGAGACCCAGACGCCCCACTCGTCGGCATAGGGCTGGTCGTCGAAATCGGTCATGCCTGCAAGTGCTGCATCCAGCGAGGCGGACATGACGTCGTCGACGTCGTACTCCTGACCGATCCGCGTCCGCGCTTCCCGCCCACCGCGGTAGACGCCGTCGGCGTCGTAGTCGGTCTCGGAGTCGACGATCAGCAGCGCCCGCCCATCGGCGCTTCGCCGGAAAGTGTAGATGTCGTGGACCGCAGGGTTGAGTGCCAGCCAACGCTTCTGCGCGTCGATCAGTGCCAGGTACGTCGGATCGTCGGGCGAAGTCGCCGGCCCAACGCGCTCATGGCCGAGCCGAGTGAATTCCGCCGCATAGAGCGGCGCATAGCCCTCCATCATCGTTTGCAGTCGCCGCTTCTCCCAGTTGCCGAACTGTTCGGCGAGGAAGCCGCCGAGGCCGACGAGGATCGCGACGACGGCCCACAAGCACGGCCGCCGCACCACCTTTCCGGTGCGGGCTCGCGCCGCGCGCAGACGGTTCCATGTCGCCAGCCAGGCGAGGAGTCCGAGAACTACCCAATCGAGGCGGGCTTCGAGTGTGATGCGGAGGAACTGACCCAAGGCGATTCTGCTCCTGGATCGGCCAGACGCCGCCGTGGCCTCCACCGGGAGGTGGCCTCGGCGCCACCCCTGAGCAAGGCTGTCGGATCCCAGACTCAGACGAAGTCGACGGCGGACTCGAATGGACCGCACCATGGGGTCATCCACGACGCCATGGCTGCCGACACGCGGCGGTCGACGATGCTTCCGACGCGCCTGGCCCGTCCCGAATCGATCCCAGGCGATCCGTCGTCGCGTCGAGTGAGAGGCGTCACAGCGCGCGGAGCGCACTCGACGGCGGCAGTCGCGCCGCGCGTCGCGCGGGGAGCGCGCCGCCGATCATGCCGATGAGCAGAGCGAGGATCATCGCTTGCAGCACGACCTCGCCGCTCACGCGGAATGCGAAGCGCTGCTCGGTGAACGTCGTCCAGTTGGTCGTTCCGGTCGCGAGTCCATTGCACTGCCAGCCGAGCGCGACCCCCGCAGCACCGCCGACCAGAGCCAGCAGGACGGACTCGAACAGGAACCCGAGAAAGACCGCGCGGGGACGGAAGCCGACCGCGAGCAACGTGCCGATCTCGCGGGTGCGCATGGAGACCGAGGCCAGCAGCGTGTTGGTTGCGCCGAAGATTGCGCCGATGCCCATGATCGCGGCGAGAAACCATGCCAGCACCTTCATCACGATCGCCAGCGCACCGGCCTGCTCGCGGAAGTACTGACGCTCCCCTTTGCCGGCGACGGTCAGTCGCGGATCGGCTGCGAGAGCCGCGTTGATCGCGTCGATTCGCCCCGAGTCGGCCAACTTGACGATCATCGTGGAGAAGCCCGGCCGGTCGAGGACCCGCAAGAAGATCTCGACGTCGATCCACAACTCGGAGTCGTAGGCCTGCCCATCACAGTCGAGGACACCGACGACCTCCCACTCGTACCCGGAGAGCATCACCGAACTGCCGACACTCAGTCCGGGCAACTGTCCACGCAGACCGGAACCAGCCACCAGCTCGTAGCGGCCGGGCACGAACATGCGCCCTTCAGCGATTCGGGCCGAATCACGGATCCGCAAGCCCAGAGGCCCGGTGCCGCGCACGGGGATGTTGGTGCGCCCGCCGTCGTTGCGCTCGACGTTGAACGCGGCGTAGATCTCCGGCTGCGCCAGTGGCTCGCCGTCGTCGGTTCGCAGCACGAAGTCTGCGGTGCGCAGGATGCGCGCGGAATCACGCGACATTCCGGAGACGCCTTCCGAGGTGGCACCGTCGCGCATGAGGATCACGTTCCGATCGCTGCCGGTCCCGGCCAGGGCCGACTCGAAGCCGTTGGCCAGAGCCAGCACCATCACCAAGACGGCCACGGCGAAGGCAATCGCGGTCAGCGTCAGCATGGTGGCGCCGCGGCGAACGAAAGCGCTGCGAAGGTGGTAGCCGAACGGGATCTCCATCAGCCTTCTCGAAGCGATCGAACGATGGTCCAGCGCGATGCCGCGATCGCGGGCGCGATACCGGCGATGAGTGCGAGCCCCGTGCCGATGAGAACCGCATGGAGTACCGTGGTGTTCGACACCCCGAAGGTCGGGAAGATCACGGTCGCGAGCCGAATCGGCTGACCGTGCCACGCGAGCTTGGCGAGCAGGATGCCGGCGAGCGCCCCACCTAGACACAGCACGATCGCTTCTGCCAGATACAGGTTGCGAACACTCGCACGCGTGAAGCCGAGCGTCTGGAGAACACCGACTTCTTTCACGCGCTCACGCACGGACAGAAGCATCGTGTTCAGGGCGATCACTGCGGTCGCGAAGATCACCGCACCGCCGATGAAGGAGAACAGGAGTCCGACGTTGCCCCACATCGAGAGGAACTGGGCCTGGAACGCCGCCTCGGACTGCGTGAGCGTGCGGTTGCTGGAATTGCGGAAGAGATCGTCCACCGCAGCACAGACCTGAGCGCCGTCCGCGTCGTCCTCGAGGTCGATGGAGAAGGTCCCGACGAGATCGAAGCGCCCGAGCTCCTCGTTCAGGTAGTTCCAGTGAAAGAACATCGTCTCCTCGTCGTAGGTCGGATTCGTCGAGGTGTAGATCCCGGCGATCGTGAAGCGCCAGGTCCCTGGGTAGATCGTGCCCTCGATGACGAGCGAGTCTCCGACCGCGAAGCCGTACCGGTCGGCGAGGCCGCGCCCGACGATGCAGGATGCGCGTTCATCCGTGAAGCGATCCCATACCGCCGGATCGAGTTGATACTCGGCACCGCGCGGCGACCGATCGCCGTACTGAGCGCGAAGCATCGGCACGTCGACCGCGAAGCGCGGGAAGAACTCTTTGGGATCGACGTACACGCCGTCGAACCAGGTCCAATGACCGATGTTGCGGACACCGGGGATGCGGGCCGCTCTGATGCGCTCGATGCCGCTGAGCGGCAAGGACTGGAACAGACTGACTGCCGAGGACGCGATCAGGCGATTCCCGCTCGTTCCCGACACGAGCAACTGCAAGCTGGTGACCACGGTCTCCAGAGTGCAGAACAAGAAGATCGCGAGCGCGACGCTGCCGCCGGTGAGCGACCAGCGCAGCGGCTGAGCTCGCGCGTGTGCGAAGATCAGTCGGAGCGGCACCATCAGACCCCGCCCACGGCGATACGCCCAAGCTCTAGATGCACGAGGCGACTCGCACGATCGGCAGCTTCGCGAGAATGGGTCACCATGACGATCGTCTTGCCGTGCTCGCGATTGAGCTGTTGAAGCAGATCGAGGATCTCGGTGCTGTTGCTCGGATCGAGGTCGCCCGTCGGCTCGTCGGCGAGCAGGAAGGTCGGGTCGGTGACGAGCGCGCGCGCGATCGCGACGCGTTGTTCCTGGCCGCCGGAGAGTTCTCGCGGATAGTGGTCCAGACGGTGACCGAGTCCGACCAACTCGAGGGCGACGGTCGCGCGGCGGCGTCGCTCGCGTCGGGAGAGGCCGAAGAGAGTCAGCGGCAATTCGACGTTCTCGATGGCCCGCAATACCGGCAACAGATTGTAGAGCTGGAAGATGAAGCCGACAGCTGCCGCGCGCCATGCGGCGAGGGCGTCGACGTCCAGCGGCACGATGTCGATACCGTCGACTTCGATCACACCGCGATCCGGCCGATCGAGCCCACCGATCAGGTTGAGCAACGTGGTCTTGCCCGAGCCGGACGGCCCCATGAGCGCGACGAAGCTGCCGCGCGCGATGTCCATCGACAAGTCATCGAGCACATTCACGACCTGATCGCCGCGCTCGAAGGACTTCGAGAGCGAGCGAATCCGAATCAGTGGATCGTCGGGCACGTCCGTTTCACTCCGATTGGACCACCACGCGCTCGCCGTCGGCGAGATCTGCGGCGGGTTCGATGACGACGACGTCGCCGCCGCGCAATCCGGTCAACACTTCGGTGCGGTCGGCCTCGCTCGAACCGAACTCGGCCGGAACGAATGCGACAGTCTCGCCGCGGAGGACGAAACAACCGCGGCGATCGCCGCGGTTCACGATCGCCGCGGTCGGCGCGAAGATGCGATCCGACGTCAGCACCGCGGTGTCCTTCGCGAAGAATGTCACGCGAGCGACCATCTCCGGTCGCGCGAACTCGGGGACCTTCTTGAACGCGACGTACACCTGGATCGTCGATCGTGCGCGATCGGCCGTCGGTCGCACGAGACGGACGCTCGCTTCGAGCGGACGATCCTGCCACGCGTCGAGCACCACCTTGCAAGGTGAACCCACCTCGATGCGACCGATGTCGCGCTCGTAGACGTCGACCTCCACTTCGAGCGTCGAGAAGTCTGCGAGCGTGACCACCGCGGTCTTGCTGCCGGATCCGCCGGTATTCGCCGGCGACACTACTTCGCCGGGCTCGGCGTCGCGGCGCAGCACCACGCCCGCGAACGGCGCGCGGAGGAAGGCTTCGTCCTGCGTGACCTTTGCGCGCTCCAGCTCTGCAGCCTCGACGGCCACGCGCGCGTTCGCTGCATCACGCCCGTAGCTCGCCGAAGCCATCGCCGCCTTCGCGCGGTCGACTTCGGTGCGGGCGCTGCCGACGGCCGATTCGGCGGCGCGGAGATCGGCGTCGGCGACATCCCGCGCTTGTCTCGCGCGATCGAGATCGGCCTCACTGCGGATCTCGCGACCGACCAGGTTCGCGACTCGATCGAACTCCGCGCTCGCCTGCGCCAATCGCGCGGCTGCGGCATCGCGCGCTGCCGCACGCTCCGCCACGACCGCCTCGACGCTGCGGACCGCGGCACCCGCTTCATCGATTGCGGCATCGGCGCGCGCAGCCTCACGCCGTTGCGCTTCGAGCCGCGCCTCGACCTGCGTGATCCAGGCATCGGCTTCATCGTGATCGACGACAGCGAGGAGATGGCCGGCGGCGACGACTTGCCCTTCTTCGACGTTCACCGCGAGCAGTCTTCCCTGCGTCGCGCTCGCGACGGAAGCGCGAGTTCGAGCTCGAACGTAGCCGTTGGCCGTCGTGATCTCGGCCTCGCGGATCGGCGATAGCCGCAGCACGGTCGCGGTCTTGACGGTGCGGGCCGCAGTCAGCCGAGAGAAGGTCATGACACCGCCCACGAGGAGCGCGAGGAGCACGAGGAACTTCAGCCACCCGGGGAGCCGGCGACGTCGACCGGCGAGCGGTCGCGAATCGCGGTCGATTGCGAGTTGGTCGAGGGCGGCACGACGCTGACTTGCAGCGGTCGCGGAGGGATCAGCGGGAGGATCCTGCATTCCTGCACTGGATGATGCGCGCGGCGGCGAGTTCGCGCCGCAGGAAAACTCGGACGCAGGAATCCGACCATCGAATCGCTCAGGGCAGCGTCACGAGGCGCACGACTGCCCCTCCGGAGTCGGCGTCCAGCGGCGTGTAGAACAACAAGCGGCCGCGGTGCTCGAGCAAGTGCACGTGGCGCACTGCGAACGGCAGTTCGGCGACGATCGTCCGAAAGCCGCCTTCGGGCGAGAACTCGACGAGCGCGGGATCGGCGCGGAAGCGCTGTCCGGTCATGGTCCCGCCGCAAGCCAGGTAGATCTTGCCAGCGACGACGGCAGCCTGCGCCGAGACCCAGGCGGTGGGCGCGAGGAACTCCGACCATTCGCCGGTCGCGAAGTCGAAGACGTCGCAGGGCCCGGCATGCGCGAAGCCGTCGCCCAGGCCGCCGATCAGGTACAGCCGGTCGCCGAGCACCGCGGCGGCCATCGAGCGCCGCGGCCGTGGCAGGTGGATGCCTGACGGCTGAAACCGGGCATCCGCCGCCGACGGATCGAGCACGAGCAGCTCTCGCGCATCGCCGGCGACGTTGCCGCCCTCTTCGTCGGGTGTGAAGTCGACGCCGCCGACGAGATAGAGCTTGCCGCCGTGCGCGACGAGTTCGGCTTGGGTCCGCGGCATGGGCAGTCGCGAACCGCACGCAACCGCCTGTGGCTGGGTCGGGGCGAGCGACAACACGCAGTCGAGACTGCCGACGCCGTGGTCGTCGCGCACGCCGATGCCGCCGGCGAGCACGACGCGCGTACCGGCGACGATGGCCGCCATCGATTGCGCACGCACCGGCAAGTGGCCGCGCACGGCTGCGGTCATCGTCAGAAGGTCGATGGACCAGATGTCGTCGGCGAAGCGGGCCGTCGAGAAGCGATCGCCGTCGCCACCCCGGTTGCCGCCGAAGGCCCACAGTTCGTCGCCGCACTTCACGACCGCTTGGCGCGAGTCGATCCCGGTCGGGCTCGCCAACCGGTACTCGTGGATCGTTGGCCGCGGCTGCGACCGAGTGACCTCGACCGCCTCGAGCGTACGTAGGTGTCCGCTGCGCGACGCACCACCGATCGCGAGAACGGTGCCGTCGCGGACGCCGGGAGCGAGGCGATGGAAGAAGCGCGGCGTGTGCAGCGTGCTCGCCGCTTGCCAGCCGCGGTCGGCGGTCAGTCGAAGCAGTCGGCCGTCCATCACGGTCGCGTACAGCTCGCCGTTCATCGCGATCGCGGCGGTGCCGAACGCCATGCCGGGGAGTTCCGGCAAGTCGCTCCAAGTGCCGCTCGAGATGTCGAGCGCGCGCACGCCGGACACCGGGCCGTCCTCGTCCATCCCGCCGAGCGCGATCAACCTGCCCGCGTGGATTGCCAGTGCCAGCGCCCGCCGGTTCTCGCCGAGCGGCGGCAAATCTCGCCACACCGGCGGCTCCTCGCGAAGATCGGCGACGAGCGCGGTGGAGTGCCAGGTGCCGTGCTCGCCGCCAGCGAGGTGCCAGCCGCCGACCACGTAGAGTCGATCTTCGTGCACGATCGCGTCGTGCGAGGACCGCGGTGCTGGGAGCGGCGTCGACTCCATCCATGCGCCGACCGCCGGGTCGAAGCGGGCCACGCTGGACGTCGAGGTCATGGTTGCGTCCTCGTCCGCGGCGTTCGTGGCCGTCACCCCGCCGACTCGGTAGAGGCGACCTCGAGAATCTGCGACCAGCGCGGTGCCTTGGAGTGCTGGTCCCGACGGCAGCGACTCGAAGCGGCCTGTCGCGCTCAGGTCGAGGCGAAGGAAGTCGCCCACCACGTTCTCGCGGCTGTGTGCATGGGCGCGACCGATGTGCCCGCCGAAGACGTAGAGCCATCGACCGACCCGAGCTGCCCCGAAGCTCGCGATCGCGCGCGGTAGCAGCGCAGGTCGTTCGAGAGCAGCCGGCAACGGCGGCCGACCGGCGAACGCGGCCTCACTCGGTGCCTGCGCGTGAGGGCGATCGGCGAGAGAGAGGAAGGCGAGCGAGAGGACGACGGGGAAGAGGACGGCGGGCAGGTTGTTGCGATCGAGTCTCATGAATGAGCCTAAGCTACCAATACTGAGACTACGTCGCAAGAATGACCGACCAAGCCGATACTGGTCGGGAGAATGTGGCTGGCCCTTGGCGGTGGCAGGCCGGTCGGCGGCGCGGACCACTGCCGGGCGGAGCGAATTCGCGATGCCCGACGGCGAATCTGCGGCACCGCTTCCGGGGCGGAGGCTCCGGGCCGGCACGGCGAGCGGGCGGGCGCCCGAGAGCCAGCAACATTCCCTCGATCAGGATCTCCTCGGGTTGAATCTGGCTTCCCCCGCTCCGATCATCCCCGCCCCTCCTCCGCGCCGCTCGTGACCCCAACCCCCCCGCCACCCCCCGCGGCAGCCCGTCCCGCGCTCTGCGCGATCCGCGGGGTCGGTCGCTACGTCCCGGAGCAGCAGCTCACCAACGCCGACCTCGAGAAGCTGGTCGATACCACCGACGAGTGGATCACCCAGCGCACCGGCATCAAGAGCCGCCGCGTGATCCCGGACGACTGGGTCACCAGCGACATGGCAGTCGCCGCTGGGCGCGCCGCCCTCGCCGACGCCGGGCTCGCGGTGAGCGATGTCGACCTGCTCGTCGTGACGACTGTCACGCCCGACATGCTCTGCCCGTCGACGGCCTGCATCGTCCACAAGAAGCTCGGTCTGGTGAACGTGCCGGCCTTCGACATCTCGGTCGCGTGCTCCGGCTTCGGCTACGGCGTGAGCATCGCCGGCGCGATGGTGAACTCGGGACTGCATCGCAACGCTTTGGTGATCTCGAGCGAGGCGATGACCCGTTTCATGGACTACACCGACCGAGCGTCCTGCATCCTCTTCGGGGACGGCGCCGGCGCGGCGGTGCTGTCACGCGAGGGTCGCTTCGAACTGCTCTACACCGAGAACGGCGCGGACGGCTCCCTGGCCGAGATGATCGAGATCCCCGCGGGCGGCTCTCGCGAGCCCGCCAATGAGGCCACGGTCGCGGGTCGCCGCCACTTCCTGCAGGTGCGCGGCCGCGAGGTGTTCAAGACGGCCGTGCGGCAGATGGTCGAGTCCACGCACAATGCCCTGCGCGCGCTCGGCCTGACGACCGCCGACATCGACTGGGTCGTCCCGCACCAGGCGAACAGCCGCATCATCGAAGCGGTCGCCCAGAGCCTCGAAGTCGACCCCGCGCGAGTCGTGATCGACATCACCGACAAGGGCAATACTTCGAGCGCGTCGATCCCGATCGCGCTCGCCGGACTGGCCGCAGAACAAGACCTGAAGCCGGGACAGATCCTCGTCCTGGTCGGGTTCGGTGCCGGTGCCGCGTGGTCTTGTCAGGTCCTGCGGGTCCGCGCGTGACACCGAAGCCCAAGACGGTCTCGAATCCCGCGCCGCGAGCGCAAGACTCGGGTCGCCGGGATCGCCTCGGCGTGTGGCTGTTCGGCGGCCTCGGCGGACTGTCGACGACGGTCGTCGCGGGTGCGGCGGCGGTCGTCCGAAAGCTCGCCCCGTCTAGGGGTCTCCTGAGCGAGAGCGCACTCACGGCCGGCTTGGGCCTCACTGAGCTCAGTGACCTGGTGTTCGGCGGCCACGACATCCGGCTCGGCGACCCGCTCGCCGCAGCCCGCGAAATCGGCGCCGCCAACGGCTCGTTACCGCTCGGCTGGCTCGATGCGATCGCACCCGAACTCCGCGCCTACGGCAAGCGACTGCGCATCGGCACGACCGCCAACGCCGGTCGCACCATTCGCGCGCTCGCCGACGCCGAGGAGGCGACACGCGAAGTCTCGCTCGGGGAGTGTCGCGAGCGGATCGTCGCCGACATCCGCGAGTTCATGCGGCGCGAGAAGCTCACGCGATGCGTGTGTGTCAACCTGTGCTCCACCGAGCCAAAACTCTCCCCTCACAAGGACCACGCCAATCCCGCAGGCATCGAACGCATCTTCGCCCGCGACGAACAGAAGAAGGTGCGACCGTCGACGATCTACGCGGCGGCCGCGGCCGAGCTGGGCTTGCCCTTCGTGCACTTCACGCCGTCCGACGCGACCTTGCTGCCGGGAATGCAGCAGAGCTTCATCGCGCGCGGCATCCCCTTCGCGGGCTGCGACGGCAAGACCGGCGAGACGCTGGTGAAGACGGCCCTCGCGCCGCTGTTCCGCTATCGCGACCTCAACGTGCTGTCGTGGCTCGGCTACAACATGCTCGGCGACCGCGATGGTGTGGTTCTCGCCGACGCCGAGAACAAGGCCAGCAAGGTGGAGAGCAAGGACAAGGTGCTCGAACGCGTGCTCGGCTATCCGGCCTACAGCCGCGTCGGCATCGACTACGTGCCCTCACTCGGCGACCAGAAGACCGCCTGGGACTTCATTCACTTCGAAGGATTCCTCGGTTACCGGATGTCCCTGCAGTTCACCTGGCAGGGCTGCGATGCGATTCTGGCCGCACCGCTGGTGCTCGACCTCGTGCGGCTTTGCGACTTTGCGCATCGCCGCGGCGAGGTCGGCGCGCTCGGTGATCTCGCGATCTTCTTCAAGCAACCGATCGGCTCGTCGGTCCACAACCTGCACGAGCAATGGCTGATGCTCGAGCGCTGGATCGCGAAACTCGCAGCGGGTCGCTGAACGCCGCGCGACCGCGAGCTGCTCGACTCACCGCCCTTCGCCGCGACGCGGCCGACGACGCTGGCTCTCGGCCTGTGGTCGCTTGATCCCACAACCCACCGAGCGAGTGGACCATGGCTCCACTTCCTTGCCCGCGACGAGGGTGTCGAGCACGGTTCGCAAGTGATGCTTGGTCTTCTCGCCCTTGTCGCCGCGCTGATCGTCGTCGATCGCGCCGCGATAGACGAGCCGACCCTTGGGCGCGAACACATAGATGTCGGGCGTCGTCTGGGCCGCGAAGAGATCCGCCACCCGGCTCCCGTGATCGACGAGGATCGTGTAGGGCAACTCGCGATCCGCGAGGTAATCACGGATGGACTGGTAAGGCTTGTGACCTTCTTCCTTCGGCTCGCGATCGCCGATCTCCCCGTTGCCCTCGTTCGCGTTGATCATCAGGAAGACGACGTCCCGCTCTTCGTACTCCTTCACGATGGCTGCGAGGCGGGTCTCCCATCCGCGCATGATCGGGCAAGTCGTCGACCAGAAATTGACCACGACGATCTTGTCGGTGAGGTCGGCCAGCGCGTGCGCGTTGCCGTCGATGTCCGGCAGCACCACCGGCCGCGGCAGCGTGCCGCCGAGTTCGAGGACCGCGGGGCGAGCCTTCTCGGGCTGGGCGCCGTCCTTGGGCTCGGCCTTCGGGGCCGGCTCCGCCTTGGGAGCTGGTTCCACCTTCGGTGGCTGGGTCTTGACGGGGTCTTGCGCAGCCAGCACGCCGGCTACGCAGAGAAAGAACGCGAGAGGACGAAGGTCGAACATCTGGATCGGCAACCCTTTGGAAGGCACCGGCCTTCCCTACGGTCGGGGATCTTGCGACGGCCGCGCTCAGTCCGCAATCCGGGCGGGGTACCACGATCGTCAGTTCGCGCTCGCTAGCCCGGACTACTCGTGAACGTCTGCTGCGATCGCTGCAAGTCGCGCCCGGCGGCGTCGCTACGTCGGCTCCTCCCTGGCAGCGTAGCTACAGCTACGCTTCGGTCGTCGACCGACGCAGCTCCTTGCCGGACATCGACCTGCGTCGATCTCGCGACGACGTTCACGAATAATCCGGGCTAGCCCTGCACCGCGAGCTACTGTCCCCCTCCCATGACCCCGCGGCCGCGCATCCTCTCCGGTGTCCAGCCGTCCGGCGCCCTGCACCTCGGCAACTACTTCGGGGCGATCCGTCGCCACATCGACATGCAGAGCGAGGCGGACTGCTTCTACTTCATCGCCGACTACCACGCGCTCACGAGCCTTCGCGACGCCGACGCGCTGCGCACGTGGTCCTTCGACGTCGCGGTCACCTACCTCAGCTTCGGGCTCGACCCCAAGCGCACCGTGTTCTACCGCCAGTCCGACGTACCCGCGGTCACGGAGCTCTCATGGCTCCTCGCGACGGTGACCGGCATGGGCCTGCTCGAACGAGCGCATTCCTACAAGGAGAAGGTCGCGCGCGGCATCACGCCGTCGGTCGGGCTGTTCACCTACCCCATCTTGATGGCGGCCGACATCCTCGGTCCTCGAGCCGATGTGGTGCCGGTCGGCCAGGACCAGGATCAGCACGTCGAGATGACGCGCGACATGGCAACGCTGTTCAACAATGCGTTCTGCCCCTCGTCACCGGTCTTCCGCTTGCCGAAAGCACAGATCGGAGCGGCAGCGCGTGTGCCCGGCACGACCTTCGAGAAGGGCACCGTCGTGCAAGTCGTCACCACGATCGACCCGCGACGTGAGGACGACGGTTCGGTCCTCGACCCCGATCAATACGCGCGAGCCTTTCGCGCGATGTTGAACGAGATCGCCCGCGCGGCGAGCCCCGACGACCTGAAGACTACCGAGGAACTTGCGGCTCTCATCGATCGGCGCCACCCTGGACGATTCCCGGGGATGCGGGTGGCCGAACGAACGCTGCGCGTCGTCCTCGAGCATCCCGGCGAACACACCATCGTGACGCCCCGCGACGGGCTGCTCGGTCTCGAGTTCTACTGCGCCTTCGACCGCATCCTCTTCCTGACGAAGGAGGGCCGACGACAGGCCGCGAAGATGTCCAAGAGTCAGGGCAACACGATCCCGATCTTCGACGAAGGCAAGTCGCTACAGAAGAAGGTCATGGGCATCGAGACGCGACTCGTGAACCTGGAGGATCCGCTCGATTGGCAGGAGGACCTCGTGTACCAGCTCTACACGTTGTTCGCCGACGAAGCCGAATGCGCGGAACTTCGCAGCCATTACGAAGCCGGCGGCTTCGGCTTCGGCCGCGCCAAGAAGGCACTGCTGCAGAAGATCGAGGATCACATGGCGCCGTTCCGTGAGCGCCGTCGCCAGGTGCTGGCCGAGCCGGACTATGTCGAAGACGTGCTACGCGACGGCGCCAGACGCGCGGAGGCGGTCATCGGCGAGACGACCGCGCGTGCGCGCGCGGCGACCGGTCTCGGTCGCCCGAAGTGAAACGCCCGCGAGGCCGTCGCGGGTCGGATCACACGCTCACAGCGTGATGCTCTTGCCGCCGTTCTCCTCGGCGAGCTTCCGCATGAACTCCGAGCCGCTCATCCCGGATCGTTCCGCGGCGCGCCGTTCCATCTCCGGGTCACCCGCGATGTAGACCGTGTTGATCGCCACGCGAGAGTATCGATTGGTCTCGCGCAAGATGGACAGCATCTCACGCGGGTCCTGGACTTCGCCGTTCGTCGGCATCCCGTCGGAGAGGATGAAGACCTCGTCGTAGGTCTCGCCGAATTGTGAACCGTTGGCGAAGGAGTTGAGAGCGAGTCCCTGATGCAAGGCATCCCAGAGGTTCGTCGCACCGTCGGCGCGCAAGTCCTCCACCGCCTTGCTGAACTTCTTCTTGTTGGCCACGGAAGCCTCGACCATCTTCTTCTGCCACGACTCGGCGCCGTTCGAGAACCACACCATGTTGAAGGCGCAATCGGGCGTCAGTTTGTCGACGACGTTCTTCAGCTCCCGCTGCGCCGCCTCCATCTTGTTCGCACTGCCTTGGATCGAGGTCGTCAGCGACGATCCCGCACGCAGTGGCTCGAGCATGCTGCCCGACGTGTCGACGATGAAGAGCACGCGACTACCGCGGACGGGGATCCCGAAGAAGCTGCTTCCGGAGCTGGTCTCGTCACCCTTTGCCCCCTTCTCATCGAGATCGGGCACGACGAATTCGTTCCGCACCTTCTCCCACCACCGCTGCCAGGCACCCGGATCCTCCATCGGGAATCGCGCGCCGCTGAGCGAGACCAGTGCCTCCCACGCCCGCTGACGCAGAGTGCCGGAGCGCAGCCCCTCCGCTTCCTTCTTGACCTTCCCTTCCGGCGGCACCTGTCTCACGAGCACGTCGATCAGCGGCGGAACCGACTGCGCACTGCGCGCGATCGCGACGAACTCGACTGCGGCGAGATCGCTGCGCCAGTCGCCCTTGCCGAGCGTGTGGAGCACGCTGTCCACCGCGTGCTTGAGCAAGTCGTCGCCGACCTCCGACTTGTGTCGCAGGAGGATCGCACGCAGCGCGTCCGACGCGGCCGCCATGACCGCAGCACTCGTCTCGGTCCGCAGCGCCGCGCCCAGAGCGTTCACCAGCGCCTTCTCTTCGCATTCGCGAGCCGCTTCCGCAGCCGAACGGCGCACCAGCACCTCGGCGTCGCGCAGCGCCGTCTCGATCGGTGCTACCGCGATCTCGGCCTTGCGCCGGCCCAGCGCACGAAGCGCGGCGGCCCGCCGCACGACAGCTTTCCCTTTCGCCACTTCCTGTGCGATCGCCACCAGGGACTTCGTGCTCTCGGCGCCGCGAAGTCGATCCACGGCGAGTTCCCCGACCGCGCGCACTGCGTCGGCTCGCTGTTCGAGCGTCCACTTCTGCGCCGGATCGAGGCCGACCGCAGCGACTTCGAGCAGAACCTCGACCGCCGCCACCGAGTCCGCCGCCGCGATCGCATCACAGATCGCAGCGAGTTCTTTCTTGTGCGTCGTATCCCCAACCTTGTCGGGATCGACGACGCCGAGTTTGACGCCCATCGCCGCTTTGGTGATCCGCGGCTTGGTCATGTCGATCTGGCCTTTCTGCCAGGTGGCGAGCCAGGCTTCGAGCCCGCCGAGCAAGCGCTTGTCCTGCGCTGAGGATCCAGCGGCCACCAAGAGGGCGCACAACAGAGTGAGCAGGGGACTCGAACGCAGTTTGGCGTTGGCGACGATCATCATTGGTGAGAGGGCTGCCGGGCAGACGAGGGGCAGGACAGGCTACGCCAAGCGCTGGATCCGGTCACCCGGACTCAGCCCGAACTGGGGCGTGGAACGAAACGACGAACCGCCGATCGCAGACTCGGCATCGTGCACTCCGTCCGTAAGATCTTCGGCCCATGCGGACCCACCCCTCCGTGTCCTCGCTACCGAAGTCTGCGGCGACCACGCCGCGCTGCCGTCGTCCCGGCGACAGCGGTTTCGCAGGTCATCTCGCCCCGCCGAAGCTCGAAGCCTCGGCGAAACCGACTGTGAGGTCGTCCCAGCCAACGTCACCAGTCCTCACCCTCGCGGCTGCGCTGATCGTTGCCACGGCCGCCTCGGCTCAGCACGGCCGACCGCCGGCCTTCGAACCGCCCGTCGCGAAGGCCTCTGACGAGGGCGAACGAGCCATCGCCGGGATGCAGAAGCCAAAGGGCTACTCCATCTCGCTGGTGGCCGCCGAACCGATGCTCGCCAATCCGGTCGCCTTCGACATCGCCGACGACGGACGCATCTACGTGGTGGAGACCCATCGACTGCGGCAGGGCGTGATCGACATGCGCGATTACACCGGCTGGGTGCACGAGGATCTCGCCTGCCTCACGGTCGAGGACCGCCGGCGAGCGATCTTCCGACACTTCGGCGGCGAGCTCGCCAACTGGCGCAGCGCTCACGAACGCATCCGCTGCCTGATCGACGACGATCGAGACGGCAAGGTCGACCGAGCCACCACCTTCGCAGACGGCTTCAACGACCTGGTGGACGGCATCGCCGCCGGCGTGTTCGCGCACGGCAAGGATGTCTGGTTCACCGACATTCCCAACGTCTGGCGACTGACCGACGACGACGGCGACGGGGTTGCGGATCGTCGTAAGGTCCTGCACGAAGGCTACGGCGTCCACTTCTCGCTCATCGGTCACGACCTCCACGGTGCGATTCTCGGACCCGATCGCCGACTCTACTTCTCCATCGGCGATCGCGGTTTCCACGTCGAGCACGAGGGCTTGACGCACGCGTATCCGCACGAAGGTGCTGTGCTTCGATGCGAACTGGACGGCTCCGGCCTGCAGGTCGTGCATCGTGGACTTCGCAACCCACAAGAGCTGGCCTTCGACGACTTCGGTGACCTGTTCACGGGCGACAACAACAGCGACGGCGGGGACGCCGCGCGGCTCGTGCAGATCGTCGAAGGCGGCGACAGCGGTTGGACCATCGGCTACCAGTGGCTGCGAACCCGCGGTGCCTGGAACGAGGACCTGCTGTGGAAGCCGCGGTTCGACGACCAGCCCGCATGGATCAATCCGCCGATCGCGAACATCGGTCACGGGCCGTCCGGCATCGCCATGCATCCTGGAACCGGGTTGGGAGCCGGGCAGGAAGGTCGACTGTTCTGGTGCGACTTCCGCGGCAGTATCCCGCACAGCAACATCTTGTCGATCGGCCTCGAGCGCGATGGCGCCGGGTTCCGCACGACCGGCGTCGAGACCTTGCTCGGCCGGATCTGCGCGACCGATTGCGATTTCGGTCCCGATGGTGGGCTCTATGTGCTCGATTGGGTCAACGGTTGGGGCAAGACCGGCAAGGGTCGGGTCTATCGCCTCGCGAGCGACGATCTCGCAAGCGACGCGGCGACGACGGAGACCGCACGTCTCCTCGGGAGCAATCTGGAATCCGGATCGATCGACGACCTGGTGACGCTGCTCGGCCATCCCGACCGCCGCGTGCGCACGCGCGCACACTTCGGCCTTGTCGACAAGGGTCCCGACGGCGCCGCCGCGATGCTCGAAGTCGCTCGCCGCGGCAGCACCTTGCTGGCGCGCGTGCACGCCATCTTCGGCCTTGGCGTCTACGGGCGTACGCGAGATCCCGGCGTCGGCCCGCAACTCGAGAAGCTCCTGCTCGACTCGAATGACGAGATCCGTGCGCAGACCATGCGCGCGCTGCTCGAGTTGCCGAACGAAACCCTGAGGCAGTCCGCGGAACGACTGCTCCGCGATCCCGCGCCGCGGGTGCGCTACTTCGCCGCGCTCGCGATGGGTCGCACACGCGATCCGCTCGCGATCGCCGCGCTCTTCGAGCTTCTGCGACGCAACGCGGACAAGGACGTCAACATCCGACACGCCGCGGTCGTCGCGCTCGCGGAACTCCGCGCCGAATCGCGTGCCACCTACAACCGAACCGACCCATCGGTCGCCGTCCGCCGCGGCACGGTGCTGATGTTGAGACGCCGTGCGTCGGCGGACATCGCGATCTACCTCCGTGATCCGGAGCCGTCGATCGCGGCTGAGGCCATCCGCGCGATTCACGATCGTCGGATCGGCGGCGCACTCGAAGCACTCGCCGCGATGAGCGACGATCCAACGCTGCCCGGGGCCGCGCTCACGCGTCGCATCCTGGGCGCACATCGCATCCTCGGAACGACGACGAACCTGCGAGCGCTCCTGCGATTCGCCGAGCGGAGCGACGCTCCGGCCGCGATGCGAAGCGAGGCGCTGGAGATCGTGACGGAGTGGCTGACGCCGAACGGCCAGGATCGCGTGCTTGGCGAGTGGCGGCCGCTCCCGCAGCGGTCTTGGATCTTCGCTCGGCAGGCGCTCGCACCGACGCTCGAGGCACTCACGAAGGATCCCGCGACTCCGAAAGATGTCATGCTTGCAGCGCTCCGCGCGGTGACCGAGTTGAAGGCGACGGGCACCGAAGCATCCCTGCAATCGATGATCGCCGACTCCGCGCGTGACGAAGCCGTGCGCGGTGCCGCGCTCGAAGCCCTGCGCCGCGTCGCGAGTCCGGAGATGCTCGTGAGCATCTGCAAGTCGATCTCGCCGAAGGCGCCGTTGGCCATGCGCAGGGTCGCGCGAGAGGTTCTCGCCGAGCGCGAGCCTTCGGCGGTCGTCCCTTTGCTGAGAGCACTGATGAACGACGGCAGCATCCCCGAACGGCGCAGTGCAGCCGAAGCTCTCTCGCGCGCCGCAACGGCGGAGGCCGATGAAGCGCTGGCGGAACTCGTCGAGAGCGCGCGGGAACGGGTGCTGCCCGGTGAGATCGTGCTCGACGTCCTCGACGCCGGACGCGCTGCTGCCGGCCCGCTCACCAAGGCGGCGATCGCCGCGTACGACAGCGATCTATCTCGAAGCCAAGATCCGCTCGGACGCTTCTGGGTCGCGAGTTCGGGCGGCGACGCGGCAGTCGGTGAGAAGCTGTTCCGCGAACACCCGGCCGCACAGTGCCTGCGCTGTCACGCGATCGGCGGAACGGGAGGTGCTGCGGGTCCGGCGCTCGACAAGGTGGGATCGAGACTCGAGCGAACGCAACTGCTGCGCTCCATGATCGCACCGAGTGCAGAGCTCGCCGCCGGCTATGCGCAGGTCGCGTTGCGATTGCGCGACGGCACGAGCATGGTCGGCGTGCTGGTGCGCGAAGACGCGCGGACCACGGTCCTGCGCGACGCGAACGAGAAGGAAGTCAGCGTCGCGACCGCGGACATCGTCGAACGCTCGTCCGGCGGATCGGCGATGCCTCCGATGGGCGATCTGCTCAGCCTGCGCGAGCTACGCGACCTCGTCGAGTACCTCGCGTCGAAGCGCTGAACTCTAGCCCGACTTATTCGTCAACGTCGTCGCGAGATCGCCGCGGACGTTCACGAGACATCCGGGTCAGACCTCCGTCGATGACCGGAGGTCTTGCAGATCACTTGTCTTCGGGCTTGAAGGCCTTGTGCGCGTCGGACTTGGCCTTGTTCAGGTTGTCGCGCACTTCCTTGGCCCGGTCGTTCTCGCCGGCGAGCAACGCGTCCTCGAGATCGAGGAGGCCGTGGGAGAACTCGATCATGGTGCGCTGGTAGTCCACCACGAACTGCTTGCGAGCGTCTTCGGCGACTTCCGACAAGCGCGCCGGTTTCTCGAGCCGAGCCTTGGCCGCGATCGCCTGTAGTTGACGCACGAGGTCGACCGACTCGCCGTTCTTCTTCTCGTCGTCGAGGTCCTTGCGCAGCTTGCGGAATCCGCGATTGATCTCCTCCATCATCTTGCTCAGTTCGGTCTCGTCCGGACTCACCAGGGCGGACCGCTCCGTCGGAACGGTCGAGGGGTTCGAACCGAACGGCAAGGCGAAGAAGGAACCGAGAAGGAGTGAGGACAGACCGAGGATGCGGGTGTTCATCATGTCGAACCGAGTGAGACGGCAGCGTAGCCGCGCGTGTGCCGCAGCGACGTCAAGAGTTCGTCCCGGACGGGCGTCGACTCGGCGGGCACCGACCCCGTGAGAGACGGAGTCCGGCGCAAGCACAAGCGGCCAAGAAACGCAAAAGCCCCCGCCGCGACGCGCGCGACGAGGGCCTGCAGGGGTCATACCCGGGAGGAATCGAACCTCCAACCTTCGGATTCGTAGTCCGATGCTCTATCCAATTGAGCTACGGGTACGCGCGAAAGCAGACGGACTGCCGGAACCATTCGGAGGGTGCCGGCGGCACGAAGAAGCTTACCCCGCGCGACTTGCGTCTTGCGAGGGCCGGGAAAGATAGCGAGCCCGGCCAGCCTTGCAAGCTCTCAGCCCTGGGAAATCCAGGGCCGTCGAGGCGAAGGGGCGTCAGACGCGGAGGGGGGCCGCGGTGGCCACCACGGCTCGAATCGCCAACAGGTGACCGGCGAGAACCGCATCGAGTGCATGCAACGCCTTGGCGTGGCGGAGGAGGTTCTCGTTCGGCCACTCCATCACGCTCGCGGTGATCGCGCCGCGGAGGAACTCGACCATCCGGCGCCCCACCACCGCCGCCTTGCGCGGTTCCGGCCCCGTGCCGGCGAGTTGAGGGAGCCACGTGTGAGTCAGCGCGCGAAGGGTGTCGCGAGAGAGGTCACCCGCCAGGATTGCGTTGATCCAGAGTCGGGCTGCACGCCGACGTCGATTGATCACACTGATCGAAGGCGCTCGCCGCAGGATGGGCGGCGACTCCGGACGGAGCCAGAAACTGAACTGCACGAGTGCCCGTGAGAGCGCGACATCGTCCTCCGCCGCCAGGAGTTGCAGGTAGCCAAGTCCCTGCTCCACTTCCGCAGTCGCGGTCAAGGACGCGCGTTGCGGCCGCAGCCATGGGTAAGCCTTGGTGAGAGCGACCTCTTCCTCGATCGCCGAAGAACGGGTTCCGTCGATGGACTTGCCTTGCATGAGTCAGACCATCGGCAAGCGCCGCTCCGCTTCTGGACCTGCGACTTGCCCGGACTATCCCGCCGCCTCCTCGCCGGGCGAGATCCGTCGCGAGTGTCGAGGAACTCCACAGACTTCTCGGCGCCACACGTCCTCGAGCAGGTCGCGAACCCAGAGGTCGCCGACTGCGAGTGCATCCGTGAGAGAGGCCGCGCGAGCACCGCGCACGGCATTCGTCGACCACAAGCACGCCGTCGCAAGTTCGCGGATGTGAAGCGGACGCTCGGTGACGCGATGCCCACGGGCACGCAGGCCACGCAGCAACGCGGCGCGACCGATCCCCGGCAGGATTCGACCGTCGAGAGGCGGCGTGACGAACTCACCGTCGACGAACGCCAGGACGTTGCCGCGGGAGGACTCGAGCACGAGTCCCTCCGTGTCGATCGCCAGCGGCTCGCCATCGGTGTCGGCGACTTGACGCTCGCGGTCCTCCCAGAACTCTCGCGCCAGCGACTTGAGCCAGGGCGTTGGTGGCTGGTCGGTTCGCGTGAGCGTGAACGGCAGCAAGCGAAGGGGCTCATGGATCCGAGCCAACTCACGAGTGCGTGCGGCCAGTACTGCGACACCCTCTGCCACTCGACATTCCAGACGAACGATGTGCGGCGAACTCGTTCGCACGTCTGCAGCGACAAGCGCGGCGCGCACGGCGCCTGGCTCCAACGGAATGCCGAAGGCGATCCGAAGGCTCTGCGCCAATCGCTCGACATGAAACGGCAGCAGCGGCGGAACCAGCGTCGCGCCGCGCACGTGCACGAGCATCGTCTCGAACAACCCGATCAAGAATCCTCGACGATCGGTTGCCAGGTCACACCGAGCGCCGCCAGCATGCCGCGCGCCTTGTGGATCGTCTCGAGGTATTCCGCCGTCGGTTCGCTGTCGGCCGTGACCCCCCCACCGACTCCGATCCGCACCCGACCACCCCGCATCACCATGGTTCGGATCGCCACGTTGAGGTTGGCGCGGCCGCCGGCTGCGAGTCGCCCGATCGCGCCGCAATAGACGCCGCGCCGGCGCACTTCGAGCGACTCGAGGATCTCCATGCTGCGCAGCTTGGGTGCGCCTGTGATACTGCCACCGGGAAAGGTCGCTCGCAGCAAGTCGCCGGTGGACGTCCCGCGGCGCAGAACCGCGGTCACCGTCGCAAACAGGTGATGCACCTGTGCGAAACTCGCGTGCTCAGGGAAGGACCCCACGCGAACGCTGCCGGGCTCGGCGACCTTGCCCAGATCGTTGCGCAAGAGGTCCACGATCATCGCGAGTTCGGCCTGATCTTTCTCGCTCGCGAGAAGTTCCGCCAGCAGCGCGCGATCCGCGGTCGCGGTCCCGCCGCGCGGTCGCGTGCCCTTGATCGGTCGCGTGCGAACGCCGACCCCGTCGGCGAGCAGGAACTCTTCCGGCGACGACGAGAGGATGAAGGTGCCCTCACCCAGCGCGAGGTACGCCGAGAACGGTGCCGGACTGACCGCACACAACCTCGCGAAGATCGCCCGCGGCGCGGCCGTCGTGTGCAGGTCGATCGGTTGCGTGAGGTTGGCCTGGAACACGTCGCCTGCGCGGATGTGCTCGACGACGCGGGCTACCTTCTGCCGATACTCGCGAGCCGAGAGCGCGACCTGATCGAGCGCCGCGTGGACGGCCGGCACACGGAGCGCTTCCTCCTGAAACCGACGCCGGTCGACCGGTTCCTTGCGCCGAAACGCTGCGACCCACAGCGCCGGCTGTGGGAACTCGTCGACGATGCGGCGGGGCAATGCTTCGACGGCATCACGAAGGTCGTAACCGAGAAGACCGATGCAGGCGTGCTCGACGTTCTCGTCGAGAAAGCGATCGAGTCGCTCGAAGGCCTGCGCCAGATCGTCGACGCCGATCGACAGGACTGCGACCGCGTCGGTGAAGGCGAAGGCTGGTCCGTATCCCTCGCCGAGCAGCAGCGCCGTCGGACCGTCGTCGGACGACTCGTGCCAAAGTCGTCGGGTGCGGTTCGAACGGTCGCCGTCCGTCGCGAAGCTCACTTCCAGTCCGGCTTGCGCTTCTCGAGGAACGCCCGCATGCCCTCGCGCATCTCGTCCGTCGAACTGATGATGCCGAATAGGTCGGCCTCGAGTGCGAGGCCGGCTTCGAGGCCGAGCTGGACACCGCGGCGAGCTGCTTGCTTGGCGAGCCCGACTGCCGTCGGCCCGCGGCTCTGGATCCGCTCGGCAACGGCGATCACGCCGTCCATCAACTGTTCGGGTGGGAAGACCGCGCTGACCAGGCCGACGCGCAACGCTTCCTCAGCGCTGATGGGGTCGCCCGTCAGCATCATCTCGAGTGCTTTGCTCATGCCGATCAATCGGGGCAGGCGCTGGGTGCCCCCGTAGCCGGGGATGATTCCCAGGCCGACTTCGGGAAGGCCGAGCTTTGCGTTGGTCGACGCGTAGCGCACGTCGCACGCCAGCGCGAGTTCGAGGCCGCCGCCGAGCGCGAAGCCGTTGATCGCCGCGAGCACCGGCTTCCTCGCCTGCTCGATCGCGAGAGTGAGCGCCTGACCGTGGCGCGCGTTGTCGCGACCGTCGAGCACGCCCTGCTTGCTGAGTCCGACGATGTCCGCGCCGGCGACGAACGACTTGGGACCCGCGCCGGTGAGGATGATCACGCCGACCGTCGGATCCGCGTCCTGCGCCGACACCGCCTCATGCAAAGCGGTGATCGTGTCGGCATCGAGCGCGTTGAGCTTGTCGGGACGATTGACGGTGACGACGGCGGTGCGCCCGCGACGCTCGACGAGCACGGTGCTCATGCTTCCTCCGGTGCCGAGTCGGCGGTCGTTGGGCGGTCGGCGTTCGCCGAATCCACTGCCTCCATGACCAGCGGCTCGCCCTCGAACAGTTCGACCGAGCGGATCCCGATGCGCGACTTCGGCACACTCCGCTCGCCACCCGGTCCGAACTCGCAGTCGACGGCGGCGATCGCATCGAGCACGTCGAGACCTTCGACGACGCGGCCGAACACCGTGTACTTGCCGTCCAAGCTCGGGAGCGCATCGGCCTGAACGATGAAGAACTGACTACCGGCGGAATTGGGATCCGCGCTGCGCGCCATCGACACGACCCCGCGCACGTGCGGGAGATCGTTGAATTCCGCCGGCAATCGGAACCCGGGACCGCCGGTGCCGGGTACGCCATTCGCACCGTCACGTGTGTTCGGGCAGCCGCCCTGCACGACGAAGTTGCGAACCACGCGGTGGAACGCGAGGCCGTCGTAGAAGCCGTCCTGAGTCAATCGACAGAAGCTCTGGACATGGCCCGGAGCACGATCGGCATGGAAACCGATCACCAAGGTACCGAGGTCGGTGACGATCCGCGCGCGTGCGCGCGAGAGATCGAGGATGTCTGGATCGGGCATGAGAGCGAACCGCGGAGAGCGAGGTGAATTCAGCGAGTGACGGGTTCGACGATCGCTGCCCACAACCACACGTCGCGGGTGGGGACCGACGGCTCGCCGAAGTTGTTGGGACGCACCGGCGTGTCGCAGATGCGATCGAGCACCAAGAGGCTCGCTTCTTCGATTCGACCGAAGGCCGAGTACTTGCCGTCGAGGTGCGGGGCGGAGCCGTGCATGAGGAAGAATTGGCTTCCCGCGGTGTCCTCGCCGGAACCGCGCGCCATCGAGACGATGCCGCGGACGTGCGGAGTGTCGTTGAACTCGGCACGCACGGCGTAACCGGGGCTGCCCGTTCCCGGTGCGCCCTGGCTGCCGACCTTCGTGTTCGGGCAGCCACCCTGGGCCATGAAGCCGCGCAGGATGCGATGGAATCGCGTGCCGTCGTAGAAACCGTCGCGCGCGAGCTTCACGAAGTTCTCGACGTGCTTGGGAGCCTTGCCGGGCATGAATCCGATCACGAGTTCCCCCTCACTCGTGATGAGGCGCACCTTGGTCGCCTCGTAGTCGAGCGTGGCGAGATCGAGCGAAGTCTGGTCGGGAACGACGCGCAACATCGCCTCGGTGCCACCAAAGCCGCGCCAACGGACGGTGACCTGCTTCGCTTCACGCAACTCGGGCTCAGTCCAGATGGCCGCCGGATCGAGTTGCAGGACGCGTGAAATGGTCGTCCCCTTCGCCAACAGGACGGAGCTGTCCACACGCTCGTTCACGTCCGCGGACTTGCGCCCATCGATCGAGGTCTCGAGTTCCATGCCGCCGAGGAGGGAGCCCGGCACGCTCGTCGCTTCGTTGGCGACCACGACCAGATCCAGCGCCACGGGATTGCCGATGCGGACAACTCCCATCTTCGCCGTCAGCTTGACCTCGACCGGTGGCTTCTCGGCGGCCGCCTCGCCTTGCGCTGTGACCGGCGAGAGGGCGAACGCGACGACGGCCAGCGTCGGCGCGAGCCGCGAGCGAAGCCCGGCACTCGCCGCGGCGGACAGGGATGACAATCCTCGATTCGGTTGCATCCGTGTCTTGTACGGGACCCGTCCCGAGGTCTCAACGATCGCCGGCTTCGAACTCGATGGCCATCCCCATGCCGCCGCTCATGCACAAGGACGCCAGGCCGCGGTGAGCGCCGCGGCGCCGCATGGCGTGTAGCAGCGTGGCCACGATCCGGGCTCCGGTCGCGCCGATCGGATGACCGAGGGCGATCGCGCCGCCGTTCACGTTGAGGCGGGCGCGGTCGATCGGCAGATCTCGCAGGCAGGCAAGCATCTGGGCAGCGAAGGCCTCGTTCCATTCGACGAGCCCGAAGTCGTCGAGCGTCCGGCCGGTCTTGCGAAGCAGGGCCGAAGTCGCCGGCACCGGGCCGATGCCCATGATCCGTGGTGAAACCCCGGCGGTCGCACTCGCACCGAGCCAACCCAGGGGCTTCCAACCGCGGCGCCGCACCTCGGCCTCGCTACAAAGAAGTAGCGCCGCGGCACCGTCGGTGACCCCCGAAGAATTGCCGGCGTGCACGGTACCGACCTTCTGGCGGAAGACCGGCGGCAACTTGGCCAGGGCCGCGAGCGTCACGTCGGGCCGGACGTGCTCATCCTCCGTCACGCGGACCGTACCCTGTCGCGAGGGAATTTCGACCGGGACGACTTCGTCGGCAAAGTGGCCGGCGGCCTGCGCCGCCGCCGCCCGCCGGTGGCTCTCCAATGCGAACTCGTCTTGTTCCGCGCGTCCGATGCGGTAGTCGTCGGCCAGGTATTCCGCGGTCATGCCCATCGGCTCGCCGAGGATCCCGCAGGTGAAACCGTCCTTGAAGTTGCCGTCGAGAACGTCGGCGTGACCGAGTCGGTAGCCCCGTCGCATCTGCGGCAGCAGAAAGGGGATGTTGGACATGCTCTCGGTACCCGCGGCGATCACCAGGTCACGTCCGTCGAGGAGGATGGCCGCGCGAGCCAGGTCGACCGCCTTGAGACTGCTCCCGCAGGCCTTGTTGATCGTGCAGGCAACCGACGTCTCCGACATGCCGCTACGGATCGCGGCCTGTCGCGCCGGGTTGGGTCCAGATCCCAGTTGGCGAGCCTGTCCCAGAATGAGCTCGTCGACCTGGGTCGGCTCCACGGCGTTGCGGCTGAGCAGTCCTGACACGGCCGCGACCGCGAGATCGACTGCCGAGACGGGTGCCAACACTCCATTGAGCTTGCCGATCGGGGTCCGAACGGCGTCGACGACGGCGATTCGCATGGTGTCGGCACCTTAGCCCGCCCGGTCGACGAGGACCAAACGCCTTGGTCGGGGGCGTCGCGGACCGCCGCAGGACCGCGCCGGCACGCCGCCGTGGGGCGACGTCCTCGGTCGCCGACCTGCCGACTCCTTGGTTCGCTC
>JBFXDD010000012.1:50817-116784 GCA_050181465.1 Planctomycetota bacterium
AGCCCGCCCGGTCGACGAGGACCAAACGCCTTGGTCGGGGGCGTCGCGGACCGCCGCAGGACCGCGCCGGCACGCCGCCGTGGGGCGACGTCCTCGGTCGCCGACCTGCCGACTCCTTGGTTCGCTCACAGGTTGGGGCCGCGCTCGTGCCGAAGAAACCGAGGATGACCACTGCGGGCCCGGGCCAGACTCCATCTCCAGGCCGTCGTACCGAGCCGGACTCGGAACGCGGCATGGAGAGCGTCCGCCGAGCTTCATCGCTGCCGAGCGGAGTGTTCCGGGTGTCGTCACCCGCCGTCGAGCGCGCGTTGGCGGCCGACGTGGGTGACATCTTCCTGCGCCACATGTCCCGAACGGACCGGCTGGTCAGCCCGCAAGACGGACCGCGAGCGCACAAGCCCGATCCCTCGATCGAAGCGCGCAACGCGGTCAGCGACGATGAACTGCGAGCACTCGTCCACGCGTTGTGCCGGCAGGACAAGATCAGCGCACCGCACATCGACGACCAGCTCGACCACGAGCGGGCCTGGATCCTCCTCAACCTCTCGCTCAGCGGCAGCCTCCCGATCCGCCGGCATGTCCTCGCCGAACTGCGGTCGACGCTCGACGGCACGCCGAGATTCGAAGCCGTGCTCGAGACGGCGACGGAGCTGCTCGCGCATTGCGACCCTGACCGTTTGGCGAACGACGGAATCGCCCCGGAGACTCTCGAAGAGTTCCAGCGAACTCTCGCCCAAGTTCGGCGTCACCCCGGAACGAATCGATGATGGCCGACGACCGGATCGAGTGTTCGAACCCGAGCCCGCAAGCCGCACTGCGCGAGTGCGTGGACCAGTTCGCCGCCGAGTTCGTGGCCGGATTGATGGGCCATGAACTGCATGGCCCCACCTCACCGAAGCTCAAACAGCAACTTGCCGTAGTCGTGCGACGACTGCGGGACGCAATCGCCGAAGGCGCGGATTCGCCCCTCGAGATCCGGTTCTGCGATCGCCGGTTGCTCTGGGCCGACCAGGAGCTGCTCGCGGCGACTCTCCAGGGCGGCAAACTGGTCGACCTCGCGGCCGCTCGCCGCCTGTCCGCACTTCGCTTTGCGGTCGGTGTCGACGTGCACGCGTTCGCCGCACTCCTCGAGCTGCTGCTCGATGACCGGGCGAAGGATGCATTCCGTCCGCAGGCGATCGAGATGGTGCTGCGCGCGCGCGGGGTGCGTGGGATCGAAGTCGTTCTCGGCAGCGCCGGGTCGAACGCGCAGGCGGGCGAGAAGCCGAAGCCGGCGGCACGCCCTGGAATCTCCCGCTATCAGGCTCTCGCCGGCGTGCTTCAATCCAGCCACGTGCGCGCCCACCGCGGCAACGAACTCGACCTCGACCAGGCACGCGGAATCGTCGAGCGAACGGTCGCGCAAATGGGCAGCTCACCGAGCGACCTGCTCGCTCTCGCCGTCTACGACGACATCGATCGGTTCACCGTCGGTCACTCGGTGCGCGTCGCGCTGCTCGCACTTCAAGTCGCTCGTGCCGCCGGGGCAAGCGAGCGCGAGCTCCTCCTCGTGGGGACCTGCGGTCTGTTGCACGACATCGGCAAGAGCCAAGTGCCGCAGGAAGTGCTCTTCAAGCAGGGCCGACTCGACGACTCCGAGTGGGCCGCGATGGCGGAGCACCCGCGCCTCGGCGCAGAGATCTTGCTCGAACAACGCGGCATCGACCCCGCCGCCATCGGGGCAGCGTACTGCCACCACATGGCGCCGCTGGGACTCGGCTATCCACGCCCGCCGTTGCACTTCGAACCGAGTGGGATGAGCAAGCTGGTGCGGGTCTGCGACGTGTTCGAGGCGCTCACGGCCGTACGCCCGTACAAGCGCGAACTCACTCCCCTGGAGGCCCTGGCGATCATGCATCGCGAGGCGAAGGGATTCGACCCGGCCTGGTTCCGCTTCTTCGTCCAGACCATCGGCATCTATCCCATCGGCACCCGGGTGAGACTGACGACCGGTGAGCGCGCCCTGGTGGTCCGGCAGGGCTTGGTGATCGACCGGCCGGTGGTTCGACTGATCGAGAGCGGGGCCGAGGACGACTTGCCCGCCGAGAACGCGCGCGAACTGACCATTGGGGACTCGATCGAAGGACAGACGCACGGAATCGACGCGGTGATCCGTCGCAACGACGACGGCTCGGACTCCCAGATGCGGAGCGCGACCCAGCACGCGTGCCTGCATCCGGACCACTCGCATTCGCACCGCTGACGGCCGGTTGCCGAACCTGGACTCCTCGTGACCGTCGTCGCGGGATCGACGCGGATCGATGCCCCGGAAGGAGCAGCGTAGGGCAACGACCGAGTCGTAGCCGTGGCCAAGCTGCCAGGGAGGAGTCGACGCGGCGACGCCGACGGGCGCGAGTTGCGGCGATCGCAGCCGACGTTCGCGAACAGTCCGAGCCAGTCTGCGGTTGACGGGGACGGCTCCTGGTCGAATCCTCTCGCCGTTGCGCCCGCCGTGTCGGTGAGCGATCCCTTCCCCGTCTCCCCTGCTCAGGATGACCGAGCGCCGCGGGCTCAGTCTCGATTCCGCTTGGATCTATCTGCAAGCGGCCGCCATCGGCCTCTTCGGCGGATGGCTGGGCGTCGCGTTCCGACTCGGAATCGATTGGCTCCAACTGCGCCTGATGGGCAAGGGGGCACCGGTCGACGTGCGCCTCGCCCCCTACGAGAGCGTACTGTTCCCGATCCTGGGGGCGGTACTCGCCGCGGCTTGCCTCCGCGCGATCGGCAATCGCCGCGGACCGTTCGGGATCAGCGACACCGTTGAGTTGGCAGCAACCCGACGCGGCCACCTGAGCGTGAAGGACTCGTTGTTCCAGATCGCGTCCTCGGGTTTCACGATCGCGAGCGGCGGCAGCATCGGCCGGGAGGGTGCGAACTCGCAGTTCGGCGTCACGATCGCCGCGGTGCTGGGTCGGCTCGTGCCGAACTCGCCGCGCTCGCGCACCGTGCTTCTGGGTTGCGGAATCGCCGCGGGAATGGCGAGCGCCTACAAGGCACCCATCGCCGCCGCTCTCTTCGTGATGGAGGTCGTGCTGGGCAACTTCGCGATGGACGTCCTCGCCCCCATCGTCGTCGCATCGGTGATCTCCACTCTCGTGACACGCGCGGCGTTCAGCGACGACCCGCTCTACGATCTCGGCATCGGCGGTCAGCTCGAACTGACCGATTGGCGACTCGTGTTGTCCGCAGCCGTGCTCGGCGCGATGTGCGGAGTCGGCGGGATCGTGTTCCGGAAGTGTCTCGATCTCGGCCGCCGCCTCTTCGACCGACTGCGCGGTCCGCTGGTCCTGCGCATGGTGCTCGGCGCTGCCTTCGTCGGCGTGATCGGAATCTGGTTTCCGGAAGTCTGGGGCAATGGTCAGGAGACGATCCAGGTACTCGCCGCTCCCGAACACCAACCGACACTCTTCGTTCTCGTCACGCTCACTTTCCTCAAGATCGCGAGCACCGCGATCACCGCCGGTTCGGGGGCACTCGGCGGTGTGTTCACGCCGAACCTCGTCGTCGGCGCAGCGCTCGGCTCGGCGTTCGCGAGAGTCACCGACACGTTGGTCCCCGGGGATCACCACACGCATTTCGCACTCGTAGGCATGGCCGGTCTCTGCGCGGCGACGGCTCACGCGCCGATCACCGCGATCCTCCTCGTGTTCGAGATGACGCGCGACTACGGCCTGATCCTCCCGCTGATGCTGTGCAGCATCCTCGCCAGCATCACGGCTCGCCTCATCGACCAGGACTCGATCTACACCGCGCGCCTGCGCGCACGTGGACACGGCGTCGACCACGGACTCGAAGAACTCGCGATGCACACGAACTACGTGCGTGACGTCATGCGACGTGACGCCGCCAGCGTTCGCGAGACGGCGACGCTGGACGAGGTGCTCGACGTCTTCGGCAGCAAACGACACGACACGCTCTACGTCGTCGATGCGAAGGGCTCGCTCCTCGGGCAAGTCCTTCTGCACGACGTCAAGGCGTTCATCAACGATCCGACTCCGGGCACCGTCGTGATCGCCGCCGACCTCACCACCAACACGGAGGTCACCACGCGGGATGAATCGCTGGCCGCGATCCTGGATCGTTTTCACGATCCGGATCTCGATGAGTTGCCGGTCGTTCGCTCACGGACGGACCCCGTCCTGGAAGGCCGTATCACTCGTCGCGATGTGGTCGCGACGTTCAGCGAAGAGGTGCTCGGTCAACGCAACATGCGGGCGAAGCTACGCGTCGACGGCAAGAAGGAGTCGCGCTGGCTCGAACTGCCGCCCGGCGCGAGGATCGAGCGCGTGCGCGTCCCGCCCGAATTGATCGACCGATCCTTGGGCTCGCTGGATCTACCCGTTCAACGATCCACGACCGTGCTGGTGGTCATCGAGACCGATGCCCTCGGGCGCGAGCGTCGCTCATTCCCGTCCGCCGAGATGATCCTGCGTGACGGCATGGAACTGGTGGTGCTCGCACCGCAGGAAGTGCTGCGCGCGTGGTCGGCCAGCGCGAGCACCACGAAACACGGCGACGACGGACCGATCAGTTCAGCGCCGTAACCACCAAGTCGTCGAAGGAGGTAGCGGCATCCGCCTTCGTCCAGAGCCCGACGTGGCCCGCCCCGCTGAACGTGGCGTCGGTGTGATCGAGCAAGGCCTTGCCGTCGAAAGCGACCGTCATTCGCCCACCGCGCACTTCCACCACGAGGTCGTGCCAACCGGGAGTTGCCGTCACCTTCGCCGACGCGAACTGAGTCCGCACGCCGCGCTCGACCTTGTAGAGCCGCACGTTGTCCTCGAGCGGGTTCCAGCGCGTGATGTAGTAGTCGGTCGGTCCACGTCCGCGCCAGAACACGCCGCCGCCCTGATCCTCTTCGCCTCCGTCCGCCCGCACCCGCACCGCGATCCGCAGGTCGGCCGGCAGCACGGCGTCACTCATCAGCAGGTTGTAGGTATCGCCCTCGTTCTCGACCTGCGTGAGCCTGATGCACTTGCCGGCACCGTCTTCGGCCACCACCCAAGTTCCGAGCTTCCGTCGGGAGTTGGTCTCCGTGGCATGAAAGCCAATCGGCAGCTCACCGACGGCCGCGGAATCGAAGTCCACGTTCAGATCGCTGACCGACGGCGCACTGGAGCCGATGCCGCACGCAGGCAGCGCGAACAAGACAGACAGAATCGCAATGGTTCGCATGACTCCGGGATGATCGCGGCTGACCGCACGAATTGCGAGGCGATGGCGCTCGGCCGCGAAACCGTCACAATGACTCGATGCTCGTCACGCGCTTTGCCCTCACCTGTCTGGCCACTGCCGTTGCACTCGCGCCGATCCGCGCTCAGGACGGCCCTCGGAAGACCTCGCCGATCGAGACACTCGCGCTCGGAAGCGGAATCGACTGGATCGCCGACCCGGAGATCCATGTCGACGGGCGTCGCCCCGAACGCCGCTTGCGACAGCCCGTCGATCGCAATGGCTTGATCGACGAAGCCGTGGCCAAGGCGAGCGAGAGCGGACGATCGGTGCTGTGGTACGTGCCCAGGATCGTCGAGAAGTCAAAGGGCGGCGTGCAGATGTATCGCGCACCGATCCTCGACAACTACGCAATGCAGTTGCTCTTCGAGGACCAAGATCTCGTAGACCTCGTGCGAACACGATTCGTCGCCGCGCGAGTGAGTCTCGACGAGACGTTGGCGGCACGCTTCGACCTGCGACCGCTGGAGTGCGTCGAGCCGATGCTCGTCGTTCTCGACTCGGAAGGGCGGCGCCGGCACGTGATTCGAGCGATCCGAACCTTCGACGCTCACTGGTTCGTCGAGATCTTGAGGACTGCGCTTGCCGGCCTATCGAGCAACTCGACCGAGCCCGCACCAGTCGATGCCGAGCAGGCGCTCGCCGAAGGACGTTATGGGCTCGCCGCGGAGCTCCTGGCGAAGCTGCCGGAGTCTTCGACGGCGCGCGGTCTCACCAATGCGCGATTGCAGCGTCGATTGCGTCGACCAGACACCGCTTTGGCAGCACTGGACCGATTGGCCGAGGCGAGCGACCTCGATCGATCGCTGCTGAGCGCCGAACGGAGCCGGGTGCTCCTGTTGGCAGGACGGGACACCGAGATCCCGGCTGAGTGGATCGACGCCGGTAGCCAAGCGCCGGCTGCGAATTACTGGATGGCGCTGGCCGCGCTACGTCGTGGCGAGGAAGCGCTCGCGGTGGAGTGGATGCAACGGATCGCGACGACCTGGCCGGACAGCCCCTTCGGTCGCCGTGCACACGCGAACGTGCTCATCGGCGACGACGAACGCCCCGTCGGCGGAACCTTCTGCGGCTTCGAGACGATGCGATGGCTGCCGGACATCGCATACTCGATCGTTCCCAACGACACCGCTCGGCATTGGGTCGTGTCCGACCCCGCAGAGATCGCCGCGACCGCGATCGAGCACCTGCTGTCGCTCCAACGGGACGATGGCGGATTCAAGGACAGCCGCTACGCGTACTGGCCGTCGCCGAAGATCACCCCGAACGCATGGATTGCGATCACAGCACTCGCCGCAACGGCTCTCCTCGAGTTCCGTGAAGTCGCCCCCGAACGTATCCCGACCGATCGGATCGACAGCGCTCTGGCTCGGGCCGAGGACTACATGTTCAACCCCGATCACATGGCGCGCGGTGAGAACGAAGACGTCTATGCCGACACCTACCGCCTGCTGTATCTGGCCCGTCGCAGCGGTCACGTCGACTCGGCGGAACGCGCCAAGTTGGTCGAGAGGATGAACCTGATCATCGGCGAGGCCAAGGAGCGTCAGGATTCCCAGGGCTTCTTCGCCCACGAGTATGCCAATGCGTTCTGCACCGCGGCGATGATGTGGGGACTGCTGCGCGCTCAGGAAAGCGGCGCGACCGTACCGCCCGAGATGATGTCACGCGGAATCGCGGCTCTCGTCGCGGCGCGAGCCCCCGACGGCTCGTTCGGCTACAGTGGAACGCGTAAGTCGTCACTGAAGGATGCGAGCGAACGCATGCCGGTCTGCGAGGGCATCCTCTTTGCACTGAAGCAGAGCGACGACGAACGTCTCCGCTTCGCATTCGACAACTACTGGGAGAATCTGACGCGCATCGAGAAGGTGCGCCGCAACGACTTCCACAGCGACGGCGAGCTCGCCGGGTTCTTCTTCTACCACGGCCTGTTCCACGCGAGCGAGATCCTCGCTCGGTTGCCGGAATCTCTCGCGGGCGACGGCAAAGAACGAATGCGTGAGATTCTGGCTCGAGTCGCCGAGGTCGACGGTAGCTACCTCGACAGCCACGAGATCGGCCGCAGCTATGCGACCGCAATGGCCCTCTTGACGCTGCGAAACGTGATGGACTGAGGCCGGGGACGCGACGAACTCAGGGCTCGCGCACGGAGATGAGCCTCTCGACGGCGGCGCGCACCGGCCGTTCGCCGACCGCCGGCGCCGAGACGACGACGAGCCGCACCAGGACGAGCCGCCCGGTACCATCACCGTCGATCTTCACTTCGAAGCCGTGTGGGTAGTTGGGCAACTCGTGCGCGTAGCGCGGGACCGGATCACTACCCGCCGACCCGTTCGACGCGACCATCAATCGCGAGCGCAAGAGCGGGTCGCGAACCAGCTCGTGAGCGGACGACGGGATCTTCGCTGGAGGCTGCATCCGAGGCGAACGACCACCGGCGAGCAGGTGGAAGAACGCATTCTCGACGACCGGCTCGTCTCTGCGCCATGCGAGCGGCACGCCCTGCGCGTGCAGTCCTGCGACGACCGCGCCGCGCTCGACCGCGTCAGGGATCGCCGCGATGTCTTCGACGCGCGCGATCGGCGCACTCGCCCACCGGTCGAGATCGAGGCGGTCGTTGTCGCGATGCAGGCAGTAGAGAACGAACTGGTAGCGGTCGATGCGCGCACGACGGTCGGCGACCCCGGTCGGCACTTCGATGGCCGGCAGAGTACGAGCGATCAGCAGCATGTTGCCCGTCTCGCGAACGCCCATCGCATCGACATCGAAGAAGCCGCGCTCGGTAGCGATCGGAAGGACCGTGGACTGCGACGGCGCCATCGGGCCGAGATCCAGCCACCCCAGCAGACGACGAGAGGTCGGCGACTCGGTGTAGACCCGCACCCCCGCCTCCAGGTCTTGCGACATCGCCTGAACCAACTTCTCGACCTTGTTGAGCGCTACCGATCGGCGCTCGGACCACCGCTGGCTCCGTGACAAGGAGATCAGCGACTGGGTGATCATCGCGGTCAAGCCGGTCACCACGACGAAGACGATCGCGGCTTCGAGCAACGTGAACCCGTCTTCTCGTGATCGCGATCTCATGGGCTCACTTGCCCTCGGCTTGCATGGACGCCGACATCGGGGGCGGTGCCACCACCGTGCGCGTGATCGTCACGAACAGGTCGTGCCAAGCGATGTGACTGTGACGATCCGCCTGGTGAACGACCACGCGGAACACATAGCTCCCCGCGGGATACGTGCTCGCAGACGTCGGCAGGATGATGCTCTCGTCGCCGATGCCCGAGTCGAAGACGAACTCCGACGGCTCCGGTCGCGCGGTGGGATCGACGGACTCCAAAGTCTGCGCGTCACGCCAGGTCATGCCGACGTCGGACGACACCAGAATGCGGTAGCGCTGCACACTCTCCGAACCGTTGACCGTCTCTGGATATGAGGTGGTGTAACGCGCGCCGTCGTAGCGTTCGAAGAGAACACGCCACTTGAGCAAGATGGAACCGGGATCGCGCAGAGCCACCCCCTGCTCGGGGCCGACGAACATGACCCGCGGTACCGGAGCGATTCCGTTGTCGAAGGCCGGATGCGCGGCGACCCAGAACGAGTGCAGTCCGATCAGCGCGACCGATCTCAGCAGTCGCTGCTGTTCGAGTGAACCGACGGGGACCTCGCCGAGGATGCTCAGGAATGCCCGCTGATCCCCGGCGATCGAACGCATCTGCAGAACCGCGGAACTGCTGCGCATCGCGGGTCCCCGCGCGAAACGCTCGAGTTCCTGACAGTGGTGATCGGGGAAGTCGTCGGTCCACTGGAGATGCGGAAGCGGCTCGGTCAGCGTCTCGCTCAGTCCGTGGGTCCAGCGCACGGGTACTTGCTCGGCGAGTCCCACGCCCGCCGCGAGCACGAAGCTGCGCAGCGACTCGGCCGGCAACGCCGTCGAGCCGGTCGGCTCCTCGCGCTGCGCAAACGTCGAGTACGAGGTTCCGAACTGCAACAACGTCGATGCTCCGGTCGGCCCGACTCGGGCTCCACGCGGATGGTCGAGACTCGTTCCCAACGGCGGGTCGACGAAGACCGCAAGGTGTCGAGGCCGCCGATGGAAGCCGCCCGCACTCGCACCCGTCGACAGGTTCCCGGTCGAGATCCACTGTGCTGCGGCACTATCCGGAAAGATCTCGCCGAGCCACGGCCGGGCGACGAAGCCGCCGGCAGCGTTCGTGACCACGACCTCGCCCACCCGCGCCATCGCCGCAGGCACACCGGGCGCCGCGGGGTTTGCGAGATCCTCGGCCGTCAGCGAGTCGACGGCTGCGTAGCCGCCGAGGATTCCGTAGAAAGCGCCGTGCACCGGGACCTGACGCGGTGCGAACTCACCGGGTTGCGCAGGCAAGCAGAGGTCGCCGCCGATCGAGAAGGCGCCGATGCTCCGTCCGCCGAAGCAGGTGAGCACGACCGAGCTCTGCAACATGGCCGTGCGCCAGACTTGTGCGAATCGCGGCACGTCGAAGGAAACGACGCCGTCGAACCCGTCCCGCAGCCGCTCCGCGTGCAGACACGGCCAGTCGGTCGTGCCGTCGACCATCGGCGTGCGCAGGTCGTCGAAATGCCAGTTGTAGCCGTTGGCGAAGGAGGTGCCGTCACGACAGAGATCTGCGTAGGGATTGTGTCTTGGGTCGCCTACGAACTGGTATCGCTCGGTGAGCGGCACGGCGAGCGGCGACTGCGCCCACCAGGCGTAGGTCTCGCTCACCGCCCACGGTCGATTCGGCGTCGGCCACATCACGCCCGAGTCGAGCGCCGTGCCGATCCGGGTCTCGATGCGCAGCATCCCGTCCTCGCGCGCGAGACCGACTCCATCGAAGCTCGGCTCGAAGACGAGCTTCGGGATCCGAATTCGCCAGCGCGCGGTGTTCTTGGGGCCCATCCCTTCCGTCGCGAGGTCGACGACGAAGTCATCGACTCCCGCCGGAGCGACGGCCACCGGCGAGGGAATGTATTCCTGGCCGTACAGCCGAGAGATCGGGAGGAGTCCCCGCGTTCCGACGGCCGGGGCCGTAGTCGGCGTACCGTGCAATCGGATCCAGGTGTACGGCTCGGAACCGTCCACATAGCCGACCTCGTACGCCATCTCGAATGGGTACGCTCGGTCGGCGAGCCGGGGCGGCAGTCCCGACGCGGAATCGAACGAGTGGTAGTCGATGTCTCCGGCCCCGATCGCGCCGGTCGCGGGGTCGACTCCACCGACGAGTCGGCGGATCTCGAGAGTCGCCGGATAGCTGCTGTCGTGCGCGTTGACGTTGCGCGAGAGATCGACACCGAAAATGCGCAGCGTGATCGGCTCCTCGGTCGTCGACGGCCCACTGGTCTGGGAACGCCAGGCGTGAACCCGCAGTTCGACGTCTCGCGAGTCCGAGTGATCGCCATCGCCGTCCGGATCACGATCGGTGCGAATTCGTGCCGGATGGGTGACGACGCGCAGGCCGGGGGTCGCGATCGGGTCGTGTGCGGGATCCGCGAAGTTTCGAAGCGGCGGACATGGCAGGACCTCACCGTGGAGATTCACGAAGATCGCGTTGCGGAAACGTTCGGGCTGCGTGTGCATGTCCTCGAGGAGGATCTGCAGCGGCGGCTCGTCCCGCTTGGCTCGACCGAGCGCGATCTGTGATTCGAAGATCGCACGGGCTCGCGGCAGGCGGTGTGCGTGATTGAATTGATCCGCAACTGTGAACGGATTCGGGTTCGAGGTCGCGTGGTATCCATGGAGGATCCCAGCGTCCGTCCGGACAACACCTCCGAAGAGTTCGGGCGCGAACAGTGCGGGGCTGACCTGATCGCACGCGCTCGGATACCAGTAGACGTAGGGTGCTGCGTGGGTCGCGCCGTTCGCCGTGTTCAGATACGGCACGTATCCAGGGTCGCGTCCGTAGCCGAGTTCGACGATCCAGTGCAGGCGAAACTTCAAGCCCGGGGCGCGTTGCGCGATCTCATCGACAGCGGAGGCGAAGGCTTGGCGGAGACTCGGCAGCGCCATGTAGGTCGACGGCACCGCATTCGCCGCGAGCACATAGACGTCGTAGAGCTGAGTGGTCGGTCCGGACTCGTCGGGCAGATTCAGCAAGATCGCGACTGCGGCCAGCGTCTGGCGCCCGCCGTTCTCGTTGGTGACCTTGCGCACCGAGACCTGCACCCGCCGCAGCTTGGGGTTGCCCGGAAACGGGCTGACTTCGATGCGGCGACTCCAAAGCCAGCCGTTCCCGCGTGACAGATTGCCGGAACTGGGGTGGTCGGGCGGCAGCAGAGCGCCGCTCTCATCGCGAAGAGTGGTCAGCGAGAACGAATCACTCAGGTCTGCTGCATTCTCGAGTTGATTGGCATTTCGGATCGCACCTCGATCGACCGCGGCTTGCAGTTCGCTCAGGATGGCGAGTGCCTTCTGGTAGGCATAGACGCGATCACGCGACGACTCGGACTCGCGATGGCTGATCGAGAGCTGCTGCAGCATCACCAACATGGCGACGCCGACGATCGAGATGGCGGCCATCAGCTCCAGGAAGCTGGCGCCGACCTCACTCCGTCGTTCGCGATGGGACACGTCGAGCATGGTCTCGAAGGGCAAGAGCGACGGTCGAGGCTGCGAACTGCGAACGCTCCAACCGATCCTCTGGCACTTCGGACACCTGCCGCCGGGCACTGGAGATCGGTGTATGTTCGTGAGACACCGCACGTGCGAGTTGACGGGGTTCGCCACTACCATCGGACCCTCCGATGACCCAGCCGAAGCAGCCAACCACAGCGCGTGCCGCCGCCGCCGTCGTCCTCGTCCGCGAGACCGCGCAGGGTCCGGAGGTCTACCTCGTCGAGCGGGCCCCGGAGCTTCGCTTCTTCGGCGGCTACCACGCGCTGCCGGGCGGTGTGCGCGGCGCCGAGGATGGGCCGGACGATCCGAGTGCGAGCGAGCCCGACCTCGCCGCCTTGGCGCGGTGTGCCGAGCGCGAACTCTTCGAGGAGACCGGGGTGCTGCTCGATGCCGCGGTCGCAACCCACCTGGCCGATCGCGGCGGTCGCGCCGCGGCACGCGAGGCGATGTTGCAATCGGAGCGCGAGGCCACCGGGGGGTCGGGGGGGCTGCGCGCCCATGACTCTCCTGCGGTCGGACTCGACCCGATCTGCCGCATCTGTACGCCGCCGTTCGCCCCGGTTCGCTACGACACGGTGTTCTTCCAAGCTCGGCTCCCCCACGGTGAGTCCCCGACGATCCAGCCCGGCGAACTGGTCGACGGTCGGTTCTTTCGCCCCGCCGCCGCGCTGGCCGCGTGGCGACGCGGTGAGATCCTGATCGTTCCGCCGGTGCTCATCCTGCTCGAGTGCCTGCTCGACGGCGATCTCGATCGATTCGTCGATCGCGCGCGATCGCGCGCGGATGCCTACGCGCGCGGCGAGTTGCACCACGTCCGCTTCACTCCCGGAGTCGTGATGGCTCCCGTGCGCACGCCGACGCTGCCGCCGGCGACCACGACCAACTGCTACCTCATCGGGGAGGACCGCCTGTGGATCCTGGATCCGGCGACGCCCCACATCGACGAGCAGGCGCGCTTGTTCGAGCGGATCGACGAACTCGCCGCCGATGGTCGCCCGCCTGCCGGCATCCTCGTCTCGCATCACCACGTCGATCACGTCGGTGCGGTCGCGGCGACGAGTCGGCGATACGGGCTGACGGTCCATGCCCACGCCAAGACTCTCGAGCGACTGCCTGCGGGCTTCGTCGAAGGCCGCGAGCTACGCGACGGCGATCGCATTCCGCTCGGTCGGTGTCCCGACGGCTCGCCCGACTGGGAACTGATCGCACGACACACGCCCGGCCACGATCTGGGTCACCTGACCTTTCGCGAGACGCGCTACGACGCGGTGTTCGTCGGCGACATGGTGTCGACCATCTCGACGATCGTCATCGACCCGCCGGAAGGCCACCTGCGCACCTATCTCGCGAGCCTGGAGCGGCTGCTCGAAGAGCCCATGTCAACTCTTTATCCAGCTCACGGACCGGCGACGCGCGACGGCCACCGAGTTCTCCGCCAGTATCTCCGACACCGCCAACAGCGCGAGAGCGCCCTGATCGCGGCACTGAGCGACGGCAACCTCGATCTGCCGGCACTGGTGGCCAAGGTCTACTGGGACACCGATGCCCGGATGCACCCGCTGGCTCGGCGCTCCTTGATCGCGGGCTTGCAGAAGCTCGCCGAAGAAGGCGTGGCCGAAGAGCAGGATCGAACGTGGCGACTCGTCGGCGGCGACTCGAAGCAGTCTCGCTGATCGACGACGCCCACGGCGAGAGAGGGAAGGCACCGCGCCGGGCGCACGAGCGCGCAGAACCAAGATCCTGCAGCGCGGAGAAGCCTAAGGTCGGATTCGAACCGACGACCTACGCTTTACGAAAGCGTTGCTCTACCACTGAGCTACTCAGGCGCTTGCGGGGGGCGGGACCTTAGCTTCCCGCGCAGCCGGCCGCAAGCGCTGTGTCACTCGCCGCCGGCCTGGGCGATGACGCGCAGCGCCGCAGCGAGCTGCGAACGAGCACCGGGCGCGAGCTGACCGCGACCGAGGCTGGAGACCAGCTTGGCCCGCAGATCGAGCGGTTGCTCTTGGTTGCTCGCGACGGCGAGCAACGCATCGAAGACACTGTCCGGCACCGAGCTGCTGCGCGAGAGGATCCCGCCGACCGCTTCCGCCGCCGCGAGCTTGAGCTCTGCGCTCGTGCTCTCGCCGGTCACCAGGGCCGCGAGTCGACCGAGTTGCTCGAGCGTGCCACCCGCACCGAGCGCCGCCGCCGCGGGAATCGCGACTTCGTCGTTGCGATCGAGTTGCTTGCCGAGTTCGGCCGCGGCCGCGACCACGTTGACGTTCTCACGCGCCAGGCGCAGCAGCGAGTGCGCCGCGGCGACCGCGACCTTGTCGGCCTTCTTGCGGCGCGGATCGAGTTCACCCGCGACTTCGTTGGCCTTCTCGATGAGCTGGGTGGTGGTGAGGTCACCCTCTGGGGTGATCACACCGTCGACCTTGCCTTCGAGGCGGGCGGCCGAGTCTTCGGAGCGCGACAGGAGGAGCACCTTGGTCTCCGGCGAGCGCTCGCGAACCAGGCTGATGACGTCCTCGGGGAGGATGTCGCTCAGCGTGTCGCTGACCACCACCACGTCGTAGCTGGGGAACGCGTAGAAGTCCGCGATCGCGCGCTTGCCGCTGGAAGCATCCTGAATCGCCACACCGCGACGCGACGACGCTTCGCGCACCGCCTTCGCCGTCGTGGGATTCGCATCGACGACCAACACTGCGCGGATGGCTTCCTCGCTCACCGCCTGGCCGAGCACCGACACGACCTTCGAAGCCGAGGGCAGCGCCTTGCCTTCCGAAGCCTTCACCAGAGCCAGCGCAGCCGCGTACCGAACGCGCGCATCCGAAGCATCGAGGGCAGCGAGCAGCGGAGCGGTGTCCGCGCCGTCGCCGGCCACACCGCCGAGCGCCTCGATGGCCTCGACGGCCACCTCACTCTGACTCGCGGCGAGCGACTCGCTCAGTGCATCGCGCAAGGTGTCCTTGCCGAGCGCCATCGCGACCATGCGGAAGCGATCGACCGACGCGCTGAGCTCCTGCATCGTCGAATCATCGGGGTTGGCCGCCGCCGAGTCCTTGATCGCAGAAGCCTCTGCGAGGTAGGAGCGCGCCAACAAGGTCTTGGCGTTCTCGTTCGCGGGCTCGAGGCGGACCGCTTGGTGAGCCCAGGCCTTGGCGAGTTCGAGGCCGTAGAGGTTTGCCGGCACGTCGACGAACGCGAGCGCGCCGTCCTTCCACTGCCACACGACCTCGGAGCGATCGCCGTCGCGAACGCCGACGCCGGTCAAGTATGCCTCGGCGTCCTTCGAGTAGAGGGCGACCGCACTGGCATCCGCGGGAACACCGAGGCGGGCCAAGCCGCGCTTCGCGACTTCGCGAACAGCTTCGTTGGCGTCGTTCGCGGCGATCGCAGCGAGCGGCGCGACGGCGCGCTTGTCGCCGATCTGGCCCAGCGCCGCAGCGCAGTTCCTGCGCAGCAGTTCGTTGTCGCTCTCGAGCGCAGCGATCAAGGGCATCACCGCCGGGCGACCGATCTGGAAGATCGCGAGCATCGCGCGGTCGGCGTTCACCGACTGATCGGCGTCGCCCAGGACTTCCAGCAGCGCCGGCACGGCGAACTCACCGTGCTCCGCGGACAACTGCATCGCGGCCTTGCGTCGCTCCACCGAGACATCCGAGAAGAGGCCGCCGAGCAGACCGCGCACCGCACTGTCGTCGCGCGACATCTGCTTGCGCGCTTCGGTCGCGACGCTCATCAGGTGACGGGTGACCTGCTCATACTCGCCACCCATGCCGAGCAGGAGCTGCCAGATCGCAGGATCGGTGGTCTTCACGAGGCCGAGTGCGGTCTCGTGATCGGGCGAAGCGGCGACCAGCTCGCGCAGCTTGGCCAGACCCTCCTCTGCCTTGTTCGTGCGGATCAAACGCACTGCGTCGGTGAACGTCTGTTCGACGTCCTGGGCGAGGGTAATTCCTTGCGCGACACAAGCCGCGACGAGGCTCAGAAGGGTCTTGGCGAAGAGCTTGGCCATGGACGAATTCTCCGTACGAGGGGAGCGATCGTGACTCGATCTTGCGCTGGGCGGTGCGAGGGGGAGGGGAAACCGGGCGAAACCGGGCGAGACGCCCGATCCGCTTGCCGAACTGGGAGCGTGGTCCGGCGAGAGGCCGGACCATCCTAGATTGCGCCCCCACCTGGTCAAGCGGACGTGAAAACTGCCGCTGCCGGAGGGGCGGACAAGCATACCCCCTCCAGCGCCTGCGGCGGCCTCTCGATCCCGGTTCGATCGCCGCATCGAGAGGGCGTCGTGTCTGGACCCGATCGCATGGGCGGCAGCCGGATTTCCGCGCGCGAGGGACGGTGGCCGGGTGATGGCGCATTCGCCAGAATCCGGGCCATGTCCAGCACCCCCTCGGCGAGCGCTGCCCGAATCCTGATCGTCGACGACCAACGGGCGGTCCGTGAGGAGTTGGCGTACGCGCTGGGCTACGACGGCTACCGCACCATCGAGGCGGGCGACGGCCCGGCCGCGATCGCCGCCGCCGAGGCCGGGGACATCGCACTGGTGTTGCTGGACGTCAAGCTGCCGGGGATGGACGGCCTCGAAGTCCTCAATGTGCTGCGCGAACGCTGGCCCCAGGTCCCCGTCGTGATGATCTCCGGTCACGGCGACGTCGAGACCGCCGTCATCGCGGTGCGCCGCGGCGCCTACGACTTCCTGCCCAAGCCCTTCGACACCGACCGCGTGCTGGTGTCGGTCAAGAATGCGCTGCGGGTCGGCAACCTCGAGCGCGAGAACCTCGCCCTTCGTGACGCCCTCACCACCGAGCACCCGCTGCTCGGCGAGAGCGAGGCGATGACCGAACTCCGCCGCTGGATCGAACGCGCGGCGCCGACCGAAGCCTCGGTGCTGATCGGCGGCGAGAACGGTACCGGCAAGGAGTTGGTGGCGCGCCGGATCCATGCCCTGAGCCAGCGGCGGCGCGGCCCCTTCGTGGCGGTCAATTGTGCGGCGATTCCCGCGGCACTGATCGAGAGCGAGTTGTTCGGCCACGAGCGCGGCGCGTTCACCGGCGCGCAGACCGCACGCAAGGGCCACTTCGAGTCCGCCAACGGCGGCACCATCTTCCTCGACGAGATCGGCGACATGGCACTCGACGCCCAGGCCAAGCTCCTGCGTGCGCTGGAACAGCGGACGATCACCCGCTTGGGTTCGAGTCGCGCCGTCGAGATCGATGTTCGGGTGCTCGCCGCGACGAATCAGGATCTGGAAGCACGCGTCCGCGAAGCCGCGTTCCGCGAGGACCTCTTCTATCGCCTGCACGTGGTGCCGATCCGAGTGCCGAGCCTACGCGAGCGACTCGCCGATCTCGAAGTCCTGGCCAACCACTTCCTCACAGAGGCCGCGCGCCGCAACGGCTTGCCCCGGCGCAAGCTGTCACCCGACGCGATCGGGTGGCTGAGAGGTCAGGACTGGCCCGGGAACGTCCGCCAACTCCGCAACCTATGCGAAGCCGCGGTGATCCTCAGCGACGGCGACACGGTCGACGCCGAGAACCTGGCTTCACTCACCACTGCGGCGACGGCGCGTCCCCCGAAGGAAGGCGACTTCTTCGGGATCGAGACCTTGGAGGAATTCCGCGAAGCGACCGAGAAGGAATTCATTCGCCGCAAACTCGAAGAGAACGGCGGCAACATCAAGCGGACCGCCGAGCGCATCGGGATCCAGCGCTCGAACCTCTACAAGAAGTTCGAGCGCTACGGCATGAAGTGATGGCCGTCGACACAGCGCCGACGGTGACCCGAACTTCCTGAGACAGTCGCGCGGTTCGCGGCATCCTGACCCTCGACGCCGGGCCCGCCGCCCGCGCCTCGACCCAGGTCATCGAATCCGTGGACTCCACCGGCCAATTCCTCACCGAGCACGTCGACTGGATTCGACGCCTCGCGAGGCGCTTGGTGGGCGACGTCGAGTCAGCCGACGAACTCACGCAGGACACGTGCCTCGCCGTCCTCCGAGCCGACCCATCCGTCGCACCCCGCGCCCCGCGAGCGTGGCTCGGCACGATCCTTCGCAACACGCTGCGCCAGACCCGACGCGGCGACTCGCGTCGGCGCCGTCGCGAGACCGCCGCAGCACGCGCCGGAACGGCACCGCCGACCGACGAGATCGTCGAGCGACTCGCGATCCAACGCCGCATCTCGGCGGCCGTCGAAGCGCTGTCGGAGCCCTACCGCACGGCAATTCTTCTTCGCTTCGTCGAGGGCCACACGAGCGAAGAGATCGCCGCGCGCATGCAGGCCAATCCGTCCACCGTCCGCACCTGGATCGAACGCGGCCTCGAGCGGCTGCGCAAAGGCCTCGACGCCCAGCACGGCGATCGTCGCGCCTGGGCCGGCCCGCTTCTGCTGTGGATCGGTCCAGGGGTCGCCGCCCCCACTCCCCCGTCTCTCATCGCCGGCATCGCCGGCTCCGGAGTTCTGTTCATGAGCATGAAGTGGATCGCGCCGTGCGCGGCCGTCCTCGCCATCGGTCTCGCCGCCACGATTTGGCTTCGCGATTCCGGTCGTCCCGCCGACACCCCGTCAACCGCGGCGCCCCAAGCGGAAGTGGTCGCGTCGCGCACGTCGACCGCCGCCGATGCCGACGTGAGTCGCGCCGTCGAACGCATCACGGTCGCGTCGTCGCCCCCAACCGCGGAATCGAGTTCATCCACCGACGCGAAGCTGCGCCTACTCCGCGGCGAAGTTCGCAGCACCCGCGGCGATCTCGTCCCAACGGTCGCGATCGCTGCCGGCGACGCGACCGCGACCTCGGCAAGCGACGGCAGCTTCGAGGTCTCGGTGCCGGTCGACCGTGCCGTCACGCTGCGCTCGGCATCGCCGGCATGGCACACGGAGCTGCAAGCGACCGTCGATCCGCAGCGGATCGAGACGACGGCGCGCCCGGTGATCGTGGTCTCACCCGCGCAAGCGATCGCGGGAACCGTGTTCGATGCCGAAGGTCGCCCCATCGCCGACTCGCTCGTGACGCGCATCCTTCCGCCGGATCTCCGCGCGCACGTCGGCGTGCGCCTCGATCTGTCGGAAACGAGATCGCGCGAGACTCGCACGGATCGCGCCGGACACTTCGAGTTCGACAGTCTGGGCGCGGTCGACGGTGCCGTTCTACGCGCCTCCGCGGACGGTCATGTCCCTGCCGAAGTCCCGATGCCCCTGGCAGAGGATCGCGGCGTGCGCATCGTGCTCGGTCGTCCGGATCCGGTCGCCGGAGCCTTGCTCGGCATCGTCTACGCCTTCGACGGCTCACCCGCAGCCGAGTGTCAGGTGTCGATCGGGCGCGCGAGCACGGAGACCGACGCGGCGGGACGCTTCGCTCTGCAACTGGCCGACGCCGCGCGCGCGACGACCCTCCGCGCGGTCAAGCGCGGCACGCAACCCGCGAAGCGCCGATTCGAAGGCAAGGAGCTGAATCCCGACGCCGGCGGCACACCCTTCGTGACGCTCACGCTCGGCCCCCCACCGCTGCGCATCGCCGGCATGGTGGTCGGTGCCGACGGCAAACCCATCGCGGACGTTCGCATCTGGGCCATGGATCCCGCACCGATCGGACGACTTCACGGCGGCGCCGCCGCCGTCGAGGGCTATCTCGGCGGAGGCCTGACCATGGCGGAGATGCGCGCTCGCTTCTTCGTCGACGGCCGTCCCATCGTCGACGTCGAACAGGTCCTTCGCGACACACCCACCGCGATGTGGGGGTGGACCCGTTCCGCCGTGGACGGCTCGTTCACGCTCGAGGGCCTGCTCGATCGGGACTACCAACTCGCGATCATGGACCCCGCCAGCTTGGCGCGGGCCGAGGTCGGTCCGTACCGTGCGGGAAGCACCGGGATCGTCGTGAGTTTGCCGGAGCTGGGCGTGCATCCGGTGGTCGCGGGACAGCTCGTCGCGCGGGATGGCTCGCCGGTCGTGGGGGCGCGCGTGCGCGCCCAGTGCGATCCGATTCGACTTCCGCTGGAGACCGGCGGGGCGACCACGATGCACGCGACCGGACTCGAGACGGTCGAGTCCGATGCCGAAGGTCGCTTCCGACTCGAGCGCGTCGGCGCTCGAGCGGTCTACCTGCGCATCGACGGTGACGGGCTGGTTCCGCTCGAGTACGGACGCGGTGTCGACGGCGGTGTCACCGGCGTCGCCGGTGCGCCGCCAGATGCGCTGCGGATCGAGGTGGTTCGGCGCCTGCACGTGCGGATCGAACTGATCGATCCCGCGGAGGCCGAGGCCGTGGCTTTCGAGGACGTCGACAACCGACGTCGCCCGATCGATCTGATCGAGGGTCGATCCCGGCAAACCGCCGAGGAGTTCCGACTGACCGACGGCCGCACGCCGGTTCTCGCGATCACGGACGACGCGGTCCGCGCGGTGCTGCTGCGTGGCGGCGAGGTCGTCCGGAAAGTGCCGATCCGACTCGTGCCGGACCAGGTGAACGAACTCCGCCTGTGAGCTGGGCGCTTCGCGGGTGAGCTTGGCGCTTCGAGCGTGAACTCGGTGCAGCGCGCGTGAGCCTAGCCCGGATTATGCGTGAACGTCGTCGCGAGATCGCCGCGGGTCGATGCCCGGCAAGGAGCTACGACGGTCGACGACCGAAGCGTAGCTGTAGCTACGCTGCCAGGAAGGAGCCGTCGTAGCGACGCCGCCGGGCACGACTTGTGGCGATCGCAGCAGACGTTCACGAATGATCAGGGCTAGTGCGCCGCGCGTGAGCTTGGCGCACCGCGCGTTTCAGCGCTTTGGCATCAGGATCCGATCGCCCTCACGGATACGACCCGGATCGGTGACCGTGGGGTTGAGGCGCAGGATCTCGTTGATGTACTCCGTCGCGCGCCGGGTGCCCACCGCCTTGGCAGCGAGCTTCCACAGCGTCTCACCGGGCTTGATGACGTACCAGTCGGAAGCACCCGCGGCCGCGACCGGGGCCTCGCCTAGGTTCGCCGTGGCCTCGACCGGTCGAGCCGGGCCGCCGCTCAGCCTTCCGCGCCGCGAGTCGTGGGCTTCGAGCAAGACCGCGTCCTCGACCCACGGAAACCAGATCTCCTCGCCGCTGCGCAGCCGCTCGGGGACCAGACCTTCATTGAGCGCGCGGACCTCGTCCTCGCGATCCATCGAGCCGGTCCACTTCTGCACCAGCGCGCCGAAGGAGTCGCCGTAGCGCGCGGTCACCACGCGATAGCGCTCGCCGTCCGGCTGACCCTCGAGGCGGAACTCGCCCAGCAGAGTTCGGACGTCGGCCAACCGCGGTGAGGTCGACGACCCGGACGCCGGAGCGTCCGTCGCCGGCTTGGCGCCCGCATCGGCACCCTTGTCGCCATCCTTGCGGTCGGCGATGTCGCGGAAGTTCAGGCCGAGGCCGTCGGCATCGCCGGACTTGGGCGTGCTCACCTCGCCGTCGGCCGCCTTGCCGGCACGGCCGGCCGGATCGGCGTCCAACGCCACCAACTTGTCGAGATCGAGTGCTCCGTCGGTGCGACGGCTCGCCGATTCGTCGGGCAGGGCGCCCTTCCGGGAGCCATCTCCGCCGAACACGACCGCGATGAGAACGATGACACCGACGATCACCGCCACGGACCACACCAGAACTGATTCGCTGCGCTTCATGCGCCCTCCCAGGCGACGAACGATCGAAATGGTCGACGCGAAACCGCGCGACGACCGCAAGAGAACGGAATTGCGCAGCCGCCCGCCGCGCGCTCGGGATGCTAGTGGGGCGCGCGTCGGAATCCAAGCGGCTGCATCGGAGCGATGCGCCATCAAACGATGCGTGCAAGCCCCCTTGAGCGCGCGTCGTGAACTCGGCTAGAGTGCGACCCCGGCGTGCGTCGGTTCCTGATCTCTCTGGGTGCGTTGCTCCTCCTTGGACTCGCACAGTGTGCCTCCTCCACGGGAGCGTCGAAGCGCATCGGCGACGCCACCCAGGTCGTCGTCGCCTACGAGCAATCGGGCAAGGGCTTTCGCCAGACGATTTTCGGCGAGCATGTCGTCGATCCGCGCTCGTTCTACAGCGACGATCGCTCCGACAAGTTCGCGAAGGTAGCCACCCAGTCGCAGATGCGCGCCTTGATCGACGGCCTGGACGAGTGCGGCTTCTTCGGCGCGTCGGCGAACGCCGCGGAGGTCGATTCGGCGTCCGCCATCCGCGTGTCGATCGATGGGCAGGAATGGGTGCTGAGCCTCCACGCGCGGCTCGATGTGGAAGGACGCAACCGGTTCAACCAGACGCTGGCATGGTTTCAGAACGTCTACAATCAGATCAGCGCCTACCACACCGGCAACGACAACACCGACCTCTCGCGTGAACACGATCGACTCCGGCGCGAGGTCGAGTCTCGCACCGGCCGCCGCCAGGAGCGACCGTGAGCCAGCCGACCCGACGCGCGGTGGCGATCGTTCCGGTGCGCGTCGGCAGCCAACGCCTGCCGCGCAAGGCGCTGCTTCGCGAGAGCGGCCAGCCCCTGTTCGCACACACCTTCGAGCAAGTCGCGCGTGCACGGAGCTTCGCCGCGAGCTACGTCGCGACCGACAGCGACGAGGTCCTCTCGAGCGCCGCGGCCCTTCGCATTCCGACCGTCGAGACCAGTCCCTCGTGTCGAACCGGGAGCGAGCGCTGCGCCGAAGCCAACGCCGGCTTCGCGGTGCCTTTCGATGAGATCGTCGACGTGCAAGGCGATTGGCCCGAAGTGGACCCCCGCGATCTCGACGCCCTGGTGGAGTGCCTGCGCACGGGCGACGCCCCGATCGCCACCCTCGCCGTGCCACTCGACCTGGCCGATCCGCTCGATGCTGCACGTTTCGTCGACCCGAACGTCGTGAAGGTCGTCTGCGATCGCCGCGGTCACGCGCTGTACTTCAGTCGTGCATCCATCCCGGTGCGACGCGACGACACGCCGGTGCTGCGCCAGCGACACATCGGCGTCTACGCCTTCACCAAGGCTGCGCTCGCGGCGATCCGCGAACTCCCCGACAGTCCGCTCGCGGACGCCGAAAGTCTCGAACAACTGCGCTGGCTTGAGCATGGCTTCTCCATCGCCGTGCTGACCGCGCGCAACGCACCGGTCGGTATCGAGACCCGTGCGGACTATGACGCATTCCTTGCCCGACGAGCCGTTTCGGCGACAGAGGCGAGACCCTCCGCGGAGGACGTGAACCGATGACCAAGTACATCTTCATCACCGGCGGAGTGGTCTCGTCCCTGGGCAAGGGACTCACCGCGGCCGCCACCGGCTGGATGCTCGAACGATTGGGCTTCCGCGTCTCGATGCAGAAGTTGGATCCGTACATCAACGTCGACCCCGGCACGATGTCGCCCTTTCAGCACGGCGAAGTCTACGTGACCGACGACGGCACCGAGGCGGACTTGGATCTCGGGCACTACGAGCGATTCACCAACGCGAAGATCGACAAGCACTCCAACTACACCACCGGCAAGATCTATCGCGAGGTCATCCAGAAGGAGCGGCGCGGCGATTACCTCGGCAGCACGGTGCAGGTCATCCCGCACATCACCGACGAGATCAAGGCAGCGATCCGGCGCGGTGCGTCGAGTGAGCCGGATATCGCGATCACCGAGATCGGCGGCACGGTCGGCGACATCGAGAGCCTGCCCTTCCTCGAAGCCATCCGACAGTTCAGCTTCGACCAAGGTCCGCACGACTGCCTGTTCATCCATCTCACCCTGCTGCCGTATCTGCGCGCGAGCGGTGAGCTGAAGACCAAGCCGACGCAGCAATCGGTCGGCAAGCTGCGCGAGATCGGCATCCAGCCGCAGATCCTGATCTGCCGCACCGAGCGACCGATGGAGCCGGACATGCCGAGCAAGATCGCGCTGTTCTGCAACGTGCGAAAGGAAGCGGTGATCGAGGAGCGCGACGTCGACTTCTCCATCTACGAAGTGCCGGTCGATCTCATCAAAGCCGGACTGCACGAGCAGATCCTCGACAAGCTGCAGCTCGTGCCGCGGCGCGAGCTGATGCTGGACGACTGGTATTCCCTGCTGCAGACAGTCAAACATCCCGAACACACGATCGAGATCGGGATCGCGGGCAAGTACATCGAGCTGCACGACGCCTACAAGTCGATCTACGAGTCCCTGACGCACGCCGGAATCGCCAATCGCGCGAAGATCCGCCTGCGCAAGGTGGCTGCGGAGCAGATCGCCGAGAAGGGCGCGGAGTCACTCCTTTCCGGCGTCGATGCGGTGCTGGTGCCGGGCGGATTCGGCGAGCGTGGTTTCGAGGGCAAGATCGCGACGATCCGCTGGGCGCGAGAACAGAAGATCCCGTTCCTCGGGATCTGCTACGGGATGCAGGCGGCGGTCGTCGAGTACGCACGCAACGTGTGCGGCGTGAAGGGCGCAACCACCGCGGAATACGCGCCCGGTGCCGAACACTGCGTGATCGATCTGATGGAGGAGCAGAAGAGCGTCACGCAGCTCGGCGGCACGATGCGTCTGGGTGCCTTCGAGTGCCGTCTCCTGCCCGGCACCATCAGTCGAGAGGAATACGGGAGTGAGCTCATCCAGGAGCGGCATCGTCACCGTTTCGAGTTCAACAACCGCTATCGCTCACAGCTCGCCGAGGCAGGCTTGGTGATCGCCGGAGTCAACGACAAGCACGACTTGGTCGAGATCGTCGAGTTGCCGCGCGAGGTGCATCCGTGGTTCGTGGGCGTGCAGTACCACCCCGAGTTCAAGACGAAGCCGCAGGTGCCTCATCCACTGTTCCGTGGCTTCGTGGCGGCGGCGGTGGAGCGTCAGCGCCGGCCCCTCGAGGTGTGAGGCGCGGCGAAGTCGGCGGCACGCTCGCGCAAATGCCATGACCGATCCAGATCATCACGAGCCCCAAGAACTCGCCGACGTAGAGCGCCTCGACCATCCCGCTCTTCGCGAGTCCCCCGCCGATTCCCGGCAGGAGACCGCCCATGGCGATGAGTGCAGTGCCCATCGCACGCCTGCCGTCGCGAGCCGCTGAGTTCGTAGGAAACGCGAAGCGGAGCGCGGACCCGATCGCGCCACCGATGAGGAACACTGCGGCGTAGAGGTTCACCAGCGGCGTGCAGGCGCGGATCCAGGTCCAGCCCAGAGCCGCGCCGGTCGGGCGGTGTGACTCCAGGTTCGCCGCGACGACCGGCGACAGTGCGGTGGCGACCGACAGCGCCAGCACGATCGATCCCGAGATCGCGGTGAGCGCGTGCGCCGTACGCCGTCTGCACAGCAAGTACGCGCTGCCTGTGCCGAGCGGATAGCCGCCGAGCAGCGCTCCGGCGACATACCACGCACGCAAGAGCAGCGGCGAATTGCCCCACAGCGTGATGACCGACTCGATCGCAGTCCCTACCCCGTAGAACAGGACACCGATCGCCCACCACGTCAGGTGTGGCGGGAAGCTGCGCAGGCGCCCCCGGCGCAACAGCACGACCAGGAACGCGATCGACAGCCCGGTCGTGGCAATCGGAAGGTAGTGGATCAGATCCGGCGACGTTGGCGCGGCTAGTGGCATGTCGACGGAATGTCCCCGCGTGCGCGACCCGATATGTCACGCCAAGGTCATCGAAGTCGGGATACGGCAGGCGGTGGGGTCACTTGCGACTCCGGGCGAGGTCATCGTGTGCCACGCGGCGAACGACCTCCCGGATGCGCTCCCGTAGCTGCGCTCCGCGCTCGGCCGCGAGCGCCCAGTTTGGATAGTCGGCTCGACGGATCACGATCGCCCGCATACCCCACATCGGTGCCGGACACACGGTCAGGAGATAGTCATGCCTCGGGTAGCGATTCGAGAGATCTGCCATGGCCGCGGCGTAGGCCAACGGTTCTTCACGTAGCAACTCGAAGTCGCCCCGCAGAATCGCATCGACGCAGATGCGCCGCATGCAGACTCCGCTCTTCCACCTTGACCGAGTCGAGTTCGGCAATCAGCCCTTCGATCTCCCGGGTCACTCGCTCCTGGTCGTCTGCCAAGAATGAGATGCGGAGTCCTGGTGGGTACGCATCGAGACGCGCGCGCGGATCGGACTTCTGACGAAGCATCTCTCTCCCTTCCGGAGTCGCAATGACTCATAGGATCCGCGAGAAGTGCTCGACCCCGAGATCCTCCACGCCGAGGTCGAACGTGCCGATGGGCCGCATTGCCTCACCATCCATACCGGAGCTCGACGATCGATCACTTCGGGCCCGGCCCGGGCTGCGAACCGCCGAAGATAGATCCCCTCCGGGCGACCACGGCGAGACGCCGAGACGCGGTTGTGGCTTGCAGTCGCATCGACATCGTGAACATCGACTTTCGGAATCCGCGGTGGATCGCTGCTCACGCCGTACCGCGCGAACCAGAGAACCATCGCGATACCCGTGATCATCAGGATCTGCGTCGCTCCGCGAGTTCTCGTCGACATCGGGGGCATCCGCTTCTTGTTCACATTCGACCAAAGGCCGCAATCTCGGCGCCGAACGTGAACCGTAGCACCCGTTCTACCTGTTGACGAACTGCTGAGCCGGACGGCCTTCGTCGGTGGCGGCGATCATCGCGGAGCAAGCCATGGCGACCGTCGGCATCAGGTGATAGGTCAGTCGAGCGCCAGCATGATCGAGGATGTAGACCACTTCGTGAAAGCTCCCGATGAGCACGAGCGCATAACCGACGAATGTGAGTCCGATGGCACCGATCGCGAAGCGATCGGCCCCCGCGCGCCACACTCGAAGTCGCATGAAGAACAAGCACAGATAGAGAAGCACCAGATATCCCGTCCGCTCCGAAATCCAGAACTGCTCGGCGAAGAACCACTTGGTGACGACCCAGACTCGCTCGCCGAACTGCTCGAAGATCAGCTCGATCAGGCCCCTCCCGCGTACGTTGGCACCCATCAGGTCATTCGCGACGCCCATCCGAGTGTTGAACGCGATGGTGAACACGACGGGCGCCACTGCGACCAATCCCCATAGAAGATCGGTTCGCCGCGAGGCGACTTTGCGCAGAACTCGACCACCGCACAGCACGTCGACCGCCAGCGCGCAGAGGAGTGCAACGGCCGGGACCGCCGCGTCGTGCTTCGTCCACAACGCACTCGCCGCGAACAACGCGAGGATCGGGAGTCGACGTCGATCGCCCTGCGTGACGAATCGCCCGAGGTTGTCGAACACTCCGAGCAGCGCCGTCGCGAGCATCAGATCGGCGTCGGATCGCGAGAGGCCGATCGCCGTGCGATCGAGTCCGATCACAATGAGCAGGAGCGGCACCCCGATCCACGCCGACACTCGCGCGCGCAACGCCGAGGTCAGGAGCAGCACCAGTGCAACGCCGAAGAACTGCACCGGAACGCGCCCGACCACCGGAGAGTCGGGAGCGAAGTGCGCCAACGCGTGCGCCTGCAGCAACGGATTCAGCAACGGGTAGTCAGCGTGTTGCAACCAGACGAACGGCGACTCGGCCAGGAACCCCGCGAGCCGATCGTCGAAGGCGCCGGCGCGCAACAGGAACCGGGCCTTGGACGTCCAAATGGCCGCTTCATCCCCGATCACGATCGGAACGATTCGCGCTTGCCAGGCGGAGTGCACGACGACGCCGAGAGCGAATGCGATTGCGAGCCAATACGCGAGACGGCTCCAGCGCCCCTCCACCGCCGACCCCGAGGCCGACTCGCCGATCGTGCCGCGGCGGGTACCGACCCACAGGAGCAGCGCCGACACGCCACCGTACAGCGACCACAGGATCCACGGCTCGATCGGCATCGCGAACGCCAGTGCCAGCGCCATGAGCGCTGCGACCAACAACGAGCCGAACACGATGGCCTGTCCGCAGTACTCCACTCGATCGGCTCGAAACGGTTTGCCGATGGCACTCAGCAGCGCGATGCCGAGCATCACCGGTGCCGCCAGAATCGCAACCAAGGAGAGGAGGGCCGTCGTCACCACACGTCACCGATCGAGTCGCCACAGCGCCCAGGCATCGTCACCTGCAACCTTCTCGCGAGCCGCGTGTTCGATCATCCGGCCCGTGCCGAGATCGAGGTACCACACGGTGCCCGAGGTGGCCGACCAAGCCCGCGGATCGACGCGAACATCGGGTCCGAGGAAACCGCTCAGCCGCGGTTGCACGTGCATGAAGAGCGGCACCATGAGACCCGGCGGATAGGCGATCAGAATCAGATCCTCCATCGACGTGTGCGCGCGCACCGCATCGAGGGCCGGACCCGCCGCCCCCAGTCCGAAGCGCACGGCGGCATCGGCGCTTTCGAAGACTGCCGGCCCGCTCAGGGCGCCCCACATCGAACGACCGCAGCGCCAGACCTGCCGACCGGCCTCCGAGCACAGTCCGAGTACGAGCAGCCAGCGCCACACCGACAGCCGGGAAGGTGCGCCGTGTCGGAAGTCGATCGACATCAGGGGAGCAGCATAGGCAAGGAAACTCCCAGTCGGAGATCGTGTGGACAACGCCGTCTCGAAATCGGCCGCTGCCCGCGCGAGCGCGCTATTCTCCCGCTCGTGCCGGCCGACAGCATCCCCCGCGGCGACGTGACCCGAATCCTTCAGTTCGTCCGGAGCGGCGATCCGGGAGCAGCCGATGCACTCCTGGATGCGGTCTACGGCGAGCTGCACCGCATCGCCGAGAGTCAGATGGCCGGCGAACGAGGCGAGCACACACTGCAGCCGACCGCGCTGGTACACGAGGCCTGGATTCGCCTGCTGGGGAACACCACGCAGGAGTTCGAGAATCGCGCGCACTTCTTCACCGCTGCTGCCGAGGCGATGCGCAGGATCCTCGTCGACTTCGCCCGCCGTCGGCTGTCCCAGAAGCGCGGCGGTGGCTGGCAGCGCCGTGAGCTCGACAATGCGCTCCCCGACGACGAGGCAACCTCAGAGCGAACGCTTGCCGTCCACGAGGCGCTCGCCCGCCTGGACGTCCAGGACCCGCGCATGTCGACGATCGTGAAGCTCCGCTACTTCGTCGACATGTCCGTAGAGGACGTCGCTCGTGCAATCGAACTGTCGGAGCGCACCGTAATGCGCGACTGGGCGGCCGCGCGCGCGTGGCTCTATCACGAGCTCTCCTCGATCCACGGTGAGTCGCCGACGTGAAGAGTGACGCCTGGCAACGGCAATGGGACTTGTTCCACGCGGCGCGCGATCTGTCGCCTGCCGAGCGCGCACAATTCCTGGATCGCGAGTGCGGCGGGGATCCCGCGTTGCGCGCACGCATCGATGAGTTGCTGCGCGCAGACGCCGCAGCGAACGAGATCTTCCCCGACACCACGGACTCGGTGCGACCACGCCGCGACGCAGAGCCGCCGACACAGATCGGCCCCTTTCGCTTGCTGCGAAAGATCGGCGAAGGCGGATTCGCAGAGGTCTGGCTCGCCGAACAGAAGGCACCCGTAGCGCGCGAGGCTGCCGTCAAGCTGCTCAAGCCGGGGATGGACAGCCGCCGTGTCGTCGCTCGGTTCGATGCGGAGCGCGACGTGCTGGCTCGCCTGCAGCACCCCGGGATCGCTCACGTTCTCGATGCTGGCCTGACCCAGACCGGTCACCCATGGTTCGCCATGGAGTTCGTCGACGGCCAACCGATCACGCGATATTGCGATGAGCATTCGCTTCCTCCCGAGGAGCGCATCGACCTGTTCCTGAGCGTGTGCGCGGCCGTTCAGCACGCCCATGAACGCGGGATCATCCACCGCGATCTGAAGCCTTCGAACGTGCTGGTCACGACGGTCGACGGACAACCCGTCGCCAAGGTGATCGATTTCGGCATCGCGAAGGCCATCCAGAACGACGGGGTCGGCGCCACCTGGATGACCGAGGCCGGCCAGTTGCTCGGCACCCCAGGCTACATGAGCCCCGAGCAACTGCGCGCAGAGGACGTCGACACCCGAAGCGATGTGTATGCGCTGGGTGTCCTGCTGTACGAGTTGCTGGTCGGAGTTCAGCCGGTCGACACGTCGATGGTTCAGCGCGCCGGCATGGTCGCGATGATTCGCATGCTCTGCGAGAGCGATATCCCTCGACCGAGCACCAAGGTCTTCGACAAGAGCGCCGTCACCGAATCGATGCTCGAACGCCGTCGACTCGATCGCGACAGTCTCCGCCGTCGGCTACGAGGCGATCTCGACTGGATCGTCGCACGCGCACTCGATCGGGAGCGCGGGCGACGCTACCGCTCGCCGATCGCCCTCGCGGAGGACCTCTCGCGACATCGTCGGCACCTGCCGGTCGAAGCCGGGCCACCGTCGGTGCGATATCGCCTCGGCAAATGGGTGCAGCGCAATCGCGCCGCCGCGGTCGCGCTCGGCGCGATCTCGCTGAGCCTCGCTTTGGGTGCCGTCTGGCTCGTCCGGATCGCCCGTGCCGAGCGGACGTTGCGCATCGAGACCGAGAGTGCCGCGAAGACTTCACGCGCGGTCATCGAGTTTCTGACCCGCGATGTACTCTCGGCGGCGGATCCACGCCAGGCCGAGCGTCCGGACATGACTGTGCGCGACGCGCTGGATCGTGCGGCGGACACCGTCGACCGACGATTCGAAGCGGAACCCGCGAGCCGCGCGGCGGTGCATGCAGCACTGGGGAACACCTTCGGCAGTCTCGGCGCGCTCGAGCGAGCGCTGCACCACCTCGAGCGCGCGGCGGACGAGTCGCGGCGGATCCACGGAGACGAGTCGCTCCTGACCGAGTCGGCGCGCAACGACCTGGCGATCGTCTACCGGCGCATGGGACGGTATGCCGACGCTGAGCGCATCCTCAAAGCTATGCTCGCTGTCCGTGAGCAGCGCCTGGGGTCGACGCATCGCGAGACCATCGCGACACGTCTCAATCTCGGCTCGATCCTCGCTCAGGCCGGTCGACCTGCCGAGGCAGAGCCGCTGATTCGCAGCGCGGTCCGGGACTTCGGCGAAGTTCTCGGCGACGACCACGGCGACACGATGTTGGCCCGCCAACATCATGTCAGTGCACTCCTCAACTTGGATCGGAAGAGCGAGGCGGAACCACTGATCGCTCGCGTGCTGGAGCATCAGATCGCGACGCGGGGTGCGGATCACCCCTACACCATCGCTGCGCGTTCCTCATTGGCGAAGCTGCGCGAGGATCTGGGCAACGTCGACGATGCGGAGGCCGAGTATCGCGAGGTCGTCGCGTCATGCGAGCGCCGAGTTGGGGACGGCCATGTCGACACGCACGTCGCAAGAGTCAACCTCGGCGCGCTTCTCGTACGGCGTGGTCGATACGAAGCGGCAGAGTCCATTCTGAGGTCGGCGCGCGAACGCCTCGACACGCTCCTGCCGTCGACGCACCCGAACCTGGCCTTCGCGATCCACTCGCTCGCCAAGCTCGAGATCGGCAAGGACTCGCCCGAGCAAGCGGAGCCGCTGTTCGCGGATGCCGCGGAACGCATGAACAACGCCAGCAATGCGCGCGATGCACGGCGCGCCGAGTTCGTCCTCGATCATGCGCGCTGCCTGGTAAAGCTCGGCCGTCGCGAACCCGCGATCGAGCGCCTCCACGCGGGACTCGCTGCCTGCGACGACCTTGGTGCCACCGCGAAGCGTGTTCGCCTGGCGATCCTCGACGAGCTGATCGCTCTCGGCGATGACGTCGAGCGATGGCGACTCGAGCGCGCACGCGCCGCGCGTTGAGTCCGGTTGGGCCGTTCGCGCCGCTTCACCGGACCGTGTCGGTCCACACGTTGCTGAAGCGAACTGCTCCGTTGGGCTCCGTGTGCAGGGATTGCGCGAAGAGCTGCAAGCCGGCCAGGCCGGGAAAAGACGGAATCGGAACATCCAAGCTGTGCGTGCGGCTATCGCCGATCGCAAGAATCTGCGGCCACACGAAGAGCGAGGACGGATCAAGTCCGAGCTTGCCGAACGGAGGCAGACGAAGCTGGCTACTGCCCAACGAGAGCATCACCAGTGCCGAGCTACCGCTGTCCCCGAATACCGCCAGACGCCAGCTACCACCCACCGCCGGTGCGGTCGGGGAATGCAACTGCCGAGTGGTGTTCACCAAGTAGCGCGTTCGGCAGATCGCGAAGCCGGTGGTCTGCGCACCGCCGTCATGGATCAACGCATCCAGGTCGTCGTCGTCATCGAAGTCGGCGATGGCGACACTGATCACGCCACCGTTCGTGCGCGGCTGAAACTCCGTGTTCGCATCGTCCAGGGTGAAGTGGCCGCTGCCATCATTGAACAGCAGCTGCTCACCGCCTTGGAACGCCATAGATATGCTAAACAACACACATAGCATATCTACGTCACCATCGCCGTCAAAGTCGCCGAAGCTCAGGTTCGCATCGCTGAGACTCCGTTGATCCACGTGCGACAAGGAGACATCCCGAAAGCGTCCACTTCCGTCATTCAGGAAGAGGTTGATCGGACGACGGGCGTAGGCTGCCCCGGCAGCGATATCGAGATCACCATCCCCGTCGACGTCACCGATCGCTACGGACACCGTCGCGTAGGGGAGATTCCTGGGCGTGAAGTGAGTGCTGCTGCCGCTCACAAAGTTGCCGGCGCCATCGTTCCACCACAGCGAGATACCGCCATAGATGCCGTTGCCGACGAGATCCCGATCTCCGTCTTGGTCCAGGTCGGCGGAGAACAGATGGCCCTGCGCGCTCACCTGCACCGCTTGATCGACGGGCGTAGCTCCCGGATCGAAGATGAAGACCCCGGCCCCATCATTCCGGAGGATCCTCAAAGAGCGATCCCGGAGCGTCATCCCTCCGGACAAGGCGAGATCCGGATCGCCGTCACCATCGAAGTCCGCCAGACAAGATGCCCAGCTACTCAGATAAGGGTAGCTCACGTGATCCGGCAGTCGACTCCCGCTCTCGTCGGTGAAGTGCGCCGTGCCATCGTTGATGTAGACGATCCCTTGGTGCCAGCGTGGCGGATACGAGGACCCAACGGTACCAGTCACCAGGTCTAGGTCACCGTCACCATCGATGTCGCCAGCGTCCATGTTCCAACTTCCTCGATCGGTAGGCGACGGCGCTGAGATGCGTCCCGGCGTACCCTCCGAAAAGCGACCAAAGCTGTCGTTCAGGAACAACCTGGTCTGCCGCGTCACGTGCGGCGCTGCGACCACATCGAGATCGCCATCTCCGTCGATGTCCACCACCCGCAGATACATGCTCACGTCGCATGGTGGAGAACTCAACGGCAGCGGCGAAAAAGGCATCTTCAGGTTGTCGAACTCCCGCATGCGCACCGGCCGCGGCATCGCCGCGGCCGACTGCGCCTCTACGGGCTGAACCACCATCGCGATCGACGCCGCACAAGTCAGCGCAAGCCCCAGGCGTCCGATTCTCATCGCCGCCTCCGCGCCCCTTCGAGCCTCAGCGTTTCACGCACAAGCTCGGCGCGGCGCTCCAGCTCTGAGGAGCCCAAGTTGGAGATGGGCATCTCGTTCTCCGGATCCAGGACATCGCCTTGGACCACAAGGATCGTTTGCAAGTTGTTCACGGGTCGGACACCGAAAGTGCTTTGCCACAGGGTCGAATCGGGATCGAAGATCTCGAAGTTCTGCCTATAGCCGTAGTAGTCCTGGGCCGGGATCGTAACGGCAGAGAATCCGACCGAGAGACCGTCACTTCCTACTTGATACATGAAGGTCGGAGAGCCCCAGAACCCGATCGGGTGAGCCGGTGCCGCGCGGAAGAGGAAGGAACTTGGAAAGGCGCCCTGAGCCGGGTCGGCGAAGATGGTCAGCGGCGGATTCACGGTCCCCTGGCGAAGATTCGAGGTGGCACCACCCGTCGCGGCACGTACGTAGTGGAGGGAGTTGTCGTTCACATTCGGCGCTGACGCCGGATCGACCTGCGAGTACCACGCGTTCACCTGAAACGCATCCTTGCGAGTCAACGGTAGGAACGGGTGGATGAACGAGAATTCCGAGTAGTCGACCGCACGACCGACCATGATCGGCCCAACAGCGATGTCGTCGAGTAGGTGCGGACCGATGTCGCTGACCCTCGTTCTGGGAAAATGGGGATACGGACTGAAGCCGAGAGTCCAGAGCGGGTCGACCAAGCCATGGCGAACCGTCACGTCGAACAGGCTGCCCGCGATCGCGTCATGCTGTCCACTCGTGTAGGCAAAGGGCAAAGCGGGATCCGAGCCCGCACGGAAGGGATTATGCCATTCACCCAACTGTGCGAACCACTCGGGGCGGGCCCAATTCGGTCCGGAGCCCGAATAGCCGGGAGGCAACATAGGAGCCTCGTCGTGTCGGAGATTGAACTGCGGTGCGATGTAACTGATGCCCGGGATGGCGATGTTGAGGAAGTACATCCGCTCGTTGTTTTGGATCGTCGCGGTATTCGGCGCGATCGATGCGTGCGGACGGCTCAGGATTCGGGTTCCGTCCAGGTACCCGCTGATGATCAGCTCGCCGAGTTCGTCAGCACCCAGGTCGATGGTCGACAGGCAACGCGAGCCGAAGGTCGCCGTCTGCCCATTGCGACGTGCCGCCTCGCGAGGGTTACCGAAACCCTCGCAATCCCAATCGAAGCCATGGAACACCGCATCATGGTCGCTTCCCAGTCCCGGTGGAGCCGAGATCACTTGAACACCGAACTGAGGAACTCCGCCGGGGATGGTCAACACGTTCGTGAAACGCCATGCCCCGTTGGCAAGACTCAGGCCGGTGTTCACCGCCGGCGTTGCTTCGAAGAATGTGCTATCCGCGGCACGTCGCACCGTGGGCGCAAGTCGGAAGTCGTGGGGCGCAGCGTTCTTTCCGGCCAGTCGGAGGACGTCGTTTACGAAGAATGCACCCCGCGTCTGGGTGGGGACACCGGACGTGGTGTAGGAACCTGTCCAGGTGCTCAGGTCCACGATAGGCGCTTGGAACTGTGTCGAGACCCCCGCAGCGAACCCGCGCGGCAGCGCCCCTGCCGGCCCATAGCCGAACAGCGTTGTATTGACGCCCGCGGGGTCATAGCCGTTGCAGTTCAACCCAGTCCCTCCGCCACAGCCGGGAAGAGCGCCGGCCACCGCAACCAATAGGTCCTCGCCGCGCACTCCTTCCATGCACGATGGAACCGACCCTGGAATCGCGATCCCTGTGAGCCATGGTGGCAAGCCAGGTCCGATGGGTGCGACTCGATCGATGAGGTTGTTGTGGATGATCGGTTCGGCCCAGCCCTCGCCCAGACTGTTGCTCATGTAGATCCCACACTGGTTCCATGCCAGTGTGTTGTTGACGATCTGCGGTCGATGCAGATTCGCGCCACTGAGGCCGTTGCACCAAACGGCGATCCCGACCCAGTTGGCGTAGAGAAAGCAATTCGTGAGCCTAGGCGAGCAGCGCGGCTGATTGTCGCGGACCTCCCCGATCAGCACTCCGGCACCGAAGATGCTCGAGTTCGCGCCACCCCTACACCCTCGAATGGACACGGAATCGATGAAGCTCCTCGAGTAGTCGCGTCCACCGAATGGGAAACCCAGCGGCGAGCGGAACCAGAACGCGGTCTGCTGATGGCCGAAGGGCAGCAAGCCCGGGTTCTCGTAGCCGCGTGCGTCGAAGATGGTGTCCAGCGCCGAGGTGCCCTGGATCGAAACCGCCTGTGGCATTTCTATCGGGAACACCTCGCCGTTCCACGGTAAGCCCGATGCAGCATCGAACTCCTCCACGCCCATGTCAGTTCGCCGTGGTCCATAGAGACCCGGCAGACAATGGATGACGAAGAACGCAAGGCGCTGGCCATTGTTGACGAAGCGACTCGCCATCGGCTGGTCTGCTCCCAGCCCGATCGCATATTGGATCGCGCCGTTGGGGCCGGACAGGGTCTTGAAGGTGTACGGCGCGTGCTGGACGAACCCCTGGATGCCGGCGAAGAATTGCGGATGGGTGTCCAAGGGACGGACCGCGCCAGGGTTGAAGGACGGGTTGAGCGCCGTCGCCTGCGCGTTGTCGCCGTTGACAGGGTCAACGTGGATGTTGAAGACTCGATCGACCGGCGCGCCCTGCGCCGTGAGATCAGCGACACTCAGCAGCGCCGCCAAGGCTACTGCGGTGACCGCGAGAGGAGACCGGGCCTCTCCTCTCCTCTCCTCTCCTCTCCTCTCCTCTCCTCTCCTCTCCGCATCGCTCGATTGAGTAACTCGCCATTTGCAGGTCTCCTTGATTCTTCCGTGATCTTCCTTGGGTTGCAGCGGCGCCACGACGGATCCCCGTGATCCGACATGAAGTTCGTCGTCCGACAGCTCCACACGCCGTACTCGAGTTGGCTCGAGCGCAGACTGCTCCAGGACACCGTCGCGAAACCACTTCTTCCGGTGGTCCGCGGCGGGCATCCCGGCGCGGTGCACGAGAAACCTTTGCCACTTCGGGTCCTATGCTGCCGGTGGTCGGCTTCCTGTCAAGCCCCCTCCTGCGCTCGGTGGTCGCGCCTCAACGCCCAAGCTTCGGCAGCACCCCGTCGCGCAAGAGCGCCTCGCTCACCCGCGCCGCCATGGCCGCGCAGCCCGCGTCGCGGAAGTGCACGGAGTCGTTGTAGTGCTCGGCATCGGCCGGAATGCGCTCTTCACCTTCGATCAGCAACGCACCGGTGCGCTGCGCCGCGCGGCGGATCGCTGCGTTGTAGGCGGCAACCCCTTCGAGGATGCCGTCGGCGGTCATGAACGGCATGTAATAGAAGCTGCTCTTGCACGCCTCCTGGCGCGCAGCCTGATCCTGCTCCGCGCGAACTCGATGCGCAAAGGTGGCCACCGCCACCAGCGGAGTCGACTTCTTCACCTCTTCGATCAGTGCGACCAACCGGTCCTCGAAGCGCTTGGCACCGTTCTCGGCATCGTAGTCGTGCTTCGTCGCCACCTCGGCGGAGTTGCCTTCGGAGCGCATCTTCAGCAACACGTTCTTCTTGACGATCGACCACAACATCGAGTGGTCCTCGAGCCAATCCTTCGACGGCCCCTTCCAGACTCCCGCGGCCTTCGCGCTCTCGCCGGCATCCTTCGTCAGATCGTTGATCAGGTGGTAGATCACGACGACATCCGGCGCCGTCGCCAGGAGTCGATGTCGGAAGTTGCGCACGGAGTGCTCGATCGAATAGCCGCCCACCGCGGCATTGACGAAATCCACCGCGCGATCGGGATGAGCCTTGGCAACCGCCGCCGCAACCAGCGCCGGCCACGTCCTGTCGTTGCCGCTGGCCTCCGCGCAGTAGGTGGTGGAACCGCCGAGGAAACCGAGCCGCAGCGCGCCGGCCGGCTTCGGCATCACCAGCTCCGGATTGCGGAAGCCGCGCGAGTCGATCTCGATGCTGCCATTGCGGCCGGACGGCGGAACGGACAGTCCCGAGGCCTCATCGACCCGGAAGGTGTAGATTTCGCCGAAGCTTCCGTACTTCCACCAGTGCCGAACACGAATCAGCCCTTCGGCGAGGAGCACGGCTCCGGCTAGGGCGATGGTCACGGCCAGCAACCGCCGAAGGACGGAACGGCGGAGCGGCGGCGGCGGAACCTTTGGCGGCGTGGACATGCGGCGGGGAATGGTAACTGCGCCGCCTCGCCGAGGACCCAGCCAGCGCGGTGGCATTTTCGAAGCGAGACCCGAGAGCGTCTGCAGCGCCTGACGACCCCGCACGCCCCTGGTCCCGTCGCACCCGCAGCTTGGGAGTTGCGCCGCACGCCCCTGGCCCGACCGCGGATCGGCTCCTACACTCCCAGCCCCTCGCGCTCTCATGGGCCAACAAGAACTCAGCGGTCCGTCCAACGACGAAGCTCTCCGTCGTTTCATGAAGGCCCTGCTCGCAGACGTTCGCGCCCTCGAACGAATGCTCGCCGAAGGCCGGCTCGAGAGCGGTGTTCGCCGCATCGGCGCCGAGCAGGAGATGTTCCTCGTCGACGAAGCGTGTCGACCGCGCAACATGGTGCGCGACATCCTGCCGCTGCTGCCGGAGACCGGGTTCACGACCGAACTCGCGCAGTTCAATCTCGAGACCAATCTCTCGCCGCTCGAGTTCGGCGGGGATTGCCTGCGACGGATGGAGACCGAGCTGAAGGAGCGGCTCCTCCAAGCTCGCACCGCCGCGGAGTCGCTCGGCGGCGGCATCCTGCTCGCCGGCATCCTGCCGACGCTGCAGAAGTCGCATCTGGCGCTGGAGAGCATGACGCAGAACCCGCGCTATCGCCGACTGAACGACGCGATGACCGGGCTGCGCGGCGGCGAGTTCCACTTCCTCATCAAGGGGATCGACGAACTCGAGACGACCCACGACAACGTGATGCTGGAGTCGTGCACGACCAGCTTTCAGGTCCACTTTCAGGTCGGTCCGCAAGAGTTCGCGCGGCTCTACAACCTGGCGCAGGCCATCACCGCCCCGGTGCTGGCAGCGGCGGTGAACTCACCGATCTTGCTTGGCCGTCGACTGTGGCACGAGACCCGCATCGCACTGTTCCAGCAGTCGGTCGACGCGCGCAGTCGCACGCACCAGAGTCGCGGCCTGCGTCCACGCGTGAGCTTCGGCGACGGCTGGATTCGCGAATCGGTGATGGAGATCTTCCGCGAGGACGTCGCGCGCTTCCGCGTGCTGCTCGCCGATCGCATCGACGAGGATCCCGAGAAGGTGCTGTCTCGCGGTGAGATGCCGATGCTGTCGGCGCTGCGCCTGCACAACGGCACCGTCTATCGCTGGAACCGCGCGTGCTATGGCGTGCACGAGAACGTCGCCCACCTGCGCATCGAGAATCGGGTTCTGCCGGCGGGGCCGACGGTCATCGACGAGATGGCCAACGCCGCCTTCTTCTTCGGGCTCATGGTCGCGCTCGCCGAAGAGTACGGTGATATCCGTGAGGTCATGACCTTCGACGTCGCCAAGGACAACTTCACCTCGGCTGCCCGCTCGGGGTTGCGCGCGCAGTTCACGTGGATCGGCGGTCGCGAGTTCACGGCGCAAGCCTTGATCCTCGACCACTTGCTGCCGTTGGCGCGGCAAGGACTGGCACACCGCGGTATCGACCAGGGCGATATCGATCGCTATCTCGGCGTGCTCGAAGAGCGTGTGCGCAGCGGTCGCACCGGTGCGCAATGGATGCTCGACTCCCTCGCCGACATGTCGGGCAAGGGCACCTCGGATCAACGACTCCGCGCACTCTGCCACGCCGCGCGCGAGCGGCAGAAGCAAGGCGATCCGGTCGCGCGCTGGCGGCTGGCATCGATCGAGGACACCGGGAGCTGGCGCCACAGCTACCAGAAGGTCGGTCAGTTCATGACCACCGATCTGTTCACGGTCCACACCGGCGACGTCGTCGATCTCGCCGCAAGCCTCATGGACTGGCGCCACATCCGCCATGTGCCGGTGGAGGATTCCGAGGGCCGCCTGGTCGGACTGGTCTCGCATCGCTCGCTCCTGCGACTCGTCGGGCAGGGCGCCTCGGGCGCCAACGAAGAACCCGTGCTGGTCGAGACCATCATGAAGAAGACCGTGGTGACGGTCTCACCGGAGACATCGACCCTGGAAGCGATCGAGAAGATGCGCGGGCATCGCGTGGGTTGCCTGCCCGTGGTCGAGGGTGACAAACTGGTCGGCATCATCACCGAGCGCGACCTCATCAACGTGGCCGCCGCGCTTCTCGAAGCGCACCTGAAGGAGCATCCGCAGACGTGAGCGCGACGACTCTGACTCCGCCGCCGATGGAACGCACATTGCCGCGATTGATCGGTGAGGTCGATCAAGGGCACATCGGACCGACCGTGCTAGCGCAGGGCGGCATTCACGGCAACGAGCCCGCGGGTGTTGCCGCTCTCGAGCGAGTCCTCGCTGCGATCGCGGAGCGGAAGATCGAGGTCCACGGCCGGATCATCGCGTGCCGCGGCAACCTTCTGGCTTTGGAGCGACGACGCCGGTTCGTCGAGCGCGACCTGAATCGACAGTGGCTTCCCGAGTCGCTGCGCCGACTCGCGGCGCGCGAACCCGAGAACGACTTCGCCGAGGACCGCGAGCAGCGGGAACTGATCGCGTTGTACGAGAAGGCGTTCGCGGAACGCCGGGGCGCGGTCGTGTTCCTCGACCTTCACACGAGTTCCGCGCCGGGTGCGCCGTTCTCATGCATGGCCGACACCTTGCCCAACCGCGCCGTCGCCGATGCATTGCCGATCCCGATGATCCTCGGCCTGGAGGAGTGCATCGACGGTGCGGTGATGGAGTGGTTCAACCTGCGGGGACAGGTGAGCGTCGCGGTCGAGGGCGGCCAGCACGATGCGCCGAGTACGATCGACAATCTGGAGTCCGCAACCTGGCTGGCCCTGATCGCCGGCGGGTCGGTGGCGAGGAAGGACGTCGACGTGGCGTTCCACGAACAGCGCCTCGAGCGTGCCGCAGCCGGAGCACCGCACCTGGTCGAGGTCGTGCATCGCCACGCGATCGCACCCGCCGACCAGTTCGCGATGCTGCCGGGTTTCGTCAGCTTCCAAGCGGTGAAGAAAGGGGACGTTCTGGCGAACGACGCTCGCGGCCCCGTGCGCGCTCGGAGCGATGGCATGGTGCTCTTGCCGCTCTATCAAGGGCTCGGCGACGACGGTTTCTTCTTCGCGCGGCGCGTGCCGAGGTTCTGGTTCGCGCTGTCGGCAGTCCTGCGCCGCCTCCACCTCAGCCCCCTGCTGCGCATCTTGCCGGGCGTGTCGCGCGATCCCGCGGATCCCAACACCTTGCTGGTGAATCCGAAGATCGCGCGCTTCTTGGTCGTTCAGGTCTTCCACCTGTTCGGCTACCGGCGCGAGCGCGCACGCGGCGAGCGCCTGGCCTTCTCGCGCCGCTGGGCCGCGAAGGACGCCGCGCGCGTCGCGCCACGACACGGCAACTGACGCGCGATCGAACCAACCCGCGCGCTGGAGCCGCATCGGCGCCCCGCTATCGTGGCGTCGATGATCGAAACGAAGAGTTTCCTCCGCGGCGCCTGGGTCGCCGGCACGCAGAAGGGTCGACCGATCCAGGACCCGACCCGGGCCACCGACATCGCGCTGGTGGATTCGACCGGGCTGGACTTCGCCGGCGCGGTTCGCTTCGCGCGGGAAGCCGGTGGTGCAAACCTGCGCGGGCTGACCTTTGCTGCGCGCGCGAAGATCCTCGAAGCGCTCAGCGCCGCCATTCACGGTCATCGCGACGAGTTGATCGCGCTCTCTGCGCAGAACGGCGGCAGCACGCGCGGCGATGCCAAGTTCGACATCGACGGCGCATCCGGAACGCTGACCGCCTACGCCAAGCTCGGCAAGTCGCTCGGCGAGGCCAGCCATCTTCCGGATGGCGACGGCATCCAGCTCGGCCGCACGGCGCGCTACTGGGGTCAGCACGTCTACCTCACCCGACCGGGCGTCGCGGTCCACGTGAACGCCTTCAACTTCCCCGTCTGGGGCATGTGCGAGAAGCTCGCCTGCTCGCTGCTCGCCGGAGTGCCGGCGATCAGCAAGCCCGGCACGCCGACGGCGCTGATTGCGTATCGAGCAGCGCAGATCATGGTCGAGTCCGGTGCGCTGCCGGAGGGGAGTTTTCAGTTCGTCAGCGGATCCCTCGGCGACACTTTGGATCACCTCGGTGCGCAGGACGTGCTCGCGTTCACCGGCTCGGCGAAGACCGGCGCCTTGCTCAAGAGCCATGCGCGATTGATCGGCACGAACTGCCGCGTCACGCTCGAAGCCGATTCGCTCAACGCGGCGGTGCTGGGACCGGACGTCGATGAGGACAGCCCGACGTGGGCCGCATTCCTCAACAACCTGGCCACCGACATCACGCAGAAGACCGGACAGAAGTGCACCGCCGTGCGGCGCATCTTCGTGCCGCGCGACCGCGTGGCGAACGTCGTCGAGGCGTTGGTCGAGCGACTCGGCCGCATTGCGATCGGCGACCCCGCCGACGAGAGCACGAACATGGGCCCGGTCGCGAGCGCCAGCCAATGGCAAGACGTGACGCGAGGCATCGAGTCGCTCGCCGCGGTCGGCAAGCTCGCGTGCGGCGGAACACAGAAGGTGCGCGACACCGGTTACTTCGTGGCTCCCACCTTGCTGATCGCGAGTGACCCGACGGCGGCCGTGCTGCACGAACTCGAAGTCTTCGGACCTTGTGCGAGCATTCTGCCCTGCAACGAAGACGCCGAGACGATGGGCGATCTCGTCAATCGCGGCGGCGGCAGCCTGGTGGCGAGCCTGTATTCCAACGACAAGGCTTGGACCGAGTCGATGATCGAGCGCATCGGCCCGTGGCACGGGCGGCTTTGGATCGCCTCGGACAAGGTCGCCGACCAGGCCTTCGCGCCCGGCATGGTGTTGCCGACCACGGTGCACGGTGGTCCCGGACGCGCGGGCGGCGGCGAGGAACTCGGCGGCGTGCGGGGACTCGAGCTCTACATGCAGCGCGTGGCACTGCAGGGCGACCAGGGCCACCTCGCGCGCCGCTACGGCCCGAGCAAGGACGCGTAACTTCCCGGGCCATCAGCGGCGGTCTCGATCACAAGCGCTTTCTGGATCGGGCGCAGGATGTCGAGGCTGCCGCTCGACTGGATCGTTGGCTGTCCGATCGGCGTGTGACGCCGCTTGCTTGGTTCTTCGCGGAGTCCTCGACCGCGGCGATCGACGACGATCGCAAGCCCGGCAAAGAGATCCTTCAGCTCGGATTCCGCTTTGAGGACCGAGCGGGGCGCGTCCTGCCCCACCGCCGCGCCGACTTCGTGCCGAAGCTGACGCCGTCCGGACACGCGATCACCACCGGACGCTCGGTGAGGCACCGCTCGGGTCTGCGCTGGTGAAAGATCGCGACGACGTGTTCGAGACCGAGTTCGTGCCAGTCGACGACGTGCTGCTCGCGGACGTCGCGGTCAAGCCGGTGGATCTCGCCGAGCTCGCACTAGCCCGGACGATTCGTGAACGTCTACTGCGATCGCCGCAAGTCGCGCCCGACGGCGTCGCCACGTCGGCTCCTCCCTGGCAGCGTAGCTAAAGCTACGCTTCGGTCGTCGACCGACGCAGCTCCTTGCCGGACATCGACCTGCGCCGATCTCGCGACGACGTTCACGAATCATCCGGGCTAGAGCTTCGTGCCGACTCCGGTGAAGGACCTGGTCGCGTTCGACTTGCGCGGCGAGCGCGGTCTTCCGGCGGCGGCAGCACCGATCGCGCGCGTTCGCGAACTGATCCAGATTTGACACTGCGTCAGCGCGAGCGCTTGCCCGCTGCAGATGCGTTTGCCCACGCCGCGACGATGGCCTCTCGCAGCCGCGCCTTCGTCACGAGTGCTAGGTCCACCATCGTGCAGCCTGCGCGCCCCCACGCTCCGCTCGCCGGAGAGAACGCGGAATCCGCGCGAGTCCACTCGAGCTGTTGCGCCGGTGTGACCTTCACCATGCCGCGGGTGCCGTCAGCCGTGATCGTGGCGAAGACACGCCCCTGCACGCGGAAGTCGGGGTGAGCCTGATGCTCGCCTTCGACGACGCCGTCCAGTGCGGTAGCGATCTTGCGGAAGTCAGCGGCAGTCGGCATCGCGAGCGGTGCACGGCACACAGGGTGAGGCGAGACGGGTTACCATCTCCGCTGCTCTCGCGAAGATCCATCATGCGAACCGTCCTTCGTGTCTCTCTCCTTCGTGTCTCTCTCGTCGCGGTCGCCGTCGCGTCCCTCGCTGGTTCCGCAACGAGTCAAGTCCTTCAGCCCGGCGACCTCGTGGTCACGAACTTCCAGCCGCCGGGTCTGTTCCGAGTCGATCGTGCCGGCGTCGCGAGCGCGGTGCCAGGCTCGGCCACAGCACTGGCCGGGCCGGCCGGTGTGACCACCACGCTCGACGGCGGCGCTGTGGTCTGCGACTTCAACGGCAACCGCCTGGTTCGCTTCGCAGCCGACGGCACCGTCAGCATCCTTGCTCCCGGCCTCGGTGGACCGATCCGCGTCGCGACCGATCACGACGGCAGTTTCGTGGTCGCGGCGATCAATCCGCCGCAGATCGTGCGGGTCGATGCGAACGGCAACACGACCCCGTTGGCGAGCTTCACGTCGTCGCGGCAACGGCCGTTCGGGATCGTCGTCGATCGCGACCGCAACATCGTCTTCACGACGGATCTCACGCCCGGCGTCCACCACCTCGATGTCGTCACGAACGTGATCACACCCCTGGTAACCGGACAGCCCTTGCGACTACCACAGGGCGTGAGCCTCTTGCCTGACGGCGACTACGCGGTCATCGACGGGCTCACCGACTCCGTCTTCCGCATCACCCGCGGCGTGAATCAGATCACGACCTGGGTTTCCAACGCCGCGCTCGCCGGCAACCCCGAAGGCATCTGGCCGAATGACGACGGCGGCTTCTTCATCGCGCAGTCCGCATCGAACAACAATCGCATCGCGCTCGTCGACGCGGCGGGTGCGGTCGGGACCTTCACCCAGGGCGCACCGTTCACGAACATCGAGGACTGCGCGCGCATCCGCGAACTGTTCGGACCGGTCGCACCGCTGACCACGGGATCGAGCGGCCAGGCGAGCCTCGCGCTCGACTTCGGGACCGGCTCGGCGACACGGCTCTACTCGATCAGCTTGTCGGCGAGCGCCTGGCCCGGACTGCCGCTGCTGTTCGACAGCCGTAGTACGACCATCGCCCCCGACTCGCTGTTCCTCGCGACCTTCCTGCGCGACGCTCCACCGTTCTTCACCGGCTTCGTCGGCTTTCTCGATCCGAACGGCCGTGCGACCGCCTCGATCGACCTGCGCGCGTTACCGGCCGGGCTCCTCGCCGGAGCCACACTCTTCGCGCAGGGCTTCGAGTTCGTGACGCCGGGACCCTACGGCGGATCGGACTTCGGTCGATTCAGCAACGTGGTCGCGTTGCGCTTTCAGTGAGGTCGGATCAAACGAAGCCCGAGGTAGACACCCAGGATGCAGACGGCCGCCCGCGGCAGTTCCGCGGCCCACAACCAGCAGAACGTGACCGCGAACAGGATGCGCACTACCCACCGGATTCCGGGAATGCGAGAAAAGCGACGCGCGACCCGTCCGATGTGTGAACCCTTCGGCCGGCAAGCGCCTTCGAACGCGACCAGTGAACTCACGTTTCGTACGCTCGGTTCGAGCCGGACCGCTTCACGCATGGCCGAGAGCGCCTCGTCTCGGCGACCCGAACGCAGCGCAACGATGCCGCGGGCTGCGTGACACGCATCATCGTTCGGAGCGGACGCCAGAGCCTCTAGATTGATGCTCCGCGCGAGATCGTGGCGCCCCAACTCGGAATACAAGGTCGTGAGCATCGTCGCCACCCGAAGATCACTCGGATCGAGGCGTCGAGCGTTCTCCAAGAGGCGCTGCGCCGGTTCGAGTCGATGGGTGCGTTTGCAGAGGCGTGCGAAGCCCAGATGGAAGTCGATGCTCTCGGGATATCTCGCCAACGCGCTCTCATAGACCGACTCGGCGTCTTCCGTCTGGTCCATGGATGTGAGGCAGTTGCCCAGCACCCACAGTGCGGTCGGTTGGTCCGGATCGATTCCGAGTGCGTCCAAAGCGATCCGCTGCGCGTCGTCCAGGTCGCCCAACTTCATCGTCGCATGCGCGAGATCGCCGAGCACGGGGGCCTGTCCCGGAACCGCCGCAAGACTATCGAGCAGCGCGTCACGCGCGCGCTCCCACTGCTCACCTTCGAGGTAACGGCGGGCGCGGCGGTGGTGGATTGCCGACTGCGACTCCGGTGTGTTGCAGTCCAGGTCCATAGGCGCTTGGTTCATGGCGACTCCCCACCTATCGGATGTCTCGCCGCGGGCCTGACGCTCCTCGTGAACGAGCCTCGAGGCTGGGCGGGTAGCCGCGTTCTCACCGCAGCTTTCGGTGTCGATCGAGCATCACAGTCGGCTCCGAACCCACCCGCCCCACACTGTCTCGCTGCCTCGCTGTCTCACGCAATGGCGTTCTGACCGGTGATCTCACGGCCGACGATCAAGCCGTGGATGTCGTGCGTGCCTTCGTAGGTGATGACCGACTCCAGGTTGCACATGTGGCGCATGACCTGGTACTCGTCGGTGATCCCGTTCGCGCCGAGCACGTCGCGCGCAAGTCTGCAGCACTCGAGAGCCATCCAGCAGTTGTTGCGCTTCGCCAGTGACACGTGACTGTGATGCAGGCGACCGGCCTCCTTGAGGCGGCCGAGGCGCCACGCGAGCAACTGTCCCTTGGTGATCTCGTTGATCATCCACACCAGCTTGTTCTGCACGAGCTGGAAGCCGGCGATCGGGCGATCGAACATGATGCGATTCTGGCTGTAGCGCAGCGCCTCGTCGTAGACCGCCATCGCCGAACCGACTGCGCCGAACGCGATCCCGAAGCGTGCCTGATTCAGGCACGACAAGGGACCCTTCAGCCCGATCGCTCCCGGCAGCAAGTTGGACTTCGGCACCTTGCAGTCCTGGAAGATCAGCTCGGAGGTGACCGATGCACGCAGCGAGAACTTGTTCTTGATCGTGTTGGTCGAGTAGCCCTTGGTGCCCTTCTCGACGAGGATCATGCGGATCTCGTCGCCGAGCTTGCAGGACACGATCGCGACGTCGGCGACGCAGCCGTTGGTGATCCAGTACTTGGACCCATTGAGCACGTAGTGGTCGCCCTTGTCTTCGATACGCGTGAGCATCCCGCTCGGATTGCTTCCGAAGTCCGCTTCCGTCAGGCCGAAGCAACCGATCAACTTGCCGGCGGCCATGCCGGGCAGCCACTTCTGCTTCTGCTCCTCACTCCCATAGGCGTGGATGGGATACATGCAGAGCGACCCCTGCACCGACACGAAGGAGCGCAGGCCGGAATCGCCGCGCTCGAGTTCTTGCAGAATCAGTCCGTACGCGACCGGCGACAGGCCCGCGCAGCCGTAGCCGGTCAGGCTCGCACCGAGCACGCCGAGTTCGCCGAGTTGCGGAATCAGATCGGCCGGGAAGGTCGCAGCGCGGTTGTGCTGCTCGATCACCGGCATGAAGTTCTCACTGACCCAGTCACGCACGGTGTCGCGGATCATCCGCTCCTCCTCGGTGAACAGGTCGTCGATCTGCAAGAAGTCGGCTGCCTTGAACTGGCTCATGACGTGGGCGTGGTTTCGGAAGGGCCCGGCACGATAGGCTCCCCGCGCAGGGAGGCAAAGCGACTCCCCCGCTCGAGTTCGCATGGCGCACGATCCCCCGGTCCCACCCCGCTGCCCGGCCTGCGGCTACCCGCTCGCGATCGCCCCGTGCCCGCGCTGTGCCGGGCAGATCGTGGCCTACGGTTCGGGCGCGCCGATTCGGCCGGGGCGACGCGCCCTTGTCATCGAGTTCCTCGAGGGCTTCCTCGCCCTCCCGCACGCGCTCGGCCGCCTGTTCTTCGATCGCGCGTTCATCGGCAAGCTGAAGCTGCCCGTGGTCGTCGGCGCCATCGTGTTCCTGCTGGTGTTCGCCAGTCTCTTTGCGAGCGGCTACTTCTTCGCCGATCACCTTCTGGGGCTCCAGGGGATCTGGGCCTTCGTGGCCGGGGCCGGCGCCTTCCTGGTGGCGTTGTTCGTCACGTGGTTGCTGGCGCCGGTGCTCGGCGAGCTCGTCGCTTCGCCCTTCTTCGACGACCTCGCCGAAACGACCGAGCGGATGCACACCCGTCGTCCGATGCCGGCGGTCGAAGTCGGCTTCGTGGCCGCGGTGCGCACGGGTGCGCGCAACGCCGGCAAGCTGCTGCTGATCCAGATCGCGTTGTTGTTGCCGGTCCTGCTGCTGGCCCTCACCGGAGTCGGCGCCGCGATCGCCGCCGTCATCAGCGCTTGGGCCTGCGCGATGGCCTGGTTCGACATCCCCTGCGCGCGGCGTGGTTACGACTTCCGCGAACGGCTGGTGCTGCTGTGGCACAACCGCATGCGCGCGATCGGCTTCGGGCTCGCGTTCCAACTCGGCGTGCTGTTGCCGGTGGTCAACCTGGTGCTGTTGCTGCCCGCAGCAGCGGTGGCGGTCTCGCACCTCTTCTTTCGGTGCGAGAAGGTCAGCTTCGGTTCGCGGGCCGACGCGACAGGCGCAGTTCCAAGAGCGGCCGATCGTTCAGCGCCCGATCGGAATCGGTCCGGCTGAGGAGTCGCCGAAGCCCGGCGGCGGTGCAAAGTAGGCCGCGACCGTTCCCGACTGTGCTCGCACCGTGGCGGCGAAGCTGCCGTCGCGGACCGGCACCGAAGCATTCGTGACCTCGTCGCCGGATCGACCCTTGGTGCGAATGGTCAGAATGACGTGGCCGCCATCCACCGGCGTCCGGTCACTATCGATGACGCGGCCGCGGACGCCGTTGTCGTTCCAGGCGAACTCGTCGATTCGAGTCGCCTTGCCGGTAGCTACCTGGGCACTCGTACCACCGAGCAAGACGATGTGGTGGCCATGCTCGTCGCCCGGATCCACGATCCAGGCAGAGATGGCAACGTCGTTCGGCGCACGCATCCACCGCTGCTCACGATCGTCAGGCCGTTCCCTGCCTCTCGATGAGCCCACGAACTCCAGCATCACGCCGACCCGCGTCGTCTCGCCGGCATCGAGGTCCAACCATCGATGATCCAAGTAGGTGCGATACAGCGGGTTGGTCTGCTCGATGTCGAGATACACTCGCGTCTTGCGCGGGTACGGATTGCCGACCTCGACTTGGGTCCGAAGGCGCACCGCCGGTGATGCAGTCGATGAGATGAATCGGTCGTAGTTCGACTGAGCGAGGTTGTTGAGCTCGGTCATCTCCGCCACGGGCGTGACCCCGGGCGTGACGTACAGCGGTATCCGCACGACGATGCAGTAATGGCCGGAACTCGGCGCCAGCCAATCGGCTTGGAACTCGACGGTTGCGCCGGCAGCGATGTCTCGGGTATCGGCGCCGAGGAAGGTCTCGGGAGTGCCGCCCACGTTGTAGTTCTTGACGTAGAACTCGACCCGCACCGCTGGAGCGTCGAGCGTTCCGTTGTTCTTGACCTTGGCAACCACCTGGTTGGGATTGCCTCCCCACGGCACGTTGAACCAAGCGGGATCGACCCGATTTCGTTCGTTCCGAACCTCGATGTCGGCAGTCTGCCACGGGGGTGCACCCCAAGGCCGTATCGAAGGATCGGGCTTGCCGTTGACCCCATAGCGCACCCGAAGATCCGCATGGTTGCCGTCGATGCCGCTGACGTCCGCGCGGAATTCGACCGGGAAGGTCGGACTCGTCGTGTCGGTCTGGTGAAAGTCGTCACCGTTGTCGAGCACCGGGCCGTCACCGTCGGAATCGACGGGCAGCAGCAATGCGTAGGGCCGTGAGATCGGTGCGGTGAACGGTGCGGACACGACGTCCGTGCCCAGCACCCGATCGTTGGCCGGCAGTTCGCGGTCTCCGATCCGAGTCGGGTCGTCCGTGCGGTACTCGAAGTAGTAGTTCCAGCCATCCGTCAGCCGGATCTCGGCACCGGAGAAGGAACCCGCTGGCGGCGCTCCGAGGCTCGACGGCGCGAGGGACACCGTCTGATCCACGGGCGCACCCAGAGTCGCGAAGTCGAACGCACGAACCCACGAAGGATCGACCCAACCCAGACGGAGCTTGTGCGCGATGGTGAACTCCGGGAGCGCGCCGTCGGCGTGCATGAGATCCCAGGCATCGACGTTCCGTCCCGCAACGCCCGGCGTGTACAGGTCGCCCATGCCTAGGTTGTGGCCAAGTTCATGGGACGCCGTCTCCCAGATCCGCCGTGCATCTCGGACATCCCAGTCGAACGGCATCTGGATCGCGCCGAGCACGGACTTGCCGTCGCCGTTCACCCAACCACCCCAGGAACCGATCGAAGCGATCGGCCACGCGAATCGATCATCGGCCCCACCGGTGCCGATCACACTCTGCGAGACCACCAGGATGGTGTCGTAGTTCGAGTAGTTGACGGCGGCGTCCGCCGCCGTCATGGCGGCCTGAATATGCGCGCCGAATCCAGCCTCGGCGCCGACGGTCGCCCAGTCGCCAGCCATGGCGAAGGGGCCGAAGAAGTCGGCCGTCACGTCCATCAGGCCGCGCGACGATTCCTGGTAGTAGCGGCGCAGACTGAAGGTCACGCCAGCCACGCCCTCCCCGTCGATGATGGCATCTCGCCAGTGATCTCGGATCGCATCGAAGTCACCGGGCGTCGTCGAGAAGCGCTGATCGGTCGTGTCCACGAACACGACCGCGATGCGCCGAGTCCCCAATGCAGGGTGGATGTTCACGTTCTGCGGTCCGGCGGGACCGCCGCCCCAGGCAGACGACGTGGTTCTCGGGTCCTCTGAGTGAATGACTACGGAGGGTCCGCGATCACCTGGCCCCACGTGATCCGTGACCTGGAACGGCTCGGTATCGAGGATCGCTCCCGTTGCTCGATCCTTGACCGTCAGGTGGTAGCTGCCGGGCGTGGCTCCCGCGATCAGCACCACGTCGGGGCGCTTCAGGTTGAAGGTCTCATCGCGCGAAGCGGAGACCACTCCCGCAGCAGCGCCCTCCACGACTTCGAACTGCAGGGAGTCGAAGGGAGTCTTCGGGTCGAGCTTCACTGGCACGCGCTGGTACGACCCGACGTACAGCGCCTCTCGTATCGGTTGCAGGTCGGCCGCAGCTGGCTTGCCGCGCCGAACGGTGTTACAGGAGGTCACGATCGCAGCAACACAGAGCAACGCTGCTGCGACCTTGGTCGATGGTTCTTGCATGGGGAGCCTCGAGCGGAGGCAGGGTGGCGAAGCAGGAATGGGTTCGTCGCACTCGCCTCGACTCAGCACCAAGCGATGTCAGGCAGCGAAGTCCGTCGGGAATTCGCGCCCGGCGACCGTCCGCCGTCGATCGCGCGACGGTGATACGAGCCGAGCCACCTGCGAGTCCGAAGCTCGTTCGCCTGTCGCGCAGCAAGCGAGCGACCCGATCGGCACCGGAATCCGGGCGAACTCCCCGCTACCGTGACCCGCGCGCAGCCATGAGCGAGAACCTGATCGTCACGTCAGCCCTGCCCTATGCGAACGGGCCGATTCACTTCGGCCACATCGCAGGGGCGTACCTCCCGGCCGACGTCTTCGTTCGCTTCCGCAGGATGCGGGGCGACTTCGTGCACTTCGTGTGCGGCACCGATGAACACGGGGTGGCGATCACGCTCAAGGCGGAGCAGGCCGGCGCCGACTACGCCAGCTACGTCGACCGCTGGCACGGTGAGATCGCCGCCACCATGGCCCGATTCTCGATCGAGTTCGACGTGTTCTCGGGAACAGCCCACCATCGCAACCCCTTTCACCGCGAACTCGCGCAGCAGTTCTTCACCGACCTGCTGGCGAACGGTTGGCTGGGCGTCCGCGAAGAGACCCAGTACTACAGCGAAGCCAGCAACCGCTTCCTGCCCGACCGATACATCCAGGGTTCCTGCTATCTGTGCGGTTTCGAGAAGGCCCGCGGCGACGAATGCCCGAACTGCGGCAAGTTCCTCGACGCCAAGCGCCTGGGGAATCCGCGCAGCACGATCGACGGTAGTGAGCCGGTCCTCCGCGCCACCAAGCACTGGTACCTCGATCTCGGCCGGGCCCGCGACGAATGGCTCCGCGCCTGGTTCGAAGGCAAGCGCGCGACGTGGAAACCGAACGTGGTCAACTTCGTGCTCGGGGATCTCGACGAACTGCGCGAACGACCGATCACCCGCGATCTGCCGTGGGGCGTGCCGGTGCCGTTGCCCGACACTGCAGGCAAGGTCCTGTACGTGTGGTTCGACGCGCCGATCGGCTACCTGTCGATCAGCCGCCAGCACTTTCACGCCCGTGGCGAGCCGGAACGCTTCGAGCAGCTCTGGCGCGATCCCGCGACGAAGCTGTTCCATTTCATCGGCAAGGACAACATCACCTTCCACTCGGTGATCTTCCCGGCGATGTTGCACGGGACCGGCCGTGGCTGGGTGCTCCCCGAGAACGTGCCCGCGAACGAGTTCTTCAACCTCGAGGGCAGGAAGTTCAACACGTCCTCGGGTTGGTTCATCGAGAACGAGAGCGTCGCGGACATTCCGACCGACGTCTTGCGTTGGGCGATCTGCTCGATGATGCCGGAGACGGCCGACTCGGAGTGGACCTGGACCGAGTTCCAAGCCCGTGTGAACGGCGACTTGGCGGACAACCTCGGCAACTTCGTGTCCCGCACGCTGCGATTCCTCGAGCGCTTCTTCGATGGCGACATCCCCGCGGAGGGTTCGGCGACCGAAGCCGACCATGCGCTCCGCGCCGTAACCACCGCCCTCGCGGCCGAGGTGATCGAACACCTGACCGCGCTGCGATTCCGCCGCGCGCTCGGAGCGATCCTCGCTGTCGGCGCGGAGTGCAATCGTTACTACGACGCTCAGGCACCGTGGACGCTGGTGAAGGACAAGGTCGAACAACCCTCGGGCCGACAGCGAGCGGCGACGATCCTGCGCACGTGCTGCGACAGCATCGAATTGCTCGCAGCATTGGTGGCGCCGGTCATGCCGAACAGCTCACGAGCGATGCGCACGGCACTCGGGCTGACGGGCGAAGCCAAACTCGACGGCGATCGGGTCCGACTCGAGCTTCCGAGCGCCGGAGTGAAGTCCCCCCCGCTGACCGCGGCTCTGCCGAAGCAGCGCGACGAGCGCGGCGAGGAACGATCCGTGTTGTTCCAGAAGATCCCCGACAGCCGCATCGAAGCAGAGCGCGCACGACTGCTGGCGCGCGGGTCGACGCCGCCGGCTGCCCCGACTACGAAGGCACCCAGCTCCACTCAGACCACACCGACGACCACCTTGGAACCGACTCACGACCCCCTCGCCGCCACCATCGAGTTCGACACTTTCTCCGCAGTCGATCTGCGCGCCGGCACGATCGTCGCGGCCGAGCGGCACCAGAAGGCAGACCGCCTCCTGGTCCTCAGGGTTTCGTTGGGCTTCGAGACCCGCACCATCGTGGCCGGGATCGCCAGCGCCTATGAACCCGCGGAACTGATCGGCAAGCGAGTGGTCGCGGTCGCCAATCTCGCACCTCGCGCGCTCCGGGGAGTCGAGTCGCAAGGCATGCTCCTGGCGACGGACGGCCCCGACGGCAAGCCGCGCCTGGTCAGCCCGGGCGAGGGTGCGCCGGACGGTCAGCGCGTGAAGTGAACGCGGCGCGAATCGCGCGAATCGGCCGATTCTGAAGCCACGTGGAAACGAAGACGGGCGAGCACGCGGAGCGCACTCACCCGTTTCGTCCGTCCATCGGAGCCGAGAGTTCGTGGTCAGGCAGCCAAAGCTGCTAGACCGCGCGCAAACGGGCTCCGAACATCCAGGAGCGTAGATTCATGGGCCCCCAAGGGGAACCCAGGGCTCTCAGCTCGCGGCAGGAGCCGGCGCGGCCTTCGCCTTGCGACGGCCACCCTTCTTGCGGGTCGCCTTCTTGGCAGCGCCCTTCTTGCGGGTCGCCTTTTTCGCGGCGCCCTTCTTGCGGGTCGCTTTCTTGGCAGCGCCCTTCTTGCGGGTCGCCTTCTTCGCGGCACCCTTCTTACGAGCCTTCTTCTTTGCGGCCATTCCGTAGGTCCTTTTTGGTTTGCGTTCGAAGGAGCGGCCGCCCCGCGGTGGTTGCGGGCGCCAGGAACCGCTCGGGTCATTCGTTGATCGGCACCAACGCGGATGGAATTCAGCGGAAAGTGCGATGGCATCACGAGATAGCACGATTCCGAAGCCGCCGGACGATTTGCGATTCGGTATTTTTTGAAGCACTCATGATCTCGCGGCGATTGCTTCGCGAGAGATCGAAGGACTGTGGTGCGATCTCACATTTTTTCGAGCCGCGACTGAATTCCAGAGCTCGATCTGCCTTCGAACTACGATCGCGTGCATGCATGCCGCCTTCCGGACGACTCGCATCGCACTGTTCTCGCTCGCGTACTTCGCGCTCGCGAACGCGCACATCATCGCTCAGCGACACACCACTCTGCTGGTCCCATCACGCGCGAACGTCGAGTCGACCATGCTCGCGTACCTGCCTGCGATCGCAGCCGCGAGCACAGTCGATGCGATGCCGCTTGCACTGACGGTGGATGCCGCTGCACCGTGGCGACCGGAACTGCTGGCGTGGCTCGAGCGCACTGCACACGAACGACTGATCGCGATCGGCACGATCGACTCACCCCCGTCTGCCGTCACGACGCCGCTGGAGACGATCGCGGTCGAAGACCCGGAAGGCGCGCCCTTCTCGATCGCGCGCCGCTTCTGGCAGCGCGCGAACCAAGTGGTGCTCGTCGACCTCAGGGCGCCCACACACGCACTCCCCGCGGCGGCTCTCGCAGCTCGACTACGGGTCCCACTGCTCCCGCTGCCGCGACCCGACACCGCAGCCGTGTGGCAGTCGACGCTCTCGGTCCTCGGGTGTGAACGAGCGCTCGTCGTCGGCCCGCACACGCGCGCCGACTTGGGCTCGCTGCGAATCACGACACTCGGCGACGCGCGTGCCATCGCCGCGCACCTGCGTGGGCAAGGCCAGCGAGTCGACTACCTGGCGCTCGTGAACCCGAACGACGCCGAGGCACGCCGAGCGCCCGGCCTCAGCGCGGTTGCAGCGCTGCTCGCCGCGGGACGCAACGGCGTGGTGGTACCGCTGATCGGCGAGTGCGGCTGGAAGCAACCGCACGCCGCCACGACCGTCGAGACGGCGCCGGCGGGTGCGCCGCCGAGCCGCACGACGTACCGAAGCGGTCGACTGGCGCTCGGCGACCGGCATGTCCGTTTCTGGACCGGCATCGGGACCGCCGACGGCCGCACCTTCGCGCTGGTCGACCGCGACGACGACGGCCGCTGCGACACGAACGAACAGGCCGTGCTGCGCACCGGCGACGTCCTCACCCTCGGCGCTCGCAGCGCGAGCATCGACCTCGATGAGAACGAGAAAGCGCGCGGCCACACGCTGTCCTTGACCTACCCGACGGCAACGACGATCGCGGCAACTCTCGCCGAGTTCTGCAAGGGTCTGGCGCCGATCCCGGACACGCTCTGCCTCGTCGGCTGGCCGGACACACTGCCGATGGCGATCGTCGGCGACGGCCACGGCATCGACGCGGACCTCGTCTCCGACCTGCCGCTCGCGCAACTCGACGACGACCCCTTCGCCGACTTCGCCTACGCGCGCTTCTGCGCCGAGGATCTCGCCAGCGCGACACTCGCCGCGTGTCGCGGCTTCGTCCACGCGCCCGCGTCGGGCAACGACCGCACCTTCGCCACCGCGGAGTGGGAGACCATCGCCGCCGACACCTTGCGGGCGCGCGGCTGGCGGTCCCTCGGCCATCACGCCGGGGAATCTCCGATCCATGACGGTGCCGGCCTGACGACGGCTCGACTGCTCAGCCACGGCTCCCACGCGATGTGGACCGAGATGGGCAAGACCTATCGCTTCGACTCCACCACGCTGTTTCGCGACACCTTCATCGAGTCCAGCGGTTGCAGTGTGGCATCGCTGGATCAGGACAAAGACCGACGCTCGGTGGTGGCCCGCATGCTTCGCAACGGCGCGCTCGCCTTCGCCGGCAACACCCGTCGCGGCACCGCCGAGCAGGAGCTGTTCCGCTCGGAGATCGTGGACGGCTGGCTGAGCGGCCTGCCGCTGGGCGAGGCGAATCGGGTCGCGTTGAACAAGACCCTGGTCGGCGCTCTCGCCCGCGCGCAGGGCCTGCGCAGCGTGCTCGGCTACCAACTCCACAACGCGATCGCGATCGGTGATCCCGCGTTGCGGCTGGTCGTCCAAAGCGAGAGCGTCGCAGGTGGACCGCGGGTCGTCGCGAGAGGCGACCTCGTGACCGTGAGCGCACCGCAGCGATGGGTCCGCAGCGAGTACAGCCCCCTCTTGGAGTGGAAGTGCCCGGCCGAGCGGCTGACGGTCCTGCGCGCCGTCGGCGTGGGCATCGAGAGTTGGTGGTCCCCGGAGCGACGCCGCAACCAAGACGTCCTCATCTACACCGCGGCACTGCGGACGACTCGGCCGGCGACCGGGGTGGTCGCACTCGACGCCCGCGACGGCGCGCTCGCCTTCGACGGCCGTTGTCAGGTCGATCACCACCCCGACGGCTCCCGCACGCTCTATTGGCGAATACGTTTCGTCGACTTCGACATGGAGCGCGGCGCGATCCGCGAGCAGGTGAAGTCGGCGCGGTTTCGACTCACGACGCGGTAGCCTGAGGCGATGACCCGTCACGTCGCCTTGCTGCGCGGGATCAACGTCGGCGGCAAGAACAAGCTACCGATGAAGGACCTCGCCGCGATCTTCGAGGCGAGCGGTGCACGCGACATCGTCACCTACATCCAGAGCGGCAACGTGGTGTTCACGGCAACGGCGGCGCTGGCCCGCGCGATCCCGACGGTGGTGGAAGACGGGATCGAGCAGCGCTTCGGCTTTCGGGTGCCGATGGTGATCCGCTCGGCGTCCCACCTGGCAGCGGTCCTCGCCGGGTGCCCTTTCGCGGGGAAGCCGACGGAGTTGCTTCACGTTTTCTTCCTCTCGGCGAAGCCGACCGCGCAGGTGCTGGCGACGCTCGATCCGGCCCACTCACCGCCCGATGAAATGCGCGTCGTCGGCCAGGAGATTTGGCTGCATTGTCCGAAGGGACTCGCGCGCTCGAAGTTCACCAACGCCTGGCTTGATCGAAAGCTCGGGGTGGTCAGCACGGCGCGCAACCATCAGACCTTGACTAAGCTCGTGGAACTCAGCAGGAGTTGAAGCCTGCGCGTCGCGGCTCGCGCGAGCGGCGCTGGCCGACCCCGATCGGTCGGGATGGTCTCAGTCGCTCACGCGGAGCTCGACGGTGCGGGGCGCGTCGGGCCCGGTCTCCAGCGACACCGAACGGCGACCGCCGCTTTGGAGCACGACCTCGACCGACCGGATTCGCGACGGGATCCCTCGAACGAGCTCGAGATCGACCCCTCGCCGAAGGAACTCCTCGAAGACCGCTTGACCATTGCCATCCAGCCAGCGCAGCGTCGCGACCTCGCGCAGGTCGCCGCGGAGGCGCAACGTGAACGTGGGCGCGGCCTCCAGAGTGATCGGAAGCGTCCGCGACTGTTCCCCCCCGCCGCGAATCTCGAAGACCAGCGGAGCGCAGTCCTCGCCCCAGACACTCACGGGGATCACCGCCGCCGGCACGGAACGCAGCACGAGGTCGCGCCCCACCCGCTCGACCGGCATCGCGAAGAACGGACCTCCGCGAGGGTTGCGCACGAAGAGTTCGAGCCTGGCGCCTTCGCGCGGGACGCCGCCGGCGATCGCGAGGTGGATGTCGGCAGGAAGCGCCAGGTCGATCGTGCCGAGATCCAGCGCCATGCCCGGCGCGAGTTCCTCCAGCTCCTGGTGCACGAGTCGCTTGCCGTCGTGTTCGATCGCGAGGGTGTACCGCCCCGGCGGGAGTGCCGCGAAGTGGAAGCTCCGATTGGCATGGTCGATCTCGAATTCTGCGACGGCCGCGGACTCGGCCGAGAACAGCCGCGCCCGGAGCGAACCGTGGTGCTCGGCGCCGGACCAGCGCACGTGACCAACGACACTCGCCGTGGCCATGCGATCCGCGCCGATCTCGACCCGGAGTTCGCCGCGCCTGGGATCCACGTCGGCGACCGTCACGCTCGGGAACGCAGCCGCCGGCGCAAACGCGCGCAGCTCGCGCAACGCGGCTCCGGGCAAGCCCAACTCGGCGTGGCCGCGGTCGTCGGTCATTGCGGGGACTTCTTGCCGATCGGGATCGGTCGCGACCAGGCGCCATCCGGAGAGCGGGTTGGACTCGGCGTCGACGAGAGTCACGTCCAGCACGTGGGTCGTATCGGCAAGGAACTCGAGTCGCGTCTCCGAGCCGCGCACGAGTTCGATCGACTGCGACTTCGAGAAGCCGTCACACCGCAGACTCGCGAGGTGCACGCCGCTGAGTGGACAGTGAGCCGTGAATTCGCCGTCGCTTCCGATTCTCGCGTAGCCGGTCAGCTCATTGAGGAGCCCCGACCACACTCGCGCATCCTGGGACGCGAAGCTCAGGGTCGCGCCGCCTGCGGAGTCCGGAGTCAGACCGTCGACTCTCCCTCGCACAACACACGACGGCGCGATCTGCAGCTCCACTTCGTTGCGTGCACCGGAACGGACTTGGATGCTGACGATCTCGGAAGCGATCCCGCGGCGCGGATCACCCTTTCGCCACGCCAGCGCGAAGTAGTCACCCTCGGCCAAGGCCGGGAATTCGAACGCACCGCCGGCGTCGCCGTCGAGCACCAGGGGAGAATGGTGATTCAGATTCTTCGCTCTCGCCGACCAGAGCGCGACCTTGGCGTCGGGCACGGTCGCCCCGTCCGCGTCGCGCAACTTACCGGTCAGGTTCATCGCGCGACCGCCGAGGGCAAGCCGGATCGGACCGCGATCTTCAGCATCCGCGGCCACGTGTGCCGTGTCGGAGTGGACGACGCCGGGAACCCACGCCACGAGCGAGAAGCCGCTGTCGATGAGCGGCAGTTCGAGCATGCCGTTCGGATCGGTTTGGCCGGCGGTCCGCCACGCGGTGTTGTCGTCGAACCAATTCCTCAGGCGCACCGTCGCGCCGGGCACAGTGCGACCTTCGGCGTCGACGACTTGCACATCGACACGCCGCACGGTCGGGAACTCGAGAACGAGATCGCAGACCTCACCGGCGTTGACCGTACCACGGGCGAGCACGGACTCCGCCACATCGATCCCTCGATGCGATGCGACGCGGATCTCGCAAGCGCCGACCGCGACGTTCTCATAGAGGACATTGCCGGCCTCGTCGGTGAACTTGCTGCCGAGGATCCTTCCGCCGCTCTCGCCTTCGACCGGAACATACGGCAGCGCTCGCGAGGAACCGCGCTCTTGGACTCGAATGCGAATGCGGCCGGTCGCGGGTTCGTCGGGACGTGGCCGCGCTTCCAAGACGGGAACCGACGGTTTCACCCGGGCCGAGTTCGACGATGGGTCGCTGCTCTCGCGTGGGGAGTCACCGGCCAGGGCCACACGCTCGGCGATCGTCGCATTCGGCAGCGGCGATTCCTGCGGCTCGACGGGTTCGCTGAGGAGATGCGCGCCCAGACCGGTGGCGAGCAGTGCGCAGGCGCAGATCAGGAGCTTCTTGTTCATGGTCAACCACGAGCTGAGCGTGACGAAAGTTGCGGCGGTGAGAGCGGTCGGGATCACCGCTGCCGACTGACTCACCACGGCGGCGCGCATCCGGGCGAGCACAGCGGACGGGACTTGGGTGCTGAAGCCACCGCCGAGCGCGGTCGCTCGCGGCAGCCGACTGCGCAGCATCTGCATGCCGCGCGAGAAGCGCATGCGCAGGGTTCCCGGCGAGATACCTTCCGTTCGTGCGATCTCGACCAAGGGTCGATCCTCGAACAGATGTGCTTCGACGACGCGGCGGTAGTGGGAGGGCAGTGCCGCGACTTCGGCGTGCAGTGCCTGTTGCAGTTCCGCGCGGCTCAGTGTGTCGACCGGGTCGTCGACGATCTGTCTCTGCAGTCGTTCAGCGTCGACTTCGCGACGACTGCGGCGGCGTGCCTCGCGCACGCGATTCGCGAGCACACCGAACAGCCAGGGCAGCAGCGGCCGTTGACCGTCCCACCCGCTCGGATCGCACAACAGCGAGAGGTAGGTCTGGGAGACGGCATCCTCGGCGTCGGCGGAGTTCCCGCACAATCGCATCGCGAGTCGATAGAGGTCGGGCGCGCTGCGGTCGAAGAACCGCGCGAAGGCCTTGGGATCACCCTTGCGGCGGAATCGTTCGAAGGCTCGTTCGAGGCGCGGCAGCATCGGTGACCCCATTGGACCCGACGCGCGGGAACGTCACGGGAAATGTCCCGCTTTCGCGGCTGAGTTCCGCCGCGGGTGTGGCGCGACGAGGCTCGACTACCCCGCAGCGCGATGATCCGGATCGGTGTCGAAGTCGCGCCGGTCGCGAAACAGGAGCCGGATGGCCTCGGCGACCGGGTCTTCGGCATCAACGTTCCGCATCGCCATGACGAAACGACGGACCGCCTCCTGCAGCGAGAGCAGGGCTCGCGGAAAGAACTGTTGGAACGTCGCCTCGTCGGGGAGCAGCAACTCGATGCTCGCGATCGTGTCGTTCACTCCGGGGAACACCTTCACACCCTTGACCATGCCGGTCACGACGGCTGCGGTCTCGAGCACGCGCTGTCGCTCACCGGCAGAAGCGAAGGGGAAGAAGTTGGGGTAGACGATTCGAAAAAAGTTCGGGTCCTCCTCGTCGAACGGCAGGAGGAAGGTTCCGCCCTCGTACTTGAAGAGGACGTAGTCGTCGCGCACCTGCGGACGGAAGCCCTGCTTGGCTAGGAAGTCACGGATCTGATCGAGCTTGGTCATCGGTGGTTCTCGCGGCGCGGTGACCCGCTTGGAGAGGGAAGCGTGCGGCGGGACGTCCGCGGCACACCATCCAGAAGCACCGGCGCGTGCTCGATCTGTCAGTCGAAGGCGCAGCGCGACGACCGCGCTGCCGGCCATCGCGTCAACTCACCTCAGAGCGCATCACTGGACTTCGAGCCCGATCACCGGCACGGCCAGGTGTTGCACGCGCGCATCGAAGCCCGGAACCCCGCTCACGACCGCCATGCCTAGCGTCGGCACGCCGCTCGCCAGCGTCGCCGCCGTTGCGTTCGAGAGCGCCAGGACTCCCCCCTCGACCGTCATCCACTGGGCCCCGATCGTCGCACCGGCAAGCTGCGGATCGCTCGGCAGTCGGGTGCGGAACTGCGCGAACGCCGGCGTGAAGTCAGCGCCGGGAACGACCAGCGGAACGACGCCGGCACCGATCGCCGAGAACGGCTCCACCCACAGTTGGCAACCGGGCGAACCCATCGCCGTCAAGTCGAGCGGCGAACCACGAACGAGACCGAGCAGCAGCCAGGCCGGCACGACGCCGGGGGCATCCAGCGTGAACTGCGCACTGCGCCCCACCACGAGCTCGGTCGTCGAAACGAATGCATTCTCCGAGAGCCCGGAGGCCAAGCCGCACGGACTTCCTAGTCGCATCGCGCTGCCGACGATCGGATCGGTCGCCGCATCCATCCACCACGACGACATCGCAGTGTCCTGACCTTCGAGGTCGATCACCAAGGTGCCGGCGTTGTGCACATACGGAACTTGGAATGGGATTCGAATCGTATCGGCTGCCGACCATGTCGGCGCGCTCGATGGCGCGCTGATCGCCGGTGCATTCACCACTCCGCGATACACTTCGAGCGGGCTGGGAAGATTCACCGCAAAGTCCGAGCTCGCGTCGAGCGAAGTCGCAGCACTGCTTCCGATTCGCAACACCACTGACGCCGATGCAGCCGGTTCATTGCGCGAATGACCGCCGTCGCGACGCAACAACAACGCGGTGATGCCTCGACCCAAGATCGGTTGCAGGTGGCTGCTGTCGATGAGGATCTGCTGGCGGTGCGCAGTCGAGATTCCGGGGACGACGCTCGCCGCGTCGCCTTCGGCCACGGCAAGGTGAGGTGGCACCACCACGAAGTTCTGCGCAAGAACCGATGCCGGCAGCCCTAGCCAGAGCAAGCCCGAAGCCACTGAAGAAAGGGGAGTTCTCATTGGTTGCTTACAACCTCCACTGCCGTGACTGTTGGCACAGGAAACCCGAGGTCGGACACGACCAGAATGGTGCCGCCGGGGATGTTGGGCGGAACCCGAAACTCGGCACGACCGCCGCGGACCGGAACGCGGAACTTGCCGTGTCGCCCCGTCGAGATGAAGATCTCTCCGGTTCGACTGCCGACTTCGATTTCGAGCACACCACCCTCGGCAACTCGCGGCGGAACCCGAATACCCGGCGACTGAGGCAGCGGCGACGTCATTCGAATCCTCGATCTCGTGCTACCGAGCCCTCCTCCGGAGATCGGCGAGTGACGGGCGCAAGTTAGATGCTGCGTGCCAGTCATCGATCAGGTCGGCAAGAAAGGCACAGAACTGGCGGGTCGCAGAATCATCGCGAACAAGCACCAAACCGACGAGCCGCTCCAGTCCGGGGAGGAGTCGCTCGTCCCGCGTGCTGCCGATCACATGGAGGAATAGGAGCGCATTCGCGTAGAGATCCTCGTCACTCGCCCTCTGAATCCCGAGAGCCCAAGCAAGCGCTTCGCTCTCTTTCGCCGACTCAGGCGTGTCCGTCGCGGCGGCATCCGATCGCCCGCCGATCCCCCAACCCACCGACAATCCCAAGCCGACCGAAGCTGCGCACCACGCGAACAGTTGTCGACGGCTGACCGACTCCCTGTCAGTTGCGGGCTTCGGCTCAGGACCGAGCAGATACACCGGTTCCAGGTTCATCGAGCAATGCTTGACCGCATTCCGGCGGCAAGTCTGAGGTTGCGGCCCAGCGACGCGTCGGGCGTCGGCGGGGAGAAGGAGCGCGATCGAGGCTAGGCAGGCCCTCCGAGCCTGTCAAGCAAGGGCCGAGGATGGCGCGGCGGAAGGCCGAACCCGGCGCGCGTCACGCGCGCGCCGCAGGTTCCCGTAAACCGCTCCGCTCGAAGCGAGCTTGCCCTGCTGCACCGTGGGTTCACGCGCTCGGGGATTGCGCCATCGCGGTCGATCGCCGTCGCGCGGCGGGCCGCGCCGCCGTCACAACCCCGCCCCCAACTCCGCCAACGCACGACTCAACATCGACCGCACGGCAACCTCCGTCTTGCCGAGCTCGGCCGCGATCTGCGCATGCGACATGCCCATCAGGCGATGCATGAGGATGACCTCCTGCTTGTCGGGCGACAGTCGCGAGAAGGAGCGTTCGACGGCCTCGAGCTCCTCGCGCGCCATCGCCTGCTGACTCGGCGACCAGATGGCGGCGAGCGCGGAGAGGTCCTCATCCAGCCCGCCCTGCACCGCCGCCGCGCGACGCTTCTGCGCCTGCCAATGTTCATGGCGATCGGCGATCTTGCGCATGGCCGTCGTGAACAGCCACTTGCGGAACTCGGGCTCACCACCGAACTGAAATCGATCCGCACCCTCGAGGATGTCGCGACACACGGACTGCGCGAGATCCGACGACGACTCATGCTGCAAGATCGCGGGTCCTGCTTTGAGACGCAAGAAGGCCCGCAACGCCGGCAAGTGCCGCAGCAGCAGCTCCTCGACCGCAGCGCTGTCACCGGCAGATGCGCGCGCAACGAGACGTTGCAAGTCTTCAGACATCCTGCGACAGGATATCCTCTCCCGAGCGTGACCGACGGCCCGCATTCCCCACCGCACGACGGTTCGCCGCCGAAGACCGACGACCTGCAGGAGCTGCTCACGCGCTGCATCGACGCGATCGCCGAGACCGGCAAACTGGAGAATGCCGAGCCGGTGATCCGCGGCAGCGGTGCCTTGGCGTCGGCGCTGCGGGAGCGACTTGCCAAGCTGCACCGTGCCGGCCTCCTGCCGGTCGGCGAGACGACCGAAGCGGCACCCGCATCCCACCCCGAACGCCTCGGCGACTTCCGCCTGCTCCGGCCGCTGGGCCGCGGCGGCATGGGCGTGGTCTACCTCGCCGTCCAAGAGTCGCTCGGTCGGGAAGTCGCGCTGAAGCTCGTTCACCCCGAACTGCTCTATTTCCCCGGCGCGCGCGAGCGCTTCCGCCGCGAGGTGGCGGTGATCGCGCGTCTCGAAGACCCAGGCATCGTCCCGATCCACACCGTCGGCGAGGTCGACGGCATTCCCTACTTCGCGATGGAATACGTGGCGGGGGCCAACCTCGCCGAGGTGATCGAGACACTCCGCCCGCGCAACCCCTCCAGCCTGCGCGGCAGCGACTTGCACAAGCTCCTGATCGAGCGCGCGGGGCGCTCCTCGAGCGACGAGGCCGATCTGTTCGCCGGCTCCTGGCCGGACACCTGCGCGCGGATCGTCCAGCGCATGGCGCTCGCCGCGCACCACGCCCACGAACGCGGCGTGCTGCACCGCGATCTGAAGCCGTCGAACGCGATGATCACCCCGCGTGGACGCGTGCTCCTGCTCGACTTCGGGCTGGCATCGGCAGACGGCGCGACCTCGCTGACCCGCAGCGGCGCAGTCGTCGGCACACTTCACTACATGGCTCCCGAGCAAGTGCGAGGCGAAGCCATCGATGCGCGCTCGGAGGTGTATTCCCTCGCCGCAACGCTCTACGAGCTGCTCACGCTCACGCCTCCGCACGATGCAGCGAGCGCCGATGCGCTCCGATCGTCGATACTCGACCGCACGCCCTCGTCGCCGCGATTGCGCAATCCTGAAGTCACGCGCGACTTGGCCAAGGTCGTCTTGATCGCGCTCGATCGTGATCCCGCGCATCGATACGCGACCGGAGCCGACTTCGCAGCCGACCTCGGTCGCTGCCTCGAACGACGACCGATCCTGGCGCGTCCACCCGGGGTCGCGGTACGCGCGCGACGCTGGACCCAGCGGCATCCGGCAGCCGCGTTGGCGTTCCTGCTCTCGTTGGTGGCCGGCATCGGCATCACTCTGCTGATGCGTGAACGCGACGATGCCGAGCGGTCCTCGCGGACGAACCTCGACAGTGCCGTACGCGCGATCGCGTCCTTGGTGGAGCAAGCTCGTGACCCGCGCTTGATCGACGTTCCCGGTCTGGATGCGACCCGCGAACGCCAACTTGCCGAGGCCGTGGAACTTCTCGACCAGGTCCGCCGAGCGAATCCCAGCGATCCGCGCATCCGTCTCTCGATGTTCGTGACGGCCGGCGAAGTCGCTGCACTTCAGACCCAGTTGGGACGAGCCGACGCCGCGTTCGCCACCGCCGACGCGGTCCTGCGAGAGCTTGCCGCGGACCCATCCACCGTCGGGCCGTCCACCATCGATTCCTCCACCATCGTCACTGGGCCCGCATCGCTCCTCGCCGAAGCGTCGTTGCTGCGTGCGCGCGCCAACGCGCGGCGACAACTAGGCGCCTTCGACGATGCCAAGCGAGACACGACCTCGGCATTGCAACGGCTGGCAGGCATCTCCGGGCCACTTCTCGGCGAGGCACTGGACCTGCGTGCCACCTGCCTGGTCGATCTCGCCGCGCTCGAGTCAGCCGCAGGCAATCCTCGCGGCGCTCACGCCCACCTCTCGGAAGCCATCGCGATCGACGAACGCCGGATCGATGCCGCTTCGTCGCTGGCCAGGATTCTCGATTCGCTTCGGACACTCGACAATCTGGCCAACTCACTCCAGAAGCTCGGACAACCACAGGATGCCCTCTCAGCCCTCGACAAGGGCGCGGGACGCTTCGCCGAGCTGCTCGCCCGTCATCCGCGGGAGCCTCATCTGCGGCGGGAGTCGCTACGCAATCAGGCGGCGCGCGCGAGCGCACTCCGCGCCCTCGAGCGTTACCCGGAAGCGCTCGGCCTCATCGCGGAAGCCGCGAGCGGCTTCGACGATCTGATCCGTGAGTACCCGGATCGCATCGCGTACGCGTGGTCGCGCAGCATGCTGGACTATGAGGCGGGGCAGACCGCGGAAGCGGCCGGCAGCTTCGAACAGGCCAAGCAGCTCTATGGGTCGGCAATCGAAAAGCACCGCGCGCTCCTCGCGCGGGCACCTGGTCATCGCGAGTACGCGGCAGACGCGGCCTTGTTCGTCACACGCCTCGCGCGGATCGCCGTGGCCACGCATTCAGCGCACGACCTGGAACTCGATGCCCTCCTCGAGGAAGGCATCGCGTGGCAAGCCCCCCTCTGCGAGGCAAATCCGGCGGATCGCTACTGGCGACGCAATCTCATCCAACTGCGCAACCAGCTCGGTCGCCTGCGGTTGGAACAGGACCGACCACAGGATGCGCGCGCACAGTTTGAGTCCTTGGCCGAACTCTACTCACTCGAGCGGGACGCCAAGGTCGAGCGCGCAGAGGAACTCCTGATCTACTCGCTGCGGATGCTCACGATCGCGCAAGCATCTGCCGACGACCAGGATGCTGCGATGGCGACGCTTCGACGACTCGTCACGGAGCACGCCCTGTCCACGGCGCTGCTGGCGGAGATGGGGCATGAACTCCACCTCGAAGACCGAGAAGACTTCGCCGCGCTGCGAGAGCTCGCCGCCAAGCGTTAGCCCGGACCACTCGTGAACGTCTGCTGTGATCGCCACAAGTCGCGCCCGGCGTCGATCTCGCGACGACGTTC
>JBFXDD010000013.1:0-16877 GCA_050181465.1 Planctomycetota bacterium
CGCTCCGCTCCTCGGATTGCAGGTCCAGCCGATCCCCGCGGTTGGCATGCTCAGCCCCTCGACATCAGGCAGCGAGTGTCACCCATGTGCCCGGTCAAGAGTGTTACCCATGTTCCCGGTTGCACAACGTCCCGTAGGGAGTTGCGCCGAGAGCGCCAGTACAGGGCCGATGCGGGGTGCGGTGCGTCGGGTCTCCCCTCCTTCCTCGAACGATACCCATGAACGAACCCATCTTCGTCGGCATCGATTGGGCAACCGAGTCGCATGTCGTGTGCGTCCTCGATGCACACGGCAACGTCCTCGCCAGACACGAGGTTCGCCATCGAGCGACCGACCTGGCGGAACTGTGCGATTCACTCGCAAGACTCGTCGACCACGAGCCGCAGCGAATCCTCGTCGCGATCGAGGTGCCTCACGGTGCCGTCGTCGACACACTGCTCGAGCGCCACTTCGTGGTCCACTCGATCAATCCAAAGCAGCTCGATCGCTTTCGCGATCGCTTCACCGCGGCAGCGGCCAAGGACGACCGACGCGACGCGCACGTCCTCGCCGACTCGCTTCGCACCGATCCGCGAGCGTTCCGACGCCTGAGTGCCGACGAACCCCTCGTGATCGAACTGCGCGAGTTCTCCCGCATGCACGAGGAGATCTCTCGCGAGCGCGTCCAGCTCACTAACCGGCTACGCGAGCAGATCCGGCGCTACTTCCCAGCCTTTCTCGATGTCGCAAAGGACCCGGGGGACGCCTTCTCGCAAGCGCTCTTCCGTCTGGTGCCGACACCTGATCGAGCGCACCAGGTCAAGCCGTACCGAATCGCCAAACTGCTCAAGGAGCATCGAATCCGCCGAATCGAAGCGGCCGAGGTCTTGGCCAAGCTCCGCGAACCCAAGCTCATCGTGGCGGACGGCACCACCACTGCGGCCATCGCGCACATTCATCTCCTGCACGAGCGACTGGCGATGCTCATCCAGCAACAGAAGCAGGTGCAGAAGTCGATCGAGCGCCTGCTGCAAGACTCGCCGCGATGCCACGCTCAGTCGGAGCCAGGCGATGCGGACGCCACTTCGAGCGACAGCGAGCTTCCGCAATCGAACAGAAGTGCGCAGCGTGACGCCGCGATTCTGCTGTCCATTCCAGGGGTCGGCAGAACCATCGTCGCCACGCTGCTTGCGGAGGGCTCGCGCCTCATCGCGCTGCGAGACTACCAAGGGCTGCGGGCGTTGTCAGGCATCGCCCCCGTGACCCGCAGCAGCGGCAAGCGACTGACCGTGGCGATGCGGAAGGCGTGCCATGGGCGTCTGCGCAACGCCATGCACGCGTGGGCCTTTGTGGCAATGCAGCACGATCCCAAGAGCAAAGCTCGCTACCAAGAGCTGCGCGCCCGAGGCGCCACGATCGGCCGCGCGCTACGAACGGTCGCCGACCGCCTGCTCAGGATCGCCTGCGCTATGCTGCGAGACCAATCCATGTGGGACCCGACCGCGCACGATTCCTCAGCGGCTGCATGAAGACCCATACGCCCCTACTCAACGTTTCTCGGCCCCCCGCTCTCAGCGGGGCCGAGAAACGAACGGGATCACCAGCATCCAGCGAGCGGCGCCGGATCAGGCGTCGGCTCGCATGGACCGTGACCGAGCGCATGCGAGAGGCACGGTCCATGCTGGCCGACGACCCGGCGACGCGGGACCGGAGCGGCGGCGCTTGGAGTGCCCCTGCTAGCCACACAAATTCCCCTTGCAGAAAGGTAGGGAGTCCCCCCCATGGGCACGAACTCTCCACAACTCGTTCACAATTGCCCGTATCGGCGAGCTCACGCCTTCAGATTCGACATCCACGTAGTTGCCGAAAACTACGCCAAGCACCAGCAGGCAAACCTGAAGCGCTGGCTCGCGAGGGATCCGCGCCTCCACAAGCACTTCACGCCTACCAGTTCGTCCGGGTTGAACGCCATCGAACGCCTCTCTCTATCTCCGAGAAGCGATTTCGTCGCGAATCCTTCCGCGGCGTGGAGGCGCTGGTTGCTTCGATCCTTGACACGTGGAGCAGAACAACCTCGACTCGAAGGCGAGCGAGTGGACCACGAGTATTCCGCCGATTCTCGCCAAGGTCGGTCGCGCTCGCGCGGCTCTCAGCAGTCTTTCATCCGAGTGAGTCCTACCACTAGGCCTTCAAAGGCGAATCAACCACACAGTCGTGCCGTCGACGCTGGCACCCCGAAGAATGTTGGCCAGGATCAGTGTATCGGCGTCGTCAAACCCCGCCACGATCCCATCACCAGTGAGATCAGCGGCCACGCTCGCTCGCGAATAACCTCGCCCAAGAAGGTCCCTCGCTCGCAGTGCATCCCGTATTGCATCCGCATCCTCGTACGCAAGCCCTTGCGTCCAAGATCCGATCTCAAACGCATTGCGTATTTTCGAGTCGCGTAGGTCAATCACCCTCCCTCTGGATCCGAGGATTTCGGGTAACGCATGACGAGGCATCACCGAGCATGAGCCGATCCAGACAAGCAAGCCCACAACTCCTGCTCGGAGCACTCCGCTCACGCGGCGCACATTCATGTCAATCTCCTCACACACGTGCCGCGTACCTCATGGATGGCCAGACCGGGAAGGACCAGTTGGGCCAGAGGCCTAGCCTGCCAAGTTCGTCTTGAGCGTGATGCTTCACAACTACTTTGGCCAGTAGGTCCACGCGCTGTGTTCACCACGCGTATCGACACTGCGCACGGCGATTCGCTTTGGACCTCCTTGTGTAGGTCCGTTCCCTCGCACTCGGACCACGTTACGGTAGGCCGAGATGAGAGGCTCACTCATCCACTCGCAGCCGACACGCAAACGGATGTCGAACCACCTCGCACGTGCGCTCCCGTTCAGAAGGAGCATCAAGCCGTCCGCATCTTCTTGAACAGCGAGTAGACTTGGAGGGAGGTGACCTTCGATCCCGCGTGTCCCCACCTTCGGCGGGAGACATCGTCGCCACTGCGGAGGCAGCCCCCCTCGGACGGCCGGCGCAGCTCCCGATTCCCCAAACAGAACCGTGATCTCGCCAATGACCGCACCACGGACCTTCGGGCTCGGGATCATGTGCCCATCAAGCATCTTCGATTGACGCCCCGACCGCAGAAGCAACACGCTGCGCGGGCCCGGCTCTCTTGGGTTGACACGCCGATCGCCAGATTTGCTCCAGGCACTGACGACCAGATCCAGCCGCGACTCGTCAATAACAACGTAGTCCAGGCACCCGAGTTCGAAACAGGAGCGAATCTGCTCCCAAAATCGATCCCAGCCTGCGGGCATGGACGCGGACTCGCTCCTCGCTGCCTTTCTGTCGGGATACAAGGGGCAAATCCCAATCGTCGCTCCAGGCTGCACTGCACACAACGAGTCGGCAAACGGTTGTATCGCGCCTCGCAAGTCGTGGAGATCGTAACCGGGCATATTCTGTTCCTCGTTAGGTGCGGACAAATCCAACTCGAATATCAGACCATCGGGTCGAAGGCGAGAAATTGCCTGATCCAGCCTCGTCACGCTTTCCTCAATCATGCTCCCCGGACTCATCGGGACCCAAAGATAGATCATGTGCCCCTGGCGATGGCGCAGATCGCCCAGGCAATTTGAAGCTGCGTCAATCCACCACGGCGAGTAAGGGATGAACGTGTGAGATGGCTCAAGATCAACCTCCTCTCGGGGGAACGGAACGATCAAGCAATTGGAATCCTCAATCATTGCGCCGCCCATCCAGGATGACAGCTCTTCCTCGGATCGAACGAATCTCTGACCCTTGTAGAGAAACGGCACTGCCACCTTGTTCCCGGAAACTCTTGCCTCTGCAATTGGCACCCAGAGTGCCCGCAGCTCATGCGTGTCGATCTCCGGTGGATCGCCGGAACCTTGGGTCGCAACGCAGGCTTGAGTCGACAACCACAAAATGGCGCTGCCAAGGACTCGAAGTCCGCGTGGACCGCGGCCTGCCCATGCGATCGACTGACACTCGGAAGCCCGCTGCTGATGGCCGGCATTTTCTGCACTTGGAGCGTAGCGTGACATTGAACCCCCCACAAGCGAAGGACGACGCTTGAGTCCCAATGCATGTGCGATGCGGGAGATCGCGACGCGAGCACTCTGCTTCGATTCCATCGGCTGCAAACTCAGAAAATCACCATGGTAACCGGGCTCATCGAGATCCGTGAATCTTGATATCGGCGTATCACTAGCAGTCGATTACTGCCGATCTGCACGATGTGAACCGGGAAAAATCCGGCTTGCAGCCACTCCTCCATCGCCTTCACAACAGCCAGAGAATCGCACCCGCGATCGGTCATGCGCCGGGCGTGTTCTCCCAGAAAGTGCATCGCCTTGAAGCTGAGGGAGTCTGGAACGAGGTTCCATGGATAGTGCTCGAAGCGCCAATCAGTGTAGCTCGGTCCCCACTCGCGCGTGATCGCCCGTTCGTCAGCTCGAACTCGGGCATCAGCCAGCGCCACTCTGGAGTCCAATATGTCGATTCCAACTGTCAGGGTTGGGCGACTCCTCATCCCTGCTGCGCAACTGCAACCCAGCGAAATACTCAGCAAGATCGCAAGCCTTCTTGCACACCACCCCCAACAAGATCTGTTGGGAGAGTCGCTCGTCGACAAGGCGCACAAGCTCATTGCTTCACACTGCCGTTCATGTTGAGTTCATGGACCCAGTCCAAGAGTGGCGCATACATTTCCAGTTCGATTCGCGTAGCCGGTGTAGTACGGACCAGTTCAGAAGAGGACGTGACCAACACCGCCTCGATCTGGGGGTCGTTGTCGGAAGTACTCGAAAGCAGCCGATCTCCCACGAATGAGAACCGGTGATGCTTCTGGAAGTGCGTCAGCCTTTCCGCAGTCAAACGGCGGCTTCACTGCGAGAAGTCCACTCGCGTAGTCGAACAACAGATACATGCAAAGGTCAGGGCACAACTTTGGCGGAGGAGTCCCGAACATGACTTTGCAACCGGACGTCAGGCGCCAGTACTGAAGCAGTACGCCGAACCTCCTGCCTTGAGCAGAGTAACTAGGGCAGTCGGTAACAACCTTGGTGCCACTCGAGGGACACACTTGCGCTCGCTGTTGATCGTCTAGCGAATTTTGGACGGACAACAGAGCACGATCTGCGTTGTTCCACTCACCCCAGTAGAATCCGTCGGGATATCCACCAACTCGATCCTGTCTCATACGCAGACGGCCCTCACGAGCATCCGGGATTGCCTTGGGACTTGGGTAATCCGACGGAGAAGGTGCATATAGCTCATGAAGCTGCAACCCGCATTTTGTTGAAGAGGTTCCGCCGCCAATCAGTTCCCAGGCCAAGTCGACATGAAAGCAATCCGGTGCGTAGGTATGTGTGCGCTTTCTGCTAGGGTCGTATACACCGGTCTTGCTAAGGAACAGTTGCTTCATCGCGGCAAGCGAATCTGTGCCAGGCCCGGTACTTGCCGTCATTCTCAGTGGACAACAACAACACTGTTCTTCCCTTGAAGGCGTGCCGCATCGACACATCCCACTCCGGTTCATCACCCCCGGACAAGAACACCCCGACCGCATCGTGTAGGGCACAGACTCCTCTGGGCACGGGCCGCCGCTGCTTCTTATCGACCCACCAAGACCTCCTCCATACAGGCCGCGAGAACCTCCGCACGTGGCATGACACTCTGCCGAGGTCATCGGACACGCTGGGGTCCGCACAGTCCCGCAATAGCTACAGGCTCGCCCCCCAGGGCGTGTGTCACAACGGTAGTAGCTGGTAGGCGTGGTCGGCCCACTTACGCCAGCGCTCAGGCTCGGTGAGCGACTGATGCCGGTGGACGGTCCGCCTGCCCCACCACCTGTCGTGGGACGACCCGGGACTTGCCCCCCTGTCGGCGGGCCTGTGACGCCCCCGGGAGGATCGCAACAACACGGCGAACCTGGCGGGCCCAGACCTCGCGTCGGGTCACCGAAACCGCCGGTGGCGGATCGCAGGCCACCGCCGGCGCCCCCGAGGCTCTGCGGTCCGAGGCCCACGATCGCCGCGCGCGGACTACCGAGCGCGGTCGTCGCCCCGCCCATCCCGTTCGTCCCGGGCACATGCATCGCATGCAATCGGGAGACCACGCCGCTGCCTGCACTGGCGACACCGCCGCGGGAAGCACCACCTCCGCAGCCTCCGCCGCAGCCGCTCTTCCCTGAGGATCCCTTCGAGCTTGCAGAACCAGAACCCTTGCCAGAACAACCACACACATGGCTGACGTTCTTCCACGCATGCCCGGAGGAACACCTGCACGGCACGTGCAGCTTGCTCAGCCACGGTTGCTGCGCCCGCGGCGATGGCTGGACGCCAGTGGACCGCAGTGCCATCGGCGCGGTAAGAGAACTTGGTCGCAACGTCATCGAGGTCACTCGCTCTTTGGGGTAGCTACTGTCCTTTCTCTCTTGCGGTCGCGGCGGGAATCACGGCACCGAGCCTAACCCATCCGCAGGCGGCCGAGTAGCCGCTCGCGCTGTGGAGCGCAGCGTGCGGCTGGGCACGTCAACAAGTCACGCCGTCACCGCATCGAACCAGACCACACTCAACATCCGGAACTGGGCCCAGAACGAAGACTCGACCGATGGCGCCGAGATGGTGAACTTGAAGCGGACAAGCTCTTCGAGCGGGCCAAACTCGGAGGAACTCCGACCTACCGTGTCTCGAGTGATGGGAGTTCCGGTCGCGGCAACGCCATCGCCCGTGGTCTCCGTGTCCTTGTGAAAGACCTCGACCTCGAACTCACCCAGCATCGACCCCAGGTTCGTGGCGACGACGTCCAGAGTCGCGATCATGTGATCGCCGCCTCGCGACATCCACGGCGACAGCACACTGACCGCCTCGCCTGAGGGGCCCGTCATGAGCAACTGCGCGTCAAACATGATGGATCCTTCCCCTCAGCTCGTGGCCTGGACCGCGTCGAACCAAACCGGCGGCAACATCCGGAATGCCACCCAGGCACCGCTCGTGCCGCTGATCGTGAATCGGTAGCGGACCAGTTCCTTCAGAGTTGCATTGGACGTCCCGCCACCCCCGGACCCCGATCGCCATGTATCGCTCAAGACCCCAACCGCGGTCGCGGTAATGTCCTCGGAACCCGAGGACTCGCCATCCCCGGAGTCCTCGGAGTTCTTGGTGCGGACTTCCACCTTCAGAGTCGGTGAACCACCGATGGCAACCACGTTGAGAGTCGCTTGCAGGTAATCTCCTCCCCGAGACATCCACGGGCCATCGAGTGAGTAGGCGGTGCCTGTGGCAATCAGAACTTGCGCGTCGATCATGCTGGCTTCCTCGCGGGCACACGACCCGCTCACCCCTCTAAGTGGCTCGCTGGCTCCGAAACTCAGCATTTTCTTCGTTAGGCGCCCTGGTCGACGGCCTGCTCGACGGCCCGGCAGGCGGGGTCCCGGCCAGCACACGGAGTTTTTCCGCGGCTCGGTCGAGCGCGCGCTCGGCATTGGAAAGCTTCGTCCCGAGCGCGTCGCCAAAGCCAGCCCACGTCGAGTTCGTGAGCGCAGCACGCACTACCTCCCGGACGCGCGGCGTGGCGTCCGCCAGCATCTTGGACAACCGCTGGTAGACGACCGGTGACACACCCGACGAATCGTCATCCTCAGCCGCCGCGAGCGAGAATGCTTGCGACTGAGTGAGTGAGTGAGTGGAACCCCCCGCCGCCGCGCAGATTTCTCCGCCTTGCAAAGTCTCGCCAACGCGCGCCGTGCAACTACCCGCAGCCAACCGCCCAGTCGCTTCGGCGCACGTTCCCGCATCATCGAACGCGTGAGCTGATCCCACACGATGTCTTCGACTTGTCGGCTACGCGACCCGGTCACTCCAGTCGCTCGAACCGCTGCGCGGACCTTCCGCGAGAGATCGTCGGCACATCCCGGCACAACGACTTCGCCCTCGGATCCGACCGCTGACATCTCCACTTCTTGAACCACGAACGACCTCCTGACTCGGTCTCGCTCCACTCGTGGAACTCCGCGGGGCAGCGAAGCACACGACTCGGAGCGTGACAGTCTTCGCGACCGAGTCCGCCGTCAACCCCCTCGACACCCGCACACACCCGCACACACCCGCAACCGACAGTCGAGATCGAGCCGTCAGTCGAACGGCACCGCGATCGAGATCGACGGCTGCGACCAGAAGAGATCTACGGAAACGAACACCGAGGCGAATCCCGGCGCCCAAACCTCGAGCAGCACGCGCGCTTCGTCTTCGAACTGGCCCGGCGCGAGCACCGCACGCCCGCGTGAGTCGAGGGCGAAACCGACGTCATAGGAAGCGAGGTCCAGCGGCGAGAAATACGCGAAGCCGGACGAGTCGGTCAGCACGAAGGAATCCACGAACGGCGAGCGGCACAAACACCCGCTCCACTCCTGCTCGGCCTGCACGATTCGCACGCCGACGTCCTGCCAGACCCCGCCGCTGATCGGGTCATAGACCTGCACCTCGATCGAGACGGGGCGCGGGGGGTCGATGTAGACCAGGGTCGGCCGCGGCGCGCAGGACACGGCCGCGAGCGCCAGCGCCACGACCGCGACGACGGGCGCCCGAGACAGCCGGGACAGGGACCAGGAAAGGGACCGAAGCGAGGAGCGGAACATGGAAACCCACGGATCAAACGGCGTGCCGTTCCCGGGGATCGGCCTGGCAGGCCGGCGATCGGGCCGTCCACCCCCGCGTCGGCGCTCGCGTGTCACATGCCGAGGACAGGCAAGATCCGGCGAGCGACGGGAAGAAAGGCCCTAGCCAAGCCCTCTGAGGGGAGCGATGTTCGCCGTCCCCCGCATGCCCGACCTCTCCGACGACGACCTGATCGACGCCGCCCTCGCCGGCGAGGGGTCCGCCTTCGGCTCGCTGATGGAACGCTACCAAGACCGGGTCTTCCGGCTGATCGGGCGCTTCACCCGCGACCACGGCGAGGCGGAGGACTTGGCCCAGGAGGTGTTCGTGAAGGTGTTCCGCAAGCTGCACACCTTCCAGCGCGACTCCGCGCTGTTCACCTGGATCTACCGGGTGACCGTCAACACGGTGAACGATCACTTCGGCCGCAGCAGTCGCCGTCGCCTGCGCCTGGTCGATGATCCGACCGAACTCGACGCCAACCCGAACGACCGCAGCGACGGCAGCGCCCCGAGCCAACCCCTGCTCGACGAGGAGATGCGACGCGTGACCCGCGAGATCCTCGAGCAGCTCCCTGAGAACTACCGGACGATCTTGATCCTGCGCGAATTCGAAGACATGTCGTACACGCAGATGGCCGAGGTCCTCGGCCTGCAAATGGGCACCGTGGAATCCCGGCTGTTCCGCGCCCGGCAGCGCTTCAAGGAAGCGCTCGAGCGACTGCACCCGGAACTCGTGCCGGGCAGCCGCAGCGATGGGATCGTGAAGAGCCGATCCGACGGAGGTGACCGATGAACCACGCAACCGACGACCGCCTTCCGAACGACGACCCGCGTCTCCTCTGCCAGCGCTATGTGGACGGCGCCCTGTCGACCACCGAGCGCGCCGCCTTCGAACTGCGCCTGCGCGCCGAGCCCGGTCTGACCGCACTCGTCGCCGACCTGCGCGCGTTGCGCAGCACCTTCGCGCCGATGGCGCGCGAGAGTGCGCCGGTCGCCTCGCCCGGCTTCCGCGCCCGCGTCATGGCACTCGCCGCGGTCGCTCCGGAGTCACATGACGACTCGCCGTCCGTCGCCTCGTCCCAATCGGCCGGCGACGTCGCCGATTCGCACGGCCTCTTCCGCTTGCTTCGCCGCTGCCTGGTCGCCGCGGCGATCCTCAGCGCGATCTCGTTGGTGTTCCTGAGCGGAGTCCTGCGCCGAGCCGACAGCGGGCGGCTCGAAGCCTCGGAAGCCCAGGTGCAGAAGGCGATGGATGCGCTCGACGCCCGCATCAAGGCCCGCGCTACGGAGTCGCGTTGAGCCCGGGCGCGACGGACGGCCTCCTGAAGCGACACGTCCTCGGCGCGGTCGCGGCCGCGTTCGTCGCCGGAGCACTGTTCGGGATCGCGCTCCCCAAGGCCGTCGAACTCCTGGCCGCCAGCGAGCCGGAGAGCGCGGAGGATTTCTACGTCCGCGAGCTCACCGCCCGCTACCGCCTGGCGCCGCGACAGGTCGAGCTGGTGCGCATGGTGCTCCAGAGCCGGAACGAGGCATACCTCCAGGCGCTGCTCGCCGATTCGAAGCGCCTTCCCGACCAACTTCGCTTCCAGATCGAGGAAGTCCGCCACCGCGCGGAAGAACGGATCAAAAGCGTGTTGACCGCGGAGCAACTGCGGCAATTCTTGCGCGACTCCACTCCCGAGGAGTTGGCGCCCGGCACGGCCGGGTCTCAGAATCGGGACGACAAACGGTAACTTCATGGCCAGAGCAGTCGGACTGGACGCCGGTGCGCACGAGATCAAGGTGGTCGAGCTGGACGGCTCGTACCGCAAGCCGCGCCTCCTCAAAGTGAGCATCGACCAGGTGCCCTACGCCGCCGCCGGCGAAGGGGGCGCCAAGCTGGAAGCGGAGGCCGCGCTGTCGGCGCTGCAGGATCAGCACATCCGGCTCGACAACCTCTGCCTCGGCTTCCCCTGCCGCGAGGCGGTGTTGCGATCGCTCAAGATCCCCTTCGTGGGGGATGACGCGATCCGCAAGGTCATCAAATTCGAGGCGGAAGGCTCGATCCACAGCCACAGCGTGGACGAGATGGTCGTCGACTTCCTGACCCTCGAGAAGGGCGACGGCAACACATCGGTGCTGGTCGCCGCGGTGCCGAAGAAGTCGCTCGGCGCGCTCCTGAACGCGCTCGAGGGCGAGGGCATCGAGCCCGAGCGAGTGGACCTCGACACCATGGCGCTGTTCCGCGTCGCGGAATGGGCCGGTTGCTTCGGCGAGGATGTCGCCCAACGCGCAGCCGAGAGCGCCGAGAGCGGCGCACCGGTTGACGTCGCCGCCGCGAAGTCGGGAGTGCCGGCTGTGGCGGGACGCAAGCGCGCGCAACTCGTGATCGACGTCGGAGCGCGCTCCACCCGCGTGATCGCAGTGGTCGACGGCAAGCTGATCGACATGCGCGCGATGCGCATCGGCACCGATTCGCTCGCGGAAGAGATCGCGGCATCGGCTGCGGTGTCCGTCGATTCGGCGCGCACGGCCGTCAAGGAGTCGCTCGATTCGGGCGAAGACGTCACGTTCGTGCTGGACGTCGAGGAAGACGCTCCCGCGGGCGCCGAGGATGGTGACAAGGAGGCTGCTGCGGTTCCCGCGCGCCGCGCCGATGTCCTCACCGGCGCCGCGGCACAGACCGCTCGCGAACGATTCCTTCAGAAGCTCGAGCGCGAGTTTCTCCGCTTCCTGACGGCGCTCCCGCAGGTTGCCGGCATCGAGCGCGCGTGGATCACCGGCGGCGGCTCCCTGGTGCCCGGCACGACGGAGGTCCTCGCGAAGGTGCTGGAGTGTCCGATCGATCGACTCGACGTCCTGGCTCGACTCAATCACAACCTCTCCAGCGACGATGCCGAGCGCATCGGCCCGCGCATCGCGGTAGCGGTCGGCCTTGCGCTCGACATGTTGAGCACGACCGGCGGCTTCGACTTCCGCCGCGAGAACCTCGCCTACAAGCGCCGTTTCGATCGGATCAAATTCCCGCTCGCGATCGCGACCATGCTCGCGGTGTTCTTGCCGTTCATCTACAGCTTGCGCGTTCGATCGCAGGTGGTCGAACTCGAGAAGCAGTACGGTCTCGTCTACATCGACACCAAGACCGCTCGCGGCGAGAAGCCGAAGGTGAGCTTCTGGGGCTATCTGGGGGCTCTGATGAGCAAGGGCGCGCAGGGCGTGCAGCAGTACCTCACGCCGAAGGAGTTCGCGACTCTCACCGACGACCTGCAGAACCGACCGACCTTCCAGCGCCTGCCGCGATTGCGCGAAGAACTCGCGAAGAAGCTCAAGGACAAGCAGGCCGAGACGAACATCTACGAGGACCTGCAGGTCCCGTCCGGCTTCTACGTGCTGTCGCGGTTCTCCGATGCGGTCAAGTCGATCGAAGGTGAGCTGGGCGAGTTCCTCGTCACCGAAGTCGAGGTCAACCTGCCCTCGATCAAGAAGTCGAAGTATCTCCAAGTCCGTGTCGCATTCCGCGGCGACGACGCACGCACGCGCTTCGAGCGAATGCGTGACGGGCTGCGTGCGACCTTCGATCGACCAGGTTCCCCGTTCGTCGACTTCAAGACGGGCCAGGGCGTGGCCGGCGAAGAGCCGTTCGCCGACACCGACATGACCGGGGCGTACTTCACGCTCCGGATCGAGATCGCCGACGAGTTCCAACCCGAAGTGCAGTGAGGGCTACCGGATGTTCAAGAACCTCGATCTCTACAAAGGCATCATCCTGGTGAGCCTCCTGCTTCTGCCGGTGTCCCTGGGCTACCTATGGTGGATCCAGGGCCAGAAGGTGGAAGCCGAGAAGGCGATCGCGTCGGCAACCGCCTCGAAGGGCGAGCTGTTCAAGATCGGCGAGATCGTGCGCAAGCTCGACACCGTCGAGAAGAACCTCTCGCGCGGCGGTGAGTCCGAAAGCCACCGGATCTACTTCGAACGAAAGATCCTCAAGGCAGCCAACGACGGTGCCGGACTGAGCAACAACGACTTCGTGATCGGCAACGAAGTCTCGACACCGGTGACGGGTAACAAGGCCGTCGATCAGGTCGTCGGTATCACGTTCAAGCGCGCGGGCAAGGACTTCGATCTGTCGCGCGACTTCATCCACGCGATGATCTGGAACTGTGAAACCGGCGGCTCGCAAATCTGGAAGCTGCGCACGCTGAAGATCCGCAACAGCGAGGCGACCGAATCGGCACGCAAGCGCAAGGCGCCGCCGAAGACGATCGCAGACGACTGGCGACTCGAGAAGCTCGAGTTCGCGCGCCGAGAACCTGCGCGGAAGAGCTGATGGCGGCGGGCTGGCGCAGCGGGCGCTCGGCCCGCACCCTGACGCTCGCGTTCTGCGCGATCGCGCTGAGTGGTTGCGCACAACTCGTGCAATACACCGACGAACTGCGCGACAAGCGCACCGGCCGCAGCCCCGTGGTGCGAATGCCCGCCACCGTCGGCGGCATCGTTGGATTCGTCGCGGGCACACCTGTGTCGGTGGCCGCCCTGCCGGCGACGTGGCTGGTCTATCGCTACCAGAAGTCGGAGACCCCGCTCAGCGCCGATCCGATGTCGACGCTGCTGTTCCCCTCCTTCTTGTTCTGGCGTGCCGGCACCCTGGTGCTCGGCGCCCCCTTCGACGCACTCGAGTGGGCCGCGTGGCGCGCATGGCGTGATGCGCCGAGCCTCACGGCGGCGGAGCGCGAGGAGATCGAACTGCGTCACGACGAAGAGACGCTCCAGAGTTACCCCGTGGAGCCGATCTATCCCCTTCCCGATCGCGGTCGGGATCGCTGACGCCCGGGGAAAGTCGTGGCAGAACCGTCGCGCACGCTGGCTATCCTCTGCGCCACGCGCGATGCGACGAAACGAAGTCATCGAGAGGAAGCTCGTCGACCAGGCAATGCAGCCTGGGGCGAAAGTCGGGCTCACACTGCTCCTGGAGCACGTGTTCTCGGTGGACGAAATCCGTGAGATGGCGACGGCCCACGGTCTCTCGCCAAAGGGCTTTCGAGTGGAGCGAGCACCGATCAGCCTGTTGCTTCCGCTGCTTCTCGATCCCAAGACACCGGCCATCCTCACCGAGATCTGCGGCCGGCTGCTGGAACGGATCGCTCCGCCCGAGACTCGCGACGATGCCGCCGACCAAGATCGCCTGCGCGACCTCGAGTCGTTGGCAACCCTGCGAACCGCTGAACTTCTGGAGGCACGCGAGGATCTCGCGAGCGCCCGCGAGACCGAGGCCGAGGCCCGGCGGCGGGAGGCGGAACTCCGCCGCCGACTGGAAGAGCAAGAACTCGCGACGGCCCGTGTGAGAGCAGAGCTCGAACACCTCGCCCAGCAGCAGTCGCGACGGTCGCATCGCGTCGAGCCGCGCGACGAGGATGCGGACAAGCGGTTGCGGGAACTCGAGCGCGAGAACGAGTCGCTGAACGAGTCAGAACGAGAACTGCGTCGACTCGTCGCCGTGCGGCAGGCCCGTATTCGCGAACTCGATGAGAAGGTCGCGGAACTGCTGGACCGACTGCCGAAGGACAAGCGCGAACGGCGAGAGGCCCCGACCGCCCCCCAGCTCGCCGAAGAGTTCCGACTGCCGTACTTCCTGCCCTCCTTCTACAAGTCTCTCGACGACAAGGATCGCCGGTCGATCGAGAAGGCAGTGCAAGCCGCCCTCCTGTTCTGCACCGAAGGACACTCGTATCCCGGCCTCGAAGTGAAGGCGATCGAAGGACAGGATGTCTGGAGCTTGCGCGCGTCGTTGCGTCTGCGGGTCTACTTCCGTTTTCGCCTCGACGGCGACGTCGAGTTCCTGGCCCTCGCGGACCGCGAGGACCAGCCGACGATGCTCCGGCGCATCAAGGAGTGGTGATCACTGCGGATGCGCGTCGTCCTCGTGCTGCTGCTTTGCTTCGCGAACCAGTCGTGCACCTGGTTTGCGGCGCGCGCTCGCGACGCAGCAGATTGCGTGCGTGTCGCGGTCGGCGTGGGCCCAGGCCTGACCGTCGAGGCTCACGTCACCGACTGGATCGCACCGGGGCTAGGCGCCGTCTCGCGCACCACGAACGTCGGCTGGCTGGATCGCCGCGTGCACGGGATGTGGGAGGAGAGCGTGGTCATCGCCACACCCCGGATCGCCTACGAGACCTTGCTACCCGAGATCGACGAAGAACTCAGCACAGACCACGATCCGTCTTTCTCCTTGTTGCGCCTCGCTGCGAGCAGCATGAACCTGCCGAACGAGCGCTGGATCCGGCGCAAAGGGGTGACGAGCGTCGACTACTTCGCCCTGGTCAATCCCGGCGACACCGCGAGATCTTCACGATCTCACTGGCTCGCCGATCTGCTCGTCGAGGCGGGACAACCGGTGTTCCACGCCGAACGAACCGTCTGGCAACGCGGATTCTGTGAAGTCGGCGTGACCGCGCTCATCCTGCACGGGCGCGTCGGCTTCAATCCGCTCGAGTTCGTGGACTTCCTCGGCGGCTGGTTCGGTCTCGACTTCGCGAACGACGACCGCAGATCCCCGTACTACGAGTTCGTCCCCGAGTCGGCTGTGTTCGAGACTCGACAGCGCATCGATGAATGGCTGGAGAAGGGAAAGGATCCGGCGCGATGACCTTGTCGCGTTGGATTCTCACGTGCAACCGTCACGATCTGGCCCGGTTCACCCCGCTCTGGTGCGATGGGCGGCGAGTCGGCTACGTACGCAAGGATCGCATCGACGACCTGCTCGACCTCGCCGTCTCCCTCGCCGGCGGAGACACCGACCATCCGAGGCTCGCGCTCCGCGGCTCGAGCCGAACGGAGCGCAGCAACCGCCTAGAGGAGCTGGCAACGCGACTCGCGCAGGTCGGACGAATTCGACCGGTGACCGGAGAGCTCTACCCCGTGCTCGCTGACGGCAATGCATCCTGCCTCGCCACGGTCGACCGCGCGCTCGTCGCGTATCTGGGAGTGCATGCGCGCGGCGTGCATCTCAATGGCATCGTTCGCCGTGACTCTCGCACGTGGATGTGGATCGCTGAGCGCAGCCGACACAAGCCGACGTATCCGGGCATGCTCGACAACATGGTTGCCGGCGGGCAGCCGCTGGGCCTGACGCTGCGCGCGAACCTCGTCAAAGAGTGCGCCGAGGAAGCCGGGATTCCGCTGGAGCTCGCGCGGAACGCACGGTCGGTCGGTGCCGTGAGTTACGTGTACGAAGATCGAAGCGGGCTCAAGCCGGACACGATGTTCTGCTTCGATCTCGAACTCCCGCCGGACTTCGTTCCCCGACCGGTCGACGGCGAAGTCGCCGCCTTCCACCTCATGCCGATCGAAGACGTGGCGGCCCTCGTGCGAGACACCGATCGCTTCAAGTTCAACTGCAACCTGGTCATCCTCGACTTCCTGGTTCGACACGGATGGCTCGATTGCGACGAGGTGGACTACCCGGAGTTGGTGAGCGGGTTGCGTCGCAGCCTTCGATAGCGAGCGGCATCACGATGCGCGAACAGCCGCTCCCTCACCTCTTGAGCCCGCGCCATCCGGAGCGCTTCCCTGACCCGCGCAAGGCTGACGCCGAGGGCCTGGTCGCGTTCGGCGGCGACCTCTCGGTTCGACGACTGCTCGCCGCGTATCGAGCCGGGATCTTCCCTTGGTACGACGAGGACACGGTCCCGCTGTGGTGGTCGCCGGATCCCCGCTGCGCTTTCACGCCGCAGTCGCTGCACGTCTCGCGCAGTCTGGAGAAGCGCATCCGGCGGAACGACTACTCGCTGACCTGGAACCGCGACTTTCGCGCGGTGATGAGCGCGTGCGCGGAGGATCGCGACGACGGCACCTGGATCCTGCCGGAGATGCTCGATGCCTACTGCGAACTCCATCGAGTCGGCCATGCCCACAGCCTCGAAGTCTGGCAATCCGACCGACTGGTCGGCGGCCTCTACGGCGTGCAGATCGGCGCCTTGTTCGCTGCCGAGAGCATGTTCCACCGCGTGACCGACATGTCGAAGATCGCCGTGGTCGCAGCCGTGCGAAGCACCTTTCGCGCAGGCATCGGTTGGTTTGACGTGCAGATGCCGACCGAGCACCTGAACTCGCTGGGCGCATTGACGATCCCGCGCGCGCAGTATCTGGACGCCTTGCCCGCACTGGTGACGGGGACTTGCGAACTCGCGAAGATCGAACCCACGATCGATGCCTGAGCGACAGGCCGAACCAACTA
>JBFXDD010000013.1:16977-33952 GCA_050181465.1 Planctomycetota bacterium
GCGAGCGTCGTGATGCACGGCACCTTGAACTGAACGGCGGAGGAACGGATCAGCCGGTCATCGGATCGTTCGAGACGCCCCGACGGCGTATTGATGATCAGTCGAACCTCGCGGTTCTTGATGAGGTCGAGGACGTGCGGACGCCCTTCGTGCACCTTGAACACCCGCTCGACCGGGATGCCGTTGTTGGACAGTGCGCGCGCGGTGCCGCTCGTCGCGAGCAGGCGATAGCCCATGTTCGCGAGGCGTGCGGCGGTCTGAATGACGTAGCGCTTGTCTTCGTCGCGCACCGACAGGAAGACCGCCCCCTCGCGCGGCAAGTCGATCCCGGCGCCGATCTGCGCCTTCGCGAACGCTGCGCCGAAGTTGCGATCGATCCCCATGACCTCACCGGTCGACTTCATCTCCGGGCCGAGGACCGTGTCCACGCCGCGGAACTTGTTGAAGGGGAACACCGGCGCCTTCACGTTGAAGTGCTCGGGGACGATCTCGCGATCGAAGCCCAGGTCCGGCAGCTTCTCGCCGAGCATCGCGCGCGCCGCGAGCTTCGCCAGCGGCTTGCCGATCGCCTTGCTCACGAAAGGCACCGTGCGAGACGCGCGAGGATTGGCTTCCAGGATGAACAGCCGCGAGCCTTGCACCGCGTACTGCACGTTCATCAGTCCGATCACGCCCAAACGCTTCGCCAGGCGACGCGTCGCATCCATGATCTCGGCGATGATGCCGTCGGAGAGCGTGTAGGGCGGGATCGAGCAGCTCGAGTCGCCGGAGTGGATTCCGGCTTCCTCGATGTGCTCCATCACGCCGCCGATTAGGAAGTTCTCGCCGTCGCCGATGGCGTCGACGTCGACTTCGATCGCGCCCTCGACGAACTTGTCGACCAGGATCGGTCGATCCGCCGAGACCTCGGGAGCGTGCTTGTGCATCCAGCGATCGAGGCTCGCCGGCTCGTAGACGATCTCCATCGCACGCCCACCGAGCACGAAGCTCGGCCGCACGACGACCGGGTAACCGACTCGCTCTGCGATCGCCTTGGCTTCTTCGGCGTTGTGAGCCATGCCGTTCGGCGGCTGATGGATCTTCAGTTCCGTGCAGAGCTTGGCGAAGAGGTCGCGATCCTCGGCAGCCTCGATCGAGGAGACCGGCGTGCCGAGCATCGGCGCACCGTGATCCTCGAGGCCTCGAGCGAGGTTGAGCGGCGTCTGCCCACCGAACTGCGGGATCAGCCCGCGCGGCTCGACGCGATCGACGACGTTCATCACATCTTCGTGCGTGAGCGGCTCGAAGAACAGCGCGTCGGAGGTGTCGAAGTCCGTCGACACCGTCTCGGGATTGCTGTTCACCATCACCGTCGCGTAGCCGAGTGCGCTCAGCGCGAACGCGGCATGCACACAGCAGTAGTCGAACTCGATGCCTTGCCCGATTCGGTTCGGACCGCCGCCGAGCACCATCACGTGCTGCTTGCGCTTGCCGGTCGCCGGATCCGTCACCGCCACGAACTCATCTTCGCCCTCCTCGTACGTCGAGTAGTAGTAGGGCGTGTACGACTCGAACTCGGCCGCGCAGGTGTCGACCAACTTGTAGGACGGCAGCACACCCACCGACTTGCGGTGCGCGCGCACATCCCACTCGCTGACTCCGATCGCCGCTGCGATCTGGCGGTCACTGAAGCCGAGCGACTTCGTCTCGCGGAGGAACTCGCGATCGAAGGCCAGCAGGCCGCCGCGTGCGCGCTCCACGATGCGAGCCTCGTGCCGGAAGAGCTCGTGCAACTGGTCGAGGAACCAGGGATCGATGTGCGAGAGGTCGTAGATATCCTCGACACTCATCCCGGCGTGCATCGCCGTGCGGATCCAATCGATGCGATCCGGTCGCGGCGTCGCGAGGTGGGAGCGGATCTCCTCGGCGTCGATGGAGTCGAGCGCCACGTGCGGTCGCCCCGGGACGGCGCCGAAACCGCTGCGGCCGGTCTCGAGGCCGCGCAGCGCCTTCTGCATCGCCTCCTTGAAGGTGCGGCCGATCGCCATCACCTCGCCGACCGACTTCATCTGCGTCGTGAGCGTGGAGTCCGCAGTCGGGAACTTCTCGAAGGCCCAGCGCGGAAACTTGACGACGCAGTAGTCGATGGTCGGCTCGAAGGACGCCGGAGTGACCTTCGTGATGTCGTTCTGGATCTCGTCGAGCGAGTAGCCCACCGCCAACTTCGCCGCCATCTTCGCGATCGGGAAGCCGGTGGCCTTGCTGGCCAGCGCCGAAGACCGCGACACGCGCGGATTCATCTCGATCACGATCATCCGACCGTCGCGCGGATTGATCGCGAACTGCACGTTGCTACCGCCGGTGTCGACTCCGATCTCGCGAATGACCCGCTGCGCGGCATCGCGCATGAGCTGGTATTCCCGATCGGTGAGCGTCTGGGCCGGGGCCACCGTGATCGAGTCCCCGGTGTGGACGCCCATCGCGTCGAAGTTCTCGATCGAACAGATGATGACGACGTTGTCCTTGCGGTCGCGCATCACCTCCAGCTCGAACTCCTTCCAGCCGACGATCGATTCCTCGATCAGGAGTTCGTGGTTGAGCGATTGGCTGAGTCCGTCGCGACAGATCGTCTCGAACTCCTCCATGTTGTAGGCGATGCCGCCGCCGGTGCCGCCCAGCGTGAAGCCCGGCCGGATCACACAGGGCAGGCCGATGATCTCGACCGCCGCGCGCGCCTCTTCCATCCCGTAGGCGAGCTGCGAGCGCGCCGTCTCGAGACCGCAAGCGGCCATGGCGTCGCGGAACTCGAGGCGCCCCTCGGCCTTCTGGATCGCGGTGCGCGAAGCGCCGATCATCTCGACGCCGAACTTCTCGAGAACGCCCATGTCGGCGAGCTGCATCGCGCAGTTGAGCGCCGTCTGGCCGCCCAGTGTCGGCAGCAGCGCATCGGGTCGTTCGATCTCGATGATCCGCGCGACCGTATCGGGGTTGATCGGCTCGATGTAGGTCCGATCCGCGGTCTCCGGATCGGTCATGATCGTGGCCGGATTCGAGTTCACGAGGATCACTCGGTAACCATCCTCCCGCAATGCCTTGCAGGCCTGCGTTCCGGAGTAGTCGAACTCGCAAGCTTGACCGATGACAATCGGTCCGGAGCCGATGATGAGAATCGACTCGATGTCGTCGCGACGCGGCATCTTTTGGGCGGAGAACTAAAGCAGACCGAGCCGCTCGTCGCGAGCGGATTCCCCGCGGCTCACCCAGAAGCGTCCAGATCGAGGAACTCCCGCGGGTCCATCGAGACCAGCGTGGATGCGCCGATCGCCGTCGGTAGGACGACCTGAATCCGCCCCCCGACGACCTTCTTGTCGCGCGCGACGAAGGGCAGGAGCGCTGACGGACCGGGCGACTCGACCGCCGCGAGGCCCACGGCATCGAGCAGGTCCAGCACTCGGGCGGCCGCCGCCCCCGTGAGCACGCTACGGCGCTCCGCGAGCGCAACGATCCACCGGAGCCCCTCTGCGACACACAGCCCGTGCGGCACTCGGCCGCGGTGCCAGGCCTCGAGCGCGTGTCCGTAGGTGTGTCCTAGGTTGAGAAGCCGGCGAAGATCGCGCTCTGCGGGGTCGCGCTCGACGACCGCCACCTTTCGCGCGACCGCCAGCCGGATCGCGACTCGTAGGGATTCGGGCTCCCGCGCGGCGAGCGCATGCCGCGTCGCCTCACAGTGCTCGAAGAGTGCGGGATCGAGGCCCAGCCCGACCTTGACGACCTCGGCCAGACCGGCGCGGTAATGCTGGTCGGTCTCGGTCTTGGTGAAACCCGCGTCGATCCAGACCTGACTGGCAGGCCAGAACGCGCCCGCGAGGTTCTTCCCGCTCCTGAGGTCGATCGCAGTCTTGCCGCCGACGCTGGCGTCCACCATCGCCAACAAGGTGGTGGGAATGCTCACGAAGTCGATGCCGCGGAGACAGAGTGCCGCGGCGAGCCCGACCAGATCGGTGATCGCGCCGCCGCCGATCGCGAACGCGACGTGGCCGCGCTCCACCCCGTTCGAAGTCCAATGCTCGAGCACTTGCTCGAGTCTGGCGAAAGACTTCGCCGACTCACCGCCGGGGAGGACCAGGGCACGGTCATCGAGAAACGCACGCAGGCCCGGCCAGAGGTCGAGCGCGCCGGCATCGAGCACGGCGTGCACCACCCGACCGGCAGCCACGGCGTCGCGGAGGACGCGCAGATCGCTGTTCGCGAATCCGGCGAAGTGCAGCGAACTCGGTCGCCACCCCGCCGGCGCGCACCGCAGCGTGAACGGCTCGCTCACGTCGAGGATTCCGCGGTCAGCCGCGAGGTCGCCTGCCGTCGCTTGCGCCGACGCTCGACGAGCGCGGCCTCGTGGAGTTCGGTGCGCTGTCGATCGCCGCGCGCCATCAGATAGAAGAGGACGACGACGCCGGCCACGAGCGCTGCGAAACCGTATTTCACCGCGATGGCCGCGCTGGACTCGGGTAGCTGGACGAATCGATCGAGATCGGCCGCGACGAACACCGGCGTCAGCGCCAGCGATCCGCCCTCGGCGCGAGCCTCGTAGAGCAGTCGCTTGAACCAGTAGGCGCGGATTTCCAAGGTCGCGCCGAACTCGATGTTCTCGATCTTCTTCGGCACCCAGATCGGGATCAGCTTGCCGCCCAGGTCGGGGCTCTGCACCCACACCGTCGACCAATAGGCGATGCCCACCGGGTTCGGCGGTGCTGCGAACCACCGCGACATCACGAAGGTGCCGAGCAGACGGAAGCGGGTCCCGCGCGGCACCTCGTTGCCGAACGCGAGCGCTCGATACTGGTCGGGCTTCACGAACGCCGGCACTTCGCGCCAGTCCGACAAGGTGTCCGTCGGACCGCCACGGAACTGCATCGCGTGCGCTGCGAGGTACCACAACGGCTCGGACTGCGAGGACTCCAGGTCGTCGCGAGCAGCCTGCTCGTCGACGATCTCGAATCGCGCGCGGCGTCCCTCGCCCTTCGCGAAGATGCCGTCGGCAAGACCCGCGAACATTTCGGGCTGCAGGGTCTCCACGCGCGGCCACGGCTCGAAGTCCTTGACGATCTCCGGGCCGACCAGCAGCGGCGCTCGCTGGGCCTCGGGCAACACGAGGCTGTCGCGAAGCTTCAGGAAGAAACCTTCGATCCGCACCCAATCACCGACGCGGACGTCCTTGCCGAGCCGGCTCGCCCGAAACATCACGACACTGCCGGGACCGTCGGCACCTTCCAGCTCGATGAACCCCTCGAAGATTCGGTAGCCCTCGACCGGATGTCCGCTCTTGCCCGGCGAGACGTAGGCGAGCCGACCGCGATACCACTGCCACGACCCGCGGAATCGCTCGGGTGCTGCGGCGAGGATCGAGGGTGCCTGCGGCTGCTCCGGACGCCCGAGTGCCTCGGCTACCGTCGGAACGACGCTGAGCGACTTCTCCAGCAGGTGGCTGAGTGCCTCCGGCTCGATCATCATGCGCTGCTCGGGCGTGGCATCCGCCACGCTCGCCAGAAGCTCGCGATTCAGCTCGGGGACGGCGATCTGCACGCGTCCGCTGGTCACGCTCGGCGGCGGCTTCACGCTCGGCTTCGAGACCGGCCAGAGCACGACGAACAGGACGACACCGAGGGCCACCCCAAAGGCGAGCACGCGCGACATCTCGTTGCGAGGTGCGCGAGAAGGGAGGTAGCGACCGGGAGCAGAGGACATCGGCCTGAATGTAACGGACCGCGGCGCGCGGGGGTTCGGCGCAGGGGGAGCGCGCTGGCGCCGCGAGCGGACTACCGACTCAGAGCGGCTTCTCGAAGAGGCCGCCGAGGTGGAAGTTGGCGATGTCGGAACGGTCGACGATGGTCGCCGCGGCGACCCCGAGGGTGATCGCGATCACCTCGGAGATCTCCTCCGCAGACGCACCGTCCTTCTTGGCCTTCTTGAGGTGACCTTCGAGGCAACCCTTGCAGCCGGAGACCAGTGACGCGGCGATGGCGACGAACTCCTTCGTCTTATCGTCCAGATGCGACTTGCCGTAGGTCGCCTTGTAGAACTGCATGTAGATCGCCTTCAGGTCGGGGGAGAGCAGCGCGTAGCTGCGCATCGCCGAACTCGGCAGGCGGCCGTCCGCGGTCATACCGGGGACAGACTGTTCTGGATTGCCGGAATTGCCGGAGCCGTCTTGGTTCGCCATGGGGTGGTGGTGGTCTGGGCCGGAGTGGGGCGCGCGGCTACGACCAGAGTTGGGCCACGCTCCCGAAAATCGCGGCCGCTGGACCGCTCGAGTCAGGGCGGGGAATGTCGGCTCTCGGCCCGGTCGGTGCAAGAGCGACGCGAGTCCTAGGTCAGCCCGCGAGCCGCAGACGCAGGCGGACGAGCGCGTCGCGATCGCGGCGCGACTCGATGCTCTGGAATGCTTCCTCGAATCCCATCCAGGCCCATTCGCCCACCATCGGACCGGGGACCAGTTCGATCGGCCGATCGCCCGAGCTCGCGACGTGGAACGCGAACGGCCATTCGACGAGACCAACCTCGCCGAAGAGATCCTTGGTCGGCTCCGACAGGTCGACGATCTGCTCAGCGCGGCACAACCCCGTCTCCGCGGCGACTTCACGGACGACCGTGTCCTCGAGGTGCTCATCGACGCCGACGACCCCGATGACCGGCCCCAGCGGCCACTCGGCGCGCGGCTTCTGCCGGAGCAGCAGGTAACGCGGGTCGCTGCCCAAGAAATGGTAGACGAAGACTCGAACCCGGTGGTCCAACATGAACATCGTGCAGTGGCTCCTAGTGGGGTTTGGCCGCAAGTCATGCCATCGGCAAAGCGAAGTTCGCAACGTCGCGAAACCCCACAGCCTCCCGATGTGAGAACGGAGGGGGCGGAAGCGCCGGTAGGATCGCGGGCATCCACGGCACCGCCGCGCGCGAACGCTAGCTCGTGACGCCCGCATCAAGACCATGACCAACATCGCCCGCAGTTCCCCTCTCGTCGGATTCGCCGCAGTGCTGGCGCTCGCCTTCGGCGCATGCGATTCCGCTCCGAAGACTTCGCCGTCCTCTTCAAGCCCCCAGCCCCAGACGACTGAGACCGCCGTCAACCCTTCCACCGACACCAACATGACCTCGCCGAACGACATCTACGCACAGACCGCGACCGCCTTGAACGGCAGTCCCGTCGACCTCTCCGCCTATCGAGGCAAGGTCACGCTCGTGGTCAACGTCGCGAGCGAGTGCGGTTACACGCCGCAATACGCCGGCTTGCAGAGCCTCCACGCCGAGCTGGCTGACCGCGGGTTCGCAGTGCTCGGCTTCCCGAGCAACGAGTTCGGTGGTCAGGAGCCGGGCTCCGCGGAACAGATCCAAGAATTCTGCAGCTCACGGTTCGGCGTGCAGTTTCCGATGTTCGCCAAGACCCAGACCAAGAAGGGCGACGGCCAGAGCCCGGTCTACGCAGCGCTGGCCGCCGCGACCGGCAGCGAACCTGGTTGGAACTTCTGCAAGTACCTCGTCGGCAAGGACGGCAGACCGATCGCCTTCTTCCCTTCGAACGTCGCTCCCGACTCGAAGAAGTTGCGCGACGCGATCGCTGCCGCGATGGAGTGAGTCGTCGGCAGTCGTTGCCCGTCGAGAATGAGCAGGAGTGTCGACATGGGAGTTGGACGGGGATGACACGGGGAAGGTAGCCGGCAGGGTTTCTGCAACCATGCTCGCGGCAACGTTGCGAGCAGTGAGATCGCCTGACCGTGGCACCGGCGGCTTCGACGTGTTCGCGACTTCGAGCAGCGACAGCGACTCGGTGATGCAGGCGACAGTTGCTGCGTGCTAGCCCGGATCATGCGTGAACGTCTGCTGCGATCGCCACAAGTCGCGCCCAGCGGCGTCGCTACCTCGACTCCTCCCTGGCAGCGTAACTACGGCTACGCTTCGGTCGTCGACCGTCGTAGATCCTTGCCGGGCATCGACCCGTGTCGATCTCGCGACGACGTTCACGAGTAGTTCGGGCTCGACGGGTGAGTTGTGCGCGCACTCGCTCTGATCCCGCAGCGAATTGCAACCCGAACGCGCGCCGGCGACACGACCGCGCCGACGACGCGATCGCTTTCGATGCAACGAGTGTTGCACACCCGCGTCGTCTGACACTTCACACCACGACAATCAGAAAGTGCGGCCGCTCGGGTTCAGCCGACCGGCAACAGGTCAACTACATGATCTCCAACTCACTCGCATTGGTTGCGCTCGTCGCAATCGCGGGCTTCTCATCGGCCGTGCGCCAGAGCGACCCGAAACCTCCGAATGCACGCGGGCGCCAGGATTCTCTGCGGCTCTCCGGACCGACCGCGATTCGACACCACGCGTACTATCCGCCACTCTCGAGAGTGCAGTTGGCGAGTCTGTCCGACGTCGCGATGCGCGGCGTAGTGCTGAGCCGCGAACAAGAGGCGCTCGCCGGCGGAATGGTGGTCTCGAAGTACACCGTCTCGGTCATCGACAGTTGGCACGGCCCGACGTCGACGCAGGAGACCATCCAGGTCATCGGTGGTCGCACCGACACTGCATGGGTCCTCAATGACTCCGATCCGACGTTGGTACCAGGCAAGGACTACGTCTTCTACTGTGAGCGAACGGCCGCTGGGCACTTGCTCCTCAGCGCCGGATTCCAGTCCGCATTGCCCGTGGAGCGCACGGCCGAGGCCAGCCATCGAGTGCTGGACAACGGTGCCTGGGAGGCGCTCTCCCGAGTCCGCGCCGAAGACACCGCGCACATCGCAAGAGCCGCACAACGCAGCAAGGAGGAATCCCGATGAATCCGAAGGCGTTCCTCGGACTGGCGGCCATCTCCGCCTCATTCGGCTCGGCCCTTCCCGGCGACATCGAGCGCCTCTGCAACGGCAATCGCGAACTCTGGCCGACGTCGAACATCGACTGGGTGACGACGTTCGACACCACTTTGATCGGTGTCGAACAGTTCTCGGGGATGGCTTCGCCGGCTCTCAACAGCACGTTCTCCGCTTCGCTGCCGAGCGCCCAGAAGCCTGGGATCACCTCGCTCGTCGCGGCGGCACAGGTCTGGAATCGCGCAGGCACTCCGTCGTCGATCGCCGAACTCGGTAGCGTCGGCAGCGACGTACCGGCCACGACCATTCGCCTCAGCGAGAATCCGGGATTGAGGCAGCGATGGGCGGATCTCGGCAGCAACCCGGTCGCTGCATGGGGATCGACGGTGCCTTTGCCCCGCTACGTGCCGTCCGGCAACGTCTGGATTCCCTTCGGCACTCGCGACGTGCCGGACACCCTCGATCCCAACGACGCCCTCAACACGGTCGACTTCGTCCGGGACAGCGATTACTGGACGTTCAACTCGGCATCACGATTGACACTCGCGATCGCCAACGTCCGGATCAACACGACTACCGGCACCATTCTGGGCTTCGACATCGGGTTCAACCAAACTGCGAACTACCTGGTGCCGAACGGCAGCGGGCAGTTCGTGCTGCAGACAGAAATCAACTATGTCTGGATGTTCGAAGACTCCACCTCACGCCGCTTGCTGGGCGGTCCCGGCACTCCAACGGCTCCTCGTGTGGCATTCGTGGACGCCATCGGGGTGCTGACACATGAGTTCGGTCACGCCCTCGGCCTCGGTCATAGCTACCTGGACGGTCGGTCGCGCCTCCAAGCCAACGCCAGCTTCGTGCCGGACGTCGCCGAGTTCCCGACCATGTTCCCCATTGCTCAGGCAGGTCGCGCGGAGCAGTCGTTCGACTATTCGAAGTTCCTGGAGCTTCGAGGCGGACAGATCTTCAGCGGGCCGTGGACCAACCTGACCCCAGCCAGCCTGACGAACTGGCCGGCGCCACAGTTGATCCTGCAAGACGTCCCCGCGGTGCGCGGCGTACTCGGCGTGTCGGCGCGGTCGTTGGAGCTCGACGACCTCGCGGCCATCGGTCGTGGTTACCCCAGCGCGTCTTTCCAAACGCAGACGGGATCGATCGCCGGTGCCGTCCGACGGGGCGGAGCGCCGTTCGCAGGTGCGATGGTCACGGCCTTCCACAAGGCTTTCCCGGACACGGTCCGCGCATCGACGCTCACCTACACGGACGGTCGGTTCGATCTGAAAGGACTCCCCGCCGGGACCTACTTCCTGCGCGTCGAACCACATCCGAACGGAATCGTGAACGACATCTTCGTGATGCCGTCGTGGCTGAGCTGCTCGATCGTCGATCGCTCGGACTTCCCCGCCGAGTACTGGAACACCGGCGAAGTCGCTGCGGAGCCGACCAGCCTCGCGACGCCGATCGTCGTGGGAGCCGGAACCACGGCGACGGCCGACTTCGTCCTGGAGACTGGAATGATCGGCTCATGGACCACTCCGGTGCTGCGTGCTGACGGCATCGCGGCCGTCGGCGGCACGGTTGCGGTCACGCTCGGTGGTCAAGCCGCTGCCAACCGCCGTCTGCTCCCGGTCATCAACGGCTACGCAGCGTTCCAGAGCGGCGCGACCAGTCTCAATGCGACCCTGTCGATCACAGGCAGCCCGGCCTTCGCCGGCACCGGCTTCATCCTGACTGCCGCACGCGGACAGACCCTCGCGACTCGCAACGGACACCTGTTCACGCTGGCACCGGATTCGTCCATCCTGGTGAACGGCGTCATCACCGGCACGCTCGACGCAATGGGCAACTGGCAAGGCACGATCGCGCTGCCGCCGAGCGTCGCGCAGCGCCGCGACAACGTGCAGTTCGAAGCCACCTTCCTCCCGATCGATGGCAGCCCGGCGAAGGCCGGCGTGAGCAACTCGGTAGGCGTCTGGTTCGAGTGAGTCGCGCTGCGCGGTAGGCGATCACTCGCCCCGTGCCGGCAGTCCGCCGCCGAGCGCCTTGAACAGGGCGATCAGCTCGGTGGCGACGGTCGCGTCGCTCGAAGCCAAGTCGTCCTCGATCGTGGCGACGACACGCTCGGAGTCGAGGACGGCTTGGAAGTCGGTCAGTCCCTCGCGGTACTGAGTTCGCGCGAGATCGACGGCACGGCGCGCCTCCTGCGCTGCACGCGAGAGCGACTCGCGCCGAACCTTCTCGCGCACGTAGCGTGCGAGCGCGTTCTCGGTCTCCTCGACCGCCAGCAGCACGGTCTGCTCCCACGCCACTTGCGCTGCTTCGGCCTCGGCCTCGAGCGACGCGATTCGATTGCGAAGCCGTCCGCCGTCGAACAGGTTCCACCGCAGTGACGGACCGAAACCGTAGAGATCGCTCTTCTCGTCGATCCAATCACGGGCAGTGTTGGCGGCGAGACCGATCTGTCCGGACAGCGAGAACGTCGGATAGCGCTCTGCCTCGGCGACACCGATGCGCGCCACCTGCGCAGCGAACACTCGCTCGGCTCGGTGCACATCGGGACGTCGTCGCAACAGGTCGGCAGGCGCACCGATCGCGATACTCTCGGGCAATCGCGGCAACGGCGCGGCGCCGTCGAGGGTCGCGGGCAGACTCTGCGCGGTAGTCCCGAGCAGCACCGCAAGCCGATTGCGAGCGACTGACGTCGCCGCCTCGAACTGCGGCAGGCGAGAGCGCGTGGTCTCCACGTTGGTCCGCGCCTGAGCGATGTCGCGCTCGACCGCCAGGCCCGCACCCAGACGAGCCTCGACGAGCGCGAGAGTCTGCTCCTGCAAGGCCAGGTTGGACTGCGCGATCGCGAGCCGACGCTGTGCCGCGCGCAGATCCACGTAGGTGCGCGTGACTTCGGCCGCGACCGTCAGAGCCGCAGCCTGGAGATCGAATTCACTCGCTTCGAGCTGCGCGTCCGCGGCTTCGACGGATCGCCGCACTCGCCCCCACAGGTCCAGTTCCCAGACCGCGTCGAAAGTCGCCGAGTGGATGTCCGTCCGCGGGATGAACGCTCCGAACGGAGTATTGCGGCTCTCGTCGCGATAGGTGTAGCTGGCGTTCGTGTCGACGGTCGGCAAGCGATCCGCCGCGGCGATGCCGCGTTGGGCGCGTGCGCCGTCGAGCCGGAGAACCGCAGCGCGGAGATCGAGGTTCTGCTGGAGCGCAGTGACGATCAGATCATCGAGGAGCGGATCCGCGAATCCGGACCACCACGAGTCCGTCGCCGGTGGGCCGGCGGTCAGCTCTGCCGCGATGGGGGTTTGCCAAGCGACAGGCAGTCGGAGCGTCGGCGGCGAGTAGTCCGGCCCGACGGCGCTGCAACTGCTGAGCAGTGCACCGAAGCACGAAGACCAAAGGACACGAACGATCATGATGCGAACTTCGGCGAGACGTCGGCGGACGGGGTATCGAGGAGAGCGTCATCGACCACCAAAGGTCGACGCTGGTGATCACGCGCGATGAGCAGGTAGAAGACCGGCACGACGAACAGCGTGAACAAGGTTCCAAGCAGCATGCCGGCTACGAGCACGATGCCGATGCTGTTGCGGGCGGCAGCACCCGGACCCTCGACGAGCACGAGCGGGAAGTGTCCGAAGATGGTTGCCGCCGTAGTCATCAACACCGGCCGCAGGCGCGTCGCCGCCGCTTCACGAAGTGCGTCGAGTCGCGACATCCCGCGATGCTGGAGCGTGTTGGCAAACTCGACGATGAGGATGCCGTTCTTCGCGATCAGCCCCACCAGCGTGATCAGTCCGACCTGCGAGTAGACGTTGATCGTGGTCCAGTCGACGTAGGCGAACAAGAGCGCACCGCTGATCGCCAGCGGCACGGAACCCAACAACACGATCAGGGGATCACGGAAACTGCGGAACTGCGCCGCCAGCACGAGATACACGAGCAAGATCGCGAAGCCGAGTGTGGTCACGAGCGACGACGCCTCGCGACGGATCTGCCGTGACTCGCCGGCGTGGTCGAGAGTCACCGAACTTCCGGCCACAGCCGCTGCAGCGGCCTCGAGCACCGCGAGCCCTTCCTCCTTCGTCACCCCTGGTTGCACACCGCCGAACACTCGCACGGCATTGCGCTGCTGGAATCGATTGAGCGTGCGCGGGGAGGCGATCGCCTCGATCGTGGTGAACGAGGAGACCGGGACGAGATCGCCCTTCGGGGTCTTGATCTTCAGATCCAACAGCGGGCCGACCGTCGCGCGATCCTGTTGCCCGATCTGTGGGATCACCTTGTAGCTGCGATCGAACCAGTTGAATCGGTTGACGTAGCCGCCCCCCAACAACGCGCCGAGTTCGCGACCGACGCTCGCGAGGTCCATCCCGAGATCGGCGACGCGCTCGCGATCGATCTTCACGCGCGCCTCCGGACGATCGATCTTCAGGTCGGTGTCGACGTAGAGGAACTTGCCGCTCTGCCAGCCGGCTCCCACCACCGCCATGGCCGTCTGGTACATCTCCTCGAGCGGCGCGGCACTCTGCAGCACCAACTCGACGTCGAACTGGCCCGAAGTCGGCAACGGCGGATCGAGCCGCGGAAACACCCGTAGTCCAGGCACCTGAGAGACCGCACCGTAGAGGTGCCCGTAGAGATCCTCGGTCGAGCGGTCACGCTCCTTCCAGTTCTTGGCCACCATGCCGCCGAAGCCGCCCCAGCTGGCGACCAGCGACCACATGAAGCGGGTCTCCGGCAGGGAATGCACCGCGCCGACGACCTGACGCGAGGCCGCATCGACCGCCTCGAGAGTCGCGTCGGGCGCCGCGTCGAAGAACATGCTGACGTGGCTCTGATCCTCGATCGGCGCTAGTTCGCGACGCGAGTGCATGTAGAGCGGCCATGCCGCTACGGCGATCAGGATCGCAGCGGCGACCACCGCATAGCGGATCCCCAGCGCGCCGTCGAGCATCCTCACGTAGACCGAACGCACCTTGGCGAACGCGCGGTCGACGAGTCGGGTCAGCCACGACTGCTTGCCGTGCGGGCTCACGAACCAAGCACTCATGATCGGCGAGAGCGTGATCGCCACGACGCCGGAGACGAGCACCGCCGCGGCGAGTGTGATCGCGAACTCGAGGAACAACGCCCCGGTGAGTCCGCCCTGGAAGCCGATTGGCGTGTAGACCGCGGCGAGCGTGATCGTCATCGCGATGATCGGCCCGACGAGTTCCCGAGCCGCTTCGGCAGCCGCGGCGAAGCGGCTCTTGCCCATGCGCACGTGACGAGCAACGTTCTCGACGACCACGATCGCATCGTCGACGACCAGTCCGACCGACAACACGATCGCGAGGATGGTCAGCAGATTGAGCGAGAATCCCAAGGCGGACATCACCGCGGCTGCACCGATGAGCGACACCGGCATCGCAACCAGCGGAACGAGTGCCGTGCGGATCGAACCGAGGAACAGGAAGACCACCAGTCCGACGATGAGGATCGTCTCGATCAGGGTCTTGCTGATCTCGGTGAGCGCATCGCGCATGAACACCGTGCCGTCCCAGGCGAGGTTCATCTCCATCCCGGACGGCAGGGTCGGACGCAGGCGATCCATCTCCTCGACCAGTCGCTTCTGCACGTCGATCTCGTTGGCGCCGACCAGCGGCCATACGCCGAGGTACACGCTCGGTCGATCGTCGAACTTCGCCATGAACTCGGCTTCCTCCGCGCCGAGTTCGACCTTGGCAACGTCGCGCATGCGCACGACGGAACCGCCGCGGTCGATGACGATCAGGTCTTCGAACTCGCGAACCGAACGCAGATCGGTGTCGGCGAGCAGATTGATCTGCACCTGCTCACCCTTGGTCTGGCCGACCGCCGCCAGGTAGTTGTTGCGTTGAATAGCCGCGTAGACGTCGCCGGGTGCCAGGTTGACCGCGGCGAGCGCATCCGGATCGATCCAGATGCGCATCGCGATCGGCCGGCCACCCTCCTGATTCGTCACTCGTTGCACGCCCTTGATCGTGGCGAGCTGCGGCTGCACGTTGCGCGTCAACCAGTCGGTGATCTCGGCGAGTTCCTGGTCCTTCGACGTGAAGCTGAGATAGAAGGACGCATAGGGACGATCCGCGCGCTGCACGTCGACCGTCGGCGGTTCCGCTTCGGCAGGCAGCTCGCTGCGCACCTGTTGGAGGCGCGCCGTCACTTCCGCGAGCGCTTTCGTCGTGTCGTGACCCAGCTCGAGGCGCACGGTGACGATGCTCACCCCCGCGCGGCTCTGCGATTCGATGTGATCGACACCGCCGATCGACGACACCGCGCGTTCGATCGGTGTCGTGAGGAAGCCGCGAACGGCCTCGGCACTCGCACCGACGTAGACGGTGTTGATGATGACCGAGGCACTATCGAGCTTCGGATACTGCTGAACCGGCAGCGAGACGGCGGTTCGCCAGCCGACCAGGACCAGCAACAGATTGACGACGAGGGCCAGCACCGGGTGCCGGACGAAGACATCGGTAACAGCTCGCATGGTGGTACCTCAGTTCGACTTCGGCGTTGCGGAGGCAATCTGCACGAGGGCACCCTCACGCAGCTTGAAGGAACCGACGGTGGCAATCAGTTCGCCGACCGCGATCCCGGAGTCGACGACGACGACGTCGCCGAGGACCGCTCCGCTGTCGACGCGCCGCGCCTGAGAACGCAGGTTGCCCGCGGGATCCTTGGTGAGCACGAACACAGAGTCGCCGTCGGGGCCGCGGCGCAACGCGCTGACCGGCACGACCGTCACCTCGCTCGGCGCCGTCACGGGAACACGCACGCGCACCGAAGCGCCGGGTTGCGGCAGCGGTTCGACTCCGCGCAGGAGCGCTCGGATCGTCGCGCTGCGGGTGTCGGTATCGACTTCCGCGTCGATCGCGAGGACGGTTGCGGGCACCGGCGGATGACCGTTCACGACAACCACTTCGATCGACTGTCCCGGATTCACTCGCGCGGCAACTTCCTGCGTGACCGCGAAGTCGATGTGCACCGCGTCGTCGACCCCGACCAAGGTGGTGATCGGTGTGCCCGGCTCGAGGTATTGCCCGACATGGAGATCGACTAGCCCGGTGCGTGCGCGGAACGGCGCGCGCAGACGCTTCTGCTCGACGACTGCCTCGAGTCGCTTGACCGCCGCAACCGACATGTCGCGCTGCGCCTTCGCGCGATCGACGTCGGCCTCGGACGCACCCTGCTGCTCCAGCGCACGGGTCATGCGCCCGAGCATCGACTCCGCCAGGACCGCCTCCGCTTCCAGCGCCTGGAGTTGGGCCTGTTCGACGGCGACGTCCTGCTCGACGAGCAATTCGTTCGCCTCGACCACCTTGCCAGTCTCGAGGTGCTCCACCCGAACCGTGCCGGGCAACTCGTTGCGCAGCGTGATCGACTGCCGCGCGCGCACCGTGCCGATCGCGGTGGTCGTTCTGGTGTAGCTGCGCATGGTGACCGACGCCGCCTCGACCACTTCGGCGGGTTCCGGCATGGCGGCCGCCGCCGCGGCCATCGCCTGGTTCTGTTCGCCCTTCCAGCGCTGGAGGAACCAAGCGGTGGCGGCGAGCACCGCGAGCAGGATCACCGAGCCGATGAGGCGACGAAGGAAGGTGGCGACGGCGGGGGCAGGCATGGCGTTTTTCTAGACCGTTCGACTAGTCGTCGGTTCGCGAGGTAGGGAGATGAGATGTGGCTGGATTGGGGGGGATCCGGCTAGCCCAGATGATTCGTGAACGTCGTCGCGAGATCGCCGCAGGTCGATGTCCGGCAAGGAGCTGCGCGGTCGACGACCGAAGCGTAGCTGTAGCTACGCTGCCAGGGAGGAGCCGACGTAGCGACGCCGCCCGGCGCGACTTGCGGCGATCGCAGTAGACGTTCAGGAATCATCCGGGCTAGGCCTGGGCCCGAGATCCGTCGGTGCCGCGGACAGGCCGCAGCACTTGGTCGAACACGAAAGTGAGGAAGTCGTCGAGCGGCGCGACACTCCGGTCGATCTGCATGCGGATGGCCGCACCCTCCCACAGCATGACGAGCACGCCGGCGAGGTGATCGGCATCGAGGGATCCGTCGATCTGTCCGGCGCTCTGCGCCTCGCGGACCACCTGGGCCAGCATCGCGCCGAACAT
>JBFXDD010000013.1:34052-114920 GCA_050181465.1 Planctomycetota bacterium
GGGGACGACATCGCCCGCCCGCGCGGAATCAGCCGTCCTTGTCCGTCTTGCCCTTGTCGTTCTTGTCCTTCTCGCGGTTGCCGCTCTCCGTCTTGCCGGTCGCGTCCTCGGCACCGCCCTCCAACAACCCGCCCAGACCGCGGCCGGCATCGGCGACGGCGAGCTGCGCGGCGACGAAGCCGAGCGAGTGCGGCAAAGCGGCCTGGGTCGCACCTTCACCCCAGGAGTGACCGCCGTCCTTCACCAGGCGCCAGACATGCTTGATCTTGCGCGCCTCGAGTTCCTCGTGGAGCAACGCGTTGGTCTCGTGGAACTTGTAACGATCGCGCGTGCCGGCATCGAAGTAGATCTTCAGCCCGTCGAGCACGTCTTTCTCGAGGGTCTTGGCCAGATGGAGGATGTTCTCGGCGCGGTACTTCTCGACGTCGATCGGGTCGCCGAAGATCGAGGCGAGCAAGGGCCCCCCGCGACCGGAAAGCCACGGATAGCGCTCGGCGAGCTCCTCGGGATCTTCGATCAGGACCGCCGCCGAGTGTGCGGCGACGATGCCGAACAGGTCGGGGTGCTTGAGCGCGATCTTCAATGCGCCGTAGCCGCCCATGCTGACCCCCATGATCGCCCGCTTCTCGCGGCGTGGATCGAGCCGAAAGCGCTGGTCCAGCTCCGCCAGCAGATCGCGCACGATCAGATCTTCGTAGTTGGCGTCCTTGACCTTCGCGTTGGTCCAGAACGAGGATCGGTTGCCTTCGGCGCACACGAACACGAGCGGCGGCAGCTTGCCTGAGCCGACCAACTCGTCCAGCACGGGCGCACCGCCACGGCCGTGAAAGCGGTTGGCGTCCTCGAACATGCCGTGCAGCCAGATGACCAGCGGGTAGCGGGTCGCCTTCTGTTCCTCGGCCTCGTAGTCGATCGGGACGTAGACGTTGTAGGTCGCGTCGCCCCCGCCGAGGGCCGCCGACTCGAACCGGTGCGTGGACAGCTTGAGATGCTTCAGCGCGACCGACTCGTCGCTGCGCTCACGGCGACGGCGCTCTTGAGCAGGAAGTGAGGCGACGAGGACGGCGAGCAGGGCGAGGGTCAGGAACTTGTTCATCGCGAGGAACCGGAGAACCGCGTGGCGGCGGGAGTCGGGAGAGGATAGGACCGCGGACGACGAATGGACGATACGACTCGTCAGATCGGTGCACTCCTTGCGCCGCTCACCAACTGGGAACGGACCCGGGAAGACCGTCCTCGCTTCACCCTCGACACCGCCCGCAGCCTCCTGGCGAGGCTCGGGCTGACCCGCCCCACCCCGCTGGCAATCCAGGTCGGTGGGAGCAAAGGGAAGGGGACGACCGCCGCGTGGCTGGCGTTGCTCAGCGAGCAGGCCGGCATCCGCGCGGGCGTCTACGCCTCCCCCCACGTCTCCTCGATCCGCGAGCGAATCCTGCTGCCGGAGGGTCCGGTGCCCGGCCCGCAAATGGTGGATGCGGTGCGGCGGGTGCTCGACACCGCCGGCGTCGCCAACCTCGCACCGAGCGCCTTCGAGGTGCTGACCGCGGCGGCGGCGATCGTCTTCGCGGATGCCGCGGTGGAACTCGCGATCTGGGAGGTCGGTCTGGGTGGGCGTCTCGATGCGACGACTGCGATCGAGATCGACGCCGCCATCCTCACGACGATCGAACTCGAGCACACGCAGATCCTCGGGGACACCGTGGAACAAATCGCGGCCGAGAAAGCCTACGTCCTACGGGAGCATGGACAGGGAATCAGCGGCGTGCGAGGCGGCGCGGCGGCGGTGATCGAGACTCATGCCGCCCGTGTCGGCTGCAGGTTGCGCGCTCGCGATCGCGACTTCGGGGTCTGTGTGAGCCCGCCGGACGCCGAGCGCCGCCAGTCGATCTGGATCACCGAGGCGAACGGCCCGATGCATTGGACTTCGGTCGTCGACGCCAACCCGGCAGACCACGATGCACTCGGGCTGGCCTTCCTGGCGCTGCGCACCCTCCGCCCCGGTCTCAGCCTGCCTCGCGAACTCGTTAGGCCGCAGCTTCCCGGCCGCTTCGAGCGGCGAATCGACCGCGACGGCGAGTTCCTCCTCCTCGACGGCGCACACACCGAAGAGAGCGCTTGGGCCCTCGTTCGGGCCATCGAGGACCGCTGGCCGGCTGAACGGTTCCGCGTGCTGTTCGCCAGTGCCCGGGGGAAACGCTGGCGAGAGGTGCTAAGGCCGATCGCGCGAATTGCCGATGACGTGGTCGTCACGGAGCTTCCCGACACGGTCTCGGAGGATCCGGCGACGATTCGCGACTGGCTCCTCAGCGAGGGCATGTCGGCCCGGGCGGTGCCGGCTCTCGACGAGGCCCTCACCGTGCTGCGGTCGCACACGGGGCCGCGGCTCGTCACCGGCTCGTTCCACCTCGTCGGCGCGGTCCGCGACGGACTCGCCGATTGAACTTCCGATGAGCACCGAATCCCAAGGTGGAGCCCAAGGCACCGGCACGTCTCCGGTGATGGTCGAGGACGTGATCCTCACGGACGCCTTCCTCATCAAGGGGCGGGTGGCTGGCAAGTACAACCGCCTCAAGAAGGTGCTCGAAGACTACGAGCGCACGTTCCTGGTCATCGAAGAGGCGACCATGATCTCGCTGCGCGGGAACGACGTGGTGCGCACGCCCTGCGTTCGGGTCAACACGAAGGAGATCATCCTCGCTCACGAGCTGGTCGACATGGCGGGCGACGAAGGGCAGCGCGCGCTCGCGCACGATGACAAGCCGAACCGCATCCGCGCCTTCTACAGCGGTGGGATACAGATCGAGATCGCGGGCCGGGTGTCGACCCAGGCCTACGAGGCCTCGCGCGCCACCGGCCAGCGTTGGTTCACGATGCGGGAACCGGTACTGCGCGGATTGAACCTCGACGGCCCGAACGATCTGCGCCTTCTGAAGAACCTGCCGTACGCGATCATCCAGAAGCAGAAGCTCAGCTACATCTACGACTTCAGCTGAGCGCTGAACGCCGCGCGAATGAGGACACGATGCTCACCGTGCCGGAATGGGCGAAGCCGGCCAGTGCAGCCACGTCCACGCCCAGCCCGCGAGCAGGGCGACGACCACGCCGATGAGGATCTTGGCCCAAGGCCAGACCGAGACACGGGCCACCAGCGACTCGCCGAGCCATAGAGCGCGCAAGGCGATCGCGGCGAACCACAGTCCGACGATCGCGAGCAAGGCACCGAACGGCTGTGTGCGGAGCGCTTCGATCGGAGCCAGGTGCACGACGTGAGCAGCGGCCGTGGTCACCCCACAGGTGGGACATGGCCGTCCGTACAAGATCGGCCATGAGCACGGGATCATGCCGAGTTGCTCGTGCGTGCCGTGGCCGCGCGCGTCGGGACTCGTGAACGAGAGCGTGACCACGCTGGCGATCGCGAGTGCGACGACCAGCAAAGCGATCAGCCGATCACCCACCGCTCCCGCGGGCGACTGCGCAACCGGAACCAACAGCGGAACTCGATTCACTTCAGCTCGCGGAGGAATGCGAGCCACGCGTTGCGGGCACCGCAGAAGATGGGGTCCCCGTCACCGAGCAGGATCGCCTCGATGGGCAGATCGCGGAGTGAACGTAGGTCGGCAATCAAGCGCGCGCGGTCGCGAAGCTTGTCGTCGGGCAGCAAGCGCAACACTCCGCTCGCATGACTGCGTACCGCATCACCGAAGAGCACCGCGCGCTCGGGCCGCAAGTGGAAAGCCGCTTCGAACTCCGACTTGCCGCCGCGCAACCAGTGCACTGACAACGACTCGGCAAGCGGTTCGGGCAGATCGGCGACACCTGTGAACCAGCCGCCGATCGAACGCGCGCGTTCGCCGAACCGGTCGCGATCGGGCTGCGGCGCGAAGATCTTCGCGCCGAACCGCGTCGCCAAGGATTCACTCGCGCGCAGGTGATCGGCATTGGTCAGAAGGATCCAACGCAGTCCACCGGCTGCCTCCATCCAACGTGCGCCGTCGTCCGAGAGCGGCAACGGATCGAAGGCGACGTTGCCGTCCGCCCGACGCCACAACCAGCCGTGAAAGTCGATCCGCCGATCGGGCTGGTACTCGCTCCAGAAGTGGATGCCGCGGATCGCCGTGTCCTTCATCGCGACCTGGTGCAGTTCAGCGCAGCCACCACACCACGCTGTTGCTCAGATGCAGACCGCCGGTGCGCGCCTGCACGGACTGAACGAAGAGCTGGGCGTCGATCAACGCCGGGTCGTTGGGCACCAACGTCGCGAAGCTCGCGTCGCCGTTGGCATCGAGCGCACCCGACCCGATCACGAACAGGTTCGCAGAATCGAGCAGAAGCGGCCGATTCGCACCGATCGGCGTGCTGCCGATGCCGAGCGAAGCCACGATGCCGAAGGGTGCGTTCGCCTCGCCGTCCAAAGCGAGCGAAGCATTCTGGCCGAGCAACGCATCTTGGGTGACGCGCAAGCCGTCGAACACGCCGAAGGCCTGAAACAACGCGACGAGGTCGGGGCGATTGCCGATGCTGCCGCCGGGAATCGCCGTGCCGGTGTTGACCAGTGCAGTTCGAACCTCGGTCAAGGTCGGGACGCGACCGAGTTGGTGCTGCATCGCACCGCTGAGGGACGCGAGCACACCGGCGACACAGGGGGCCGCCGCCGAAGTACCGCCGAAGTTCGGCGTGTAGCGCTGCCGCACGTCGCCCGGATCGAACATTTGCCCGTAGCCGGTCGTGCCCACGCCGGTGCCCCACCCGTTGGTCACGACTTGCGTGCCGAAGTTCGAGAAGCTGATGCGCGAGGAATCGCCCGCGCCGGTCGCACCGATGATGAATCCACCCGAGGGCAAGGATCCCGGTGCGTATCGATTGCCGTAGAGCGACGTGTTGCCGATGTCCTGCTGGGTGTTGCCGGCGCTGTAGGCGTAGAAGATGCCGGCGGTCGCCGCGATGCGGATCGCATCGTAGGTGGCTTGGTCCCAGTCCGCCGGTGCATGAGCACCGCTGACCACCCACGCGTACGAGGAGCTCATCACATCGCCCGCGCGCAGCGCTGCGGTCGCGAGGCTGACCATGTTGGATGCGCCGTTCTCCAGACTCGAAGTGTAGAAGCGTTCGCAGTCGCTCCCCATTCCGCGCACGCCATAGGCATTGCGCCCTCCACCCATGATGCCGATGCACGCGGTGCCGTGCTCGGTCCAGCCGTTCCAAGCACTCGAGGCGGGAGTGCCGAGGACGAAGCCAGGTGTTCCGGCCGGGAAGTCCTCGTGATCGAGCGTGTGCTTGCCCTCCAGTTGCGCGAGGTAGAGCCCCTGGCCGCGCGCACCGACGACCGACTCCACGTCGCGATGACCGAAGCCCGAAGGCGCGGACGCGAGGTGCGGCTGATTCACTTCGAAGTTGGGCGTCGCCGGAGGGATGTCACCGGTCGGAACGGCGCGGAAGCTCGCATACGCGGTCTCGATGACCGGTGACGCCAGCAGTTCGTTCACGATGCGCTCGGTCTCGCGCGGCCCCGCAGTTTGGACCGCGAAGTAGCGGTTGAGATTCGCGAGCGGCGGCGTGCCCGGCTCGAGTTGCCGCGAGAGTCGAGTGCGCTCGGCATCGAGGTCGGCCTCGTCACGCGAGAACAGCCGTCGAATCGTGGCTCCCGCGAGCGCACTCTCGATCGCCTCGAGACCAGCGTCGATCCCGGTGAGGCGACCATCGACGAGTCGCACCGCGACTTCATCGCGGAACTTGACGATCACCTGATCCCCGAGGTGGCTACTCGGATCGACCTCGAAGGGCTGGGCCGGCCGGTAGACCCAGCGCTCCAGACTCGGGGTGTCGCTTTGGGCGGAGAGCGCGGCGGCCAGAACGGCTGCGGCGATGGCAAAGGTGTGCTTCGTCATGTCGGAAGTTCGACTGCGGACGGCGGCGAAGTCTATCTCGCTTCGCCGCTCAGCGCCCACGCCGCTCGCGCGAGTCGGCTTCGGTCAGTTCCTCGTGGAGCTGCCGATAGCTGGCGTGGCGACTCGCGTGGATTCGGCCATCCGCAACCGCCCGCAGCACCGCGCAATCCGGCTCGCCGAGATGGGAGCAGTTGCGGTAAGCACAGTTCGCGGCGACTTGCGGGAACTCTCGGAACCAGAACGTCAGCTCGGTCGGCGCAACCCCGTACAAGACGAAGTTGCGGATGCCCGGGGTGTCGAGGACGTGCCCGCCGCGCGGAAGGGGGAACAGCTCTGCGGCGGTGGTCGTGTGGCGGCCGTGCCGCACGCGGTTGACCTCGCCCACGCGCAGAGCCAGTCCGGGAACGAGCACATTGAGCAGCGAAGACTTACCGGCACCGGACAATCCGGTGAGCACCGTGAGGTTGCTGTGGATCAGTTCGCGTAGGACTTCGAGTTCGGCGGTGGTCTCTCGGCCGGGCAGCACGCAGGTGCAGTGCACCGGGTAACCGATGCTTCGATATAGCTCCACCCACTCGGCCAGTTCGCCACGCTGGTCCTGGTCGACCTTGGTGAACACGACTTCGGCGCACAAGTCCTGGCGCGCACAACTGGCGAGGATGCGGTCGATCAGCAGCGGCTGTAGCGCCGGTTCGCGCGCTGCCGACACCACGAGCACGCGCGACACGTTCGCCGCGATGACCTGCTCACGGTTCTCTTCGCCCTTCGCCCGACGGGCCAAGGCCGTGCTTCGCGGCAGGACCTCGTCGATCGCATCGTGGTTCTCACCCGACAGGATCACTCGATCGCCGACCGCGACCGGATTGCGCGCGTGGGCGCGGTCCTCGAACAGCCGGCCGCGCAACGGCACGAGTTTGCGCTGACCGTCGACCTCCACGTGGCATACCTTTGCGTCGATGCGCAGGACGAGTCCGGTGGGCGGTTCAGGCATGCAGGGGGCCAGGGATCCTAGCCCGGACTCTTCGTGACCGTCTGCTGCGATCGCCGCAAGTCGCGCCCGGCGGCGTCGCTACGTCGGCTCCTCCCTGGCAGCGTAGCTACAGCTACGCTTCGGTCGTCGACCAACGAAGCTCCTTGCCGGTCATCGACCTGCGCCAATCTCGCGACGACGTTCACGGGTCGCGAGGGCCAACGGGCAGACGCGATCCACGGTGGTCTGGTCGCGCGATCGACAATCTCGGATGATCCGAGACCTGAACGCGCCATCGATCGCATCCGGGCCCCCGCGCGAGATCGTCGGTCGACTCGCGCCGAGCCCGACGGGCGTGCTGCACCTCGGCAACGCCCGCACCTTTCTCCTCACCTGGTTGGACGCGCGCGTCCGCGGCGGTCGGTTGCTCTTGCGCATCGAGGACATCGACGGCCCGCGCCTTCGAACCGGTGCCGAGGCGGCCACGCTCGAAGACCTCGATTGGCTGGGCCTCGATTGGGACGGCGAACTCCTCCGGCAGAGCGAGCACCTGGCGGTCTATCGTCAGCGAGTCGACGAACTGCTCGCGGCCGGGACGGCCTATCCCTGCGTGTGCACCCGCAAGGAGGTCGAGGACGCTGCCTCCGCGCCACACGAGGAGTGGCTCGACGGTGCGCCTTACCCCGGCACGTGCCGCGGCCGCTTCGCCGATGTTGCCGACGCACGCGCAAAGTCCGGCCGCGACCCCGCGATCCGTTTCGCGGTCGACGTCGCGACCGTTCCCTTCGTGGATCGTGTCGCCGGTGAGCAGGAGGGCCGGATCCGCGGCGACTTCGTGATCCAGAAGCGTGACGGCGAGGCGGCGTACCAGTGCGCGGTGGTCGTCGACGATCATCGCACGGGCATCACCGACGTCGTGCGCGGCGACGACCTGCTCCCCTCGACCCCGCGCCAGATCCTCCTCTACCGCGCCTTCGGCTGGTCCCCGCCGAACTTCGCGCACCTGCCGCTGCTGGTGGGACCGGACGACAAGCGACTCGCGAAGCGTCACGGCGACACGTCTCTGCGCGCCTTCCGCGCGCGCGGGGTCTCGGCAACCCAGATGCTCGGCTACCTCGGCATGTTGGCCGGCCTGAATCCGGACGGAGCCCCGACCCGTCTCTCGGAGTTGCTCGAGACCTTCGGCTCGCTCGGCGGCGAACTCGGCCGACTCGACTGTAGACGCCGCGTCGCGCTCGGTCCGACCTGACCGAGCGTGCCCCTCAGCGCTCGACCGCAGCGGCGCGAGGCCCGATCGAACCCATCGCCGACTCGTAGCCGTAGTTCACCCCGAGCCAGTGCGCGATGGTGAAGATCGCGCTGCCCACCATGCTCGCCAGCGTCGCGAGCACCGCGGCCGGCGGCGAATCAGTCACGTAGCCATGCGGCATGACGTTGAAGCCGAGGACGGAAGAAGCGAGCGCAGTCTGTCCCACCGGGTCTCCCATCGACATCATCGAGAAGCTGTCGAAGGTCCAACGCGCGTAGGCCAGGCCGAAGATGAGGATCGCCTGAGCGACGACGAGCGCGCAGATCGAGCTCAGTTGCCTGCCGCCCGAGAACGCCAGGGACTGGTGCAGGGTGCGGATGGGTTGTCCGGGGTAGCGGCTCGCCATGCCGAACGCGGGTGCGAGGAGGACATTGGGAAGCAGCAACACCGCGGCGGCCAAGGGCTGGGCATGCGGCAGATTCGCCCATCGCCCGAGCACCAGGGTGCCCGCGATCAAGGCGAGTCGGGCGACGGACACCGAGAGGAAATGGCGCCGGATACCGGCCAGGAATGCAAGACCGTCGGGTTGGCGACCAGCCTTCAGTGCATCGAGCAGGCCGATCTGCCCGGCGAACCCGCCGCTGACGATCCCGAACCAGACCCAGGTCTCCAAGCTCGAACCCGGGTAGTCGGTGAGGGTTGCCCAAAGCGGATGTTCGTGCAGCAAGGGCCGAAAGTGCACGAAGTTCGCATGCGAGAAGGCCGCAATCCCCACCATCACCGTGGGCACCAACAATGCGGGGTAGCGTGCGATCCAACGGACCGATTGCCGTGCCGGCCCGATGCGCGTCACGAGCCAGAGGAGTGCGACCGCGACACCCAAGACCTGAAGGGCGACGGCCAGATCGTTCGGGAGACCGGCGAGCATGGGAACCTGAGCGATCACGATACGCGCGGCTTCGTCTTGCTTCGGAAAATGATGGTAGAAGGGAGCATCCGACACCCGGCGAACCGTCCGGGCGCCTGGTCCGGGGCGAAATGCCGAGGCACCGGCGCGCCGACCGCAGTGACATCCTCCGACCGCGCGTCCCGGAAGCGATCCGTTCCTTGCTGTCGCCACGGCGAAGCCCGATCCTTCCTCGCGCATGACCAGGGTCACCGAAGTCGCCTCGCCCAAGAACCCGCTCGTAGCACGGCTGCGGCGGGCCGCGGGCGGTGAGGAACCGGAGTTCCTGGTCGTCGAGGGCGTGCGCATCCTGGAGGAAGCCATCGCGAGCGGACTGCAGATCGCGGTGGCCGCCGTCGGCACGACCTGCCTGGAGTCGCCGTCGGGCCGGGCGCTGCGGGAACGCCTGATCGGGCGCGCCGAGGAGTTGGTGCTCGCCAGCGATCCGGCGATGGCCAAGATGTCGAGTCTCACGACGCCGCCGGGCGCACTCGCCTTGGTTCGACGGCCGACGGCAAGTGACGAAGCCCTCTGCGGCGGCACCTCAACCGCAGCGTTGATCGTGGCTGCCGCCGGCGTGCGCGATCCGGGCAATCTTGGCGCCATGCTCCGCACCACCGAGGCCGCCGGCGGTACCGGTTTCGTCGCGCTCGCGGGCAGCGCGGATCCGTTCCGCGAGAAGGCGGTTCGCGGGTCGTCCGGCAGCATCCTGCGGCTGCCGACCCGGGCAGGAATGCAGCCCGAGGGGCTGCTCGCCTTCGCCAAGTCGCGCGGCCTCGCCGTCGTCGTCGCCGACGGTCACGCGAACACCGACTACTTCGACCTCGATCTCGCTCGGCCGTCGATTCTGGTTCTCGGCAGCGAAGGTCATGGCGTGCCGCAGTCGCTGCGCACGGCGGCGACGACCGCGGTCCGGATCCCGATCCGCGCGACCGTCGAGAGTCTCAACGTGGCGGTCGCCACGGGCGTGCTGCTGTTCGAGGCGCGACGGCAGCGCGGGATCGCCGGCGCCGCGCGATCCTAGCCCGGATCATCCGTGAACGTCTGCTGCGATCGGCACAAGTCGCGCCCAGCGGCGTCGCTACGACGGCTCCTCCCTGGCAGCGTAGCTACAGCTACGCTTCGGTCGTCGACCGTCGCAGCTCCTTCCTGGGCATCGACCTGCGTCGATCTCGCGACGACCTTCTCGCATGATCCGGGCTAGCCCGGATCATCCGTGAACGTCTGCTGCGATCGGCACAAGTCGCGCCCAGCGGCGTCGCTACGACGGCTCCTCCCTGGCAGCGTAGCTACAGCTACGCTTCGGTCGTCGACCGTCGCAGCTCCTTCCTGGGCATCGATCTGCATCGACCTCGAGACGACGTTCACGAATAATCCGAGCTAGTGAGCCTGTTCGACGAACCGCCGCCAGTCCAGGATGCGCGCACCGCGGCACCGCGTCCGCTCGCGGATCGCATGCGACCGCAGAGCCTCGCGGAGATCGTCGGTCAAGACGAACTGCTCGGCGCCGATCGACCGCTGCGACGCGCGATCGAATCGGGCCAAGCCGGTTCTTTGATCCTGTTCGGGCCGCCCGGAGTCGGCAAGACCACGCTCGCACGCTGCATCGCCGCCGCGAGCGGCGGGGTGTTCGAACCGTTCTCGGCGGTGCTCTCCGGCATCAAGGAGGTTCGCGAAGCGTTGGCCCGCGCGAGCGAACGTCGTGCGCGTGAAGGCAAGAACACCGTCTTGTTCGTCGACGAGATCCACCGCTTCAACCGCGCGCAGCAAGACGCCTTCCTCGCGCACGTCGAGAGCGGAGACATCGTATTGATCGGCGCGACGACCGAGAACCCGTCGTTCGCGGTGAACGCAGCGCTGCTCTCGCGGGCGCGCGTGCTCGCGCTCGCACCGCTCGACGAAGCCGCGATCCTCGCACTGCTCGAACGCGCACGCACCGACGAGCGCGGCCTTGGTCCCTTTCGCCTGCAGCTCGACGAGGACGCCGCTGCCGCGATCGCACGATTCGCCGGCGGCGACGCACGCAAGGCGCTCACGGTGCTCGAAACCGCGGGAACGCTGGCGATGACCAAGGGTGATCGCATCGCGTTGGCGGACGTCGCCGCCGCGGCTCAACACCGCACGATCCTCCACGACAAGTCCGGCGACTCGCACTTCGATCTCCTCAGCGCATTCCACAAGAGCCTGCGCAACTCCGACGTCGACGCGAGCATCTATTGGCTCGCTCGAGTGTTCGAAGCCGGTGCCGACCCGCTCGCCGCAGCTCGTCGAATGATTGCGATGGCTGCTGAAGACATCGGCCTCGCCGATCCGATGGCGCTCTCGATCGCGACCAGCGCGCTGCTCGCATTCGAACGAATGGGATTGCCGGAAGGCCGCCTGCCGCTGGCGGAAGCCGCGATCTACCTGGCGAGCGCACCGAAGAGTCGAGGGGTCGCGACCGCGATCGACGAGGCACTCGCAGCGATTCGAGACGGCACCCTCGAACCGGTGCCGCTCCACTTGCGCAACGCACCCACCGCGCTCGCGCGCGAACTCGGTCACGGCGCCGAGTATCGCTTCGCACCCGACGAACCCGGCCATGTCGCCGACATGGACTGCATGCCGAAGAGCCTGCGCACGCGCCGCTTCTATCGACCCGGGGAATGGGGCTTCGAGGGCAAGATGCGGGAGCGACTCGCCGACATCGCTCGCCGACGGCGACAGACATGAGCTCGCGCGTTCGATGCGGCGTGAGCGGATGGTCGTACCCCGATTGGAAGGGGATCGTCTATCCGAGCGGCTGCAAGGACACGCTGCGCGCGGTAGCGAGCCTCGTCGACTTCCTCGAGATCAACGTCAGCTTCTACCGCACGCCGGCGCCCGCAGTGACGCAAAGTTGGCTCGATCGTACCGCCGAATTCGGCACGCTCTTCACCGCCAAACTCCCCTCGCAGTTCACGCATGAGCGGGTCTTTCGCACCGCGGACATCGACGCCTCCCTCGCCGCATTCGCTCCGCTCGGCGAGTCCGGTCGGCTCGCGGCACTGCTTGCACAGTTCCCGCATTCCTTCAAGCCCGACGCCGCCGGCTTCGGCGCGCTTCGCGAGATCGCACGTCGATTCCTCGCAGTCGCACCAGTGCTCGTGGAAGTGCGGCACGCGCGTTGGCGAGCGGACGATGCGATCGCTGGTATGCGCGAGCTCGGGTTGGCGCCGATCCATCTCGACTATCCCGGAATGCAATCGGACTTCGCGGGCCCGGCGGTGCCGCAGCAACAGCCGATGCAATACCTACGCCTTCATGGCCGCAACGCCAAGGCGTGGTTCGATCCGAAAGCCGGTCGCGACGCGACCTACGATTGGCACTACTCGTCCAACGAACTCCAACAGATCCGCGACCGGATCCTACAACTGCTCGATTCCACCGCAGCGCCACGCGTGTTCGTCGCTGCGAACAACCACTTCCGCGGCCAAGCGCTCGCGGCGGCATTGGAGCTTCGTGCAGCTTTCGAAGCGCCTGCGGTCAGGATTCCCGACAGCCTCTGCGATCGGTATCCCGAACTGCAGCGGCTGAGCTCGCATCGCGAACGCGGTCTCTTCGATCGGCAGTGATCGCCACGGTCGTTCCTGACCGTCGCTCACGACAGGGCGCGGAGCGCATCGACGACCTTGCGCAGTTCCGCGAGCTCGTCTTCGAGGCGCTCGACACGTTCCGCCAATTCGTCGATGCGCGAGAATCCTCCGGAATCCACCGTCGGTTCGGCCCGAACGGCGGCGACCCGCTCTCTCGCGGGCACGTCGACACCTTCCGCGTCTGCCGCGCGCTCCTCATCGGTCACCGGCCGCGGTCCGAGCAGATGTCCGAAGCGTTCGTCGCGCTCACGACGCCGCCGCGGCAAGCGCTCCACCAAGGCGGCCGGACGAAATACGGCGAGATCCTCGAGGATCGCCTCGATGCGGGCGGGCTCGGCATGCAGCCCCATCCTCGCGACCCGCGGCTTCAGAGCGCCCGGCGCCTGCGGACCGCGCAGCAACAACTCGGTGAGCACGATGAGCTGATCGCGATGGATGTTCAGTCGCTCGAGCGCCTTGTGGCGGTAACGCACGACGCGACCACCGGCGTCGACCCGGACGATCCAACCGTCCTCGCGCAGCGCCAGCAGGGCCGGGTGGAGTTGCCCCGCCGTGACCGCCATCTCAGGATCGCGGTTGCTCTTCTGATTGCAGCCGGTGATCAGCGCGTTCTCGGTGAGCGGGTAGGTATCGGGAACCGTCAGCTCCTTCTCGACGAGGACGCCGACGATGCGCTGCTGGAGTGCATCGAGCATGGGGCAGCGACGATATTCGACACCGTCGCGTTATGCTCGTTCGGATGAACCGAATCCTTGCGACGTGCGCCGTTGTCTCGACACTCTTGTTCGCCGGTTGCGGCGAGAAGCCGCAGGAGAACCGGACTCCGAGCGGCGACGCGAAGACCGGCGCGCCGGCAAACCAAGACGCCGGTGCGAGTACCCCAGCGGCGAATCCGGCCGGCACGACCGTGATCGCGACGCCACACGTTCACGACGCGATCTGCGGACATACGCTCGAGGGCGTCGGCCACTGCGGCAACTACGTGAAGATCGACGACAAGTGGGTCGAAATCCTCTGGCCGCAACTGGGCGTGATGGAGTGGTGCAAGGACGGCAAGAAGGGCGCGCGAGTGGAGATCACCGGTGAGATGAGGGACGGCAAGTTCGTCGCCTCCAGTTATCGCCGCGTCGAATGACGTCGCCCGGCAACCGGCACCCACCATAGTCGCGGTCCATAGTTGCGGTGATCTTCGAACGCCCTCTCGCCCTCTGGCTCCTCATCCTGCTGGTTCCGCTCGTGTTCGCGCATCGACGCGGTGCGCGCCGAATCGAGAATCGGACCGCCAGGAGCTTCGCCCTGCTCACGGTGTCGATCGCATGGATTGCCGTCGTGTTCGCGCTCGCCGCGCCGTGGATCGAAGCACCCGGCCGCCCCGTGCGCGTCTTCCTCGACACGGGTGCGGACCCGACGCTCGCGCATCAGTGGCGGTCCGCGACTCCGTCACGCGATCGATTCCACGTCGTCCGAACCGGCGCGGTCGACGTCGTGGGCGCACATGGGCGACTCGAGGTCGCTCGTGCGGACGGCGACCCGGATCTCGGTCGCGCGTTGAACCAGGCGATCGCGCTCTGTCCCGACGGCGGTCAAATCGCGCTGGTCGGCTCCGGCGGCGACAGCGGATCCGGACTCACGCCGGAGGCGATCGACGCACTCGCGGCATGCCTGCGTTCTCGATCGATCACCCTGCACACGCGTGTCGCCGCACCGGATCGCACGCAGCCGGTGATCCGCTCGATCGATCACCCCTGCCTCGTCCATGCGGCCGATCCGTTCGCGATCCGCGTTCTTGTCGCCTCCCCGAGCGCGCGGGATCTCGAGATCGAAGTCATCGACGCCGCAACGAATCAGTCGTTTGCGCGCGCCACCCACACCGTGACTGCCGGCGACTGTGAAGTGACGATCGATGTCGTTCCGCCGCTTGCGGCCGGCCCCTGGCAGTTCCTCGTTCGATTCACGTCGGATGCGGCGTCGACTCGCGGCGAACACGGCGCAGTGCTCGTCGACGAGGGCATTCGCGTCGCGTGGCTCGGTCGCGGCGACGGCAACTTCGAGGCGGTGCGCGACACCTTGGCTCCGCACGGGATCCATGTGCTTCGCGCAGATCCGAACGAAGCGTCGACGACGCTTGCGACGGTCGAGTGCGCGATCATCGACGACCTACCGGCCGCAGCCTGGCCGCGCTCGATGCAGAGCGTCGTCGCGGAACTCATCACGCGCGACGGCCTCGGTCTGCTTCTCGCCGGCGCACACGACAACCTCGGTCCCGGCGGCTACGCCGACTCGCCGTTGGCCGAGCTGCTGCCGGTCGACATGCCGCAGCGCGAAGAGCGCCGCGATCCTTCCGTTGCGCTGGTGGTCGTCATCGACACGAGCGGCAGCATGGGTGCTCGCATCGACCTTGCGAAGGAAGTCGCGCGACTGGCGCTGCGACGTCTGCTGCCGCACGACAAGGCCGGCATCGTCGAGTTCTACGGGAGCAAGCGTTGGGCTGCGCCGCTGCAGCCGGCGTCCAACTCGATCGAGCTCATGCGCGCGCTCGATCGGATGCAGGCCGGCGGCGGCACCGTGATCTACTCCGCTTTGGAGGAGAGCTACTACGCCTTGCTCGATGCGCGCACGCGGTTCCGCCATGTCCTCGTTCTCACCGACGGCGGCGTGGAATCAGGCCCGTTCGAGGCGCTCGCCCGGCGAATGGCCGATTCCAACATCCAGCTCAGCACGGTGCTGATCGGCCCGCAGTCGCAGAGTCAGTTTCTCATGGACCTCGCACAGTGGGGCGGCGGTCGCTTCTACGCCTGCCCATCGCGATTCCAGTTGCCCGATCTTCGCTTCAAGGAACCGCAGACCACACTCCTGCCGAGCCTCAGAGAAGAGCCGATCGCGATCGACGCTCCGATGCGCCGCGAGAGCGTCGTCAGCCTCGCTCGCGGTGACGATCACGTTCTCGGGGGTTTGGTGGAGGCCCACGCAAAGAGTGCTGCGGAGGAGTTGCTCCGGGCCGGCGACGGCAGCAGCGTGCTCGCCGCCTGGGACCAAGGCCGCGGTCGGGTCGCGACGCTCGCGACCGAACTGCTCGGCCCGATGACCGATTCGATCCGATCGACAGCCTGGTCCGACCTCATCGCCGATCAGATGCGCGCACTGTCGCGCGGTCGTCGAGCCGCACGACCGGGCTTGGTTGTGACCACGAGCCGTGGCGAACTGAACGCAACCTTGTACCAGAGCAGCGATCGCACTGCAGCCACGTTGCGAGTCGTCGCGCCTGCGAGCGATCGCGACGCACAGCGCGAGGTCCGCATGGGGATGCAGCGGATGACAGACGGCGGCTGGCGCGCGACCGCGCCGTGGCCGAGCGATTCCCCGTGCCTGCTCGAGGTCGACGGCATCGCGCTCGGTGCCGCGGTCCGGCCTCGCCCGCGCACGGATCGTCTCGACGATCGCAGCCCCGCCTTGGCGGATCTCGCAACGCGCAGCGGCGGCACGATCGTCGGCGAACTGCCAAGTTCGCCGACGCGCACCCGCACGAGTCGCGTGCCGATCGGGCCTCAGCTCGCACTCGTCGGTCTGTGCGCCATGGCACTGCACCTCCTTGCACGTCGCTGGCCGGGACGCGGCCGCTCGCCCGCCGCAGCCGCACTCGGCGTACTGTGTGCGGTGTCCGCGGTGTCGGCCCAGGAGGTGCCGCCCGACGACCTCGACAGCCGCATCGAGACCACACTCCGCACCGGCGGGGACCTCGACGCCCTGCGCAAGACCTACGCGGGAGCACCGCGCGAGGATCGCATTCGGCTCGCGATCGCCGCCGGTGACCTCGTCGAAGTCGATCGGCTGTGCACGGAGGCGGGTCGCCTCGACTCGTCGCTGCGCGCGATGCACGTGGTCGCCCTGGAAGCTCTCGGCCGCAACGAAGAAGCACTTCGCGGGCTGCGCGGATTGCTCGAGACCACACCGAGCGACGACCCCGAGCGCGCAGCATTGCTCGTCCACGCTGCAGAACTTCACTTCGCGCTCGGCGACGAGGCCGGCACGCTCACCAATCTCGACGCCGCGGTCCAGACCGGAGACGACCCAAACTTCCACCACGCGCTGGGTCATCTTGCCGGCGACTTCGGTCAGGTCGACTTCGCGCTGCGTCACCATCGTCCCGAATACGCCGCGAACGACTCCGCTCGCGCCAACGTGCACCTTCGGCGCGGTCGATGGCTGTCCCTCGCCGGTCGCAACAACGAAGCGCGGGACGAGTATCGGCGTGCCGCGGAGTGCGCTCCGCTCCAGCGCGAACGGAGCTTCGCCTACGCGCGCGTGCTCGACCTCGCCACGGATGCCGCGGAGCTGCGGGAGTTCGTCGCCCAGTGTCGAGCGACACCACGAGCCGACGGCGACGCCGACCTGTTGGCGATGTTCGACGCGATCCGCCGGCTGGGGGATGGTGATCTTGCAGTGTCGACACTCGCTTCCGATCGCGTTCAGGCCGACAGCGAGATGCTCGGCGAAGCGATGCGGTTGTGCGTCGAGTGCGGACGCACCGAGCCGGCGATCGCAGCGGCACAGACCCTGCTCGCACGCGACCCGAGCGATGCGCTCCTGCGAGGCGCGCTGGCGCTGCTCTACACCGATCTCGATCGACCGGCCGATGCGCGCGCGCTGTTGGTCGACCGGATGCCTACGGCATCGCCTCGCGAACTGCTGACGCTGATCGCCACGGCGAGTGAACTGGGCGACGAGCCCGCAGTCGCGCACGGTGTCGCCATCACTGCGGCAAGCGAGTCCGAGAGCCTGCGCCTCGACGGACTGCTGGCCGAAGTGGCCATGCTGCGAAAGGACCGCCGGGACTCGGAAGCCAGCGAGCGCCTGTTGGCCGCACGCACGAGGGTCGCGCAACCGGAATCGCAACTGCGACTCGCCGGCGCACTCGAAAGCGTCGGCCGGACCGCGGAAGCGATCGAACTCCTGCGCCAAGTCCGACGCGAGAAGCCGACCGAGGACGTCAGCCTCCGCCTCGCCTGGCTCCTGTCGAACAGCAGGGACGAAACGGAACGAAAGGAGAGCATCGATCTCTTCCGAGAGGTGTGGCTGACCGCCGGAAGCGCGGCACGGCGATCCCAGGCCCAGGAGCGTGTGCTCGATCTGGCGTCGCGAAGCGGGACTCTCGCCGACCTCGCGATCGAACTCGAGGCGGCGGTCGCCGACCCGGCGACACCCGATCGCGACACCAAGCGCGAGGCGCTGGTGAGGATCTGGGTGCGCGCAATGGATGGCTTCGGCGCGCGGGACGTGCTGCTCGCGTGGGCCAAGGAATCTCCCGAGCACGCGATCGATGCATGGCAGGCGATCGCACAGGCTTGCCTGGAGACCGACGACTTCGCCGGACAAGAGCGTGCACTCGAGCACCTCGTCACGATCGATCCACAGAACGAGCTCGACTATCGCCAGCAGCTCGTCCTCTCATTCCTCGAACGAGGACGGGCCGGTGAGGCACGCGCGATCGTGCGCGCGCTGTTGACCCGTGATGCGAAGCCCGATGGAGCGACGCTCGAGTTCGCCGCCGGCATCCTCGGCATGGCCGGTCGTCCCGCCGAAGCCGCCCGGCTCTACCGTCGAGCCTTCGCCAGCGACGGCACCCGCATCGAAACCTTGTTGCTGTGGGCCAACGCGATGCGCGATCAGGGCAAGTCGGCCGAAGCGGTCGGCACCTGCGCGATCCTGCTCAGCTCCGCGGTGCCCGCCGACCTGTTCTTGGTCGCCGTCGACGGCCTGCTCAATCTCGGCGCCGAGGCGTCGACATTGCGCTATGCGGCGCGTGCGCTTCGTCGCCGGATCGCGCTCGAACCCGATCGCGTCTATCTGCAGCGTGCACTGCAGGACCTGCTCGAACAGCTCGGTGACGCCGACGCCCGCCGCAACTCCCTCGAGTCGACCATACTCGTGGCGGGTCAGCAGCGGTCGGCGTGGCTGCGGGAAGCGATGGACGAAGCGAGCGGCGCGCGAGACTGGCCGCGTTATCTGCGTCATGCGCGCGCGTTGCTGATGATCGGCGAAGAAGCTCCGCCGGCCGTGTTCCTCGAGATCGGCGAGACGATGCTGCGCGCCGGCGATGTGGCGGCAGCCGAACGAGCCTTCCTTCGTGCCCGACTCGCACCGGAGTTCGCCGCGGTGGAGCGACGGATCGCGACCGCCTTCGAGAGTGCCGACCGCCCGCTCGACGCCGAGCGCGTGCTGCGCCGAATCTTGCGACGCGATCCGAACGACCTCGCCGCCCGGCTGGATGTCGCGCGGCTCGCCGAACTGCGCGGCGGTCGCGACGAAGCTCGCGCGATCTTTCTGGGCGTCGCCGTCGAGTTGACACGAGGGGAGACCTTGCCGAGCAAGGAGGCCCCGTCGCGCACCTTCAGTCGCAATGTCGCCGACAGTCTGCCGACGGTGGACACGGTGCTCGGCCATGCCGTCCGCACCGCCGATTCTCACGAACAGCTCACGCCGCTGCGGGATGCCATCCTGGCTCGCGCCGATGGCCGTGAACCATTGAGCGGTGCGGCGACGGTGAGTCTCGCGGGCCGCCTTCGCAGCCTGGGAGACTCGCTGAGCGACCCGATCGCCTCCGCCCGCGCACGCGAGCTGGAGGATGCAGCGCTGCGCCAGTCAGAGGTCAGCGTGCCGGTCAAGCAGGCGATGCTGCGCGACGCACTCGCACGCGGAGAGATCACTCGCGTGCTCGAACTGCCCGACGAAGTTGCGAGCAAGTTCCCACTCGAACGCGTGCGAGCGCTGCTACTGGCGGGACGGCCTCAGGACGTCGTCGCGGCCGCGACGGCGGAAGGCGGCAGCAATGTGGCAGCGATCGCGCGACTGCTCGTGGCCGTCGAGCGCATCGATCTCGCGCAGTCGATCTTCGATGCTGCGGTCGAACGCGGACGCAGCGACGCCAAGGCCACGCCGGTCGACCTCGCCGGAGTGGCTGCATTGGTCGGCCGCGATTTCGACGATGCGGGCGCGCGGCGGGACGCTCTCGATCGGGCATGGTCGGCGACGGTCGCTCCGGCACAACGCCTCCAGCGCGTGCTCGCGGCACTCGATCGCATCGACGCGGCCGACAGCGAGCTGAGACTGCAGAGCGCGCGCCGGATCGTGGACCTCGCGCGAGAGGTCAAGGATCCCAACGCGGCAAGCAACGTGCTCGACAAGCTACGCGGCACCGTTCCCGATGCCGAGCTCGCGCCGTTGGCCGAGATCGCGCTCGAGAAGGTCCAAAGCCCCTATCTGCTCGCGAGTCGCTGCCGTCACCTGGATCTGCTCCCTACCGACGACGCCGAGCGACTGCTGCGCGCGGCGACGCGACCGCTGGGGAGCGAATCGCGCACTGCCATCTTGCAGACGGTGTCGGAGGGACGACTCGAGGGCGAACTCGCGAAGCGACTGATCGCGGGCTTGAGCCGTGACAAGGTCGCCATCGGAGAGCGGAACTGGCTCACTCGTGTCGCGACCTCAGCCCGCCTGGAGAAAGACGTCCTCGGCGCGGTCGCCGCGTGGCTGCTGCGGGCCGACGCCGACAACACCGCGCGCCGCCTTCTCGACTTGCGCATCGCCGACGAGCCGGCCGCGAGGGCCGCCGCCATCGAGGAACTCGCCGCCGACCTGGGCGCGGCCACCACGCTCGACTATGCATGGATGGAGTTCGCGAACTACCTCGTCGAACACACGAGTCCGAGTGAGCGCAGCAGCCTGCTCGAACGGATCGGTGCCGCTTCCGACAGAGCGCGTCGCACGCCGGCCCGATCGGTGCTGGTTGGTCTCCTGGCGATCGCCAACGGCGACATCGAGACGGGTGCCACGGTGCTGACGGAGGTCGCGATCGCGCAGAGCGAGAACCTGAGTCTTCAGAACCAGGTGACCGGGTTGCTCGAGACGATCGGCCGCCCGGAGGACATGTTGGCCGTCTACGCGGCCTGGGCGGCGAAGGCCACGACGATCTATCCCTTCCAAAGCAGCCGATTCGTGGAGCTGCTCCTGTCGCGCGGACGACTCGACGAAGCGCTGGCGATCCTCGATCGCACGGACGACCGCGTCGGCCAAACGACGGTGGAACGCGCGCGCCTGGCCATCCAGCTCAGCGACCCCGCAGATCGTGAACGTGAGATCACCCGCGCGCTGGCACGGGAGGAGAGGCGCGACAGCCGGATCATCGTCGCGCTCTCGTCGGTGCGCAGCAGCCATCGGCGCCACGATCCCGCACGGTTCCACCGCGACCTCGAGCCACCGCTCCCAGCGCCGCCCACGGCCGATCAGGCGAACACACCCGGTGAGATCCTCGGCTTCGCGAAGGAGGCGGCGGCGCCGCTCGCGCGGGCGATCGGACAACTCCAACCCGGTCAACGCATCGGGTCGACGGATCTGCACCGCGGCTGGCTCCGCGCGATCAGTCTGAAGGGCGACGTCGACGCCGAGGTTCGAGAAGCGATCGCTCGATTCCGTGCGAGTCCCAATGACACACACGCCCTGTCGATCCTCTGGGCTGCCAAGCAACTCGGACTGGCCGCGGCGGACATCGACTTTCACGAACTCCTGCATCGTCGATTGCTGTCGTCGGAACTCACCGACCAAACCTTGCTCGATGCCCTGTGGACCGCACATGCGTTCGGGCATGCGGAGGTCGTGCGGCGGTTGCTCGGAATCCTCCTCGCCGATCGTTCCACGGCACTCGCGCTCGACCAGCGCGCCGAGCACCTTCCTCGATTGTTGTCGATGGCGGCACGGATCGCTCCTGAGTTGCTCTCTCGACTCCGCGCTCGCGACCGGAGCTTCGACGTGACGCTGGACGGCGCACTCTTGGCCGTCGCCGTGACGGCAGGCGAAGCGACTGCCTCGCTGCGCGTCGACTTCGCCGAGGCGATCGAGAAGGTGCGCACCGGACAGGTCACCGCGAACTCGAGCCTCATCGCCATGCCCTGGTGCGGGCTCAGTCTCCGTGACGGCAACGTCGAGGAGGCCGTCGCCGTCCTCTGCGTCGAAGACGCCACCCTACTGCGGCAGGACGGCTTCTCGCTGCTCCACTTCGAGGCCGCCGTGCCGCCGTTGTCGTCGCTGCCTAGCCTCGCCGTGGCCGATGCGTTCGCCGAACGCTTGCTCGACGCGATCGGCCGGCAGCCACGCGCGGAGTCGCGATTCTTCCTGCAACGAGTCGCCGCCCGCATGGCCGGACGGCTGGACGAGGCCGGCGAGTCCACGCGGGCTGAGGCCCTGCGCACCCGTATCCGCGCGACGGCCGCCGGGATCGATGCACTCGAGCCGTGGCTGCGCTCGCATCACGAGCGATGAACCGCGAACCGAACGCAGGGACCGCCGCGGCAACGGTCGCATGGATCGCCCGCGGCGCGCTCGCTCTGACTTTGATCGGCCAGCCGGCCAGAGTCCTGTTCTCGGGGGGCAAAGTCTTCGACGCCCTCTACACCGAGCTGCGCTGGTGCGACGAAATGACGGCGCTCGGCATCGATCGCGCGATGCTCGTCGCAATGGCCATCGGCGCACTCGTCGTGTTGTCGCCGCGGCCGCGACTTGGCTTCGTTCTGGGGGGGCTCGGACTCACCGTCACGATGATCGCCACCATGATCGTCGAACTGCGTTGGCAGTCGCTCGTGCCGATCGAGCAAGCCCTTCGCTGGAGCGTGCCCTGGATCCTGTTGCTCTGGCTGGACCCGCGCGGGCGACCGATTCCCGACCGCACCGATGCGGCCGTCGAGTGCCTGCGAGTCGCCGTTGCCGCGACGTTCGTCGGTCATGGCATCGAAGCCCTGGCGCGCAATCCGCACTTCGTGGACCTGATCTACTCGTTCGCGACTGCGACCGGTGGGTTGCGGCCGGACCTGGCCGTTGCGGAAACCTTGCTGAGAATCATCGGCGGCATCGACCTCGTCGTGGCACTCTTGGTCGTCACCACTCGCTGGGTTCCAGTCGCCGCATGGATGGCCTTCTGGGGGATGGCGACGGCGTTCGCTCGCGTGATCCATGCCGGACCGAGTGCGTGGCCCGAGGTGGCATTGCGCAGCGTGCACTTCGGCGTACCTCTGGCGCTCCTCGTCGTGTTCGCCAGTTCGGCGCTGCGCGCACGAGACCCGCTCGAGAAGATCCGATCGAACGATGCGTCGACGACTTGATCACTCCGTCTTCGTGCTCTGGCTCGTCCTCGCGAGTTGTTCTCGCACGGATCCCGAGCTCGACGGCGCGCAGCGCCCCCGCGCCCTCGCGCACTGGCGTGTCGTATGGACCGAGGATCCGGCGCATGAAGCACTGGTCGCCTGGTCGACGACGAACCCGGGAACCGTTCACCAGGTCGTGATCGAACCCAAGACCGCCGCAAGGTTCCCTTCGTCGAGCGCGCGCATCGTATCCGCATCGCGGAGTGGCCCGTACGCCCGCGACGACGCTGACCAGCACACACCGCGGCATTGGCACCACGTCGAACTCCGGGCACTCCAACCCGCGACGCACTATCGCTTCCGAATCGAATCGGACGGCCTGAAGAGCCCGACCTTCGAGTTTCAGACGGCACCCGCGTCCGACACGGAGTTCGCATTGCTGGTCGGCGGCGACTCACGCTCCGACCGCGAGACCCGACGGTCGATGAATCGAAGGATGCGTGGGCTCGCCGACGCGGACCCGCAGATCCTCGCATTGGTGCACGGCGGCGACTACGTCTATGACGGCCGCCGCTTCGATCTCTTCGACGATTGGATGACCGACCACGAACTGCTCGCCGACGAACAGGGTCGCATCCTGCCGATCGTCCCGACGCGCGGAAACCACGAAGCGACCGGCGAACTCTACGACCAGGTCTTCGGTTCACCCGGCGGCGGACTGGGCAAGAACTGGTTTCGTTGCGGGCTCGGCAGCGAAGTCGGCCTCGTCGTCCTCAACACCGAGGTCCCGACCGGGGGCGACCAGATGAAGTTTCTTCAGGACAGCCTGACAGCGATGCAGGACCGCCGTTGGCTGTTGGCGAGCTACCACCAACCTGCATTTCCCTCGGTGAAGTTGCCGTCGAGCGCGCTCGTGAACTTCGTGCCACTCTTCGATCGCTACGATCTGGATCTCGCGCTCGAGTCCGACGGCCACACACTCAAGCGAACCGTGCCGATCCGCGACGGCAAGCCTGACCCGCGCGGCGTCGTCTACATCGGCGAAGGCGGACTGGGTGTACGCCAGCGCACGCCGGCTGGGGGTCGCTGGTATCTCCGCGACGGCGGCTTCGCACAGAGCGCGCACCACGTCTGGCTGCTCCAATTCACATCGCAACGACTCACCCTCAGTGCGATTCTGGAAGACGGAGAGATCGCCGACCGCAAGGAACTGCTGCCCAAGATCCGCTAGTCCGGATCATTCGTGAACGTCGTCGCGAGATCGGTGCAGGTCGATGTCCGGCAAGGAGCTGCGTCGGTCGACGACCGAAGCGTAGCCGCAGCTAGGCTGCCGGGGAGAAGCCGACACAGCGACGCGGGCGGGCGCGAGTCGTACGGGCGCGAGTCGTACGGGCCAAGTGCGGCGCCGCTCACTCGTCGCCGGAGCTTGCCGACTTCTTCGACTCCGACGGGAGGTCGCCGGCAGCCGCGGCGGCAGGCCGTTGCACGACCGCGGGCTCATCGTCGATCCACGCGCGCCGAAAGGTCCAATCAAGGAGATCGAAAGGCGCGCCCAAGAGAAAGTGGCCGGCCGAGGCACCGGACCCCGCGGGTGCGAAGAGGAAGTCCTCGTCGAGGCGACCCGCGTTGTCGGTGGCGAGTTGCTGGAATGGCCACGCCACGACCGCGAACGGCAAAGCCGCGACCGATCCGACCGCGCCCCCCACCCAGGTCCCCAGGGTCGCGGGTGCACGGACCCAACCGGGGCGACCCAATTCGGCGCGCGGACTCTCCTCGTCAATGCGTTCGATCAAGGCCGGGAGGCTGCAGCCGGCGACCAACATCAACGAAACCGCGGTGAGCACCCTGCGCGTCATCCGCCGCATGCTAGCGGAAGTTCGTGGCCGTCGCCGCTAGCTCGGTCCGATGTTTGCGACACCCCCCCACTTCTGGCTACGGTCCGGGGTTGGACGGTTCCGATCTGCCCGATCGGCGCTCATCGCTCCAAAGAACCCAAACCACCATGAAGATCGCAGTCATCGGAACCGGATACGTCGGTCTCGTCGTCGGGACCTGCTTCGCGGAGACCGGCAACCGTGTTACGTGCGCAGACGTCGATGAAGGCAAGATCCGTCGACTCAAGGAGGGTGAAGTCCCGATCTACGAGCCGGGGCTCGAAGAGCTGATCAAGCGCAACGCCGACGAAGGCCGCATCCAGTTCACCACGGATGTGGCCGGTGCCATCCGCGACGCCAAGGTTTGCTTCATCGCAGTGGGCACGCCGATGGACGAGGACGGTAGCGCTGACCTGCGCTACGTCCTGTCCGTCGCCCGAACGATCGCGCAGAACCTCAACGGTTACAAAGTCGTCGTGACCAAGAGCACGGTGCCTGTCGGCACCAACCGAAAGGTCCGCGCCGCGATCGAAGCAGTGATCGGCTCCAGCGCCGGGTTCGATGTCGTGAGCAATCCCGAGTTCTTGAAGGAGGGCGCGGCAATCGACGACTTCATGAAGCCGGATCGTGTGGTGATCGGCACCGACAGCGAGCAAGCCAAGCAGGTGATGCTCGATCTCTACGGTCCCTTCGTGCGCACCGGTAAGCCGATCCTCGTGATGGATCCGGAGTCGGCCGAGATGACGAAGTACGCCGCGAACTGCATGCTCGCGACCCGGATCTCGTTCATGAACGAGATGGCCGCGATCTGCGAGCGTGTGGGGGCCGACATCAATCACGTCCGCAAGGGGATCGGCACCGACGCGCGCATCGGCTTCCCCTTCCTCTTCGCCGGTGCCGGCTACGGCGGCTCTTGCTTCCCGAAGGACGTGCAGGCCCTCGTCCGAACGGCACAGAGTCACGGCTACGAGCCGAAGATCGTGAACGCGGTCGAAGAGGTCAATGCCGACCAGAAGCGCGTGCTCTTCGAGAAGATCCGTCGCCACTTCGGCGGCAATCTCGCCGGCCGACGTTTCGCGCTCTGGGGACTCGCGTTCAAGCCGAAGACCGACGACATGCGCGAAGCTCCCGCTCTCGTGCTGATCAGCCAGCTTCGCGAAGCCGGCGCATCGGTCGTCGCGTTCGATCCCGAAGCCATGCACGAAGCCCAGCGGCGGTTGGGCGACACGATCGACTACGCTCCCGATGCCATGACCGCACTGGAGGGCGCCGACGCGCTCGTGCTCGTCACCGAGTGGAGCGAGTTCCGTCACGTCGATCCGGAGGACATCAAGGCGCGGTTGCGCCAGCCGCTCCTGTTCGACGGCCGCAACATCTTCGACCCCGCGCGGGTCCGCGCCGCCGGCTTCACCTACTACGGCATCGGCATCCGCTGACGCCGACAACGCGCGGCTCACTTGCCGCCGCGCGCTGATTCGACGTCCGCGGCATCCTTGGCCGGAGTGCCGCGCTTGTCGAGTGCACGCCGAAGCATGCCCCGGGCACCCATCTCGTCGAGCGCCTTGCGGATGCGCTCGCCATCTTCGCCACCGCCTTCGATATCGGGAGTCACGGCCGCCTCGGCGTGCTCGAGCACGGTGCGGGCGCCGTCGAGATCACCGCTTTTGATGAGCGCCTTCGCGAGAGCGTCGTCAGCCTCGATCACACGACGCGGACCGACCGCCGCAGCAGCAGCCGACCGGTAGGCCTCGACCGCGAGTGCCTTCTCGCCGCGAAGATCCAACACCCGGGCCACCCACAGGCGAGCATCGTGTGCGCGCACCGACTCGGGATCGATCGCACCGGCCTGTTCGTAGAGCTTGCCGGCCTCCTCGAGTTGCTTCAGACGCCGCAGCATCGAGGCACGTTCGAACAGCGCGCGCTGACGAAATCGTGAGTCCTCGGTCGCCAGCACCTTGGCATACGCGTCCGCCGCTTCCTCGATCTTGCTCGCACGACGCCAGCACTCGCCAGCTTCCCAGGCCGCCTTGGCCACGACATCGGCGTCCGACGCGAAATCGCTCGCGATCTGCAGGTAATCGGTCGCCGCTCGCTCCAGGGCCGCCATCCGCTCGGGCCCCTTCACGCCAACCAGGCCCTGGACTCGCTGCGACACTTCCTTGAGTCGCGCACTCGCGTCGTTCGGGTCGATCACCGGCGCCTGAGCGAGCGCCGCCACGTGCAACAGAAGGAAGGTCGCACACGCCTTCCACATCGATTGAACAGTCATCATCGGTCGTTCTCCTCTTTCTTCGGTTCGTCGAGGTAGCCGGCGCACCGTGCCCCGGCCACGATTTGATCGCGGAGACGCGCTCGCGAGCGAAACAGCCGCTGCTTCACGCATTCCACGGACAGTCCGAAACGCTCGCCGAGGTCCCGGCAGTTCGTTCCGGAGTAGTGCTCTTCCAGCAGCCGGCGGTTGATCGGGTCGAGGCTGACGAGCGCGCGATCGAGAGCCCGCAACAGCCAATCGCGGTCCACCCAGCCGCAATCGATCCTCACGTGCGCTTCCCGAACGGGATGCGGGATGGCTTCGCTATCGAAGTCCTCCTCGTCGAGACTCACGGTGCGCTGGCTGTGATAGCGTCGAAGACCGTGGAATCGGACGTGTCGCGCGATCGTGGTTCCGTACGCGTGAGGTCGATCCGCCATCCCCAACTTCTCGCGAACCGTCCACACGGCGAGCGCGGTCTCCTGCTCGAGGTCCTCACGCTGAGATCGGGTGAACGAGTCGGGCCGGAGCCGCAGCCAACGCTGCGCAGTCTCCAACACTGCCAAGCAGTCGATCTCTTGCTCTCGCATCATCGTCGCACCCGTCGCCGGCGTCGACTCGACACCGGGCAGACGTAGAGCAACGGCGGCGCACGAAAAGTCGCTCCTCTGCTGCGCCACGAGCCCGACGCGGCGATGCTGCACACCATGACCGCCGACGCCCCAACCGTGCTTCATGCCGCGCTCGCGATTCGCGATGCCGTCGGCTGCGTCGCGGCACCCGGTGCGGTGGCGGTGCGCAACGGTCGAATCGTCGCGAGCGGCGCACTCGCAACAGTGCGGCGAGAGCTGTCGCGTTCACCCGACCGGGTGATCGATCATGGGGACGCACTCCTGCTGCCCGCCTTCGTCAATGCCCACGCGCATCTCGATCTGGCTGACGTCGCGCCATTCGAGCATCACGGCAGCTTCCTCGACTGGGTCGGTCAGGTGATCGCCAGGCGTCCACAGGATCCCGCGGCGATCACTCGCGCAGTGCATCGTGGCTTGCGCGATTCGATCCGCGACGGCGTCGGCTGGATCGGTGATATCGCGGGCAGCGACGCGGCGTGGATCGCGCGCGCCATGGCACCGGACGATCTCGCGGTCGCCGGGATCAGTTGGCTGGAGTGCTTCGGGATCGGCGCGCGAAGCGCGGAGGCGGTGACGGACACTCGCGCACGCGTGCGCACACTCGGGAGTGCGTGTGCGCGCGATGATCTCCGCCTGGGCCTACAGCCGCACGCGCCGTACTCCGCAGCCGCGGCGCTGTACGAGTTGGCCGCTGAGCACGGCCTCGCCTCGTCGCATCTCGCGGAGACGCTCGAGGAACTCGAGTTCACTCGCAGTGCCGGTGGACCCTTCGCCGACTTGCTCCGCCGTATCGGCAAGTGGGACGACTCCATCCTGCCGCTGGGCGAGTCACCGATCGAAGCGCTCCTCCCCGCGCTCCGTCACGGCCGCTGGGTGCTCGCTCACGGCAACTATCTGCGTGACCGCGACGTGACGATTCTCGCGAGTCTTCCGAACGTCGCCTTGGCCTATTGCCCGGTCGCCAGCGAGTACTTCGGCCACGTCGACCACCGCTACCGGGAACTGCTGGCGCGAGGCGTCAACGTGTGTCTCGGCACGGACTCGGCGATCTGCCAGCCGGTCGACGCACCCCAGCGCGCCAGCATCCTCGCGCAGGCACGACGACTGTGGCGGCGGGATCACTTCGACTCGTCGACCCTGCTCGCGATGGCGACGACCCACGGCGCGAGAGCCCTCGCCGAGGGTGCGAGCGCCGCGACGCTGCAGCCGAACGCACCGGCTCGCCTCGCCAAGGTGTCGATCGCAAGCACCCATACCCGCGACCCGTGGCTCGACGTGCTCGAGAGCGACGCCGAAATGACCTGCATCGTCGACTGACCTGGCCCGGATCACGCGTGAACGTCTGCTGCGATCAGCACAAGTCGCGCCCCGCGGCGATCTCGCGACGACGTTCACGCATGATCCGGCCTAGTTGCCGCGCTCCGCCCGGGAGCGGGCACGATCGAGCGAGTCGAGCAGAGCATCCACGGTCGGACGGTGGTAGTCCCCGCGGGCACGTCGCTCGCGAAGAAACCGATCTCCCGGCGACAACATCGCGAGCGCCCAGGCTGCGTGCACGCGGACGTCCATCGGCTCCCTCTCGTTCGCCAGGGACTTCAAGAGCGGAGCGACGGCAACCGGGTCGCCGAGCAAGCCGAGGCCGTCGATCGCGCCGACCTTCGACTCCGGACTCGGATCATGCAAGCGCTCGAGCAGGTGCGGCAACGCAGGACGATGACCGACCGCGCCGAGCGCGCGCGCCGCGAGCGCGGCGGTGAACGGGTCCGCGAGGAGCGCATGGAGATCGCCGCCGAGTTCTGCAGCGACGATGCCGAGGGCATCGCAGATCTCCACTCCGTAGCGCCGCACGTAGTCCTCCTTCGCGTGGAGCAGCTCACGTACCATCGGCAGTCCCAACCGTCCGATCCGCGCGAAGATGAACCGCGCGTTGTCGACCGGACGCAGATCCTTGCCCGCCAGTCCCACCATCCAGGTTCGCAGACGGTGACTCAGGCTCGGATCCAACTCCCCCACGAAGACCCCGGGCGCGTTCGGCGGCGGGGCTCCCGTTCCGAGCCAATCCTCGTGCAATGCCGAAATCGCCGCCTGGATCGCGGCATAGCTGCTGTCGGGGGCGAGCGGTCGACCGCAGTGGGTGAGGATCTCCAGACCGACTCGACCGGCGGTCGCACTCGTCGGCTCGTAGACCAGCGCGTCGAGGAGCTTGTCGAGCGCACCGAGACAACCCAGGCGAACGAGTGCTCCCACCAACCAGGGCGTGACGTTGCCGTCGTTCTCGTCCTGGCGCAGCCGCACGAGCAATGTAGGGATCGCCGGTGTGAACGTGAGTTCGCCGAGATGCCAGGCGCACTGCGAGCGCACGGTCGGTGACGCGTGCGCGAGGCCGGCCTCCAGCGCGAAGCCGATCTCACGCTCATCGCGCAGACTTCGCTGCGCCATGGCACGAGTGCGGGCATCGGCGGCCTCCGGCAGGAACGCGATCTCGATCAACTCGGCGTTCCGCTTCAAGACTGCGGGATCCGGCACGAGGGGCGGCGCGGCAGTCTGGTTCTGCAACTCTGGGATCAACTCGCGAAGCGCGAGCGCCGGGATCGGCGGTGGGGCCGAGGTCGGCGCCACGTTCGGCACCTGCGCGCGACGGCAACCGCCGGCCGCCAGGCCGACCAGAACCATCACTGCGAGCGAGACGCGAGTGCTCATCGGATTTCCAACACCTTCTCGTCCAGCAGGCTCGATGCCGGATGGTCGTCGCCGACGTACGGCTGCAGTCGATACCACAAGCGCACGGTCACCGACACGGCGTCCGCAGGAATCGGCACCCGCACCTCCTTGGTGGCGCCGCTCGGCAACTGCGTGTTGTCGCCGGACTCGTCGCGGTAGGGCTGCCGAAAGCGATAGGCGAGCGCGAAGTCAGTCGGGTTGCCGGCGGCATCCACGCCTTCTGCGCGCTTGCCGTCCCCGTCGGCGAAGGAATACAGGAGATCGACGGCGCGATGGCGCTCTTCGGTCGGGAAGTTGTGACCCGCACCGTGGTTGTGGAGCGACAACACGAGCTCGCCACCGTCGATGCACGCGGTCATCGTCGCCGCGGCCTTCAGCGTCGCCAGGTCGTGTGCGCCAGACCAGCCGTGGTGGCGACCACGCTTGCCGCCGCTTCGATCGACCTGCGGCATGTGACAGTCGTTGCAGGATTGACCTTTCGCCGCGAACTCACTCGCGCGCCACTGGTCGGTGGTCTGGTGCTGGTTGTGGCAACCCTCGCACAGACTGACCGAGAGGAAGCGGTCGTCTGCGATCGGCTTGCACGGCGCCGAGGACACCGCATTGCGCGCCATCACCTGGCCGCGCTCATTGACGTGACACGTGATGCAATCCACGCCTTCGTCGGGGCGTGTCTGCCGCGGCAGCGCGCGCTGCGCGAAGCCGGTCACCGCGACCTGTTGTGGCAGATGGCAGGCACGGCACTCGGTCTTTCGGAAGTCCTCGCTTTGCAGCGCGACCTCCGGATTGAGGAACGAGATCTGGTGGTGCGAACCGAACCACTCGTTCCAGACGTCCTGATGACACTCCTGGCACTGCCGTGACGACTGCCAACGGAAGCGGTCGTCGGTCGCACTCGCACTCGTCGCGTTTCCACCAGCACCCTCGGCGACACGTACCGGGTCGTCACTGGCGAACCAGATCACGAGCGCACCGCAGATCCCGAGAAAGGCCAGCGTCAATGCGAGACGTATTCGCAGGTTCATGGGTTCAATCCTACGTCACCGTTTCGATCCGCCGCGGGCGTGCGCGGCACATCGACCGGCAACAACCGCGGTTCGCCGCGCAGTCGAACACCGACGAACTCACCCTCGCTGACATCCACATCGGCGAGTGCCAGGATGCCGTGGCCGTCGACGTCGACAACCACTCGACGAGGTCCGATCGGGTCATGAATGCACTGCAGGACCCGACCGCGCACCGCGTCGGCCGCGGTCGAGACTTCCACATCGCCGGGCAGGACCACGTGCGTCAACCCGCTGGGATCTCGCGAAGTCAGGGTCGTCAGCACGCTTCGCCACACTCCGCCTTCCTCGCGCCACAAGGGCAGACAGACGGCACGACCGAGAAATCGCGCGGTGAACGCGGTCCCCGGCTGCTTGACCAGATCCCGCGATGCGCCGCGCTCGACGATTTGGCCGTCGCGCAATACCACCAGCCGATCGGCCATCGCGAGCGCCTCGTCCCGATCGTGCGTCACGACGACCAAGGTCAGCCCTTGCTCGAGTGCGATGCTCCTCACCAACATCGCGAGGTCGTCGCGCAGGTGAACATCGACCGCACCGAGCGGCTCATCCAGCAGCAGGACCTTCGGCGCACCAGCGAGCGCGCGAGCGAGCGCGAGTCGCTGCCCCTCGCCGCCGGAGAGCTGCGCAGGTCGACGCTCCGCGTGTGCGCCGAGGCCGACACGATCGAGGATCGCCAGAGCTTCCCGTTCGGCCAGCGTCGGATTGACGAACCGCAGGTGGCCGAGCGCATCGAGGTGCGGCCAGAGGGCACCGTCCTGGAAGACGAAGCCGATGCCGCGCGCGCTGCCGTCGATCACATTCCGGCCGCGCTCGGCGACGGTGCGGGAATCGAAGCGGATGGTGCCGCGCTGCGGCGCGTCGAGGCCAGCGACGCAACGCAGGAGCGTGGTCTTGCCGGACCCCGAGGGCCCGACCAGTGCCGTTCGACTGCCGGAGTCCAACTGCAGATCGACGGGACCGAGTCGAAACCCGCCGTCGGGGCGTGCGAGTTCCAGAGCTTCGACGTGGATGGCCGTCATCGCGAATCAGGTTGGGGCGGTGGGTTCGAGCCGTTCACGACAAGGGCCGTAAACGTCGGCCGGTGAGTACGACGGTCAGGATGGGGAGAAAAGTCGCCGCGGCGAGCAGCATGAGCGCGAGGGCTCCACCGGTGTTCTCGCCGCCGAAGTGCACGATGTTGGACAGCCGACGCACGACCGTGCCGTTCCCTGCGGGCAACAACACTGCGCAGTCCAACTCCCGCAGCGAAAGGATGAAGGCGAGACACGCCACCGACCACAGCGCCGGCAGCATCAACGGCAGGTCCAGTCTGGCGAAGCCGGCCCATGCTCCGCGACCGCTGAGTCGATAGGCCTCGTGCAGCGAGGGTGACCATCGGCGCCGCGCGCTCGCGATCGTGAGCACCACGAAGGGCAGGAACCGCGCGGCGTACTCGCAGGCGACCACGGCGACCGAGTCGTAGAAATCGGTCCGAATGCGGCCGCCGGTCCACTCTGCTGCACTCCGATAGAGGCCGTTCGCGATGTCGCCGTTGTAGACCCGAATGAAGCCGATCGAGAGCAGCACGGCAGGGACCGCCAGCGGCACGACCGCGAGGCCTTCGATCCAGCGATGCCGACGCGCCGCCATGCGTGCGAGCGGCAATCCGGCGATCAGCAGCAAGGCCGTGGCGATGACACCGAGCAACATGGTCTTGCCCAGGTCATCACCCGCCTGGGTCCATGCGTCGCGCACACTTCGGCGCAGGATCGCGAGCGATGGTGGTTCCAGCTTCTGCGTCGAACCCATCGCCCACCGCACCATCACCACGATCGGCACGATCACGCCCGCCGTCAGATACGTGATCACCAGACCCAGCGCCGGCCAGCGCCAACCGCCCAGTCGTCGGATCGGCAAGGGACGGAAGTCGCTCCGCAGCTCGCTCCGCGCGCGGAAGCGCAACGCGACGACGAGTGCGGCGACGATCAGCGCGACCAAGGGCAAGGCTGCGACGATCGGACTGGCGACCGCTTCCTTCTGCACCCCGAGCGCGCGCCGCGTCCACATGGCCTGCACGTGCTCGGCATAGGTATGCCATTGCTTGCCCTTCACCGTGAGGAACTCGGGGACGCCGTGCTCACTCACGACGAACACGAAGGCGAACAGCATGCCGGCAGCGACCTCGGGCAGGATCGACCGCACGAGCATCCGATTCGCCGCCGGAACGCCGCGTGCGAGCCATGCCGCCTCGTAGCCGCGACCGTCGACCGCGCGCAGGCCGCGCGCCGCCATCACGGCGACGAAGGGCGCGTTGCTCACCCCGAGCAATGCTGCGCAAACCCAGAACCCCTTGGCCGACATGAAGTCGGCGAAGCCCATGGCCACCAGGATCGGCGGCACGATCAACGGCGCGATACCGAGCGGGCCGAGCACCTTCGCGAACGGAAGGTCCGTTCGTTCGGTGACCCACGCGTGACCCAGTCCGAACACGAGCGCCACGGTGCAGGCAGTCGCACCGAGGCCGATCGAGATGAGGAGCTTGCCGAGAGCGAAGCGATCGACGAGCTGGTCTTGCCATGCCCGCAGAGTGAAGCCGTCGTCATCGAAGCAGGTCTCGACGAGCACCGCTCCGAGAGGCAACACGACGAACAGGACGACGAACGCGACCGCCCACGCAAGCGGCGCGTTCGCGAAGCGAGTGGTGAGCGATCTCATCGTCCGATCCACGCGCGAACCGCGTTCACTTGCCGGACTGGAAGCGGTCCGTGAAGTCGACGATCGCCTCATCGAGGGCGCCCGCGACCGCAACCGGATCCCACTGCATGTGCCTGAATCCGTTCACCGGCAGGATCGCCGCGGCCTTCGGTCCGGGCACCTCTGCGCGGAGCGGGATCTGCGCCGACTTCGCTGCCGCGAGCATGCCCTCGAGTCGCTCCGAGAGCACGAAGTCGACCAGCTTCTTCGCGGCATCGGGATGGGGACCGCCCTTGATGATCGCGATCGAGTTGGGAATCAGCATCGTGCCCAGCTCGCCGTCGGCCTGGTCGGGAAAGACGCAGTCGACGGTATCCCCCTTCGTGAGCGCGACGTGGAAGTCGTCGGTGTCGGTCAGTGCGAAGGCGCACGCGGAGGACGGATTCGCCGTCTCCTTCATCGTGGCGCCGTTGCTCTGCAGCCAGATGACCTCATTCGCTTCGAGGGCAGCCAACCAGCGATCGAACGCATCCTTGCCCATCGCAAGGCGCAAGGCCGTGAAGTGCGTGAGCGTGGTTCCCGTCAAGGGTCGAGCGATCGCGCAGCGCCCCTTCCACTTGGGATCTGCGAAGTCCGAGAGCGACTTCGGCCATTGGGCACGATCGGTCGTGCCGAGCTTCTGCGGATTCACGATGATCACGCGCGCGCGAGCTGCGAAGCCCGTCCACTGGCCGGCAGCGTCGCGATACTGCGTGGGGATCTTCGCTGCCGCACTCGACACATACGGTGCGATCAACCCTTTCTGGGCGAGGCGGACCGTGTGCGCGAGTTCGTTGTTCCAGAACACGTCACACCGCGGATGATTGGCCTCTTCCACGATCGCGCTCACGAGCCCGACCGTCTTGTTCGATTCCGAATCGAACCGTGCGTTCACGTGGATCCCGGTCTCCTTCTCGAACAGGTCCACCAGGCGCTCGCTGTGTTCCTGGTCCAACGCCACGTAGAGCGAGACTTCCGCGGTCGCATCCTTGCAACTCGGCAAGACCGACGACAGGGCGAGTGAGGTGACGAGGATCGACGATTTCATGGGCGACACGGCGAAGGATCGGGCGACGATAGGCCGCCGAGGCAGGGGAGACCACGTGCGAAGAGCGGGGCGGAAGGCAAGGCGCGTGCCGTCGGGGCCGATCGCGCGGCGCTCCAGGAAACGGTCGGCCTTCGTTACGGAGAGGAAACCGCAAGCGGAGGGGGCGGCGGCGCCAGCCAGCCCAAGTCGGCCTCCCGCGAGGTGACGCCGCCGGCTTTGGCGATTCGCTCCATCAGGCGCGCGGTGGCGACGCGCAGCCGCGCGCGACGGTCCTTGGGATCGATGTCGGCGACCAGTTCGTCGAGCCGGATCGGATCGGCGAAGCGGACCACTACCTTGGTCGGTCGCGGCCAACCACCGACAGGCACTGCGCGATGAGCACCTTCGATGTGCGCGGCGACGATCGGAACGTCCTCACCGAGGACCAACGAGACCGCGCCCGGACTGCCCGTCACCATGGCGCCGTCGCGACTGATCCCGCCTTCGGGAAACAAGGCGAGGATCTCGCCGCGCGAGAGCGCCTCTCGCGCGATGCGCATCGCGTCCTTGTTGCTGCCGCGCAGAGCGAGCGGAATGCAGCGCATCCAGCGGTAGAACCAACCGAGCCACGCGCTGCGGAAGTGCAGCATCGTCATCAGGAAGGTCGGATTGCTGCCGAGCGCGGAGCCGAGCAAGATCGGGTCGGCGAACGAGGCATGGTTCGCGACGACCACGAAAGGTCCGCGCAAGCGCGGCCGATTCTCGATGCGCAGTCGAAATACCACGCGGGCGAAGAGCCAAGCTAACCGCCGAAACGTGCTGATCGACGCGCGCCGCAGTCGCGACGCCGGACGTCGCGCTGCGGTCAACTTCACTTCTTCGCCCACTCGCTGTCGGCGTAGTCGCGCTTGAGGGTGTAGCGGAGGCGCGCCGCAATTCGCTGGTAGTCCTCACCGCGCCACTTCTCGGCGGCCTGCGCTCCCTTGAAGAGCGCTTCTGCGGCGATGCCCGGTGCCGACTTCCCGGCTTCGACCCACACGCGCAAATAGGCGAGCAAGGCCCGCTTGTAGGGCTCGACGTCGCTCGACGTGCCCTTCGCGAACTCGACATCGCCGATGCTGCGCAGCGCCGACGCACGCACCTGCGGCTCCAGGTAGGGCTTGCCGATCAGGTCACGCAGCAGGTTCTCCGCATCTTCGGTCTTGCCCGACTGCTGATCGATCTCGGCCATCACCAGGCGGCAACGGTTGGCGACGTTCGCGTACTCGCCCGCCTCGCCTGCCAAGGTCGCGAAGTCGCGGCGCATCTTGCCGGCATCCGCGCTACCGGCGAGCCCCTGCGCCATCAGCCCGTAGTAGCGGGCTTCGAGTTGGAAACCGCGCGGGTAGCCCTGCGCGCTCGCCGCTTCGTCGTACTTGCGAGCCACGCTCGCGGCGTCGCTCGCCTTGTCGGAGCCCTGGCTGATGTAGTAGTCGAGCTTGGCACGGTAGAGCATCGGCACGAAGCCGCTGTCTGGGTGCTTCGTGGCAAGTTGTTCGAGCACGGTGAACGCGTCGCTGTAGCTGCCCGCTTCGATCAGCAAGCGCGCCGCCTCGGCGAAACCGAACTGCGCGAGGAAGGCGTCCTTGGTCGCCTCCGCGGTCTCGACGAACATGCCCGGCACGTTCGGGTCGGTGATCGACGCGTAGGCGCGCTTGTAGGTGTCCTTGACCTTGGCGACCGAGACCTCCGCGACCAGGTCACGGTCCACGCTCTCGGCGCTGCCCTTGGCGCGATACTCAACCTTGCGGATGTCGAAGGCGGTCACGGTGCAGTCGGCAATCACCTTGCCGTCGACCATCTGGATGCGATCCTTCTGGGCCGGAAGGACGGCGGCGAGAGCGCTCATCAGCACTGCCGGCAGCGCGAAGCGGAGACTGCCGAGGCGGGAGGAGTGCACGGGCTGGGTGCGATCGGAGGTCATGGGCGAGGAACCGCGCGGTCGGCGGCGAGCCGGGTGGAAGCGGAGGGCACCGGAGCGGGGGCGTCCGGGAGGGGGGCCGAATGATGCCAGTCTCAGCCCGGAGTGGCAACGTCGCGGGCCGGCAAGGGTTCGGTCGCCGGCTGGGACTTCGAGCGACGCCGCTGCTGCCAAGCCAGGGCCGCGTTCTCGCCGGTCCGACGCACGCTGATCAGCTCGCCGACCACCGCGACGGCGATCTCCTCATGACTCCGCGCGCCGATGCACAGCCCGACGGGGCTGCGGATGAAGCTGAGGAAGTCCTCGTCGATCCCCCCCGCCTCGCGGAGGTGCCGGAACAGCACGGCCCGCTTGGTCTTCGAGCCGATCATCCCGAGGAACTTCGGGCGGTCGCCTGCCTGCCAGCGCCGGGCGAGGGCGGCGAGCACGCGGCCGTCTTCCTTGTGGCCACGGGTCACGACAACGACGTAGGTGTTTGCGCGCAGCGGCATCGCGGCGACGGCCTCGTCGTAGTCGCGCGCCACGGCGGCGGCGGCCTCGGGGAAGCGCTGTGTGGACGCGAATCGCTCGCGATCATCGCAGACGGTCACCCGAAACCCGGCCAGGCTCGCGACCTTGCACAGTGCCGAACTCACGTGTCCCCCGCCGAAGATCCACAACGAAGGAGTGGTGATCGGCTCGACGAACACGGTGACTTCGCCCCCGCAGAGCAAACCGGAGTCCGGCGAATCGTGCTCGGTCAGTCGGAACTGCAGCGTGCGGGGCTGCTCGGTGCGCAGGACCTCGAGGGCGGTGTCGTAGACCTCCGCTTCCAGGCAGCCGCCGCCCACCGTGCCCAGGAAGGTGCCGTCCTCCAGGACGAGCAAGCGCATGGTCTCCCGCCCGGGCGTGGAGCCGCGCGTCGCAACGATGGTGGCGAGCGCCGCGGGAATTCCTTCACGTCGCAGTCGGACGACTTCTTCGAAGATGTCGGGCATGGGTCGGCGGGGGCTCCACAGGATAGCGCACGGCGCCATCGAGCCGCCGAACAGAGAGCCGCGAGTGACCCGGTCGGTCGGGACGACGGACGATTGCCGGCAGTCGTTGGCCACAGTTCGCCCCGATCCGGATTCCCCCCACCCTCGGCCGAGTCTCGCAGCCTCGATGACGTTCGTCACGAGGTTTGGTCGCGTCACCCCGCAGTCGACTGCATCACTCGCGCGATGCTGCGTTCGTGCAAGCCTCGCAACAAGACCTGTGCGAGGATCGCTCCGCACAACGCCATCGTCATGTCCATCTGCGCATCCCACGGGTCGCCCTGCATGCCGAGCCACTCGGGCCCGGCCTGCGGATAGAAGATCACGACGACCCACATCTCGAGGAGTTCGTAACCCGCCGAGAAGGCGAGACAGCAACCGGTCACGAGCCAGAACAGAGTTCGGCCGCGCGGAAGCCCGCGGCGGCGAATCAGCCATTCGCGGAGCAAGATTGCCGGCACGAAGCCCTGGAAGAAGTGGCCGATGCGATCGACCGGGTTACGGACGAGGCCGAACCACTCCATCAGTGGATCGGGAAAAGGAACCTCAGCGAAGGTGTAGCGACCGCCCAGACACTGGATGAAGAAGAACCAACTCAGGAGGAGATACGCGAGGTCGGAGAAGCAGAACCAGCGACGACGCACCGCAAACAGGATGAGCACGAGCGAGATCGGCCCGACTTCGAAGAGCCAGACCGGCTTGTCGGCCGCACCGAAGAAGGACCAAGCCGCAAGCAGGCAGCACGACACCGCCAGCAAGGGGAACAGCCAGGGTCGCTGCGGGAGGCTCGAACTCATGGAGCCGCACACGATAGGCGGCATCGCGCCCGCGGCGATCGCGATGTCGTTTCGCGTGCGTCCCGAGCCGACGAGATCGGGCGTGGCGCTCGGCCGACCACCGTCGAAGTCGACTCTTCGCAGGTTGACACTCGCTCGTGCCTCGTCGCAGCAGAGCATCGGACGGAACCGCGACAGCGATGACGACCGATGCCAACTGGACATCGTCGTCGGCTCGCGGAAGCGGACCCGGTCGGACTCGCAGCGGGAGGCTCCCGTTGGCCGGCTGCAGGGCAGACTTCGAAGCACCTCCGCCCGCAGGGATCCCTCACCCCCTCGAGCGGCGCCGGCGGGGTACACTGGGTGCCGAGGACCTCGCAACCTGCTCGAGCCTTTCGGTCTTTCCATGCGACACGCACTTGCTCGCCCCTTCGCTGTGCCGAACCCTCGCGCGATCACGTGCAACCTCGTCGTCGCGTTCTTGGTGAGCACCCTTCAGGTGGGCCCGGCCGTCGCGCAGGATTGGATCTTTCTCGACGGCCCGGCCTATCCAGGACAGATGTCGGCGTTCGACTGGACGAGGCAACGGCTGGTCGTGTTGGGGAGTGACGGAGCGACCTGGGAAGTCTCCGAAGACGAACTGCTGAGTCGCCAGATACTCGGCTCGTCGCCGCCCCCGCGAAGTCGTGGCGCAATGGTCTACGACTTCGTGAACGATCGCACGGTGTTGTTCGGTGGATTCGACTCGAGTCGAACCATGTTGAACGACACCTGGTATTGGGACGGCGCGCAGTGGACACAGGATACCTCGCTCGGCCGACCACTAGGTCGCAGCGACGCCGCGATGACCTACGACCTGCTCCGCAGCCGAGTCATTCTGTTCGGTGGCCAACAACTCGGTGTCGGCATCTTGGATGACACGTGGGAGCATGACGGGAGGCAATGGGTGAGTCTCTCTCCTTCGACAGTGATCCCGGCGCCGAACGCGCCGCTGATGACGTACGACATCGTGCGCCGCGTCGCCGTGATGATCACTCACGCGGGAATTCAAGGTTCACCAGTGATGACCTGGGAGTGGGATGGAGTCGACTGGACCTTGCGGGCTTCGACAGGGCCGACCTCGAGCGGGAACGAAGGCATGAGTTACGACTTCGCGAGGCGACGCGTCGTGCTCGTCGGTGGCGTTGGCGGCGAACAAGTCGTGTGGGAATGGGATGGCAACTCCTGGCAACGGAGCACGGTCCCCAACCTGCCGTCGCGACTAGACCCGGCCATCCACTACAACCCGGCGATCGGCGCAATCGAGCTGTTCGGCGGCATCGACTTCCGTGTATCGAATGGGACGGTGCTACAAGGCGCCACCAGGTCCGACACCCACGTCTGGGACGGCACGACGCTTTCGCGGCGTCACGGTGATCTGCGGCCAGGCTCACGCCACTCGCACGTCCTGGCCCCGGACCCCACCGGCAAGGTGCTGCTGTTCGGCGGGTTCCTGCAACAGGCTGCGGCGAACGATACTTGGACGTGGACCGGTAATCGCTGGATGGAGCACGCCCCGAGTCTGAGCCCATCGCCACGAAGCAGCGCCGCTGCCATGCTCGATCAGGGTCGATCGGAAACCTTGCTCTTCGGTGGCAGCGCGAGCGGCGTGTTCACGAACGAACTGTGGGCATGGAACGGCGTCACATGGACCCTGCGCGATGTCGGCACCGGACCAACCGGCCGAATCGAAACCACTCTCGCGTTCGACTCGGGAAGATTGGTTTCCGTTCTCTTCGGCGGCTTCGGTCGACAGGGAACCGCCACCGTGCCGGTCGGCGATACCTGGGAGTGGAACGGCAACGCCTGGGCGAATCGCTCCACCGGGATTGCCCCCTCACCGCGCGCGGGTGCGGCCATGGCCTTCGATCCGAGAATCCAACGCACCGTTTTGTTCGGCGGCCGTACCGGATTCACCGCGCAGCATCAGCTGGCCGACACGTGGGAGTGGGACGGCAATTCGTGGCAGCGAGTTTCGCCGGTGACCCAGCCTCCGGCATTGCTGTCGCCGCGCCTGCAATTCGAACAGAACACCAACAGGCTGCTGCTGGTCGGCATCATCGTCTCGACATCGCCGTTCGAGACTCAGGTGTGGGAGTACGTCGCAGGCGATTGGGCTCAGCTGCACGCATCCTCGAACGATCAGGTCGGCGGCACGACATCGTTGTCCGGGAATCGAGGTCGGATCGTCTCGTGGAAGCAGAACGCGCTAGCGGAGTGGACCGCAACACCGGCTGCGTTGGTTCGGACCGGACCGGGTTGTGGTGCGATGGTCACGAGGCTGAATACCCGCGCCCGTCCACGCTTCGGCGACACCGCCTTCGGCGTCGAGACGACCTCCATTCCTCTGCAGCCTGCGGTGTTCCTGCTCGCGTTCGCCGGCGGTGCGCAGCCCCTGGGCAACGGCTGCACCCTTCATCTGGGCGGTTCGTTGATTCCAGTGGCTTCTTCGGTGAATCCGTTCGGAATCGCCACTCTGAGACTGCCGCTTCCGGATTCCCCCAGCCTACGCGGAGTCACGATCCACTCCCAGGCAGTTGCGCTGACCCCGCTCGAACCGCTCGGCATGCGCGTTTCCGACGCGATTGCGTGGACCATCGGCGACTAGCCGGGACGTGTCGTGAGCGTCTGCTGCGTTCGCCGCGATTCGATCTCGCGACGACGCTCACGATGGGTCATGGCCAGGCGCAACCTTGATCACGGCGAGGTGCGCCGGCGACCCATCTCGACCTCGCGAATCGCGATCGGCAGGGTGACGAAGGCGAAGCCAAGCGGAATCAAGATCGCACCGGCCTCCTCCCCATCGCGATCGCCGGTGAGAGTCAGGCCGATGCCGAGGAAGATTCCGATCCAACCCAATGAGAACAACCAACGGCTGCGTCCCGCGAGAGGATGAGGGCTGTCCGAGTTGGCTGCGACCGCCGGCCCGGCCTGGCGCCCGGTGAGCTCATCCATCGCGCGCTGCTGCGCCGCCGCATCCAGTCGGCCGTTGCGGAGTTGCTCCTCCAGGATCCGCAGGCGCTCGCGACGATCCCTGGCCCGGTGACTCACGATCGCCATCACCGAGATGAAGATGAACACCATGAAGGCGAGCGGAAGCAGTTCTTGTAGGCGCATGGTGGTCGATTGGTTCGCGGGACGGCTCGCGACTGCGGTCGCACGCCCGGATTATTGCCGATGCCGCCGGGATCCGCTCACGGGAGCCCGACCAGGTCGAAGAACTCCGCCACCGCGCCGTCCCACGTCGCATCCGACTGCGCCGCGAGGTCGCAGCGGTCGTTGCGGCGCCAGATGAAGGGCAGACCGGCGGCGCGAGCCGCTTCCAGGTCCGGCTCCCGATCCCCAACCATGACCGGAGCGGTCGCGGCGAATCGCGTCACTGCGGCGCGCAGCATGCCGGTCTTGTCCATCCCACCGTCGCTGTCGAGGCAGTACTGAGCGTCGGTCAGGGCGGCGAGCCCCTGGCCGAGGCGGTGGGCATCCATGTAGACCTGGCGGCAGTTGCTCGCCAAGGCCAGCTTCACGCCAAGCTCGCGTAGCCCAACCAGCAATTGTCGAATCCCCGGGAAGGTGTAGTCGACGCCGCGCTGCAACTCTTCGACCTCCATCGGCAGGACGACCTTCCGCAGGTCGGGCCAGAGCGAAGCGTGCTCCGTAGGCAAGAACGGCGCCCACACTCCGGCGTCCTTCATCCCGACCACCGCGGTGGCTGCGCGGTCGATGGGGAGTTCGATCGCGAGACCTCGCTCCATCGCGAAGCGGTGAAGCCCACGGCGGATCACCGGAGTCCACCACGCGAAGGCATCGTGAAGTGTGCCGTCGACGTCGAAGACCACCAGATCGCAACGCCCCTTGCCCGCGAGCACGCTCGTCATTGCAGAGTCAGCTCGATGTGTTGAATCCCCGCGTCGTAGGCGGCGTCGCGAATCTCGTTGAGCAGATTGCCGAGTTCCGCGGAGCCGGCCTTCGGTGCGACGACGTTCAGCCACGGCCGGGCCAGGGCAGCGGAGTCGGCTCGACGACAAGCGACTCGCGCGCGGTAGACGAAGGCCTCCAGAGTCATGCGCTCACCGGCGAGTTCGACGTAGCGATCGGGCATGAGTCGGACCTCGAGCGGTGGACCGACCGGACGGTCGGCGCCGGCGACGGGCGGCTCGGAAGCGCAGCCCGCGAGAAAGATCGCGGCCGTGAGGAAGAGCAAACGCATCGGCACGGATCATGCCGAAGGCCGGCGGCGCGGGCCACGGCGGATGCGTATCCTCGGGAGCATGAGTGCAACCGGCCCGGTCGTGCGGCATCCGTTGCCCGAGACGCGATGGCCAGATGCGGCCACGGCTTCGCGATCGCTGCTCTTCTCACCGATCGGAGTCGGTCCGCTGACCCTGCGCACGCGCACCTGGGTTCCAGCGATGGTGCCCTGGCGCGCGTCGGACGACGGCTTCGTGACCGACGACGTGCTCGATTGGTACCGCCGCTTCGCGCGAGGCATGCCCGGCGCGATCGTGGTGGAAGCGACCGGAATCCGCGACATCCCGAGCGGACCACTGCTGCGCATCGGTGACGACCGCTTCGTCCCCGGTCTCCGCCGGCTCGTCGACACCGTACGCGAGGCGAGTGAGGGGCGAACCCGCCTGCTCATCCAGATCATCGACTTCCTCGCCGTTCGGCGGCGCCCGGATCCCGCGACGTTCTTCGCCCGCTACCTGAAGCTGCGCGACGCTCATCGCGAGGCGATGCAAGCCCACGGTCACATGACGACCGATGCAACGGAGACCGAGATCCGTGACGCCATGGCCGGTCTGTCGCGAGAGTCCCTCGAGCGCATCCTGTCTCCGCGTGAGTTGCGCGACCTGCACTTCGGCTATCGCGAGGAAGTGAACGACGTGCACTTGCCTCAGATCGCCGAGCTGCCGCAGGTCTTGCCCCCTCTGTTCGCGGCCGCCGCGGCGCGTGCGGAAGCCGCCGGGTTCGACGGCGTCGAACTGCACTACGCCCATGCCTACACCATGGCCTCGTTCCTCTCGCGCACGAACGACCGGGCCGATGGTTACGGTGGTTCTCCAACGAGTCGACTGCGCTTACCGCTCGAGGTGCTCACCGCGGTCCGTGCCGTGATCTCCGATCGGTTTGCGGTGGGCTGCCGAATGCTGGGCGACGAGGTGATCGCCGGCGGTTCGCGAATCGACGATGCGGTGTACTACGCGAGAGGACTCGCGCAGGCCGGCATCCATTTCGTCTCCGTCTCCAAGGGCGGCCGCTTCGAAGACGCCAAGCAGCCGCGCATCGGTGCTGCGACCTATCCCTATACCGGCATCAGCGGTCACGAGTGCATGCCGACGGTCCGCAGCGACGAGCGCGGACCCTTCGCGCGCAATCTCCACCTCGCAGCGGCGGTCCGCGGCGCGATCCGCAGCTCGGGACTCACGACACCGGTCATCGGAGCGGGCGGCATCGCATCGTTCGCTCGAGCCGAAGCCGCGATCGCCAACGGCGAGTGCGACCTAGTCGCCGCCGCCCGGCAATCGCTTGCCGATCCCGACTGGTGGCTCAAGATGGAGCGAGGCGAGGGCGAAGCGATCCGTCGCTGCAAGTTCACGAACTACTGCGAGGGCCTGGACCAGCACCACAAACAGGTGACATGCCAGCTCTGGGATCGCGACTTCCGCGACGGCGAGGTCGTCAAGCGATCGAGTGACGGCAAACGTCGACTGATCGCGCCCGACTGATTGGAGCCACCGGATCGAGACGGGAGCCTCACTCAGGCGCCCAGCGGATCGAACACAGCGATCTCCGGTGCGGCGGCGACGAGATCGGGCACCGCGGCCAGCAACTCCGCAACATGCGGTGTCTGCATGTGTCGATCGAACGCAGCACGATCGCGCCACTCCTCGATCGTGATCAAGAGCAATGGATCCGCTGCACTGCGCGCGACTTCATAACGAAGACAACCGGGCTCGCGCCGCGATGCATCGCGGTTCCTCAGCATGGCTTCGGCGAGTTTGTCGACGGACTGGGGACTGGACTGCGCGCGAGCGATGACGAACAACGGCATGCGCACATCGTCGTCGATCAACGCACACCTGTCGAGCGATCGAATCCAAGTCCGTCGGTCACGGGATCCCGCGGAGCAAGCAGCGCCGCGAGAGCGGGTCGTCGGGTCACCACTCGAGCGACACTCGCCACCAATGCGTCGAAGAACCGCCGATAAGGCCCCTTTCGATGCTCGGTGACGAAGCCGAAAGCGACGATGAACAACAGGATCCCCGACACCACTCCGAGCACGTGCCAAACGTTGGTCGGGTCGTAGGGCAGCACGCTCTTGGCGAAGATCAACATCGGAGCGTGGGCCAGATACAGGCTGAACGTGAACGATGCGAAGAATCGGATGGGCCGCACGGCCGCGCGCGGGAAGGACAGATGCGCGTGCGACAAGCCGAGCAGGTGAACCACCGCGAACATCGCCACCACGTAGTCGTGCAGGTAGCTGCGCGCGCTGCCGAGGGCCGTTGCCTCCACTCCTCCGAACGGGCGATTGCCGATCTCGACCAGCCAATCTTCGGCCCCAGAGAACTTGTAGCCCGCGTAGCCGAGCACGGAGCCGATCAGGAGTGTCCTCGCAAGCCCCCGCGACATGCGGAGCCGCTCTTTCTGTTTCCAGAGCACCGCACCGATCAACCACGTCGGTGCCAAGAGCCACAGCTTGTAACCGACCAGCAGGAGACCGATGGCGAGGAACAGCCAACGACGCGCGCCTCGATAGAACGCGTAGATCGCGAACAGCACGTAGTACCAGACTTCGTAGCCCAGCGACCACCAGGGCACGTTGGCGAGCGGCGGCTCAGACAGCGTCCAGAGTTCGCCGAGGAAGGCCAACGTGAACGGGATGTAGAGCCAGAGTTTCTCCAGCTGGTAGCGGTCGTCGTACTCGGCCGGCGCGACGGTGGCACCGATGCTCGCGAGTACGTAGGTCAGCACTGCCGCCGGCAGAGCCACGGAGTAGATGCGCGCTCCGCGAGCGGAGAGATAGCTCGGCAGGCTGGCGTTGCGTGCGTCGGTCGTGAACGCGATCACGAATCCTGACAGCACGAAGAACAGGATGACGGCATCGTGGCCCAGTTGCGGCACGAAGGTCACGAGCGAGGGATCCGCGACCCCGAACAGCTTCACGTGCGCGACGAACACCGCGAAGGAAGCCAACGCACGCAGCGCATCCAGCCAGAGCGAGACGTCGTTTCTCATCGGCTCAGAGGGCACTGTCGACTCAGGCGACGCGTGGGCGCGTCGAGAAAGCGAGGGGCGGCGGCATGGGGCGGCGGTAGCGGCTGCGCGCGAATACGCGTTCGGACGCGCGGGTGGTTCGAGGGGGCAAGGAGGATAGCTCAGCCGTCTGAGGACGACCGCCCGGTGTCGGTCTGAATCGTCCGAATCCAAGGGCCTCCTGGACTGGATCCGAACGCACCGAATCGACGTGCAGTGCAGGAACCCCATCTGCCGATGACGTGGCAGGAACGGCATCCGAAATGACCACTTCGACCCACGTCCTCGCGGCACTCCTCGCACTGGCGAGTCCGCTGGCGGCCCAGCAGATCCTGAATCTGGACGCGAGAACGACGACGCAGGCAACCCCGGCGGTCCTGACCCTCGGTCCGGGGCTGTGGCGAGTGATCCCGATCGACCCCTCGAGCGGTGGCAGCTTCACCGCCTGGCACCCCTGGAACGGAGTGAACAGCGGCTGCAGCGCCGTGCCGGGTGCCTGCACGCAGGGCTGGATGTGGAACTACTTCGTGCAGTGCCCGCAGATGCCGTTCGTGAAGGTCGGCGCGGTGTTCGCCGGAATCGGTGCGCCGAAGTTCGCCACCGCCGACGAAGCCTTCGCCACCGCCGACGAGCACTGGTTCCCGCTCACGACCACGACCACGGTGAGCTTCTGGATCGGCGACAGCAGTCATGCCGACAACCTCGGCGGCGTCGCCTTGCGCATCGAATCGGCCTCGCCCACTTATCCGACGTTGACCACCGGGTCGAGTTCGATCGCCCTCGCCACCGGCGGTTCGCAGACCCTCGATTTCGATGGCGGGGCGATTCGCGCCGGCCATCTCTACCTCGTTCTCGGATCGACCTCCGGCAGTGCTCCGGGATTCAGCGCGAACCACTGGCATCTGCCGCTGAACTTTCCAGACGCCTACCTCGGACTCACGCTGCAAAGCCCCAACTCGGCCATCCACGTGAACACGCTCGGTTCACTCGACGCGACCGGACGGGGTCGTGCGCGGATCGTCATCCCTGCGGGTCTCGATCCATCGCTTGCCGGACTCAGCTTCTGGCACAGCGTGATCACGCTGCGCGGTCACGGAATCAGCGGAATCAGCGCAGCGTCACGGTTGGACCTGATTCGCTGAGCGACTGACGCGCACCGGTGCATCGGAGCGATCCCATCATTGACCGATGACCCACTCGACACCGTTGGAGAGGGCCACCGAATTGGGAGATCCGGGCACGATCAGCAACATCTGGAAACACAGCGGTCCGGCGCCGAGCAATGCCGGATCGGGCGGCAACGGCAAATCGATCGAGGTCGATCCCACTGCCGCCGTGCCGACGGCCACCGAGAAGAGTGAGGGCAGGTCGACGAGGATCTCGCCGAGGAACGTGGGCGTGCTGCCGCGGCCGAATGCGATCAGCATCGAACCGATCGAGCCGAGATCGGATTGATCGAGCGAGAGGCGCGCCGTGCGGCCGATGAGCGGCAAGTCTCGAGTCGTCAGCCCCGGGATCGGCTGCCCAGTGCCGCTGGCGGTGCCGACCCCGTAGTCGAACGAGGTTGCCGAAGCCACCGCGAGAAGGACGCGCGCGAGAGGTCCCGGTCCCCCACTCAACGCGACGGCCCCACCGCTGACGACGAGGTTCGCCTCGGCGCGGAGCCGTGACAAAGTGATCGGCAGACCCAGCAGACTCGACGTCGCTGGACTGTTCGCATACGAAGAATGGGACTGAGTCGAGTCGCCGGTGGAACCGAGCACCCCGACGATCTCACCGCTGCGGAAACTCGCACCGGACACTCGCAACTGTCGACCCGAGTTGGCCCCGGCGGCGAAGAACAGCAATTCTGCCGTGGCCGGAGCGGTCGGCGGCGGCGGGGCCGCCGAGAGCCGGTAGACCGCGGCATTCTGGAGGCCATGACCGATCTCGTCGGGCACCTCCAACGCCACGATCGAGAAGTCCCGCGGCGCGGTGAACCAATGGCCGCGCGAATCGGTCGGGAAAGAGTAGGTCGAGATGAACGACGGCATCGGGGCGGTTTGCACCTCGATCGCCGCACGGATGGTCGCGACGCGGTTGGCGCGGGTCACCGTGAGCGCGCATCGGTAGATGCCCGGAGCCGGGTAATCGAAGGTCGGACTGGTCTGCGTGGAATCCGGCGTGCCGTCGTCGTCGAAGTCCCAACTCCAAGCGCTCGGCGCCGGGGTGCTGCGATCGGTGAACGTGATTGCGTAGGGTTGAGCTCCGCTCGGCGCAGCATCGAATGCGGCAGTCAGCGGATCGACATCCACGAAGCCGGATCGGCGCAGAGTCAGTCCGCCGTTCGCGTCGACCACTCGCATCGTGACGTCGAACACTCCGCTCGCCGTGTAGGTGTGCTGTGCGGTCGCGCCCGAGTAGTCGTAGTTGCCGTCGCTGTCGATGTCCCAATCGATCGCGGAGATTCCGCCTGGGACCGCACTGAACGACTCATCGGCGAATTGGACCGTCAGCGGTGACGTACCCGATCGGACATCTGCCGTGAACCACGGATGCGTGCCGTTCGCGATCTCGTATCGCAAGGCGCCGTTCCAAACCCGCGGTGAGAACACCGGAGCGACGAACGGCGCATTGCTCGCCGAGCCGAGGCTCAACGTCACGACGGAGTCGGTGAAGCTCTGGTTCGTCCCGTCGCCGTTGGTGTAGCGGTGACCGCCGCCGTGGATAACCAACGCGACCCCGCGCGAGCCCGGCTCGAACAAGACGGGAACTCGGAGGGGCACGACCGTCGGTTGGTCGATACCCGCCGCCGGCACACTCGCATCTGCCGTGCTCACGACGGTCCAGGCGGGCGACGACTCAGCCCCGACGTGGGACACGCCGTTCGGCAAGGCGTGGACATCCAGACTGACCGGACTCCCGAGAGCAGCAGCCGAGTTCAACTCGATGTGCGTGATCCAGACCCGTTGCGTGGTCGTGATGTCGAAGTACACCGCACCACCATCACCCCCGCCGTTGTCGGATGCGAACAGCGTGGCGATCCGCGACGGCGTCTGCGCGCCGACGCCGCCGGCGGAGATTCCGATCCACGCCAGGAACAGCAGAGAGGAGAGGGTGCGCATCCGGGGTGGAAGGAGTCTACCCCCCAACGGAGGGGCTGCTCGGTTCGGCCGCAGTGCAGTTCGCAGCCGGCGGCAGCCGCGCCGTCAAGCTCCGCTCGCACCGGGGTTTAGCACCACCTTTCGGCCTTCCGATATCCACGGGACGTCGACCAGCGACTTTCTGCTCGCTCACGCCCCGTCAGCCGCCGCCATGGACATCCAGCCATTCCACAAAGTTCTCTGTGCGAACCGCGGCGAGATCGCGATCCGAGTCTTCCGCGCGTGCGCCGAACTGGGGAAGCGGACGGTCGCGATCTTCAGCGAACAGGACGCAACCCATCAGCATCGCTACAAGGCCGACGAGTCGTACCTGGTCGGACGCGGCAAGAAGCCGGTGGAGGCGTACCTGGCCATCGACGAGATCCTCGACATCGCCGAGCGCGCCAAGGTCGATGCGATTCATCCTGGATACGGCTTCCTCTCCGAGAACGCTCGCTTCGCCGAAGCCTGCCGCGCTCGCAAGATCGCATTCCTCGGTCCGCGCGCCGACGTGATTCGCGTCCTCGGCGACAAAGTCGCAGCGCGTCGACTCGCCGAGCGAGCCGGTGTCCCGACCGTTCCCGGTCTGACGATCGATCTCACCGACGATGCTGCACTGGACCAGGCGCGCGAGTTCTGCGCGGCGCACGCGCCGATCATCGTCAAGGCCGCACACGGCGGAGGAGGGCGGGGAATGCGAGTCGTCGATCGGCGGGAGCAGCTCGTCGAGGCGATCGAACGCGCTCGCTCGGAAGCGCAGGCAGCGTTCGGGAACCCTCAGGTATTCCTGGAGAAGTTCTTGCCGAAGGTCCGCCATATCGAAGTTCAGATCCTGGGCGACCTCACCGGGCAGATCGTGCACCTGTACGAGCGAGATTGCTCGGTGCAGCGCCGCCATCAGAAAGTGATCGAAGTCGCTCCGGCACCGAATCTCGACCCGAGCGTCCGCCAACGCCTGCTCGCAGACGCGCTGGCCATCGCAAAGGCAGCCGGCTACCACAACGCCGGAACCGTCGAGTTCCTGGTAGCCGATCGACAACATTGGTTCATCGAAGTGAATCCGCGACTCCAGGTCGAACACACGGTTACGGAAGTCGTGACCGGTGTCGATCTAGTGCAAGCGCAGATCATGATAGAAGAGGGCCACGCTCTCGCGTCGGAGGAGATCGGGATCTACTCGCAAGAATCCATCCAGCCGCGAGGCTGTGCGATCCAGTGCCGCGTCACGACGGAGGATCCTGCAAACGGCTTCCTGCCGGATACGGGGACCATCACCGCATATCGAAGCGCCGAGGGACTCGGCATTCGTCTCGACTCCGGCAGCGGCTATTCGGGGGCCCATGTCACGCCGCACTATGACTCGCTCTTGGTGAAGGTCACGTCCTTCGGACCCTCGCTGAGTGCAGCGGCCCAGAAGGGTCTACGCGCGCTGCAGGAGTTCCGTATCCGCGGCGTGAAGACCAACCTTCGATTCCTCGAGAACGTGCTGCGCCACGAGGCGTTTCTCGGCGGGGCCACCTGGACGCGGTTCATCGACGACACGCCCGAACTCTTCTTGTTGACGCGGCACCGCGACCGTGCCACCAAGCTCTTGAGCTACCTGGCCGACGTGATCGTGAACGGCCATCGCACGATCGCCAAAGCACAGCAACGGCCATCGATCGAGTTCCCGACTCCTCCGCTGCCGCGTGTCGACCTCGACAGCAAGCCGCGCGACGGCACGGCGCAGATCCTCGATCGCGAAGGACCGGCGGGACTCGCCCGCTGGGTGAAGGCCCAGGGCCATCCGCTACTCACCGACACGACGATGCGTGACGCCCACCAGTCGCTGTTGGCCACTCGCGTGCGAAGCCGCGACATCCTGCGCATCGCGCCCGCGACGGCTCGACTGGCGGCGGACCTGTTCAGCGTCGAGACCTGGGGCGGTGCGACCTTCGACGTCGCCTACCGGTTCCTGGACGAGGATCCGTGGGACCGTCTTCGCCAGCTACGGCGTGCGATGCCCAACCTGCTGCAGCAGATGTTGCTGCGCGGCGCGAACGCCGTGGGCTACACGAGCTACCCCGACAACGTCGTCGAAGCCTTCATCGATGAAGCGGCCGGCGCCGGCGTGGACGTGTTCCGCGTGTTCGACAGCCTCAACGACCTCGACAACATGAAGGTCGCGGTCGATCGCGTCATCAAGACCGGCAAGATCGCTGAGCTGGCGATCTGCTACACCGGCGACGTGGACAACCCGGCGCGGAGGAAGTACGGCATCGACTACTACCGCGACCTCGCCAGGCGAATCGAGGACATGGGCGCACACTTCCTGTGCATCAAGGACATGGCCGGACTTCTCCGGCCGCACGCCGCCGAACTCTTGATCGGAGCGCTCTTGGAGTGCACCGAACTGCCGATCCACCTCCATACGCACGACACCAGCGGCAATGGGATCGCGACCCTCGTCAAGGCGATCGAGAGCGGCGTCCACATCGTCGACGTCGCTCTCGCCCCGATGGCGGGACTCACGAGTCAGCCCAGCTTCAATGCGCTGATCGCGGCACTGCGTGGGGGACCGCACGAGACCGGCATCAAGAACAAGGACATCCAATCACTCGCCGACTACTGGGAATCGGTTCGAGAGTACTACGCACCATTCGAGTGCGGTCTCAAGAGCGGCACCGCTGAGGTTTACTATCACGAGATTCCCGGCGGTCAGTATTCCAACCTCCGACCCCAGGTTGCATCGCTCGGTCTCATCCATCGATGGAACGACGTCAAGCACGCGTTCGCGGTGGTGAATCAACTCGTCGGTGACATTCCGAAGGTCACCCCGTCGAGCAAGATGGTCGGCGACTTCGCGACCTTCCTCGTTCAGAACGACCTTCTCGTGGTCGCGGACTCGCTCACCGCGATGACGACCGGTACGCGCGCGAAGTTGCTCGCGAACGCCGCGCGCCTCGACTTCCCGCTGAGCGTCGTGCAGTATTTCCAAGGCCAACTCGGTCAGCCGCCCGGCGGCTTCCCGGAAGACCTACGCTCGGCGGTCCTCAAGGGACTTCCCACGACCAGCGGCAATCCGGGCAGTCAGCTCCCGCCCCTCGATCTCGATTCGCTCGGCGAGCAGTTGCAGCATCGATTCGGTCGCAGCTTCGCCGCCCACGAGGTCGTGAGCGCGGCGCTGTATCCGCGCGTCCTCGATGACTTCTTCCGCTTCCGCGATCGTCACGGCGACGTTTCGATTCTCGACACACCGAGCTACTTCTATGGCCTCGAGCAGGGCAAAGAGGTGTGGATCGAGATCGAGGAGGGCAAGACCTTGGTCGTGCGGCTCGACGCGATCAGCGAACCCGCAGAGGACGGCTCGGTCACCGTCTACTTCACGCTCAATGGACAGGCGCGCCCGATGACCGTGCTGGATCGATCACTGGCGAAGCCGGACCAGGTCGGTCGCAAAGCCGATCCGGCCACGCCCGATCAAATCGGGGCACCGATGCCCGGCAAGATCATCAGCGTGAAGATCAAGGCCGGCGAATCCGTGAAGGAGGGAGACCCATTGCTGACCCTGGAAGCGATGAAGATGGAGACCGTCGTGCGCGCGCCTCGCTCCGGGACGATCGCCGAGTTGGTGGCTGCGGAGGGCAAGAGCGTGCAGGCGCGCGACCTCCTGGTCGTGATGGCTTCCTGAACTGCCCGCAGCCGAAACTCGCTTCCTTGTGCGGGAAGGCCGGTGAGGCTCGCCTCGTCTCATGGTGCGGCTCGACGAGCCGGAGTAAATCACCATGCATCCGATCCTGATCCCCTTCCTGCTGATCGCCGCGGCTTACGCCCCCACGATCACTTCCACCCCATCGCCGGCAGCCGCGACGCTCGCGGTCGTGCAGGAGGCACCGGCGATCACGCTGGAGCCAGGCACTCACGAGCTCCGTGCTCTGGTGAACACCTTTGCAGTCGCGGAAGACTGCAACTACCTCTTCCAAGACTCCACGTTCGGCAACACGAGCGAGAGCTTGTCCGTGCGCCTCCAATCCAAGCTGGAGGTGCGAGCGACAGAACTCCGCGCGACCCTCGAGCGGCTGCTCTACTCGGTCGGCATCGTCATCGTCCCGCTCGATTCGGACCAGAACCTCTGCGAGATCATCGCTCTCAACGGCCCGCGGCGGGGTGAATATCTCGCGCAAGCGCGCCCCTTGACCGCCGACGCACTGCTGAGCGAACCGGATCGGTATGACGCGGTGATCACGACGGCGGTCGTCGATGGGATTTCGGCAGCCCAGGTCGCCAACATGCTCCGACCGTTCCTCGCCATGCCGGGACCGAACTCGATCACGCTCTCGGCAGTGAGCGAGACGAAGATCGCGATCGCGGGGACTCGCCGAAACGTGGCGGCGGTGCTGCGAATCCTCAACGGATTGTGATCGCACGCCCGAACCGCTGGTGAAGACCTGCTGCGATCGACTCAACTCGCGCCCAGCAGCGTCGCCAGTCGACGACATGCCTCATCCAGCACCTCATCCGCAACAGCGAAGTGGAAGCGCAAGGTGCGCGCTTCGCTGATCGAGGTGCCGAATAGATGGCCCGGCACCGCGTTGATCCGCACCTTGTCGATCAACGCGTGAGCCGCATCCATCGGTGCCGCATCGCCCAGCACCTTGCGGTAGTCGGCGAGGACGTAGTAGGCACCGGCAGGTACTTGGAATTGGAAACCGGCCGCTGCGAGTGCCGCACACAGTCGATCTCGTCGCGCCTGGTAGTCGGTGGACAACTCGCGGTAGAAGGATTGCGGTAGTTCACGCAGCGCTGCAGCGGTCCCGATCTGTGCCGGTCGTGAAGCGCAAACCCACGCCTGATCCCCCGTGCGACCGATCGCATCCACCACGTCGCGAGGTCCGGCGACGAATCCGATACGCCAGCCGGTGATGGAGAAGGTCTTGCTGAAGCTGCTGATCGTCACGGACCGGCGAGCGAGTTCCGGCAGCCGCGCCGGCGGCACATGTTCACGGCCATCGAAGACCATGTGTTGGTAGACCTCGTCCGTGAGCAGGACGACCTCCGAGCCGTGGACCGCGCTGGCGATCGCCTCCAGTTCCTCCGCCGAGAAGACCTTGCCGCTGGGATTCGCCGGCGTGTTGATGACGATCCCGCGCACTCCCGAACGGACCGCACGCTCCAGGCCGGCCACATCGATCCAACCGTCACCCCGATCGGCCGCCACGGGAACGGGCACGAGCCCGAGCATCGACAGCGCGGTGAAGTGGTAGGAGTAGAAGGGCTCGAAGAGCACGACCCGCTCGCCCGGGTCGAAGAGCGTGAGCACGGTGGCGGTGAACGCGCCCGAAGACCCCGGGGTCACGGCAACTCCGGTGGGACCGAACCGAAGTCCATGCCACGACTCGAGTGCGTCGGCGATCGCCTCGCGAAGTGCGGGCAGGCCGGAGTAAGGCGTGTAGACCTGGCGCTCGCCGGGCCTCACGGCGGCGGCGACCGCGTCGGCGGCGACCCTCGGCAACGGCAGGTCGCAAACCCCCTGGCCGAGATTGAGGCCGCCCGGGACCCGCTCGATCACTTCGGTGAGAGCTCGAAGCGGGTTGGGGACGGCGAGTGGTGCGGCGCGAGCCGCCCGGTGGTCGAGAGGGGTCGCCATGATTCGACGGTCGCGCCGAGGATACTGGTCGAAGGAATGTTGTCGGCCCGCTTTCCCGACCCCGCGGCCCCGAGACTCGCGGGCTTCCGTCAGACCCCAACGCCCCGAAGTCCTAGCCCGGATGATTCGTGAACGTCGTCGCGAGATCGACACAGGTCGATGCCCGGCAAGGAGCTACGACGGTCGACGACCGAAGCGTAGCTGTAGCTACGCTGCCAGGGAGGAGCCGTCGTAGCGACGCCGCTGGGCGCGACTTGTGGCGATCGCAGCAGACGTTCACGAGTAATCCGGGCTAGCCCGGATGATTCGTGAACGTCGTCGCGAGATCGACACAGGTCGATGCCCGGCAAGGAGCTACGACGGTCGACGACCGAAGCGTGGCTGTAGTTACGCTGCCAGGGAGGAGCCGACGGAGCGACGCTGCCCGGGCCGAGTTGCGGCGATCGCAGCAGACGTCCACGAGTAATCCGGGCGAGCCACATTCCTTCGACCAGTATCCCGCGGGAGTTTTGGTTCCCGGCCGCTAGACTTCGGAGCCCCTCGCACCCGACTCCGTCCGCTTCCGACCCGGGCCACGTTCCATGGACTCCCCCGTTGCGGCTGCCGGACGAGCGGCTATCCGTCCTGTATCACCGCCCGGAACCTCCCCCGGGCGCTCGAATTCATGACCAGCGCCATGCGTCTACCCGGTTTTTCGACGCTGTCTTCCGTCGCCCTCCTGGGGCTCGCGGCCCTCGGATTCACCGCCTGCGGAGGCGGCTCCTCGAAGGCTCCAGGGTTCCGCGGCAACTTCAGGCTCCAGCAGATCACGACCGGCCAAGGACAGGTCTACCCGTACCGTGTCCGCGCGGTCGACGGCTCCGGACTGCCGACCACCGAGATCATCAACATCGAGTCGATCGAGACTCTGCAGGCGAACGCGAGTCAGTTGAGCCCGGTCCTGCCCGTCGCGGTCCTGCCCGACACGCCGACCCTTCCCGACGGCGACCCAGGCAACAACTACCTGCTCTTCAAGTTCAGCCACCCGCTGCAGGCGGAATCGATTCTCTCGGCTGACCCCGCTGCCGGGACGACCTCCGCCGGTCTGACGACGGCGATCTCGGTGCTCGCCTACGACCGCACCACGGAAGAGACCATCGTCCTGCGCGGTCGCGGCTTCGTCGGCGGCAAGACGTACTACGGCATCGGCACCTTGGAACTGGTCGAGGCCGTCAAGGTCGAGAACGATCAGGTCGTGATCGCCGATCCGCGAGCGGAAGGCTTTCCGCGCGGATTCGTGGGCGACACCGACCTGGTTGAGCCCGGCGCGTTCGTCTTCGTGGCCGATACCGACGGCGACTTGACGACGCTGGAGACCTTCGACCCACTCGATCGCGACTACACGATCCAGATCAAGGTCACCAACAGCGTGCGCAATGGCCGCAATGCCATTCTCGACGGTGAGATCTGCACCGCGACGTCGGTAGGACTCGACCCGTCCGCGGCAGACGTCATCGGGTGGTCCGGCAACCGCACGCTCGCGATCTCGCCCGGCAATACCCAAAGCAACGTCGATCCGACCGCCGAGATCGTCGTCGCGTTCAACAAGCCGGTGCAGCCCTTCGACGTGGGGCAGTTCTTCACGCGCACCAATCTCAACCCCGCACAGGGCGGCTTGTCGCTGAGCGTGACGGCAGCGGCGGCGAGCTACACGATCAACTATTACGCCGACCCGATCAGCTTCGCCGACCTGTGCACGTATCGCGTGCAACCGGCCTACAGCATGCCTTCGCAGGAGGTCATCACGGTGTCGGTGCAGAGCGGCAGCATCCGCTCGGTGAAGGACCAGCTTCCCTTGAGCACGGACGTCTCGACGACGTTCCGCACCGGCAACGGCCCGGGAATCATCAACGCCCCGGTCAGCCCCGACGCTGTCTACGTCGGCATCGGCGGCGCCAACCCGGGGCTCTCCATCATCGACCTCAACGGCTACGGCCAGGGCACGAACGGACTCGAGCCTGATGCGAACGGCAATCCGACGCGCGACCCGCAGTCGACTTGGTTCGCCCGGTTCAACCCGAACGTCGGCCAGCCGGGCATGAGCCCGCCGCTGCAACCCGGCAGTGGCCCCCTCGATGCCGGCAGCAACGGACCGCTCACGCTCGTCGAGGACACCAAGGGCAACACCCGGTTGCTCGGACCGCCCACGATCAGCGGAGTTGCCGACATCCAGCTCGGCGCGCCGCTCGACATCGTCTTCAACAACTCGAACATCAACACCAACGCGAGCGGCGCGAACCAGATCAACCCGGTCACGACGCTCGTCCAGGGCGGCAACGACATCGCGGTCAGTCCGCACCCGAATCCGCCGCGCCTGGTTTTCCCGCCGCCGAACGCGACGCGCGCCATCTTCGCCGAAGAAGTGACGTCCGCGGGTGGCGCCAACCTGCTGACCTCCGGCAACCGCCCCGACTTCCGCACGCGCGCCGTCACCGGCTTCGTCGGACCGCAGCCGCCGCCGCCGTCGCCGCCGCCGCCGCCGACCTTCCTCCCGTACTTCGCGCGTCAGCAGCTCGGCCATTTCCTCTACCTGCTGGATCGCGAGAACCGACAGGTGCTCGTCCTCAACAGCAATCGCCTCACGATCCTGGACACGATTCGTCTCCCGGACCCGGTGAACCTCGCGATCGCGCCGTCGCTGTCCTTGATGGCCGTGTCGAACTTCTCCTCGAGCACGCTGTCGATCGTCGACATCGACCCACGCAGCCCGACCTTCCACCAGATCGTGCATGAGGTGAAGGTCGATACCGGCCCGACCGAAGTCGCTTGGCAGCCGGACGGTGAGGCGATCTGCGTGACCTGCGCGATCGCGAACTCACTGACCGTGGTCTCCGGCACGGACTTCAGCCTGATCAAGATCGCGACCGACAGCATCGTCGACCCGATCGGACTGGCGGTCACGCCGCGCTACATCGCCACCGGCAACACGAGCCAGCTCTTCTACGCCTACATCCTCAACCGCAACGGTTCGGTCGCGGTGTACGAGTCAGGCCCGGCCGGCACGAACGGCATCGGCTTCAACGACATGGTCGGACTGGTGCAGACGACCTTCCGCAACGCAACGAACATTCGGCTCGACTACACCTCGTTCCTCGGCGGCTTCTGGATCACCCACACGGACGCCAGCGGAACTGCGGTGGTCTCGCGCGTGGAGCTCACGTCGTCGCCGCAAGGTCCGCTGCCGATCACCCAGCAGCTCGGTAACGGCATCCAGCTCCCGCCGACCTTCCGTCAGAAGGATTGGACCGTGACGCAGACCTACGGCGGCTCGGACCCGAGCGTGCCGGTCAACGATCGCCTCTCCGGCAACTCGATCGCCGACGTGGCCGTCGACGAGATGTTCAACACCGGGTTCAACCAGAATCAGTTGTCGCAGTACAACGGCACTTCCGGCCTCTCGATTCTGGGCCACTCGTCCAAGGGTGCGATCATCGGCGGCACCGTGCCGATGGTGCCGGCCTACATCTTCATCGCGCTGCGCGACGTCGGGAAGATCGACGTCTTCGACGTCGTGGGCCGCATCAAGGTGACCACGATCGACATGCCGGGTGTGACTCGCCTCACGACCTATTGGAACCAGTGAGCCGACGCCGCTGGCTCGCCAGCGCGTCCACCGGCGCGCTGGCTTTGGCATTCGCCGCTGCCGACCTGCGCGCGCAGAGTGCCCCGATCGAAGCGGAGTGGATCGAGTTCTACCGCGATCTCCATCGCCATCCTGAACTCTCCTTCCGCGAGACCAGGACCGCCGCGAAGTTCGCGACCGTGCTTCAGTCTGCGGGTTTCGAAGTGGCGACCAATGTCGGCGGCCTCGGCGTCGTCGGCGTAGCACGCAACGGCCCGGGCAAGACCCTGCTCTTGCGGTGCGACATGGACGCGCTCCCCATCGGAGAAACCACCGGACTCGACTACGCATCGACCCTTCGAGTCGAGGATGCCCAGGGACGGGTCGGCGGCGTCATGCATGCCTGCGGTCACGACGTGCACATGACCGCAGTCGCCGCATCCGCCGCATGGCTGAGCGCGCACCGCGATGCATGGCAGGGAACGCTCGTCGTGATCGGTCAACCTGCCGAGGAAGTCGCCGGCGGGGCCAAGGCCATGCTCGAGGACGGCCTGTTCGAGCGATATCCGCGGCCCGACATGGCGCTCGCGTTGCACGTCACTCCCGACCTACCCACCGACACCGTCGGCTGGCGCGAGGGACCGGCGATGGCCAATGTCGAGAGTGTCGACCTGGTGGTTCGTGGCCGCGGCGGTCACGGCGCCGCGCCGCACCTGACCATCGACCCGGTGCTCATCGCCAGCAAGCTGATCCTCGATCTTCAGACCATCGTGTCACGTGAGATCGCACCCACCAACCCGGCGGTGGTCACGGTCGGCTCGATCCGCGGCGGAAGCAAACACAACATCATCGACTCGGAGTGCCACCTCCAACTGACGATCCGGAGTTACTCCCAAACGGTGCATGAACACATCAAGACCGCGCTGGTTCGCAAAGCGAGAGCCGCGGCGCAGAGCGCAGGCGCACCCGAGCCGACGATCACGTGGTCCGAGTACACTCCAGCACTCGAGAACGACCCGGAACTGACCCGGCTCGTCGTCGATGCCTTTCGCGCGGAACTGGGCGAAGACCACGTGCGAGAAATCGCGCCAGTGATGACCGCGGAGGACTTCGGTCGCTTCCGCCTCGAAGGGATCCCGGTCTGCATGTTTCGGCTGGGCACCACATCGCCTGCCCGACTCGCTGCGGCGGTCGAGAGTGGCAATCCCGTGGCACCACTGCACTCGGGCGGCTACTTCCCCGATGCCGAGGCAGCACTCACGACCGGGCGACGAGCGTTGATCGCCGCGGTCCGACGGCTGCTGCCGCGCTGAGTTCGATTTCGATCGGACCGCATCAGCCCAGCGGCATAATCCCCGGGCATGCCAGCACCAGGTCGAGCGCGCTCCCAGCTCGCGCGCAGTTTGGCCCTGCCTCTCGCGTCCGCGCTGCTTGGCTGTGCGAACGCCCCGAAGATGGCATCTCCGAACGCCCCGCTTCGCGTCGCCACCTTCAACGCCAGTCTCTCGCGTGACCTACCGGGTGCCCTCGCCACCGAACTCGCCGGGGAGAGCGAGTCCGCGGCCAAGGTTGCCGCGATCATCCAAGAAACTCGACCCGACATCCTCGTGCTGTTGGAGTTCGATCGCGATCCATCCGGGACGGCCATCGACCTGTTCCGCCGCCGCTTCCTTGCGGTCGGTCAGCACGGCAAGAAGCCGATCGACTACCCCTATCGCTTCGTTCCGCGCGTCAACACCGGCGTGCCCAGCGGCATCGACTTCGACGGCGACGGCCGAGTCGACGGCCCCGGCGACGCCTTCGGATTCGGCCGCCACCCGGGTCACTACGGCTTCGCGATCCTGTCCCGATTCCCGATCGAGGAGCCGGGTGTCCGCAGCTTTCAGCGCCTCCTCTGGAAAGAGATGCCGGACAATTCGATCCCACCCGAGTTCTTCAGTGCCGAAGCCCTCGCGGCGCTACGACTCTCCTCGAAGACGCACGTGGATGTGCCGATCCGACTCACCGACCAGCGCACGATCCACATCCTCGCCTGTCATCCCACGCCACCGGTATTCGATGGGCCGGAGGATCGCAACGGCCGACGCAATCATGACGAGATCCGGTTCTGGGCCGACTACGTCGCGCCGGAGCGCGCCGAGTGGATCGTCGACGACGGCGGGACTCGCGGGGGCCTCGTCCCCGGTGCTCCGTTCGTGATCTGCGGCGATCTCAACTGCGACCCGAACGACGGTGACAGCGCCGGCCAACCCGTCCAACTCCTGCTCACTCATCCTCGGATCCACGGCGAGTTCCAACCCAGAAGCGATGGCGGCGTCGAGGCATCTCGTCGGGATGCCGGCAAGAACGCCACTCACAAGACTCTCGCCCAGTACGACACCGGCGACTTCGACGACGAGCGCGGCCCGGGCAATCTGCGACTCGACTATGTATTGCCGTCGCGCGATCTGCAGGTCGCCGATGGCGGAGTGTTCTGGCCGCTCAGTTCTTCTCCCGACGCGAGTTTGGTGACGGTCTCCGATCATCGACTCGTCTGGCTCGATCTTCGCTGACATCGCCCATGACTCGCTGCACTCAGACGGCCGCTGCCGTTCTCTGCCTCATCGCCTCGACGATTGCTCAAACCCGGCCGCAAACAGTCGCAGAACGGAGCAACTTCACCTCGACAGCCACTCTCGAGGAAACGCGCACGTTTCTGGAGACGGTGATCGCATCGGTACCCGATCGGGGAATGCGTCTGCGGGAATTCGGTCGCAGCGAAGCAGACCGTCCGCTGTACCGCCTCGACATCCCGCCGACCGCCGCCGCATCCGGCGAAACGCCGACCACCCGGGTGCTGATCGTCGCCAACATTCACGCAGGCGAAGTGTGCGGCAAGGACGCCATGCAACTCCTGGTGCGCGAGATCGCTGACGGCGAGCACGTCGAGACGGCCGGGCAGTGCGATCTGGTCCTGGTCCCAATCTACAACGTCGACGGCAATGAAGACGTTCGCACTGACCACCGCCGCAACCAGAACGGCCCGATCAACGGCATGGGTCGTCGCGAGAACGATCGCGGCCTCGATCTCAATCGGGACTGCATCAAGGCGGAGTCTGCCGAGTTTCGCGCGCTGCTCCGGCTGATGACGGAGTTCGACCCCCACGTCGTCTTCGATCTCCACACGACCAACGGCTCGCCGCACGCCTACCACGTCACGTACGCCACATCGCTGTCCACCAACGCGGAGCCGAAGCTCGTCGAGTTCGCTCGCGAACGGTTGATTCCGACGCTTCGCACGGGCTTGCTCGAACGCCATGGCGTCCGAAGCTTCGACTACGGGAACCAGGGCCGCGGGACTCCGCCCGAGTGGTCGACCTTCGACCATCGGCCGCGCTTCCTGACCAACTATGTCGGGTTGCGCAACCGCATCAGCCTTCTGTCCGAGGCGTACGCATACGACCCTTTCGAGACACGAGTTCGCAATACGCGCGCGTTCGTGCTCGAAGGGCTGCGCGCGATCATCGGGAATCGCGAGACGATCCGCGATCTCTGCGCGCGCGCCGACGCCGAGGCAACCGATAGCTTCGACTCGATCCGATTCGGCACAGCTACGGAACTGGTCGAGGGCGAACTCGGCGAGGTGCTGATGGGCGCATGGGACCGCGTCGCGCATCCCGGTGGCGGCACCCGGCTGCATCGACGCAGCGAATTTGCGGCGGTGACCATGCGCCTGCGCACGCGATTCGAATCACGCGAACAATCGCCGCTGCCCAAAGCGGCATGGGTGGTCCTGGATCCGACGGCCGCTGTGCGGGATCTCCTGACCGCTCACGGTATCGAGCATCGCGACAGCGAGCGTGACATCGAAGTGGGCGTCCATCAGTTCTTGCCGCGCTCCGGCGATCGTGAGGCGCGGGCGTATCAAGGGCATCGTGCCATCACGCTGCGAGGCGAGTGGCGCGCCGTGCAACGGACGATTCCAGCCGGATCGATCCTCGTTCCCTCGCATCAACGTCTGGCTCGTCTCGCGGCACAGCTCCTGGAACCACTGAGCGAGGACGGCCTCACGACATGGGAACACTTTGCCGCTCAGACCCGCATCGACCGCGACGGTGACGGCGACACCGCTTCATTCCCGGTCCTGCGCTGTGATTCGCTGCCGAAGGGATCTTCCGATCGATGATCATCGCTGTCTCCGGAAGCACCGGCCTGGTCGGCAGCGCGTTGTGCGCCCGGTTGCGGGCAAGCGGCCATACGGTGCTTCCCATCGTGCGTCGGACGGATGTCCCGGAGCCCTCGCTCCTGTGGCAACCCGAATCGGGTGTCGTGACCCTACGAGGCTCGCAGCCTCCGGAAGCGGTCGTGCATCTCGCGGGCGAGAGCGTGGCAAGCGGCCGTTGGACGGCGGCGCGCAAGCAGCGCATCCGCGACAGTCGCGTCCGTGGGACGCAGGTCCTCGTGGAAGGCCTGCGCCGGATCGGCCTGCCGCGGGTGTTCGTCACGGCATCGGCCATCGGTTTGTACGGCTCACGCGGCGAAGAGGTCCTCACCGAGGCAAGTTCTCCTGGTGAGGGCTTTCTCGCCGAAGTGGCCACGGACTGGGAAGGCGCGAGTGCGAGCTTGGAGTCCGACGGCGTGCGTCGCGTGGTGGTTCGGATCGGACTCGTGCTCTCGCCGGATGGCGGTCTCCTTCCGCGTGTCGCATTGCCGATTCGCTGGTTCGTGGGCGGTCGACTCGCCCACGGAAACCAATGGATGAGCTGGATCGCACTCGGCGACCTCTGTGCGATTCTCGAACGCGCAGCGACAGAACCTACGATGCGCGGCACCTACAACGCGACGTCGCCCTCGCCGATCCGCAACCGCGACTTCGTCGCCACACTGGCGCGAGTCCTGCATCGCCCCGCACTCTTCCCCGTGCCCACCTTTGCGCTTCGCTTGGCTCTCGGCGAAATGGCGACCGAGGTCTTGTCGAGCACTCGGGTGCAACCGGCTCGGCTCCTCGCGGAGGGATTCTCCTTTGAGTCGCCGGATCTGGAGCCCTGCCTGCGCGAACTACTCGGTCGCAGCGGCGGTGAGTCATGACGCATCACGGCTCGAAGGTGACGCTCCACATGGTCGCGAGTCTCGACGGTTACATCGCACGCGAAGACGGCAGTACGGACTGGATGGCCACCCACGACGAGTACCTGCCCGGCGCGTCGATGGATTCGGAGTTCATCGATGCCTTCCTCGCGACCATCGACTGCTATGTGATGGGGTCCCGCACCTACGAGGTCGCACTCGACTTCGAAGCGAAGGGTGCGGGTTGGGCATACGGTGACAAGCCCGTTCACGTGCTCTCCACGCGACGGCTGCCGCATCGGCGTGAGTCAGTGCAGTTCCACGCCGGCGATCTGACAGAGATCGTGAACTCGCGGCTTCGACCCAACCACTCCTCGGTCTGGATCGTCGGCGGTCCGACGATCATCGCGGAGTGCTTTCGCCGACGACTTGCCGATGAAGTCTATTACTCGGTGCTCCCGATCCTGATCGGCAGCGGTATACGCTTCTTCGGCGAACTCACCGGCGACGTGGCTCTCCACCTGGCCGACGTGAAGGCCTATCGATCCGGCATGGTGGAGATGCGCTACGAGATTCCGATCGTGGCGGACACGTACTGAGTCGCGTATCCCAAGCGATCGCGGGCCCGCCGCGAAAGCACGGATCACCGGGATCGATATGCTTCGTCGCATGTCGCGCGCTCTCGCAGCACTCTTCCTGGTCACTTCGGTACCGCTGGCTCTCGCACAGGAGTCACAAAGTCGGGCGCAGGAGCGGAGCATCGATCGACTCGAGAGGAGTCGCTACTTCCTGATTCCTCCGCGCGCGGTCGAGACCGTCAGTGAGAGCCGTCAGCTTCTCGTCGTCCTGCCGGGCGGGGACGGTTCCGCCGAGTTCCTGCCCTTCGTCGAGAACGGCATCGCCCATCAGGTATCGGATGACTGTGTCGTGGCGATGTTGACGGCCACGAAGTGGACCGACGACCAGAACACCATCTGGGCAAGTGACCACTCTCCGGTCAAGGGCATGGGTTACACCACGGAAGCGTTCGTGAACGCGGTCGTCGAAACACTCAGCAAAGAGTTCTCGGTCCAACCCGCAGCCGTCGCCGTGCTCGCCTGGTCATCGAGCGGTCCGACCATCTACTCGATGCTCGTGGATTCCAAGGCACCGTTCACGAAGGGCTACGTCGCCATGTCGGTATGGCCGAAGCATCTGCGCAAGGGCAAACTCGACGGCGCGCGGGGTCGCCGCCTCGTGCTCGACCAGTCCCCGCAAGACACCCGAACGCCGTTTCATCACGTCCGCGCCGCGCACGCAGCATTGGCCAAGGCCCGCGCCACCGTGCGCGTGAACGTCTACGAGGGCGGTCACGGCTGGGTCGACATGCCGCTGCCGCGCTTGCGCGACTCGATCGCCTGGCTCTTCGACGATGCGGCTGCTCCGCCGGTCAAATGGCCGCCTCCACCCAAGGTCGGGAAGAACCTGCTCGCCAATCCGGGATTCGAAGCCACCGGTGCCGCCGACGGAATCCCAGGCTGGACGACCAACGACAACAGCAAGCGCGTGGTCGTCGAAGTAGTCGAGATCAAGGGTCCCGAAGGCAAGCGCGCCCTTCATCTCCGCAAGTCCGGCGCTGCACCACTCGACTTGGTTGCGCAGGACGTCGAGTTGCCCACCGGCAAGAAGCTGGAGGTCTCGCTGCGCATCAAGAGCGGCGTCGCCGCGAGCGCGATCGTCAAGGTGTGGCGCTACGACGAGAATGACGAGCCGATCGGCAACGACGTCGATCTCATTCGCATTCCGGCGAACATCGATTGGAAGCAATTCGAGAAAACCTGGCCGACCGAAGGCGCCGTGCGCGCGACGATCCAGATCATCGTCATCAGCGACAGCGAGATCTGGGTCGACGACGCGTCGATCGTCGTCAAGAAGTAGCGCGAGCGCCTGGGCTCGCGCGGGTCGTCTGCCTCAGCGACAGACGAGGTTCAGACCGTTGGTCGAGCCGACCGTCTGATTGGCGCGATCGAAGGTCAGGCCCTGCATGTCGATCGTGAATGCGCGCGCCGGGACCTGCATCGTGACGGTGGCATCGCCGTTGGCATCCGTCATGAAGCGTCCGGCGAAATGACCACGACGGTTCGCGTCGATCAGCAGGTCGCAAACCTGGCCGGGGAGCGGCGTCGGAGCGGCTGCCTGGCTGCCGAACAGGATCACGCCGAAGGTATTGGCCGTTGCGCCGGTCACGGCGAGGGTGAGCTGAATGCCACGCGTTCCAGGGGCATCACTTCCCGCGAGGGATCCGACACAAGTCGGACCGAAGGCAGTCCAAGTGCAGGTCACGGCACCGCCCGCCGGAACAAAGTGGACATTGAGACTCGCCTCGTAGCCCTCACGACCAGCACCGCTCAGGGTCGCGCTCGCGTTGGTGACGATCGAGATGTCGACGCCGTTCGCACCGGCCGTGACCGCGATGGACTGACGATCGGGCGTGCCCGCAACACCGGTCCAGTCCGCGGTGCCGTCGCCGTCGACGTCGATCGATGCCGAGGCGCTCGCACCGCTGCTCGCGCGTGCCGTCCAAGACACGATCAGATTGCCCGACGTGTTCGCGGCAACCGGCCAGTTCGCGGCGATGCCGTGCGCAGCCTGCGTCGGATTCTGAGTGTTCGGGGCATCTGCCGAGGTGCCGCAGGAGAGAGACGCATTCGTGTCGGTGGACGCGCACGATCCGGACTCGTGGATCGTCAGGCCGCGCGGCCCGCCGGCGCGACCCGGTGCACCGCCGAAGCCGACCGTGGTCGAGGCGACGGCACCGCCGCGGGAAGTGCGGCTGCGGCCGGCGGCGGTCCGAACACCGAGACCACGGCCCACCGCGGTGTTCTGAGCTTCACTGTCGAGGTTGGTCGCCGCGCCGTCGCTCGCGAGCACCGCGAAGTCGGTCGAGGTCGAGGCTGTTGGACCCTGCTGTGCGGCGAGCGTGGTCGAGGCGAGAAGAATCGCGAGGATATGAGTTTGCTTCATCATCGGGGTTCGAGAGGTGTCTCGGACAGGCAGGGGAGTCCCGAGAACGACATGATCCGAAGTCGATCCACCGCCCGCATGCGCGGAGCTGCAGATGTGACAATCGTCCCACGCGAATCGCGCGCGTCGGCTACCGTCTTCCCCGACTTGGCTCACAAGCTCGCCCTCTTCCTTACGTCGCTGTGTTTCGCCGCGCCGGCCTTCTCGCAGCGCGTCGCCTGTATCGGCCCGCCGTTCGCAAACGGCGCGATCGCCGACGCTCGTCAGAGTTTCGAAGCGGCGCTGCAGTGGCGACTGTCGGCCGAGCACACGGTGCGATGCTTCGCTTCGCACGACGAGAGTGCGGAAACGTGGCATCCGCACGTGCTCGTCTCGGCCGGTCGAGACAAGGTGCCGCCGAAGTTGGCCGCAGGGTTCACAGGGCGCTGGGTAGATGTCACGGAGCGACTCTCCGAGCAGCGCCTCGCCGCCGAGCGGCCGACAGATCCGTTCGTCGCCGATCGACTGGCGGCAGTCGTCGCGGAAGCGCTGACCGGCGTGCGACCGCGCGTGACGACGACGCCGTTGCCGTCGCCTGAGCATCGCGCGGCGGCAGCCGGGTGGGGCCGCGGTTCATGGTGGGACCAGCATCAGGGGCTCACCGACTTCGCGGTTCGCAATCGCGATCTCGAGATCTTGTTCTTGGGCGATTCGATCACTCAGTCGCTGACCGGAGTGCACGATCGCCGCGCTCGTGCGGACGGCTCCCGCGCCTTCGATCGGCACTTCGGCAAGGTTGCGGCAGCCGCGTTCGGTATCGCCGGGGATCGCACGCAGCACGTGTTGTTCCGACTCCGGCAAGGTGAGATCGCCTCACTGCGTCCGCGAGTGATCGTCCTGCAGATCGGCATCAACAACGTGAGTGCCGATGACACCCCGGCCGACATCGCAGCCGGGATCGAAGCGATCGTGGACGAGCTGCTCACCACGCAGCCGCGATCGCACGTCCTGATCTGCGGCCCGTTTCCCGCCGGTCGCACGACCGATGCACCCGCGCGCCGCAAGGTCGCCGACATCCATGCGCACCTTCGCCGCTGGCCGCGTGAGGAGTTGGTGTCGCACCTCGATCTCACCGCGCTGTTCGTCGCGGCCGACGGATCACCACGCCCGACCATGGCCGGCGACCACCTCCACATCAGCGAGTCCGGTCGGGATGCGTGGCTCGCAGCGATCTCGCGAGCACTTCGCAGACTGACCAACTGAACCAGTTCCCCGCTTCACCGCCGAGTCCATGTGCCTCGCCACTGCGAGCCGACGGTATCCGAGCTCACAGGAAGCTCGATGGCCGTTCGGAAGGGCGAGCTGGTTCGTTCGGGTGACCGGACAGTCACCGGGTTCGAACTGCCTCGGCTTCATCGCGAGTCAGGGCGGTCAGATGACCATCGGCTGCGGAGACCTCGCGGGAAACACTCCGACGACGAGAAGCAACCGTGAGACTCGATGGTTCGGACGGCTACGCTGCCGACCCCGGTCCATATCGCTTGTCGCTGATCGCTCTGCTCCTGGTCGTCCTCGCGGCACTGCTGCACGCAGGATGGAACATCGTCGCGAAGCGGCACGACGGCGGGCCGCACTTCGCCATGTTGAGTGCGGCCGCGATGGCGCTCGTGTGGTCGCCGTTCGGCGCCACGCTCGCAATCGACGCGATATCGTCTTGGACCCTCTCGGTGTGGGCGGCCGTGTTCGCCAGCGGGATCGTCCATCTCGTCTACTTCAACGCACTCCTGACCGGCTATCGCGTGGCGGACCTCACGGTCGTGTATCCGGTCGCGCGCGGCACCGGCCCACTCCTCGCGTCCGTCGGCGCGTTCGTCTGGCTTCAGGAGGACATCACGGCCGTCGGCATCCTCGGTCTGCTGGCGATCACGCTCGGTGTCGTGTCGATCGCCGGCGGTCGCGCGCTGTTTCGTCGACTCGATGGCCCAGGAAGAAGTCGACGGCGCCGCGGTATCGCGTGGGGTCTCTTCATCGGCGCGTTGATCGCGCTCTACACCGTGATCGACGGCTACGCGGTGAAGTCACTGCTCGTCGCGCCGATCGTGATGGATTGGACGAGCAATCTGATCCGCACCCTCTTCATGCTGCCCCGCACGCTGTACGACCGTCCGGGATTCGCTCGCGAGTTTCGCCGCGGCTGGCGTCCCGCGCTGGTCCTCGGAGTGCTCAGCCCCCTCGGCTACATCCTCGTTCTCTACGCGATCACGCTGGCACCACTCTCCCGCGTCGCTCCCGCGCGCGAACTGTCGCTGCTGTTCGCAGCACTCGCGGGCGGCAAGTTGCTCGGCGAGGGCGAGCGTGGAACTCGCCTGCTGGGCGCCTGCCTGATCGCCGTCGGCGTGATGGCGTTGGCCTGGCGGTGACACACCGCACTGCCGAGACCAACCACTCGACTGGATACGCTTCGCATCGACAGCGCAATTGCTTCCGAGTTCGGTGCCGCGAATCGCCGCACATCGGGTCGAGTGATCTCCTCGACCGCTGCTTACCCATCCTCGGCAAGGCGATACCGGCGAGTGCGCGGGCGTTCACCCGCAGCGCTTGGCTCGCAGCAGGTCCACATCAGATGCGTGCTCGGTCGTCACAGATCACCGCGTCGTAGACTCCAGCACTGAACATCGAGAACAAGATGACCAGGAGCAGGTTCGCAGTGGACATGAACTTCCCTTCGTAGGCGCTCAAAGCACCGTGAAGAAGGAGGACCGCAATGCATGAGCAAAGCACGCCGATGATCAACCAACGGAAGCTCCGGCATGTTCGCGTTTGACACGAGTATGGCCTCGTAGTCGCGAGAATACCCGCGTGCTGCAAGATCCCGCTTCTCCAGGAAGGCACGAAGGCAAGACGAAGGCAGAACAAGCACCGCACGGCTGCCAGCGCAAGCAAACACAGGTTTGCGCCGCAGCCGACCCAGCTCCAGAAGCCGGCACAGCTTCCTTGCCGCATCCACTGAGCAGCAAAGACGCCCACGCCGATCAGGCAGACGAAAGTCGACGCGAACAGATAGCAGTACAGGACCATCTCCGGATCCCCTCGTTTTCCTGGCGGTGAAGCATGATGACTCCGCATTCGATCCCAGGACCACTGACTCAGAAAGTACAGAAGACCGAACAAGAGCGTCGCGATCGCGGCCAGCGGAGCACTCTCGCTCAACGTTGTATTGAGCTTCGCAGTCTCGTCATTCGCCTTCTTGATCTCTCCCTGTAACGTGTCGAGCCGTTGGGTATTGGAATTGATCGCTTCACGACTTGTGCGCATCGCCTTGGTGCTTTGCGCGACCACCAGCGCATTCCAAACGATCGCGCCCATCGTGAGCATGGACGTGCCTACTGCAGATGCCACGGCTCTCGAGTTGGATTGAACGGCGGCCGTCGATTCGGCGAGTGCCTCGAGATTGCGCTGCATGTAACCGCCCGTGAGGATCTGTCGATTGGTGGATCGCTCGACGGCGGCCGTGTTGTGGCGCACGGCGGTCGTCGAAGCCTCAATACTCTCGGCCGAGCGCAGACTTGCCCGAGTAGCGAGTCCCACCTGCTGCGAGTTGTCCGTGATGACCTCGGTCGACTCACGAATCACGTCCGTGTTCTCAACCACGGACTTCCCGTGAATGTCGATCGACTTGGTCGATGCACTCGTTGCTGGGACCAGCGCCTCTCCTGCATCGGCCAAACGCCCGAGGAGCTTGCAACCAGCGAGAAGAACGACGCACATAGCGAGTGCTGCCTGCCTGACCAACATGCGCACAGAGTAGCAGCATCTCCAAAGGCACGGCATCAACGCCTCACTGGAGACAACCTCCGATCCCGCAGTCTCGGCACAGGCATAGTCGCGTGCCGCCGTCGACCGCAGTGGCAACGACGAGGCCTTCGTGCGAGCACTGCAGAGACGAAGACCATTCACGACTGCGGCCACCGCGACACGCGCCGCAGGTAGCGAGTGCAGCGGGGACTCTCATGCAGTGAGGAGACCGTCGCGAAGACTTGGACCATCGCAAACCCGATCCCTCGGGCACTCCTTCGAAGCAGCCTGCGAGAACCGAAGACGACTGGTGACAGCACGCCGACTCCTGGCTGGAAGCGCCCGCTGGTCTCAGGTTGACACCGACACCCACGTCGCCGGCGAGAGTCCATCGCATCTTCCTCGCCAAGGCCCATTCCGAGCGCGGAGTGCCAACCGCACTCCACGAGCCTCTGGACTTTCCTGCAACCACTCGACACCGCGCAAACACATCGGAGTCGAACCAACTAACCCAAGGCAAATCCAACCATGACTTCTCGATCACACTTCGTCGGCGCAGTCGCCGCATCTCTCGTCCTTCTCACCTCGGCGACGGTCTCCGCGCAAGTCCTCGTCGGCAGCAACGGCGCCAATGGGACCGCGGGCTCAAACGGCAGCAGCGCCGACCCGGACTTCGGTAGCCTGCGCGGCCAGGACGGCACCGACGGCAAGGACGGCAAGAGCATCTTCTTCGTCTCCGACCAAGATCACGTCGAGGTGCTCGCACTCGGCGGCCATGGCGGTCGAGGCGGTGACGGCGGGGACGCCGGGCTCCACATTCTGCCGATCACCTACACCAACATGGTCGGTCGCGCGGGTGACGGCGGCGATGGTGGACACGGCGGCGACGCTGTGGTCATTCTCGCGGGCTACGGCACCGTGGCCGTGTGTGACGGCGGCGACGGCGGCGACGGCGGACACTGCGGCCACAACTACAACCTCCCGCCGAACTCCTACGCCACGGCGACCGGGGTTGTCGCTGCCGGCGCCATCCTCGATCGGATCGGGGCTCGGTTCGGTATGCCGCCGACTTCCACGGAACCCAAGGGCGGCGATGGCGGCGACGGCGGCTACGCAGCCGCTTACGCCGGACAAGCTGCCGCCTACGGCGGTGACGGCGGCAACGGCGGCAACGCAAACGGTGCGCACACCCGCCCCGGCGCGGGCGGTGCGGCCGGCGATGCCGACTCGAGCGGCTTCGCACAAGGCGGGGCTCCGGGCGCGAACGGCAACTGAGTCCGATGACGACATCACGCACCGCGCTCGGCGCCACGGTCCTCATCGTCCTCGCGCTGATCCTTGGATGGGCGATGACTCCCACGGAGCCGTCGCTCGACCTGAGGCAAGTGCCGACCCGAGCATCGGGGACGGTCGAGCCGCTGGTGCGTGATCGCGCGAGCCCCGAACCCACGTTGCCTCCGCGGTCGCCGGTCGCTTCGCGCTCGATTCAGCTCGTGGATCGCCTGAGCGGCACCCTCTTGCTGGGCTCGAGGGTTCGCTGGGAGGGCGGCGAGACCGAATGCGACGACTCCGCCATCGTCCAGCTTCCGCCGGCACCGCTCGAAGGGCTGACGGTCCTGACGTCGCCAAGCCTCGGCGGCCGCGAGTACCGAGTCGACGAAGTTCCGGATGTCGAAGGAGTCGTCGTTCTCCCGGTCTACGCCGAGATCGTCCTGACGTGGCGGACCACCACCGTGGCTCGCGCGGCCGGCGAGATCGTGCTTCGGCCGGAAGCAGTCGACTCTCCCAACACAAGGATCGCGGCAGACAGCATCGCAGGAGCAGCGCGCTATCCCGCCGGCCGTGAGCGCGAAGCGGAGCGCAGAGGCGGCACGCGACCCGACACTCGGCGGGTCTACGAGTGGACTTTCGATGCCTCGGCAGGTGCCGAACATCACTTCTACACGACTCACTCCGGGCCGGTGAACATCAGTGTGTTCGGGAGCGGCACGCGTGCCGACGCAACACGGATCGAGTGGTTGCGCACACAGCACACCTCGGCCGTGGTCACCGGTGGCGAGCGAACCTTCGTCGATGTCCCGCTGCGCTTCGCGCCTCGCGTGCGTGGCATCGTGCGTCGGCAAGACGGCTCGCCGGTCGTCGGCGTCGAGGTCACCGCATCGTCGGTCGCGAAGTTCGCGCCGCAGGACTGGCTGCCGCACGAGCCCGAGCGCGCGGGTTCGCCGGCGATCGCATTGTTCCGCACGCGCGGCGAACAGGGTGTGAGTGCTCTCCTCGAGAAGTCGATGCGCACCGATGACGACGGTCGCTTCGACATTCCGCTCGAGTTCACCGGCAAGGTCGCCGCCTGGGCCCATCTTGCCGGACATCGCACCGCTTACGCAGAGACCTCGGTGGGGTCACTCGAAGACGATGTCGATGAGATCACACTGGTCCTGGCACCATCGACAGGACGCCGGATGCAGTTGGTCGACCCGCGAGGCGCGCCGATCGCTCACGTAAGCGTGCAGCTTCTACGGCTCGACAATCCGTCACTCTTCCAGTGCCATCCCCCACTCCAGCAAAGCGATGCCGATGGTTGGATAACGCTCGAGCACTGCGATGCGGGCGCGCGCTACATCGTCCGCTTTCCTGATCGAGCGTATCGAGACGACCGCCTGCCCAGTGTCGGCCCCATGACCTGCGCACCCATGCCCAAGCGCGACACCCCCCGCAGCGAGGGGACCGCGATGCGCTGAGCGTCCGCATCAGTGGATGACCCATCGGGCGATGCGTAGCATGAGCCGCGCTTGGCCGGACAGAGCTACCGACTGACCTTCACGACACTCGCGGCGGAGACCTTCGGGGTCGAACTCGCACGCCGAGAGGACTCCGGCGAGGGTTCGCCAAACCTTCGCACGCTGGTGGCCGCCGCGACGGATGCCGACAGCGCCGAGTGCTTCCGCGTCGAGCAGTCCTGGCCGGCCACCCTGCAAGCGATCCGCAAGAATCCGACCGCGCCTGCCTCCCTCGACGCGCTCGATGAACTCGTCGGTGACCTGTGGACGAAGATGCCGTCCGCGATCGGCAGCGAACTCCAGCGACTCGTCGGGACCGACCACCGATTCGTCCTGGAGATCCTCGGCCCCCTCGAAATCACCTCCCTGCCGTGGGAGGCCCTCTGTGTTCCCCGCTACAGCAAGAAGGCCAGCAAGTTCGTCGCGAGCCCGATCTGCGAGCGAGGCCAGTGTTCCATCGTGCGGCGCTGGGCCGACATCTCGAGCGATTGCACAGCGCCGCTGATCGCGAACCGCACCGCGCTCCTCTTGGTCGGCTCGCTGCATCAAGACCCCGCAGCACTCCACGGCGAACGCTCGATCGCCGCGATCGCAAACTCGATGCGCCGCGCCGGCTTGCGAGTCACGATCGCCGCGGGACATGCCGACATCGCCGAGCCGCTTGGTCCCGGCACCCGCGTCGACGAAGTCCTGCACTCGCCCGCCGACTTGCTCAAGCTACTGAGGCAAGGCGGGTTCACCCTCCTTCAGTACGTCGGTCACTCCCATGCGCATGACGGCGCCGACCCCCAAGGTGCCAAAGCGCTGGACCTCGACATCGACGGCTCGACACAGCCGGTGTCGCTGGCAGATCTCGCGCTTGCCTGTCGCGAAGGGAAACTGCGGCTCGCGAACTTCGCCGCCTGTGACCTGCGCGAACATGCCGCACGCACACTGCTCGATGCCGGCGGACTCGAGCAGCTCGTGACCATGGGAGCCATCGTGCCGGTCACCGCGGCTGCCAGCTTCCTGGCCGGCTTCTACCAGTCCTTGCAGACCCAGCATCTCGTCGGTGTGGCCGTGGCCGACGGGCGTGAGGCGATGCTGAAGGACGACTTCGCCGACACACTGGCCTGGGTTCCGCAACATCATCGGCGCGTCGATCTCGATCTGGCACTCGCCGACGACGACACGGTTCGACTCGAACGCTACTGCACCGGTTTGCTCGGTGTGCTCGATCGATTCGAAGGACGCTTCCGGCGCAGTCTCGATCCCGCCACGCTCGCCGATGTCTACGTGGAACTCTCGATCGATCCGCAGCGCGCGGAGCAGCGTTCGAAGATCGAGATCAGCGAGGAAGACCAGAAGAAGCTCGCCAACTGCACCTTTGCCGACATCGCCGGTCTCGACCACAAGCTCGTCTTGCTGGGCGGCAAACCGGGAGCGGGCAAGTCTACGAGCCTGCGCGTCCATGCGCGCAGGCTCGCCGCGGACAGCAGCCGCGCCTTCATCCCGCTGTTCGTCAACCTGCCCGATTGGTTGCGCGACGGGGATGACGCGAAGCCGCTTTGCGAGTATGTCGCGAACGAGCAGGCCGCGAGTGACGCCGCGAGGGGCGAGATCGCACGCCTACTCGAGTCGCGCGGGCAGGATGGTCGACTCTTCGTGTTCTTCGACGGACTCGACGAACTCTCGCCCAAGTCTCGGACTACCTTCGAGAGGCGGCTCCTGGCACTTTGCGGCGACTGCAAGCAACGCGGCACATGGCACACCAGTCGATTCCTGGTGAGCACGCGCCGTTACGAGCACACCCTCGGCCTCACCGGCTTCTTGGATCTCGATATCCAAGAGCTCACTCCAAAGCGCGCGGTCGAACTCCTCCGCAAGGTCCTGGCGACCCAGCGACCGCCAAGAGAGCCGCATTGGGTCGAAGAGCAGTGCAAGACTTGGCTTGCGAACTTTGAGGGCGAAGTCCGCGCCTGGCAGGAGATCGGCAAGGTCCCACTTTTCGTCACGATCCTGGGCGAGTTGCTGCTCGCGGGGCGCAAGGCCGGAACGACCCGAGTCGAGTTCTTCGACGAAGTCTTCGATCACTTGCTCTTCGATCGCCACCATGGGGAGGTCGATCACCGGAACGAGGTCGGCCGGCGCGCGGTGATCACGGGGACGGAACTGGAGGAGCGTGAGGCACAGCGTGACGCGATCCTCGACGTGCTCGGCCGGATCGCCTGGTCGATGAACACCGTGCCGCGTCTGGTTGCCGAGGCCGCCGACTTACGAGCGTGGTGTCCTGCCGGCGATGCCGCGCTCTCCGAACGCATCGCCGGCTCCGGTCTCGGCAAGTACATCTCCTCGTTCCTGCTTGAGATCGAGTCGAGAACGAGCCTCTTCGCGCGCGACGTGCGTCGCGAGGACGCAAGGGTCGGTGAGCGAGCTTCCCTCGAAGGCACTTGGCGCTTCTGGCACCGCAGCTTCCAAGAAGCGCTGGTCGGCCGTGAGATCGCGGCGCGGATCCTCGCCAACGTCACGCCATCGGAACTGGTGAAGCAGATGCGCCTCGCGCCAACGGCGGACGAGATCAAGAGTTGGGAACAACGCTTGTTGGATCGCTGGGATAAGGACGACGATGCACGTGCTGCCGATTACAGCGACGTATACCTTCACGACGGGAAGGATCATTGGAACGAGATCTCTCCGCACTGGGATTCCGCCGAGAACCGTCCGCTGCGATCGGCGCGGCCGGTGTTCGCCCAACTACGGGTGCCGCGAGTTGCGGGTGAGGTCCTGCAAGAGTTCTGGATCGAAGCGCTGGCCGGCGGAGTTGCGCGCGTGGCCAGTTGCCCGGAAGGCGAGCAGGGCTCGCTTCGGCTCGTGGCGGACTATCTTCGGCAACACCACGGCGCGCTGCTTCGCGACAGTGTCGGCAAGCCGACCGCTGTCCACCGTGGCTACTTGCGATCGCGCTCGATGCGACACGACGAAGCGATGAGGACGTGAAGAGCGCCGTCACCGGACGGGACTTGTATGAGAGTCTGACCATGCGACTGACGGATCGCATCCCGCTGTATGCGAGCGCAGTCATCTCCACCGCCGATCCGAGCGGACTTCTCGATGTGCTCGTCGAGCGCACGCAGCATTGCGATGATCCAGGCGAGCTGCTCCTGATCGATGACGTCTTGGCAGCCTTGTCTGCGAATGAGGTGCTGGCGGAGCGAGTCCTGACCTGCCAAGGAACCCTGCGCAGCCGCTTCGGCAAGTTCGATCCGAGGCTCTTTCCGGAGGCGATGTTCGTCCGCCTCCCGGGCGGCAGGTTCGACCTGGGATCGCCTCAGGGCCAAGGTGAGGCCAACGAGTGGCCACAACATCCGGTGCAGGTGTCGGCCTTCGCCATGGCTTGCACGCCGATCACGGTTCGGCAGTACCGTTGCTTCTGGCCTTCTCACCGGATGGAAATCGACGACACGGTGCAGTGCATCGGGAAGTGGAAGGGCCGGCGCATCGCAGACAGTGATGAGTCGTACGACGATCTCCCGGTCACCTACGCCTCGCACCTGGCGGCGCGGATGTTCTGTCGCTGGCTGGATTGGAATCGGCAGCAGCTCGAGTGCCTGCAGGAGTCGGAGGTGCCGTGCCTTCCCAGCGAAGCGGAGTGGGAGTTCGCAGTTCGCGCCGGCGCGCAGGGGTGGTCGGTGTGGAGTTGCCCGGAGGATCGACTCGATGAGCACGCCTGGACCATGCGCAACGCCCAGAATCGGCCGCACGCGGTTGGACGGAAGCATCCGAACGGCTTCGGGTTGTTCGACATGCACGGGCAAGTTTGGGAGTGGTGCGAAGACGCCTATCGCCCCTACCCCACGGACGGGGAGCTCAGGGTCGATCCCTTGGTACTTGGTTCTAGCGCCGTTTGGCGCGTCCTCCGTGGCGGCTCGTTCGTCAACCTCCCCGGCTTCTGTCGCTCCGCGTTCCGCGTCAGGAACCTCCCCGCGGTCGCGCTCAGGCTCAACGGCTTCCGCGTGGTGCTCGCCGCCCGCTCCCGAGCCGGACTTGGCTATCGATAATCGACTCTCGGAGTGTTCAAGAAGGGGAAGGGGCAAGGCGGCGGCGGTAGCCGGCTTCCTCGCTTGAAGTTCCCAAGGCGCACTCAGCCCAGCACCCTCCGCACCACAGCGCGCTCAGGCCCCGCGTAAGGCACTGACCTTCCCCGTACCGGGGAAGCAGCCTTCCCCGCGGAAGCCCACGACTGCGCGGTTCTTGCCAACCTACCCCCGCAGCCTAGCCCTGCGCTTCCGCGTTTCCGCGCGACTTCCTCCCGCGGCGCGCAACGCCGCCGGCCCCTCGGAACTTCTCCCGAGCATGACCGGAACTCCGCTTCCCTCGCGCTGGCTCCTTCATGAACCTCAGCATCAAGGAGGCCGCCGCCCTCCTGGGCCGGAGCCCTCGCGCGATCCGACAGTGGATCGAGTGCAAGCGGCTACCGGCCACCCGCACCGCGCGGGGCTACAGCGTGCGCAGCGAGGACTTGCCGCTCACCGAAGCTCAGCGCGCCGCCGTGCAACAGCGCGCCGCCGCGTAACAGTGCGCCGAACAAGCCCGCAAGATCGTCGACGATCTGCTGCCCTCACGCGCAGCGACCACCCTCGATCGCCGCCGCCGCTCACTGCTCGACCTCGACGCATTCCGCCTCGCGCGCGAAGCCACCGCGGAGATCACCGCGCTCACCGGTGACCTTCGCGCCAGCCATGCAGTTGCCAGCGGCGCGCGGCGCACCGCGACAGATCCCCGCCGCGCCGCACCTTCTCTTGGGCATGTTCCCTCCCCTCACCACCAAATCACCTCCGAACCTCTGCCTCGAGGCTAGAAGGAGCGAGTCTCCTCTCGCCTCGAGTCGCTCTCCTTGGAGTCTGCCAGGTGCAGGCCCTGGGTTGCCTGTCGCGCGGGTTGGTACGGTCGGCGGAAGATCCGCCGGCGTTATATTCTCGCAAGGCATGACCGTATCGATCGAAGAAATGGCTGCGCGCTGGCGCCGCGCTCGGGCGGAATGCAGGTCACGCGCCGAGGCGCGCGCCCAGACCCTGCGCGAGCACTTGCCGGCCGCCAAGCAGTTGCTCCTCGAGCGCTACGGTGCGCGCCGCGTCGTGCTGTTCGGGTCACTCGCGCGGGGTGGCACGACCGAGCGCAGCGATGTCGATCTCGCAGTGGAGGGGCTCGATCCACGGGGCTACTTCGCCGCGATCGCCGACCTGACCGGGCTGTTCGAAGCGCCGGTGGACCTCGTGGAGATCGAGCGCGCCTCGGCGAGCATGCTGGAACGCCTGAACCTGGAGGGGGTCGACCTATGAACGGCGCACTGCAGGTCCTACGGGTCGAGGTTCGAAGCGACTACGCCGCCTTCGTCGCGCGGGTCGAGGAGCTGGGCAGCCTGGCACTTGGCCCCACAACCGATGACCCCGGCGTTCTGGCTCGGGCGGCGGTCGCCTTGCACCATGCCTACGGCACGATCGAGGCGGCACTGGCCCGGATCGCCAAGGTGTTCCAGACGGATCCGTCCGGCGCCAACTGGCACCGCTCGCTGCTCGACACCATGGCGATGGAGGTGCCCGGCATCCGCCCCGCGATCGTCTCGACGGCGGCACTGCCAGCACTCCGTGAGCTCCTTGCATTCAGGCACTTCTTCCGCCACGCCTACGCGGTGCCGCTCGATGCCGCGAGGCTCACGGCTCTCGCTCGGCACGCGGCCGAGGTTCGGGCATTGCTGCAATCAGACTTCGAACGTTTGGACCGCTGGCTCGCTGAGCTCGCCGAGCGGACTTGACCCAAACTCGGCGAGTGACAGCCACCTTGCAATCACGTCGCCCCTCAGCCGCTCTAGCCCGGATTATTCGTGAACGTCGTCGCGAGATCGACACGAGTCGATGCCCGGCAAGGAGCTACGACGGTCGACGACCGCAGCGTAGCCGTCGCTGCGCTGCCAGGACGAAGCCGGACGTAGCGACGAAGACGGGCGCGAGTCGCGGCGATCGCAGCAGGCGCTCACGAATCGCCTGGGCCAGCGCGCGCGACGGTTCACCCCGGGGCCTCAGTCCTTCCCGGCGATGTAGTCGCCCTCGAAGAAGTACACCGCGCGGATGTCAGCGCCGGAAACCGCGGTTTCGAATCGCGGCGCCAGACTCATCGACCAGCCGACCTCGTTGGCACCGGTCCACTCGACCTCGGTCGCGTAGCTCATCACGAGCTTGCGCGTTGGCGCCACCGCATGCACGATCGCGCGGCACTCGAAGGGCTCGGCGAGGGTTGCGGGGCGCAGCACGTCCAGTTCGAAGCGCCCTTCTGCATCCAAGCTAGGTTGCCGGGGGAGAGCGTCGAGTGAAAACACCGTCTGCTTGCGCCGAGCCACATTCCGCGCCCGGTCCTGCGGGAGGTCCAGCAGGAAGAGCCGGATCTCGCAGGCGGAGCCGTCGCCGCTCAGGTTCGCGTCTTGCAAGATCGACTTCGCCTCGCGGCGGCGACGATTCACGGTATCGTCGCTGCGCAGCAGAACCTGCGCCACGAAGCTGATCGGCTGGTTGTAGAGGTCGGGCAAAGCGAGCGCGAGTCGCTGCGCGGTGTTGAGATCGTCTCGGAGCACCTCGCGAAGACCCTCGCCTCGTCGCCGAAGATCCTCGGACCCCACCGGCAGCGAACCGCCGAACAAGCGATCCAGTGTGGGCAGGTCGTCGGCATCGTCCGCGCCGAGCTCTTCGTCCAACTGAAAGACGACATGCCCATAGCGCTCGCCCTCTCGCTTGAGGATCCCCCGCGCGATCTTCCTCAGGTACGGCTGAGTCCACTTCTCCGGGCAGTGGCGAGCGAACTTCCAGGCGCGCGCTCCACTCTCGTGGGCAACGTTCTCCGGATCAGGCGCCTTGTGGCCACGAAGCCAGTCACGGAGCTTGGGGACCTCGGCCGCATAGAAGGACTCGAAATCGGGGTAGAGCATGTGAGGAGCTTGGAGTGGGGAGCTGGGGACACCTCCTAGAAGGCACGCGGCGGAAGAAACACCGCACGCGACCCTGAGAAAATTCTAGAGACCATCTCCTACGCGCTGGCGCGTCGGCAAGACGCGGATCGACACCGCCCGCCTCGCACCGCATGCCGCTGGGCCGGCGCAGCGGGTCGCAACCCGTCCGAATCGCGACGCGGCCGTCCGCACACCGACACCCGTTTGGGACTAGACTGTCAGGTTCTGGGCCATTTGAAGCCCACGAAGCGTCAGGCACGAACATTGCCTAGGGCCGAATCCTCATGAAGCGTTCTCCTCTTGCTTCCCTCGTCGCATTGCTCGCAGCCAGCGCTTCGCTGAGCGCGCAGGCTCTGCTCGCCGACATTCATCCGGGTATCGACACCTCGTTCAGCTCCGCCATCGGTGGCCTGACCGCGTCCGCGAACGGGAAGGTGTGGTTCGTCGCGGATGACCTCATCCACGGCGCCGAGCTGTGGATCTCCGACGGAACGACCGGCGGCACTCGAATGGTCGTCGACTACACGCCGGGTCCAAGCGGGACTGCTTTCACGGCACTCTCCGCCATCGGCAACTCGGCGATCTTCGTTCACTTCGGCGCGCTGTGGGCTGTGGACTCGACCACGCAAAGTGTGACGCGGCTCTCCCCGACGGACGCGACCTTCAACGGTTACGGCATCACGGTCGAGGGCTCGCTCGCGTTCTTCGGACTCTGGACACCGGCACTCGGGGAAGAACTCTGGTGCACCGACGGAACTCCGGCCGGGACTCGTGTTGTCGTCGACTTGGCGCCGGGCACGTCGAGCTCCAATCCACG